>NZ_AUFX01000004.1 GCF_000426725.1 Sporocytophaga myxococcoides DSM 11118 | reverse complement strand
ATTTCCAGGAGTTAACGGCTTAATTTTTTTATTCTTTCCGACAGGAGGAATATTCTGCCAGCTGGATCTGCTTTTGTCATTATAATACTGACCGGTATGGTACCAGCCGTTATTTGCCGCCGGATCAAAAATCTCCTTATCAAATTCATCTGCAAAAACTGTATCAATAGGGAAAATTGGCACATTTAAAGTGGCGGTGTCAGAACAACCCCATTTTGCTGTCGCAATATGTAATACTTTATATGGGTCCTTTTGGAAATCAGGACTTAGATAAGTCACAGTATCATTCTCATCCAGAATTGTATTCCCGAATCTCCACTCCCATTTAATGATCTTATCAGCGGGATCCGAAATATTTGCTACTTTAATTTTAGAACTACTAATTAATTTAATATCTTCCTCTTCGTAATTATTGTAAACTGAATAAGAGGGGACTGGTTTCGCTCCTACATAAATAGTGTCAATAACATCGTTATTACACATATTGTCTTCTAATAAATTTATATTGCTTTGAAATCTTATAAAGTATCTTCCAGGATTCTTGTAGAAATAATTTACTATTGAATCAGAGGACAATGATAATCGTTCTCCGTCTCCAAAACTCCATGAGAATTTATTTAAAGGGTCATTACTATCTTTTACTTTCAACACTAATGTATCGCCAAAACAAATTGTATCTTCTGCATGGGTGAATGTCACACCAATTGAAGGAAGAAATTTAAGTATAATAGACTTATTTGCCGGACATGGTTTGGGGGAAGTATATGTTACCTTAATTAGACTATCAAAATCTGAAGAAATGATTCTTTTGAAAACATCCGAAGGCACAAACTGCTCTAAAGATTGATCGTCTATTGAAGTTTCGCCAAACTTCACATTGCCAATGGTTTTGAATTTATATGTTCCTCCAGATAAAATTCCCTTTTCTATGGTATAATAACCTCCCGAAGGATTTGCTCTCATTGATATTGTGTCCGATGACGACCCGCAAATATATGCAACGTCTTCACCACTTACCTTTACTGTTTCCGGAAGGCCTGAAATAGTGGGATCATTGGGGGCTGCAATTTTTATTGTTCCTGACAAATCACATCCAATGGAAGAAAGGCCGACAACCTTAATATCTACCTCAGATTTATTATACTTGATTGGTTCTATTTCAAAGCTGTAAATGTGGCAGTTAATGCTTTCTTCGATATCCACATATGCGATATTTAATGCAGCGATACCTCCAACAGATATCTGAGGCATCTGTTGACTTGCAGGTTGGCATCCATCTTTTATGAGAACCTGCAGAGGATACCTTTCCTGATTAGCACATATAGGTAGCTCTTTGGTGGCTTTAAGAAATATAACTAGGCTCTCCTTATCATTTAGGATCTTTAATTCCGTACCTATCGTAGTCTTTCCATTTGAACAAGTAGCATTGTTAGGTGTATATGCTATAATATTTTTATAAACCCCCTCACCTGCTTCATCTCCTTTAAAGATCCAGGAGCTTCCTTGCTTTACTACCAAACCTTTTCCCGACAAATCTTCAAAAGTATAATCATTATCAAAGGTGCCATTTGTATTATTAAAAAGATCCTTTAAAATTATTGTTCCTCCCTGAGAAAGATATCTGAGGTATGAGGTCTTTTCATTAAGTTTTGGTGACCTTGAAAATGTTATTGTTGGACTGGTTATTTTATCACTCCTGCAACCATTTTCTGTTACATTAACATAATATGAACTGGATCCTGCAATAGCATTGTCTAGCGTTCTTGTAAAGACTCCACCAGCCTTTTCAACAAAGGTTAATAGTGTGTTGTTGTTATCGCCTGTTCTGCGGAACTCATAAGTTAACCCTGCTTTATATGGACTCAAAACTAAATCATAAGGGCCGTCACCCTCATTGTTAAGGCAAACATTAGTCGAAGGGGCAGAGAGGGTATAGTTGGGGATGGATGTAACATTAAATGTTAACGCTTGTTCTCCATATTTTTTGGTAACATCAGTTGGATTTGCTACTACAACTTTTATTTCACTATTGTCTTTAACATTATTAACATCAATATCAAATGCAGTTGTTATAAGAGGTGATGGACTTCCAGTTAAATATACATAAAATTTATATGGAGCATTTCCAGGGGTAATATTAAAATTTTGGACTTTAATCTTTACTGTTGTGGAAGTTGCGCCAGACTGAAGACAGATATTGGTTCCCCAGTTATTGTTTCCCCATTGCGCAGCAATTGTGAATGTCGCTGTAGTATCCCCAGCTTTGGCATAACTAGAAGAAAAAATCAAAATAAATAAAATGAAAAATAAAAGCCTTATTTTTTTTTGATAAAGGAAAAATATATCTCTTTTCATTATAACCAGTATTTAAAAAGTAAATTAAAAAGCAAAACATCCTGCAGAATAGCAGGATGTTCATTATATTGATTTATTAATTCTTTAGACAACGAACACACATTTGGCTTACTTCAGTACTTCTTTCACGATCTATCGAATTACCATTCCTTATAAAAGTCCTCACCAATATATCTCCATTTGGATTACCATTTGAAATTTTAGTTGATGTCCAAACCTGTTGTCTATTAGAAGGACCTGAAGGAATAACAAAATTAAATCCTGTGGCTCCGCCATTCTGTAGTTTCATTCCAATGCCTTTATCAGCACCTCTATCCGCCCCATATCCAATTTTAGCTGTGTCAGCATTTGACATACCCAAATAATTTTCAAGAGTTCTAAAATCCAAATCTGATGGCAATCTCCAACCATTTGGACATGCAACTTTTGCTCCATCCAAATCATATATCTTACCGCCTGAAGATGGATTATAAGAATTACCTTGTGACAACGGACCATCGTATCTTAAATCCTCTGCAAACCAAGTCTGATCTCCTATCTTTATAGTTTTATAAACTATCTGATCTCTCTCATCTATAACTGTTCCCGCATTCGGATCTACCGGGTTATTATCATCTTTATCTTTTCCACAAGACATGAATGTAAGACCTGCAACAGCTAAAACCAGGGTCCAAGAAAGCATTAGTTTTTTCATTTTCTATAAGAAGTTTTTAATTCAAAAATATATTGGTCGATTAAAATAGATGTTTAAACTCAAAAGATATTCAACTGAATGAACTCCCCAAATGTACCAATTTTACTAAAAATAGTAATCTTCAACTCTAAAATTTTTCGGGAATGCCAAAATAGGGAATAGTTTCTAAAAATCAATAGATTAAAGGAAAAATGCTTGAGCCGGGATGGGAATTTATAAAGACCCTGCAAATTTTCTCCCGAAGTATTTCATTGAAATCAAATGGATTAATGAATGAACAGGATGGTTTTCCTAAAAGAGCTATAAACTTTTGCAAAACTGCTATACCTTCTTTTTATCGATCACAAATTTTAAATGGTGTCAAATCACCTATGTCACGAACAACATATTCTATTTTATGAATTCTACTTGTTGAATCAATGACTCTAGCTGATATTTCATTCAGGTTTCCTCCGTAAGCTAAAACCATAAACTCATCACGACCTTGAACAGACTCAAATTTTTTATCATCCGAGCATTTTACCAATTTATATGGAATAGAATCTTTAAAAAAGATCTCTGTTAAATATAAAATTTCATCCATATAATATGATTTCTCATTCTCCCCAAATTCCCGGTTGTTTGAGTCTTTGCTTATAATTGTCGCATGAAATGTATGTAAGTCCTCATCATTAAAAATTTCTCCATTAATGAAATGGTCCCTTTGAGTTACTCCTGTAAAATATAGTTCTCCTTCTGCTGAATCTAGCACCTTGAAAGATTTAAACTGTAAATCTTTATCAAATGTAGAAACGTTAAAAATTTTCCGAGAAATGAAAGAACTATCGCCTCCATTTGCCTCCGAACTAAATGTTTTTGATCCGTTTAATACATTTTCCTTAATACTACCAGCAGATTCATTTTGTATTTCCTTTTTTGATAAGCTACTGTTACAGCCTGAGATTTGCACTGATAAAAGAATTAATAAGCAAAAATTATAGTTCAAAATATTTGGCTTCATAATAAGGTTTTTATATTTCTTTGCTCTTGTTAACATCTATTACAATGTGATATGCTTGCTCCTTTTTATTATTTGCCTTCCATTGTATGTCCAAAATTATTCCTTTCTTCATTAACTCTTTAACCTTTGCTATAAATTTTTTTTCCTGATCTGCAGTCATCGGATTTGAACTATACCCCAAATCGACAGTAACTTTTTTAGAATAATCGGCACAATGTGCCGAAACATTCTCTGGCCCCTCTTCAATTACTTTTTGGTGCATCGCATCGATAATCTCCTGTTTGCCCTTTCCCTGCTTCTTCAAGTTATAATAAACTTTTTGAACACGCTCTCCTGGTGCTTTATACTTCATATCATCACCAACCGTCAAACAATCGTACATCACTTGAGCTTGTTTTAAGGCTGTCCTAGCTGTTCCTGTAACAATAACATTTTCTAAACCTGCGGCCTGTGCTAAGCACCCAAGAATATTTCTTATGTTATCTTTAATACTCGCTTCATCAGCATTACCTGAAAATTTGACTTTATTGCTCAAAATATTGGAAGCTTTTAGGGGATTGCTTTTTAGGTTTATATTTGACTCTCCCGCATTCAAAAGTTCAAGAGCAGTCTTAAGATCATGCCCCGATAAGTCCCCTTTTAAATCTTCAATTAAAGAAACTTTATACTTTTCAAAATATGCTTTCTTTAATTCATCAATTTTTCCTTGATTATAATTCATTGAAGCTAAAGCAACATATATTGCTTCCTCATCTGTTCCAATGCCATCAATTGCTTTGAATATTTTCTCTACAAACTGATTGATATCCAAACTCGCTTTGTCTATTATAGGAGGTCCTAAACTACTTTTAATATTCAAAGGCTTTTGTTCTGAAGGTGGTACAATCATCCCTCCAGGAATCTTACCATTCAATACTGTCATATAATACAACAGCCCTATTGTTTGTCCATTTGGCCATACACTTCCATCTGCAAACGATTTGGATTTAGTCGTCATGTTTGCTCTATCTACAGGGTCTTCTACATGACTTAATCTCTCCTTAAACCATTTTTCATCTTTAGGCGACATTTCCTTTTGTTGAAAGTTTTTAATTGCCGCAGTCACTTCGTCTACTCCGTTGATATCCTCCTTCTTAAGGTAACCAGCCTTGTTTAGAAATGAACCAACAATTGCAACGTCCTTTGCCTTATTATCTCCGCCATTCCCCACTCTGCCCGATAAGGCATATCGCGAGGTTCTGTAATGCATCATTCCTATCTCTGACTTTATCTCCATCTCATAGAACGGATTTGTTGCATAAACTCCTCCACTTTGATTTTTAAATGCATCTGTTTTAAGCAGATTATTTGCTCCTTTTCCCGCCAGATATTTATCTGCCATAATGGAGTAATATGCTTTAAACCCCTTTTCCATTGTAGAAATGCTCTTTTCATATTCCGTGATTCCACTATCTTTAGCTCCAACATTAAAAACGTTTCCGCCTGTTCTCTGCCTCCCGACCAAACCGCCTTCTGCCTTTAATTGTGCAAGTGCAAATTGTACGGGTACAACATATTTTAGGTCATGCTTCTCTGCATAAATTCTGCGAGCCTCTTTTGCAAATAGCTCTGGCTTAACTCTGGCAGCTTCTGGCACTCCTTTATTAGAATTTGAATACCAAAAGTCAAGCTCTGTCTTTGCCATCTTTTCATACTGAACAAAATATGATTCTATGTCTTTGGGATTAGTCGGGAGCTTTGAGTCCAAAAGCGTTTCAATATTAACCGCCAGAAACTTATTCAACTTCTGCATCTGCAATTGCTCAAGATCCGATGTGTAGCCGGAATCCATCTCATCATAGAGTCGCTTGATAAGATCCTTGCTCACTCCGGAAAGATCCGCCTCTGATAGATGTGAACTTATATTATAAGCAAGATTGTCTCCACTCCATGTCAGGTAATCCAGCATTTTAATTATTGCATCCGGATGTGATTTTGCATATGGCAATAATTCCTTTCCAATAGCGAGCATTTCACCTCCGTGCTTAGCATAAATCTGCTCTGACGTTTGTGTGGGAGCAGGAACCGTTTTTGTAGTTGTTTTTGTGCTTTGTGGGATCTTTTCCGACTCAACCTTTTTAGGCTTTGTAGGGGCTTTGGGTTTATGAACTACAGGAGTCTCCACAGAAGGAGTAGGAAGCGCTGAAACTGCAGCTATTAAAAGTGAATTTGTAGAAACATCAACATTTCCGCTTTCTGCAAGATGGTTGTCTTTCTGATAATTCCTTATTGCCTTTATTGTGCTACTTTCGGTTTTGTCCTTTCGCGTAATTATACCATCTTCTATACCTGAATAATAACCAAGAGCTTTTAAAGCACTTTGTATCCTGATGATTTCCTCTTTGCTACCTATAGGAAGATTTTCTATAACACCTACTATAATTTTGGAAGAATCAGCAGGTGCTATACTTGTTTGTTCAGGGTTTGGGGCCTGTTCATTTATAATATCCTGAGCAGGTGTCGATACATTTGCATCAGAATTATTAGTCTGCATATCTATTGAATTTACAGCTAGTGAAGTATTTTCAGCGCTTGTTAGCTTTTCTGAGGTATTGGCTTGCGTACTGGAAATCTGAAGTTTATAGGCAGCTACTCCAAGTAAAATATTAGCTCGTGCATCATTCCAAGAACTTCCAAATTCATAGTTTGCAAGTTCCGGGAATTTAACTTTGGTTTCATTCCATAATGTCTCTGTAAGGCCCAACAAACCGAACGACTGTCCATCTGCAAAATCTTTCTCCCCTTTAGAACATTGAGCAATCAGCAATTGGATTTGACCCTCAGGAATTCCATATAGTAAGCTAGCCTCAGTTATCTCTTCATTGTAAGACTTTATCTTTTCATTAATAGGATCATCATCTTCTGACTTCTGAATTGTTCCACTAATTGAATTATCTTCTGTCGAACTTCCAGCTGAACCCACAAGGTACCCCTTCGCCGCTTTTTCTCCCATCTCATCCGCTTCCTTTTCCAAGCCCTCATCATCATTTATGTTCACGCCCTTCTTCTGCACGGTAGGTTGCACTCTGCCTTCACGCTGCTGTAGCACATGTGTTAATTCATGACCCAGAAGTTCCTGCCCCTTTTGCGATTCTGGATTAAACATGCCGGGAGCGAAGTGTATGTCACTGCCTTTTGCAAAAGCATGTGCATTGAGATCTATTGATTGGGAAGAATTGGTATGAATATTTACATCAGAAAAATCTTCTCCAAATGATGATTCCATTTTTCTTTGTACCGGTAAAGGCATCTTATCAGATGAAGAAGTGGGCCTTTGTGATAACTCATCTGTATCTAAATCCATTGACGGTACAGGACCTCTGCGTTGAACAGGCTCTTCTACCTCTTCTGCATGAAATTGTAAAGGGACTGGGCCATATCTTTGAACTGTCTCTTCTTCTGCTGTATTTATAATTGGAACGGGGCCCTTCCGTTGCATAGGCTCTTCTTCTTCTGTGTTTATCAAAGGCAAAGGACCCCGACGCTGTATTGGAGCTTCCGATTCTTGTCCCTCTGCCATTAAGGGAACTGGTCCTCTGGGCTGATTTCTGTTTTCATCATCACCACCAAAGCTATCCCACTTTCTTTGAAATATAGTTTCAGGAGATTTATTGGAAAATTCTTCTTCAGTATTTGATTCTGATTTATTCTCTAAAGGCTTAAGCTGTGTCTGCCGAGACTGGTGTAAATTCTGTCTATCTGAGGCCTTGCAGCTTCCATGTAAAAATTCTCCCATAGCTATGTAAATATGATAAAAGTTAAATCAAAAAGCTGTTAATTTCCCGAAATACCAGAATCATTTCTAGCAAAAATATTAATACACTACACCAAATTTTTCGGGAATGCCAAAATAGAGAATTGTTTCTAAAAATCAAGGAATTAAAAGGAAAAAATATCTGTATCGGGATGCTCAGGATGAAAAAATCTAGGAAATTTTCTCCTGAATTATTTCATTGAAAGCAAATGGATTAAACGATGGACAAGATTGGCGGTCTTGATTTCTGATTTAATGTCTAAACTATACAATTACATTATCTCCACATGTGGGAAGCTTGCCCCGCTTAGATGTTTTCACTAGGAAAAATTTAAAATTTACATATTGTATCAGATGGATTGATGCGGAATCCTTATACTTTTATTGTCAATAAGGTAGGTCGTGTGCAGGCTGCAAAAGTTAGATCAGCCAAAGCTCTATTTTGAATAAAAAATCAAAGGAAGAATTAAGACTACATGTCTTAGTATTATATTTTAAAAAGTATGTTGAGAAAAATCAAAGATCTTCTTAACTTGATTAAGAAGACCTTTTAATCATTTAATCTTTCAAACACCTAACACATAAAGCCGTTCCTGGCTCAGTTGAGGTTCTATAAATTGAAAAGTCATTTCTGGTAAAATTTCTTATATAGCTTTTAGTTGCTGAAAATCTAGAGGACGTCCATACTTCCTGTTCTCTTTCTGTACTCATTATTACAAAATTAAATCCTATATTTCCACCAACTTGCATTCTTGTCCCTAACTTTTGATCTACTCCTCGTAACTGACTGTAACCAACCATAGCTGTATCTGAATTTGACATTTCAAGATTATGCTCAAGTAGTCTCCATTCTTCATCAGAAGGTAAATGCCATCCATTAGGACATGCCAAGTTTGCTGCTTCCCACGTATAAAGTGGACCATATTTCTTTGTTGAATCTACCTTTCCATATGGATCATTGATGTAACCCACCTCAACTGGTCCAGTAAATCTCAAATTCTCCACAAACCATGTCTGGTTACCAATCCTAATCGTCTTATAAATCTTACCATCTCTTGGATCTTCAAATGTTGATTCTCCTGATTGTTGCGGTTTATTATCTTCATCCTTTTTACAAGACATAAAAAGAATACTTGCCATAGCAAAAGCTATGGTCAATGAAACGATTTGTTTTTTCATTAGTTTAGTTGATTTAATAGGTTGAAAAAATTTATAAAATCGACGTAAATAAAAATTAATAATCACCATCACATCAAAGTTATTCTATAACTATTTTTTGAAAATAAACAGTATTGTTTGATCTAATTTTTACCTGAAAGATGCCTTGTTCCTCAATAAGCAACATACATGATTCATCCATATCATTCTGAACTAAAATAAGTTTGCCCAACAAATCAAATACTTCAATACTGAAAATTCCATTTTGAAGAATCTCTTGATTTAAATATACTGTTCCCTTGGATGGGTTCGGATATAAAACAGGTTCCTTTTGTACAACAGAAGTAAATATACCTGCAGCGATCGGAGCAGAGCCATATTCATAAGCTCCCATATCAATTTTTGCTCCGGCTATCCTTTTATTACCTAAAATATCAGTTGGCCAAGCTAGTAAATCACTTGTTCCTGCATCAATACAAGGTGAACCTTGGACTAAAGATAAACTATCATCATCACTTCCTCCTCTAAATGGAGAAGTGTTAAGTCCGATATTTCCATTTAAACCGACTAAAGCATTGGTCGATTCTATTGCACAGTTTTTAATTGAAGAAAAATTTATGGCGTTTATATTTTTACTAGTAGAATTTGCATAGTTGTTAAATGCAATACAATTTTCAAAATAGGCCTTATCTGATTGAATTCCACCGACAGAATTGCTTGCTGTAGCCCTGTTACCTGCGAACGTACAGTTAAAGAACTGTGCATCAGGGTGAGCATACACCCCTCCAACATTTTTAGCTTGATTGCCAGAGAAAACACAATTAATGAATGTACCCCCCCAAGCCATAACGGCTCCTCCTTCCTGAAGATCGGCAGTGCCACTTAACTTGTTATTAAAAAAAGAACAATTGATAAATACTCCGGCAAGCCCCTTACTATATAAAGCACCTCCTTGTCCATCATGGAAAGCAAACGCCTCGTTGTTATAAAAAATACAGTTTTCCACAATCGCTTTTCCACCAGATACATCTCCTGTTATAACTTTCATAGCCCCGCCCCAAGCATTATCCGATATTATTTTGCCATTAATCAATTTCAGATTCTTTATTGAAATTGTAGTTGAGGAATTATAAGCTATAACATTAAACAATTGATCATTATAACCTCCATCAATAGTCACCATTTCCTTGCCTCCATCAATCACAACAGAAGTAATAATATCTATTTTGGTTAATAGATTCACGTTAGGTACATTAAACATAATGGTGTCTCCATTTGATGAATTGTAAATGAAGTAACGAAGCATACCAAACGTTGGATTACTCACATCGTCAGAGCTAGAAGTCACAAGGACTTTATTTGCTATTGCAAATTGAAAACTTGAAAGAAAAAAAATAGAAAGTAAAAGATTTTTCATAAGCTATAATATTAGTTGTTAGAAATATTAATGAGAACAATTTCATTAGTAAATGCGGACCTAAAGATATTAGCCGTTTAACTATTGTTTACAATTCTTATCATTTCGAGAGACACAAAAAGAATACTCACCATAGCCAAAGCTAAGGCACACGAAAACATTTGGTTTTTCATTTTTATTAAAAGTTTGTGGTTAAAATATATTTTACAAAGTGGTTTTTTACTCATAGCTATTTATACAGTTGAACAGTTGAACAATTTATCAAAAGATAAAAATGAATTGAATACTATTTTACTCTATTAATCTTCAATAAATCTAAATTCCAGCATCTTCGCCCTTCGATCATCTGTAAAACAATCTATCACTTCTGAGAAATACACAGTGTAATATTTCACATTTAAATATACCAATCCCAAGTATGAACTGAAGTTTAAAAAGACTTACATTACTGATAAGCTCACGTTCCTAATACATTTTGATTTTTACTTTGCAAGACCAAATCCTTACTTAGGAGCCGTTAAAAGAAGACTGGAAGTGACAGTAGATCCATCATTATATTTAGTTATAGTAAGATTGGTAAATTTAACAATTAGTCTTCCACTATCATTTGTCACACTAACATTACCTTCATCCGCAAAAAAAACTGACGATGGTCCAGTATTGATATTAACAGAGCCGGAAAATGCTTCCTCTAAATTGTAAACTTTTGTAGCCCCTTCAGCCGGAATGTCACCATAAAAATTCAAATGGATGCTTGAAAGGATAGATGGAAGTGAAGCATAGACATCATATTCACCTTCTCCTTGAATATATGATTGTCCTGTCAAAGAAAAAGACCCACCTGCCAACTCTAAGAAATCGTTTTGAACGTTTTGTTTAATAGGTGTCGGATCGTCCTTCTTCTTTGAACATTGGAAAAGTGTGCCTGCCATGACAATAAATAAAAAATTAAGAAATACATGTTTCATAATAAATAGGTTAAAACTATAGTGTAAATTGAATTTCTAAGACGTAATAAAACCAATCTTTATGGTTACATTTGAATTCCACTTTTATGGATGATAAATATTGAATCCGGGAACAGGACCTCTCCGCTCACTCCTGCTTTCATCATCTCCTCCAAAGCTGTCCCACTTTCTTTGAAATACTGTTTCAGGAAAGGATTCATTGGAAAATTCCTCTTCTTGATTTGCCTCTGTTTTATTCTCTAATGGCTTAAGCTGCGTCTGTTGAGACTGGTGAAAATTCTGATGTTTATTCGAACCTTGCCGGTTCTTATGTAAAAACTCTACCATAGCTATTTGAATAAAAGTAAAATGAAAAAGCTGTTAACTTATTCCGGAACCAACATCAAAAATTTATTCAACAACCGGATTTAATAAAGAAAGAGTTTTATGCAAACTCTGGGGCTTGTAGATTATCCAACAGCTGGTAGTATAATTACAAACTTGTACTCGAAAACTTTGTACAAAAAAATCTGTACCTGAAAATGATTTTCAAAAGTAGAAAGTTTTATTTAAAAGTCAAGGAGTTAGTAAAAAAATTTTAAAACTTAAATGAATCTTAAATTATCCTCCTCTTCCTTGTAAAATATTTTTGGCACCAAACATATTTACAAGTTAGAGATCCAATCCATGTATTGTATACTTCCAACTTGAATGAAGCTACCATATATAAAAATAAAAGAGAGGTTATCTCGTCTTTGAAATACCTCTCTTTTATATTTATATTCAGCTTTGATTATTTTTCAGCTACAAACTTTCCTATGCTCAAATCAAATTTATATGTTGTCTTTTTAGGATTCTTTTCTGTAAGCTTTCCTTTTGCGTCATAATGCTCTTCAACATAGTCAGTTTTAAGAACCACTGTATTCTCTGACTTGTCAAGTGACCCCTTTAATATCATTCTCACAGCTGAGCCACCCTCTTCTTCCGCTGCCATTTTGCCATCAAGGATCTTTCCATCTTTATCATAAGCAATCACTCCTATAAAAGTATAGCTTTCATAAAACAAGGAAAATATCGCTAAAGTTACGTTTTCACTTAAGGTCACTTTTCCTATTGCCTTATAATTGTCGGTTTTAAAATCAGGATAATTGAAATTATATGGATAATCTTTTTCAGATATTTTGGTGGTAAATGGCTTAATGAATTTACTCTGATAGTTTGTGTCAATAGCTGTAAGCTCATCTTCTTCAAGATCTCTCGCAACAAGTTCAACAGGTGTCGTAAGGTCTTTAAATTTTGATAGAAATGAAGGAAAAGAACCAACTTCACTGCTTGGTTGTGTTACTGTTGAAGTGGAAGTGTCTACAGTTTGCTCTGCTGCTTTTTCTATAACAGCCGAGGAATCTGTATTCACTTCTTGCTGCTCTGTATTCTTTTCACCGGAACATGAATAAATCATTATTGATAGCAATAATAGGATTGAAATACGTGACATTTTATTAAGGTTATTAGATTTTAATTTAAACAAGGTTTTATTTCACAATAAATTTGCATGCATCGGCCGACCACTCCAGCTTGAGCCTTTTATTTCTTTCATCTTCGGTGGTTTTAAATATGGGGTCATCAGCATTGGACTCTTTAAACGATGGACCAAGCTTTGAAGGATTCAGTTTAACATTGATTGAATTCTTATCAATCAGGTAGTGAAAATCATCCTTTGAGATACCTGCAGTGGTAATGGTACTTAAATCTTTTGGGTTCAGCACTTCACCAGTAACATCATTCCACTTTTCATTATCCAGTCTGAATACTTTTAATGTATATGATTCAAAGCTTCCCATAAGCTCTGATATCAGGAGTGCTGCATACTGATGTCCTCCGCATGATTTTAACTGAACTGCTCTTACTGAATAATCACCTGCTGTATATGCAATGCTATCACCAGATGAAGAAACTGATGCCTGATCAACCGGCTCCTCATAAGCAGGATCATATACTTTAATGCTTCCTTCCTCTTCTTTAATATCTGGTAATGTATATGACTCATTATGGTTGAGTCGGAGCGGTGTTGACTGAACTTGTTTATGGAATGCCAGGATGGTCATATCATTTTTTACAATATCATTTTCTGTATTAGCAGGTGCTGATGCTGTATCTTTTGCTGAATAAGCAGTTGTGTCTTTCATCTCTGTTTTTTCTGAAGGAGTTGAGCAGGCTACAATCATAGCCATAACTAATGGAGAAAATTTTTTCATCTTTTTATTTCACTTTTAAAATTACAAGCCATCTGAATATGGAGAATGTCTTTACATCATCCCAATCTACGAAAACATTTTCACCCATATTATGCGAGAATAACTTCTCTGTGGATGTTAGATAGGCTTTGGTTTGAGCCAGCAGTGCTGAGTTATATTTTAAACGCTTTTCTATTGTGGTTAAATTATCAGTAATCTTTTGTTTGTTATCGGCGATTTTTGCACCGTTCTTTAAATAGCTTCCCTTAACTCCCAATATCAATCCATATGGATCATTTATGATGAGCCCGTCTGATACAACCTTTACCAGGTTTACCACGTGGCCGCCTGTGAGATAAGTTCCTCCGAAGCCCGTGTTGCCCTTATCAAGTTCAGGAGCTATCTTCTCATATTTTGTTTTATCAAATACATCATAATAATCCAGTGTTTTCTGAACACCGGAAATAATCTGTTTACCAACGTGTGACAGACAAGCGCCAAATTGATGAGGAGGATTCTTATCAAATTCAAAATCTTTGCCCATTACATTTTTCTTGAAGTAATCTGAACCCAATTGTACAAACCTTCTTATAATGAGATCTTCCAGATCAAACCCCATAAGTTCTGCACGCTTTGTCTCAGCATATCCACCTCCATTGATTAACAGATTAACTGTATTTGTCTTCAGATCATGCTCACTTGCATGGCTCTTTAATGTCATTGCCAGAGATGTCACATTACACATATTGTCTGCAGATACATTGCCTCCTTTGGTTCCTGCACCATAAATATCGGTACCGCTATATTTATTATCTCTCTGGCTTGAGTATATACCTTTCTTCTCGGTTTCCTGGGCAGCAGGTGCCGGGGCTGTAGTTTTGTTCTCTGTTTTTGTTGTTGCCGCCGGGTCTGACTTTGTTTCCTGAGCCTTAGCAGGAGTAGTGGATTTCTCAACGCTTGCGCTTGAACTGAACAGGCTTCCAACGCTTTTTGTAAAAGAGTCCCAACTATCTTCTACATAATCTTTAGTTGTTTCAATCGCATCATTTAATAAATCGAAGGAACTTTCCACAAGTCCTTTTTCTTCTGCTAAAGGTGATTTGGTAATATTCTCCGAAGGCTTCTGAACCTTAGGAACATTGATCTTATCACCTGCAGCAAATCCATAGACAACTTTGCCTGACTTTGTTGGCCATTGTTTTAATTTGTCCTTGTTAAGATTTTTTATTGTTGCCTCATCTGTCTTGAACTTAGCAGCAATAATATCGAGAGACTCTCCGCTTTTAACCACATACTCACCATCACTTACCTGATTACCTGTTGAAGCCGGAGCAGATGCTGTGGCAGCCGGAGTCGTTTTGGTAGCATTACCATTAACGCCCAATGCTGCTTCTATGGCTTTAACGCGGCGATTAAATCTGTCTTCAGGAACATTTTTCCATTTTGACTTATCCTTCATTACTTTGTATAGTGCCTGAAGGTCATTCTTCACCATTGGTTCCTGAACATATTTTCTTGTATCTCCATAATAATCTCCTCGGAACCTGAGATCTACAATGATGTCACGAATGGTAGGATCAAGTTTATCAAAATTAACTTCTCCATATTTTTCAACCACATCTTCTTTAGTTGAAATTCTTTTAACATCATTCTCAATACTGGTATAACTCAGGTTAAACAATTTCTCCTGCTGCTCAAGTGAAATTTCCGGCAAGCTGTCTTTATTGTCATTAAGCCATTCCTGAGCTTTTTCTCCCTGCAAGCCAATTGCACCTGAGAACTTTGAATAATCAATTCCTATAGAAGTAAACTCATCTTTTATAAGTTTCTTTGATCCTCTATGCGCCAGATCATATCCTCTGCCTATAGTTACACCTGACGGTCCGCCAGGCCAATGTGCTCTTCTTGAATAATATCTGCTTTGAGAATCATTGTTTCCTTCAGCATCAAATGTTATTTGTCCCTTGTCAACTTTCAGTGGATCATTAGCTGCTTGCTTTTGAACTATTGAACCTGAAGGTTCTGCTGACTGCGATGCTAACCTGGAAGACTGAGCTATTCCCTTTGCTGCCTTTTCTCCCATCTCATCTGCTTCCTTTTCCAATCCTTTGTCATCATTGATACCAACACCTTTCTTCTGAACTGTAGGTTGCACTCTGCCTTCTCGCTGCTGAACCACGTGCGTCAGTTCATGGCCAAGAAGTTCTTGCCCCTTCTGTGATTCAGTATTGTATTGACCAGGAGCAAAGTGTATGTCATTGCCTTGTGTATAGGCAAGCGCATTAAGATCCTTAGATTGTGATGAAGCTTTGTGAATGTTGACGTTAGAGAAATCCTCCCCGAATGAAGTTTCCATTTTTGCCTGGACAGTAGATGGCAACTTATCTGAAGCTGTTTCTCGACCCGTATCATATTGCCCTTCTGGCTCCATTGCCATCGTCGGTACAGGGCCCTTTTTTTGAACAGTCTCTTCCTCCTCCTCTTCTGACTCCATCGCTTGTACAGGGCCTTTGCGCTGAACCGGTTCTTCATCCTCGTCCGATGACTGAAGTTGCAAGGGGATAGGTCCTTTCTTCTGAACAGATTCTTCTTCTACATCTGGGGCATAAAATTGCAATGGGATGGGACCCTTGCGCTGAACTGCATTTTCTGCCCCTCCTGACATTGGTGGAACCGGGCCTCTTCGAATGTTATTATCTTCACTACTATCCGAATTATCCCATTTCCTCTGTAACACCTCTGATACCGGAGATTCAGAAGAAATATCCTGCTCAGGTTCTGCTTCCTTCTTTTGAATTTGATTATCCTTCGTCGCTTGCTTTGCTTGTTGTGACTGGTGGGTATTTTGGTTTTTTGTATCCTGACGACGCTTTTGTAAAAACTCTCCCATTGCTAACTTACTCCTATAAAAACTATATGAAAAAACTTCTCCTTTAGAATTAAAGGTATGCTAATCCATCTTAAAATCTGACCATACCTCTATTTGACCCTTTTATTACGACATCCCAAAACAAAGGATTCATTTGGAAACCTAATAAAATTATTTTTACAGAAAAACCTGCATTTGTCAGAATCTATTCTATTTAATCGAATTAAAAATCTTATAGGCTATGGGTTTATAAATATTTATGCTGTCAGCTGGAAATTCCATAGTGAAATTGATGCAAGAGTTATCCTTCATAATCATCTTTCTCACTTTATACTCATTATCTTTCTTTCCGGAAAAATAAAGTGACTCTTCTCCAATATAACTCGAATCAACATTAGCTTGCTCACCAAGTGCTACACTTTTATAAAGGTTCAGGATTTCCTCCATGGAATATTCTTTATCCTTATAATTTTCAAACTCACTTATATCTTCATGGATAGTAAATGATATTAGGGAATTTTTAGATAAGAATTCATCACACACAACAGTACTGCATGTATTTCCTTTGTGTACGAAAAGATCCTTGGGCAATTGCATGCATAACTTCCATCTGTCATTGCAATACGATTCGTATTGAAGTGAAGATGCTTCATTTGTTTGTTGAATTTCTGCAGAAGATGTATCCGACTCAGATTGTATTATTTGATTTGAAGACTCCGCTGCAATAGTATCAGGCAAACCGGTTTTATTGCTATCTCCTTCTGTGCTTGGCTTACAACCAAAAAGTGTAATGAGTAATAATAAACTAAGAACTCTTGTATTCATTTATAATTTCACTTTATACAAAAACAATATGTCTAAATCCTAATGATCTTTTATTCATAAATAATCTCCCGTTCTTCAATCGTTTCGTATGGGGTTTCGGCAAAAGTTATCGGAAAGTGCAATTGAGTAATATCCTTTCTTCCGAAATAGAAATCATCAAATTCTTTGTCACTATAGAAAACTGATTCCGTCAATCGTTTCCTTTTTACCCAGTTCCCCTTCTGATCAAACTCTGTATATTCAAACTTAATTTTCTTTACTTCAGCATCTTCTCCTATAACCTCAACCAACAGAGCTCCTTCTTCATTTCCTTTTTGATCTCTGCTAACTGAATAATAATTTAAAACATGATCACGAAATTCACCAGAAAAGTCAATCCGCTTCATTATCATCCCATTATCATCCTGTTCAACTTCTGTTTCATATGGACCTTTAACCGATCTTTGTGATCCTTCATCGTTCTTCTCATACAGAAAAGTGTCCGCCTTTGACGGTTCTGTACCATAATGAATGCGGATTTCTTTTTCCAATTTTCCAATTGCAGTATATGTTAAAACTGTTCTTCCTGTCTCCGTATAAACGTTGTTATTAGATGAAAAAACTTTAACCTCTGCAATCTTTACTTTGTCAAAAGAAACTTCTGCCTTAAAGTCTCCCAGTATAGAGAACTCAGGAAACTGAACCTGTTTGGTTTTTATTGAAATGATTTTATCGCTCTTGCCTTGAGTGGCCATCGGTATTGAATCTTTTGCTTGTTCTGTTTTTTCTTTTTCAGGAACGCTTTTGCATGCTGTGCAAAATACGAGGCTAGCAAGTAATGCTGCCATTATGCTCTTTCTCTTATTCATTATTTACTCTTATTTGCGATAGTTTCGTTTTCCCATTTTCAACAGTTTTCTTGTCACTTCCAATATAAAGCCTATTCTTATCTTTGTTGTACCCATTTGCTTTATTTACTGTTCCTGGATCAAAATAATTATAGTACCATTTGTCACCATCTTTCCCTTTTCCAACAATAATAATATAATGGTCAGTGGTTCCTTCATTAATAGTTTTGTCAGCTCCTTTTTCGATTCCAACAAACACAGCCTTGCCACTCTTCAACTGAGCGTCGATGTACTTTACTCCAAGCTCTGCCTGATTGGTAAACTTCCCGCTTTGAGAATCTTTCACAAAAGTTTGAACCTTATGATTATCTCCTTTTTCTGTTGCTCCGCTGAAACCAAGCATCAGCTTTGCAGTATCCCAGCAACAGACATAGTTTGGTTTTGCTTCTCTTGCTTTTTGACTTGTTCTGATTGAACTATCTTTAACGCCCTCAGTATCCCACCATGTTGCTCCTTCAAATTCATTCTTCACCTTGTTAATTTTATCATTAGAAGCTTTATGTAAATCTGCCGGATCATCATAGCCTGTTGTTTCTTTTACAAAATCTATGTATTCCTTTTCCTTGCTGTCTTCTCCATTTCTGTAATTATACCCATATCTGAACTGCGTTCTCCACTGACTATCTGAAAGAACATTAGCTATTACTCCTTCGAATTTCTGATCATTATACTGATTATAAATTCTGTTCATCTCTTTCATTGAAGTGTGAGTATACTTATCCTTAGAAATCTTACCGTCCTGAGATGCAACAGACGCGCTGGTGGTTGCACCATACTTCTGATACTGCTTAATCGCCTCGATTGTATCTTTCAGATTCTTATCATCAATCCTCGTTTCAGGGTTTTGGGTATTCGATGTTTTTACAGCTGTAATTTCTTCAGATGAAGATGCCAGATAATTAAAGTTCACAAGAAAGCCTTGAATCTTAAGCACATCCTTGGCTTTATTGTCTCCTCCTTTACCTACACTTCCACTAATTTCAAGACTGGAATTTTGAACTTTAGGCTTAGTCTCCTTTTTAGTTTCCTTAACTACTTCTTTTGCTACTTCAGCTTTTGGTAAAAACTTATTCAGCTTATCTAGCTGCTTCTGCTCTGCATCACTTGTATATCCCGAGTCAAGTTCATTATAAAGCCTTTGAACAAGTTTCTTATCTATAGAAGAAAGATCCGATTCTGAAAGATGAGAGCTAAGATTATATGCAAGATTATCTTTTTCATACCAGCTGAGATAATCAAGCATCTTAATAACAAGTCCAGGATTTGATTTTGATACCGTAAGCATCTCTTTACCTATTGCCAGCATCTCTCCTCCATGTAACTTATAGATCTGCTCTGCACTTTTTGCTGGCACTGCCTCTGGTTTAACCGCTGGCTTGTTTGTATTGGTTTTTGTAGCTGGTGTGGTTTTAGTTGCTGCCTTTACCTTAGGAGTTGTAACAGCAGGAGCAGCAGGCAATGCAGCAACAGCTTTTACAATTTCTGCATCCGTGCCTGCATCAATATTACCACTTTCAGAAAGTTGATGATCTTTCTGGAATTTTTTAATAGCCTTAACGGTATCGCTTTCTGAACCATCTTTTCTTGTAATAAAGCCATCAGCAGTTCCATGGTAATAGCCCAGAGCTTTTAATGATTTCTGTATCTTAATGATATCTGATTTGCTACCAACAGGCTGCCCATCCTTCACTCCGACTTTCACATCTGATGGTGTCGCCGGAGTTGCGCTGCTTTCCGCAGAAGGTGTGCTTACTACGGAGGCATTATTCACAACGGTTTCAACAGCAGTATTTTCTTCTTTTGTACCTTCACTGCCCTTTAAATCCGGAATTTTACTGCTAAGAATTGTTTTGAAGTATAGCAATCCTATTGTGGTTCCCTCTTTGCCAACTATACCATCTTTATTATTCTTCAGCTTAATATTCATATTTTCCTTGTCCGTCGCATTCGTCACAAGGTCCATTCGTTTTTTAAACCATTCTTCGTCTTCCGGGGCTAGCTCTTTTGTCTGGAATTCAAGGATAGCAGCACAAACGGCATCGGTATCTTTTACCTTATCCTTTGTTATGTAGCCCAGCTGTGCTAATAATCCCCCAACAATTTCTACATCATGAGCTTCATTCTTCTTTCCTTTTCCTACAGTTCCGGATAATGCATACTCAGAATCTCTGTAATGCATCAGACCAATTTCTGCCTTAATTTCAATTTCGTAGAAAGGGTTAGTCGCGTATACACCTCCGCTCTTTGTTGTGAAATTGCCATTCTCAAGCAATGTGTCAGCTGTTTTATTATTGAGGAAACTATCTGACATAAGCTTGTAATAAGCATCAAATCCTTTTTCCTTATCATTGATGCCTTGCTCCGTCGATGTGACTCCACTGTCAAATGCACCGACATTGAATATGTTCCCTTCTGTCCGTTCCTTGCCCATCAAACCCCCTTCAAGTCTTGCCTGTGCAAGTGCGTATTCAACAGGTACCACAAAGCTTAGATCTTTTTTCTCATCATAAACTTTTTTCGCAGCCTTTGAAAACATTGCACCTGTCAGCTTCTTATCATCTGCAATTGTCTTTTTTGAATACCAGTGATCCAGCTGATCCTGAGCAAACTTTTCATAGTCTTTGAAATAGGCATCTACCTTATCTGCTTCTAAAGCCTTGAGCTGCACACCGTCTCCCGTAGCCCTTTGAACAGTCCCGGTCTCCACCCCCTTCGCAGCTTTTGATCCCATTTCATCCGCCTCTTTCTCCAGTCCTTCATCATCATTGATGTTTACGCCTTTCTTCTGAACTGTTGGCTGCACTCTTCCTTCGCGCTGCTGAACCACATGTGTCAATTCATGACCAAGCAACTCCTGACCTTTCTGCGATTCAGGGTTATACATACCGGGAGCAAAGTGGATATCATTGCCCTGTGTATGCGCATATGCATTAAGCTCTTTTGATTGTGATGAATCTTTGTGAATGTTTACATCAGAAAAATCTTGTCCGAAAGAAGACTCCATCTTTCTTTGTATTAAAGATGGCATCTTGCCGGATGCTGAGCTAGAGTTGTTTTGTGAAATCCCTTCTCCATGGTTTATAGACGGAACCGGGCCCTTTCGCTGAACTGGTTCTTCTTCCTCCGATTCCTGTAACTGCGTTGGCACCGGACCATAACGCTGTACAGGTTCCTCCACATCTGAACTCATTGGCGGAACAGGACCTTTACGTTGGACAGGTTCTTCCTCTAAATCCGTCTTGAACTGCATCGGTACCGGACCATATCTTTGAACTGGTGCCTCCTCTTCCTCTCTCATTTGTGGAACTGGACCACGAGGTTTATTCTTATCTTCTCCGCCTTCATCTCCATCCCATTTTCTTTGAAGCACTTCTGCTACAGGTGATTCTGTTATTGATTCATGCTCTGCTTCTGCCTCAGCTTTTTGAATGGGTTTTTGTTCAGAACCCTTGGTCTGGGTCTGATTGGACTGATGATGATTTTGATTTCTGTCGGAGTTCTGAAGACTTTTATGTAAAAAATCACCCATAACTAACTCTGGTAAAAACTAATTGAAAAAACTTTCTTCTCTTAAAAATAAATATAAACTAATCTTTTCAAATTTCTGATATTATACCTGCTTGATTTTTTATACAACATCCAACATCCTGGAATTCATTTGAAAACAAATATTTGTTATTGCAGAAAACTAACACATACCAACAACTGTCAAAGTAAAATTAATTTTATATATCTCGAACTGGTATATACCATTGGTATATGTGTATCAATTATGAATGATGATATTCGTTATAAAAACGTTTTTCAGTTTAAAACGTTTAATCATCAAAAAAATCAGCGCACAAACAGTATAGCCTCTTCTGATTTTGCAGGAAAGATAATCTTACCTTCCATGTTCATTAAACCATATTTACCTTTCTTACAAAACAACAAAGTATTGTTGCCCTGAACAGGATGATGAATGTACGCTCCTTCTTTTACATCCATCGGATAATTAGCAAGCTTTAATTTTCCTGTTCTGTCTATCAGATGGAACTTTCCATTTTGTTTAACAAGTGCATAACCTAATCTGAACTCTGTTACATAATCATAGACAAAGTCAGCAGTCTTCGTTCCATCTGTTTTAAAGTAAGCCCACTTATTATTCTTTCTTACTGCAACAACTGCATCATCATAAATCTGAACAAAGTCATATATCAATGAGATCTTCATGTTTCCAAGGCTATCAACCAAACCCCATTTATCATTCATAACTTCAAGATAACCGCCTTTGACCTCGCCAACGTCTTTATAACAGCATGCTGTTTCTTTTCCATTTCTTATATCAACAATACGCCAGCCTTCCTCTCTTATGTTACAAGCTATATAGTTTTCAAGCTCCAGCTCATGGCATTCATTGCCTTTGATATACAAATGCTTTTGTCTTAACTGAATGGAGTCATATTTAAATGGTACGACTATTTCATTCCTGCTATTTACACAGCCCATCGCATAGTGATAATCTGGTTTACCAAAGTTGAAAAACTTACCGGCAAAATAAAGACCGTTGTACTGATATTCGAGATAGTTGTACTCCAGAGGAATCTGAACCTGGTTATTTTTATTAATTGTGCCATACAGCACTATCGACCATTGATCCTTCTTACCTACAATGGCATTATTATCTAAAAATACTTCTGCCTCTTCATACTCATAAGGAATAACTGTTTTATCATAGCTATCCACATAGCCAAACATCATGTCAGTCGCCTTTCGTATTAACCCTGAAGAATAAATACTTTTGAAAGAATCAAAAGTAAATGCACCGTAAATTAATGGAATTCTAACCTTTCCCCGTTCGTCTATAAAACCTGAATTCCCAATGGTGTCCTGGACCAATGAAAGTCCATTATGAAATGAAAAAGCAAATTTATAGATAAGTGGTATCACGACTTTTCCATTTCTGTCTATAAAACCATCTCTTTCATTCTTTGTAACCGCAATCAAGCTGTCTCTGCAGGAAAGAACTAGAAGATCATATATTGGCTTTACTATTACATTCCCTTTGTTGTCAATTACTCCAGCTTTCTTATTAACCCTAAAACGAGTCAAAGTATCAATGTTTGACTTCTGTCCCATGACATGCAATACTTGACCTATTAAAAAAACCAGAAATACAAAATTCCTCATGAACTCTATTACAAATTATTAATGATGATGCTCGCCCCCAAAGTTAGCATAACCAGCGTTTCTTGCTTTAATTTCCTCCAAAATTTGGTCATGATGCTGACTTATAAAACTGATGACGTGTTGCTTCCACCAGGTAGAATCAAAAGGATGATCTATTATTTCTCTTGATGTTTGCAACAGATCTTTGATTGCTTGTTTTTGGCTGTCATTAACTGGTAATGAATCCACTCTGGAAAGAGATGGAAGCGTTATTATTGAATTCTGTAACGCTTTGGATGGATTTGGATCGTTCAATAGCCGCAGTTGCTCTGTTGTATAGGCGGGAGCAACCACAGCCATCTCTCTGTCAATCAATACTAACAAGGATGCAAAGGCAGGTAACCCAAAAGTATCTCTATCTTTACTCGCTGCTATCACCTTAATTACCTGAATAAGTTTAACCTTAGCCTGCCCCAACATTTTATAAGCATTTTCTCTCTTTTGCAAAGTATCAGCAGTCCTTACTAATTGTGCGCATCCTGCAAAATCGTCAGAAGATTTTATTAACTCTTTCACGAGTGAATTTGCATCAACAGTATTCTGAGCACTTGCCGTTTCTGACATTGACTTATCCAAAAACTTATTTGCATCAGCGTTATCAATCTTATTATTCCCCATAGCTTTCTTTAGCTCACCAATGGATTTTGATGCACTGCCCGGAGCATTTGCGATTCCTTTTATTGTTGAAGATATCGCTAAAATCCTGTTGGCAGAATCATCTCGCATTTCCTGAAGATTATACTCCTGACCAGGTTTTTTACCTTCATTATAAACTTCTTTTCCATATTTTAAAGATACAGAATCCTGTTTAGATCTCGCTTCAGCCATCTTCACATTATCACTGGCTTCAGGAGCAAGCCAGTTTTTCACGGGACTAAAGAAACTATCGTCTTTGGCTCTTTTTGCTTCTTCTTCTCTGAAGGTCTTGGCTTCTTCTACATGTGGGTCTTTTACTTGCGGAGACCCGGACCACACTGCAAGCATTTTATCCCGCAGTTTCTTATCCGCTTCTACTGCCAGCTTAAAGGCCAGTCCGAAGAATATACTATTTGTATGATCCTTTGCTAACTGTGAATGTGATGCATTTGCTAGTACCTTTGATGGTGTGTTATTCAGAAGTGCTTGACGTTTCTGGGCATCTGCAAGATTCTTCTTTGGATCAGGAGCTTCTCCGGTTATCGATGCTGTCATTTCCTGCATTGGACTAAACTTATTTCCTCCAGCATTTACAATTTCATTCACCTCTTTTTGTCCTTTGTACAGTGGAGTATCCTGAACTTTTACACCAAGCATCTGACTCTCTATTCTGTCGGATGTAGGCTTAAGTACCGTAGTATTTATTGTTGCTACAATTGCATTGTGTACTGGAGCAAGAATATCAAGCACCGGAACATACTTGTTTATTTGTCTGATGAGTTCATAAAGGTCACTTACATTGCCGGATTTAACAACCGTGTCGATATTATCTTTCCCAAGCCCTGAAATAATGGGGATTTGGGCTCCCTCAATAGCCTTTACCATTTTAGCCCTTAACGCAGGATTTGATTTTAGTGCATCCATTTTTTTCAGAGAAGCGCTCACTAGTGCTTCCTGAGCCTTTCTTTCTCCTTCAGATCCGGCAGGAGCAAGTCCCATTCTCAGCATTTTAACACCTTCACTTCCAACAGACTCAAGTGTATCCAGACTGGTAAAAGTACCTGTTACCAATGTTGGTTTTCCATCTGCTGTTTTAGAAGAAAGCGTTTGTACCTGGCGCTCCTCTCCTTTAAGCTCCGGAAGCACGCCGGGAGATCCATCATCTTTGATCGGAGGATTTTCCTGAAGAATTTTATTCAATGCAATCTCAATATAATTGGAATGAGCAAACAAGTCTTCTACAGCATGCATAGCTGCTCCAAAATGTACAAGTCCTTCAGATGACCTGCCTTTTAATGCAGCAAGCTCAAGTCTTTTTTCCACGTGCATATTGGTTCTCCTGATATAAGCCATCACCCCACTGTCATCCACAGAGAAAATATTCGCACCTAAAACCGATCCTGTAAGTGGATCTGTGTTCTCCTGAGAAGTGACATATTCACTTGGCCTTTCGGGATACTTCTCTGTTCCAAATCTGTCTTTTTCTCCAGAATTATTAAGATTACTGCTTACTGCAGGAGCAGATGTAAAATAATCAGCACCTGGTACTTGACCTGCAGGGTTATCTATATGCTCTGATGGAATATAATACCCAAATAGTTCAGGATTAATCTCTCTTCCAAACTTCTTAAGGGCCAGAATCTTGATAAGGGCAAAGGCTCCATCATTACCAATGGCATCTGCAAAAGCCGGCACCATAACCTGATTCATATCTCTCATCCAGTTTCCGAAATAAGTCATGGACACCTCTTCATTGCTAAACTCCTGTCCGTCTGTCCTCTTTTCTGTTAGAGCCCTTCTTTCAGCAGCCTCATGACCGGGTGCTTCAAACCTTTGTACAGGACTATCTTCAGAAGATGAGGCTGGTGCCACAGCTCCAACTTTTGCTGTCTTTTCCCCCTTTGCTGCTTTTTCTCCCATTTCATCAGCCTCTTTCTCCAGTCCTTCATCATCATTGATATTTACTCCTTTCTTCTGAACGGTTGGCTGTACCCTTCCTTCACGCTGCTGAACAACATGAGTTAGTTCATGGCCAAGGAGCTCTTGACCTTTCTGTGATTCAGGATTATACTTGCCGGGAGCAAAGTGTATATCATTGCCTTGTGTATAGGCATATGCGTTAAGGTCTTTTGATTGTGATGAATTCTTGTGAATGTTTACATCAGAAAAATCCTCTCCAAAAGATGACTCCATTTTCTTTTGTATTAACGCTGGCATCTTGTCAGATGATGAAGTATAGTCGTTTTGAGAAGCCTCTTCCGAATGGTTCATTGATGGAACAGGACCTTTACGCTGAACAGGTTCTTCTTCTGATTCCTGTAACTGTATGGGCACTGGACCATAGCGCTGTACAGGCTCCTCCTCTAAATCAGTCTGAAGTTGTAATGGCACAGGACCATACCTTTGAACCGGCTCCTCTTCTTCCTCCCGCATTTGTGGAACAGGACCACGAGGTTTATTCTTGTCTTCTCCACCCTCATCCCCATCCCATTTTCGCTGAAGCACCTCTGCTAGTGGAGACTCTGATAATGTCTCCTGTTCCGGACCTGCCTCTGCTTTTTGAACAAGCTTTTGCTCGTGGCCATTGGTTTGGGCTTGCTGAGTATGATGAAGATTTTGTTTTCTATCGGAGTTCTGACGACTTCTGTTTAAAAATTCCCCCATAACTGAGCAATTTTTCTATTAAAAATTTATACAAAAGCGAGAGCAATCAAGAAACAGGTTAACCATACCAAAAATGTCAATGTTTCAAAAAATTAGCCCTCTGCTTCGATTTCAAAATATAAGTAACTGATCTCTAATGTATCAATTTATGGAGGGAATTAGAAAAACTTTGACACATATTTCAGATTTTATCGTCAACGACTAATATGACACCTTAAAACCTTCTGATTATCAAAGGCTAATAATTAAATAAAAACTGTGAATTTTGGGGCCAATTAGAAGTAATCTGAGGGCCTCGGGTATTTTTTAGTTTGTGGATGAAATGAGATATCTTTCACATAAAAGATGATTCTTAAAGACTATTGGGATCAAGCCAGGTAACACCTGCTTTATTTAATTGCTTCCAGATCAAAGGCAATGCTTGATTTGCTTTCGGATGTATGTCGTGAAACAATAAAATGCCTTTTCTCCAAACAAGCATAAGGGTTATTATTCTATCTGCAACCTCACTGGAAGAGATCTTTGCATTCCAGTCCTGTGAGTCTATATTCCATAACATAACCTTAGAATTATTCTGCTCAAGAAAATTTATCACCTCCTGTGTTCTTTGTCCATAAGGAGGCCGAAAGTACATGCTCTTCTTTCTTTCAGGTATAACACTGTCGATAATGTTAGCAGTAAATGAAATGGAAGACTTCCATTCAGGATACTTCTGGTGAGACTTATGAACTTTACCATGTGAACCGACAATATTTTTTCCATATAAAGCTTTTAGTCTATCATCAGAAGTAACCTTTCTTCTTGCATAAAACATATCGCCTAATACGAAAAATACTCCATTGATATTATTTTGTCTCAGAGTAGAAATGAGTTTATCAGTATTACCATTAACGTGAGTGGGACCGTCATCAAATGTGAGTAAGAACTGCTTGTCTCCAAAATTATTCCCATTAATTTCATCTGTATCCAGATTCAATATTTCACTTGTTGTGCGGGGAAAAAGTGCAGCAAGTCGCATTTGCTCATATACATAACTATTATAAAACTCCTTTGCTTCAGTGTACCAAGCTTTAAGGTTATCCGGCATGGCCTTCTCCTGTTGTTTGGATGAGTTCACTAATCCCATCCAGGAAATAGGTGTAGGAATTACAACAAAATCATGTTTTCCCGCAGGTGTGAGACTTTTGAAATTCGTTTGTAAAATTTCTTTTGTCTGCTCTTTCCATTTATTAACAGACTCTATAGCAACTTTCTCTAATCCGAGGTATTTCTTGAGGGAATCAATATGATTGCATTTATCCTGATCGTCCAGAACATTGATCAAAACAAGCATTTCCATCCTTGATGCAAAATCGAATTCGTAAACAGAGTTAATCTGATACGGCCATAAGCTTCTGTTTATTTTGGCTATTTTTTTCGGACCTCCCGCTAACAGCGAGGAAGCAAAAGAAACTTGCAGGAGAAAAATAATAAAGATTCTTTTCAACAAAGAATTCATGGAACTGATCAGATTAAATTCAAAAATATATAAAAAGAAAATCTCCCCCGATGGAGGAGATTCTATGAAAAACTATTTACCGGTTTTATCTTTCATTCGCTGAATGCCGTTATCATACGCAGTGTTTTGCTTCCTTTCCTTTGCCCAGGTATAGTGCTGAAGGGCGTCTTCCCAATGTCCCTGACTTTCGTAAATTTTAGCAATGTTGTAATAAGAGCTCGCCTGAATGGTATTGGTTTGAGGACCATGTGCCAAAGCAATGGCTTTTCTGTTTGCCCAAATTGCCTCAGCAACTCTATTTAACTTTTGGAAAGAAAGGCCAAGGTTGCTATAAGCCTGTCCATTGTTAGGGTCAAGCTCAATGGCGTTTTGATAAAATTCAACAGATGCCTCCAGGTTCCCTGCATGGTAAGCTTCTTCTCCTTTTCTGTTAATTCTGGCAGAAGCATCAACATCTTGCTGTGAAATCACCGGCTCTCCACCAGCAGCATTCGGACCTCTTTGTGCTTCAAGAACTCTTTCTACATTATCAGAAGCAACATCCTGAAATTTATTTATATCTACAAATGCTCCATTTTCATCAATCATGAAAACAGTCCACAAATTACCTGATTTGTTACCTTTTGGTACAGCGTAAGAACGTACCAGTGTATTTCCTATGTATACAAATACTTTTGCATTGCTGATTGAAGAAAGGCTATGGCTTCCCGTTACACTTCCATCAGAAAAATTATGCACTGCATAAACATACTTTTGTCCTTGAGCTTTCTTTTCAATAGTGACAGTTTCCGGCCCATATCCGTTAGTGTCATCAACATCAAGGTTTGCTCTTGACCCTTTCTTTTTTTGAAAGAAAATATGATTTCCAGGATAAGATAAATGTGAATCAAGATCCTGAGGACTGTTACCCCAGTTAAGCACAACTCTCAATCCGTCCAACTCAGTCATAGTAGGACTTAGAGCATAGGTAAGACCTTTAACCGGACCTTTGGTAACCAATGTTGAATAACCTTCTTTCTTAATAATAAGAGTAACAGAAGCATCGTCAACACCTCCAAAAGGAGAAGGTATACTAATTTTTCCCGAAGGATCTGTCACAGCTGTAACGGAAGCTTCTCCATTCTTTTGGAAAATTATTGTTGCCCCTTCAATCGTTTTATCTTTAACAACAGCGCTCAAAACCTGTATTTCTGTTTTATTCTGAGCAAATGATTGAGCAACACTTGCCAATGTAGTCAAGGCAAGTAAAAATAGATTCCTGAACTTAATGTATCGCATGGTTTTAAATGTGGGTGATTGTTAACTATGTTTTGAATATTAATAAAAATAAAATATACGGAAACAAATGGCACCAAGTTGGTATCACTCAGATTATTAAAAAGGCGCATAAAAATGCGCGACCTGGTTGATCGAACTCAAATAAATTCTGTTAAATAAAAAGTATACTATAATTAATACTTAAGTGATTAAACAAAATCAAAAGCGTCTGTAAAAGCCTTCTTTAAAACTGAATATCATCCGGAGAGAAATGTTCCTTCATATCAACCGGTACTCTCTTTCGAAAAATAAAAACCTTGGCAGTAATATATCCTTTCACATTAATTACTGCAGATTTAGTTATCATTAGCACTGGCAATGATTTCATAAGCTGAGTCATGTCCGCTGTAAAAGACATTGTATAGCTTTTTTCTGACTTCGCGTCAAGGACGACTCTATTGGCCATGTTTACCTTGCCGATAGATTTTCCATTAAGAAAACCCTCAAGATCACTTTTCTTAATTTTGATTCTATAACCATTCGGGTTATTGATTTTTACTCCCACATCTACCTTCACCATTGTATTTGTTCTTTCAGCCAATGTAACTGATTCTATTTGCGTTACTTTTACTTCCTGGAACGGTTTGCAGCAAACAAACAGGAGAACAAATAATAGAGGATAAAGATTGATTATTTTTTTCATGTTATACAGTGGATAAAAAAATAACTTCGGTTTCTTAATGATGTTTAAGCTTTTTATACTTCCTTATTCAGATGGGCTTCCAGACGATCAATAAAAGATATCTGAGCTTCCATTATTTTCTTTCTTGCTTCTGCCGGAGTGAATAATTCTATTCTATCAACTTCTACAAAAACAGCCATTTTTCCGGATCTTGGTGGCCATTCTATTTCGAAAGAGTTTGAGGTAAAGTTTTCCACCGATTTCTCCTCCCCTTCAAAAGCCCAGCAATATACTTTTTTTCCGGATTTCTGCCGAACAAATGAAAGATCAATCAAGGTATCTTTTACCGGGATTCCGGTTTCCTCATTAAACTCTCTTTTAGCTGCTGCTATAATTTCCTCCTCCGCTTCTACTTGTCCTTTGGGAATAGTCCAGCTGCCTTCATCTTTATTTTTAAAATAAGGGCCACCCGGATGCGCAAGCAACAATCGGAACTCCGGCTGAAGAACATACATTAATAGGCCTGCACTTACTTTCATGAGATATATTTAACAAGGGAACGCTCCTGACAGAACAGATTATTATTAAAATTTATTTTTATCACTTAAACTCAAAAACACGCTTAGGCGCCTACGCCCCTTATGGACAGTGAGACGCCAAGCATGGCGTCTCTACAACTACCGACTTTAAGCTTTGTGCTTTCAGCTTTTCGCCTTTTCCAACTCAACTAATCCTGCTCCAGTTTAAATCGTTCTTGGAGAAAGAATTAATCTGCCGCTTAATATTCCTGTTTTCGTCACTATCAAGATTAGGATCTTTGTCGATAATTTCTTCTGCTGCCTTTCTTGCTTCCTTTACTATTGCAGCATCTTGAGACAGATCTGCGATCATAAGATTTGGGACTCCGCTTTGTTGTGTTCCTGCCAAGTCTCCAGGTCCTCTTAATTTTAAATCTACATCTGCAATCTCAAATCCATTATTGGTTTTAACCATTGTCTCTAGCCGAACTTTACTATCGCGGCTGAGTTTATAATTAGACATTAGAATACAATAGGATTGATCTGATCCTCTTCCTACACGTCCTCTGAGCTGGTGCAATTGAGAAAGACCAAATCGCTCAGCATTTTCAATAACCATTACACTTGCATTAGGAACATTCACTCCAACTTCAATAACAGTAGTAGAAACAAGAATTTTAGTTTCCCCTTTTACAAAGCGTTTCATCTCATAATCCTTTGCGTCAGGAGTCATTCGTCCGTGAAGAATTCCAAGCGCATAATCCGGAAAGGCTCTGCTAATGCTTTCATAACCATCCATCAGATCTTTGAGATCAAGCGTTTCGCTTTCTTCTATTAATGGATAAACCACATATACCTGCCGTCCTTCTTCAATCTGATTTCTCATAAAACCAAAAAGTTTTATGCGATCCTTGTCAAACTGATGCATGGTCTTAATTGGCTTCCTTCCTTTTGGCAACTCATCTATGATAGAAATATCAAGGTCTCCATAGAGCGTCATGGCCAGTGTCCTAGGGATAGGTGTTGCCGTCATCACGAGAATGTGAGGAGGAATAACATTTTTCTTCCACAGCTTCGCCCTTTGTGCTACACCGAAGCGGTGTTGTTCATCAATAATTACAATGCCCAGATTTTGAAACTTAACATTGTCTTCAATCAATGCATGTGTACCTACTATAAAATTTAACTTTCCCTCCTCGAGGTCCTTAAAAATAACCTTTCTATCTTTTTGCTTTGTTGAGCCGGTAAGTAAAGCCATTGAAAGTCCCAGCTTGTCGGCGAATTCTTTCAACCCTTTGAAATGCTGATCTGCAAGAATCTCGGTAGGGGCCATTAATGCTGCCTGGGCTCCATTGTCGATGGCCATGAGCATGCATACAAAAGCTACAATGGTTTTACCACTTCCCACATCTCCTTGAAGAAGACGGTTCATTTGTTTACCAGAACACAGGTCTTTGTAAATTTCCCTTACAACCCTCTTCTGAGCTTCAGTGAGATCAAAAGGTAGGTGGTTTTTATAAAATTCATTCAGCAGGGGAATATTCCTGAAAACCTGACCTTTGAAATTTTCCTTACGCATCTGCTTTTGCATGAAAAGCCGAAGCTGAATGAAAAATAATTCCTCAAACTTGAGTCTTCGTTTTGCTTCATCAAGCAGTCTTGGAGAACCGGGGAAATGGATATTTTTCATTGCTTCTTTTTTTGAAAGAAGCTTATAGCGCATAATCAGCTCCATTGGTAAAGTCTCCTGAATTGCAGGCACTGCAATCTCAAGAAGCTTTTCCTGAAGCCCGGAAATTGCTCTGCTATCTAGATGTTTGCGTTTTAGATTTTCTGTAGTACTGTATACAGGCTGAAGTCCTTTATCCGGAGACTTCTCTAAAAACAGCTCCATCTCAGGATGAACTATATTAATTTTTCCGTTAAAAACATTTGGCTTACCATAAACCAAATAGTCAACTCCAGTTTTTAATGAGCTTACAACCCATTTTGCCCCCTGAAACCAGACAAGTTCAATAATGCCGGTGCCATCGGAAAACTCAGCCATGATCCTCTTCTTTGCTATAGCGCCGGCAGAAGACATCCCTGTAATTCTTCCCTTTATCTGAATATAGGGAAGCTCTTCATGGACTTCGGAAATTTTATAGATTTTTGATCGATCTTCGTACCGGAAAGGATAATGCTGAATAAGGTCTGCATAAGTAAATATGGATAGCTCCTTATTTAAAGAAGCTGCCTTCTGCGGACCAATTCCTTTTAAAAATTCGATTCTGGTTTCGAAAAATCCAGCCATTATTCCTTTAGAATTCTTTAAAGGAATAAAGGTATAAAAAGAAAACTAAATTTTTTAGTTTTTCCACTCCAGGGTGTTCATCATATGAACTATGTCGTTCTTCATATATTCAATGACGGGAGAAAGAGAATCGTTTTTAGTTGCTGTCCGGAAATATAAAGCTCCTCTCAGGAAATGTTTTGTAGAATCCGTAACATAAAACTGGAACTGACTTGGGACCTCACCTTCCAATTCAAAATAAGTAACATACTTGCCGTTATCTGTTTTGGTAACGAGTTCATCTATAGAAGTAGCTTTTTTCTGATGGCCACCTTTTAATCTGTGAGCATCAGAAAAGAGCTCGTTAAGGGTTTGTTTATTGTTATGCAAAGGTTTATAAGTAATCTGCACATTGCATTTATATTCGGGATAATAAACGTCTATCCAGTGAGGCTCAGCTAGAGGAGAAGTGTCTTTCAGTACCTCGGAAAATTTAGAAATTTCAAAAGTGTAAGGATGGTCTTCTGTTAACTTTACATATTCAGCTTTAGGAAGATCGATACGGTTATAGCCTTTTGGCTTTGGCGTGTATTCTTCTTGTTCTGTGCAGGAATATAATGCAGCTACGGATACAATAACTGATAAAAGTTTAGCTGCCTGTTTCATTAACCTCATTTGCCTCAACAATTGATACTTTTACTTTTTTTATAGTTTTGTTATTCACCGATTCTACTGTAAAAAGGAATCGTTCAAACATAATTTTATCTCCCAGCTCCGGAAGATCAGAGTTCAGCTGAAGCAACAAACCTCCAAGAGATTCTGCCTCACCTTTAACCTCTTCGAAAACTACTGGATCCAGGTCAAATACTTTACAGAAATCATTAAGAGAAATTTTACCTTCGAAAAGCCAGGAGTTATCATTTACCTTAATATAAGTTTGATCCTCCTCGTCAAACTCATCTGCAATTTCTCCTACAATTTCCTCAATAATATCTTCGAGTGTAACCAGACCAGCAACACCTCCATATTCATTCACAACAATGGCCATATGCTGACGCATTTGCTGGAAATCCTTCAGAAGGTCTTCAATTTTTTTTGTTTCGGGAATAAAATAAGCAGGACGCAGGAGTTTATGCCAGTCAAAATCAGGATTGCCCTGTTCATTGATATAAGGAAACAAGTCCTTTATATTAAGGATACCCTCTACATTGTCAATACCATCCTTGTATACAGGTATTCTGGAAAAACCATGTTTGCTGATGTTCTCCAATACCTCCCTAAATGTTTGCTCAGAACTAAATGCGGTAATATCAATGCGGCTTTTCATGATTTGCTTTACCGAAGTTTTTCCGAATTTGACCAGACCTTTGATCATTTCCTTTTCTTCAACGGTAGTTTCTTCCCCGGTTGCCGCCTCAAATTCTTCGTTAATCTTATCTAAGGGCGATTGGTTAGTTTTTACCAATCTCTTTTCAAGCAACGACATTGACTTTATTACCCACGAAAACGGATTATAAGCCATAATTAGTTGTCATTAATTGTGAACCGTATTGGCAAAAGAATAAGTTCCTGAAATTATTTTTATTCAAAACAGAAACGCCTGTCTGGATAGAAATAACCAGGAACTTACAATAATGAAATATTTTTGGAATTAATGATTCGGTGAAAAAGTTAAGACGCACAAAATCTGGTAACTTATTTAAATTGGCGGGGCCAGGTTCATCCGAATCCATATTATTATTTGTTAAGTTAAACTTAAAATATTATTTAAAAAGGTAGATCATCCATATCATCGTCTACGGAAGCTGATTGTGCTACAGGCTCAGAGCTGTATGAAGCTCTCGCTTCTCCTCCATCTGCCTGTCTTGCTCCGCCACCACCTAGCATAGACATATTTTGTCCGATAATTTCAGTGGTATATTTCTTCACGCCTTCCTTATCTTCATAAGAACGCGTTCTTAGCTTACCTTCGACATAAAGCTGATTGCCTTTTTTCAGATATTTTTCAATTACATCTGCAATCGGCCCCCAAAATGACACATTATGCCACTCTGTTTGTTCTACTCTTTCTCCGTTTTTGTCTTTATAAACTTCCGAAGTGGCTAAGGTAAAGCTTGCTACCTTTCTTCCGGATTCCATTACTCTGATTTCAGGATCCTTCCCAAGGCGTCCTACCAGAATTACTTTGTTTACACCGCTCATAGCTGATTGTTTTAAGGTTTATTAATTAAATATAATAATAGAGCTAAAGATAATTAAAAATCACATTGCTTCAAAAATCTTTGGATCAAAACAGGTTTTGGAAGGTCATTTATTTGATTAATAGAGAATTCCTTCAATTCTAATGCTCCTTTTATGGCGTTAAATGCTGTCTTGGAATTTACATTAATAATATGGCCCTGGCAGAAAAGCACTTGATGAGTTAAAATCTGTTTCATCACTTCAGAGGATTTCACCACGGTTAACTCCTTTGAGGGTAGCTTATTTAATAATTTCCCCGGATCAAGAATTTCAGAAGATTCATTATTATAAAATTCATACAATCCTTGCCATATATCCTTACTTTTCCTCTCTTTCATCAAAATCTTGTCTTTCCACCTAAAAGCCAAATAGTTAAAGTGTCTGTTCTTTTTTACTATTTTTTTATTTTTTACCGGAAGCAGAGATTGCGCATTTGTTGAAAATGCATAGCATTGAGCGGAAACCGGACAATCTTCACATTTTGGTTTTGCCGGAACACAATGGAGGGCACCAAATTCCATTATTGCCTGGTTGTACGTTGCAGGATCTTTTTTTGGGATCAGCAAATTTGCCAGCTCACGAAATTTCTTAATCCCTGAAGGAGACCTAATATCGTCATCTATTCCGAAAACTCGGGAAAGAACCCTGTAGACATTTCCATCTACAACTGCTACAGATTCATTAAAAGAAAAAGAGGCAATAGCTGCGGCTGTATATGGACCAACTCCCTTAAGCTTCAGAAGTTCTTTATATGTTTGGGGAAAAATTCCACTATATTTTTCCACAATCAGTTTTGCGGTTGCATGTAAGTTTCTTGCCCTTGAATAATATCCCAGGCCCTCCCACAATCTCAAAACCTCCCTTTCTTCTGCATTTGCCAACTTGTTCACATCAGGGTAATTATCTACGAATTTGTAGAAATAGGGCAAGCCCTGATCTACCCTAGTCTGTTGAAGAAGTATCTCTGAAAGCCATATTATATAAGGATTTTGGGTTTCTCTCCAAGGCAAATCACGCTTGTTTTTTGAGTACCAGGTAATTAATTGACAAACGAATTCTTTGTTTTCCACGTTATTATATTACAAAAGTAAGATTTAGAGAGAATTAGGAACACCGTGCAAATTTTTATTTCCCAAATTTGCTTACGAAGTAAATCAGCTCAGTATTCAGTATTAAAAATTTCCCTATTAATTAAATATAATTTATAATTATGACAAAAGCAGAAGTAATCGCAGAAATTGCTGAAAAAACCGGCGTAGATAAAACAGATGTTTCTGCAACGGTAGAGGCTTTCTTCAATGTTATTAAATCAACAATGTCTGAAGGCGAGAACATTTATGTAAGAGGTTTTGGAAGCTTCGTAAATAAGAAAAGAGCTAAGAAAGTTGCAAGGAACATTTCAAAAAATACTGCTATCATAATTGATGAGCATTTTATTCCAAGCTTCAAGCCTTCTAAAACTTTTGTAGAAAAAATTAAAACTTCTGTTAAAGAAGGTCCTGTTAAAGAAGAAAGAAATTAGTAGTTTTGAACAAAAATAAACTAATGACAAAACCACAAATAGCTCTGATAATAACCTCGGCCATATTTGTGGTTTTGATTTTTCAATTGCCGAAGGTCATTATAAAAAATGACAAGCAATTAAAATCGTCGACCCAAACAGCCCAAGACGCCTCTGTTTCCGCACCTGTTGCTCCAGACGAGCATACCAAATCTGTTAAAAAGGAGGACCTTGAAAAAATAGAGGTTCTTAGAAAGAATTATTATTCCTTTTCTAATAAAGAAAAAAAGCTTAAATTTGCCGACTCAATTTCTAGGCTCTATTTAAAAGCCATGGTTTTTGATAGTGCAGCTAAATTCTCAGGAGAAGTTGCCGCTTTGGATCCAAAGCCGGAGACCTGGGAAAAAGCAGGAGACGCCTACAATCAGGCTGCACTTGTTGCCGGAGATGCTGAAAAAGCGGACTTCAGTGCCAAGTCCAGATCTTTTTACGAGAAGATTCTGGACAACAATCCGAAATCTTATGATGTTAAAGCCAAAATGGCCATGACATTTGTCGGAGGACCTGAACCGATGAAAGGCATTATGATGCTGAGAGAAGTTCTGAAAGATGAGCCTAATAACCAGGCTGCAATCTTTGATCTTGGAATTCTTTCCCTTCAATCCAAGCAACATGAAAAGGCAATTTCGAGGTTTAATGATCTTTTGAAACTAAACCCAAACCATACTGCTGGTCTTTTATATATGGGGATTGCACAGTATGAAATGGGAAAAAGATCTGAAGCGAAACAATACTTTGAAAAAGCAAAGATGCTTAATACAGATCCTGTATTTGCTTCAACCATCGATAGTTATTTAAAGGAATTAAAATAAAGTTTACAAAATAAAATTTACAGATTATGCCTTGCGGAAAAAAAAAAAAGAGACATAAAATTGCTACTCACAAAAGGAAAAAACGTCTAAGAAAAAACAGACACAAGAAAAAATAATCCTTTTCAGTTTCCAGTTTTCCACTTTTCCGCCAGTTCAATAGTTTCTTTTGGACTGGTAATTTCTATTTGTTTATTTTTTAAAACAAAATAACTGGTTTGAGTAACGAACTCCTAATTAATGTTACTCAGAAAGGGAATCGTATTGCCCTTCTGAAAGACAAACGTTTAATTGAATGCCACTTTGAATCAAGTGGACATCAATTTAACGTGGGAGATATTTATCTGGGAACTGTTAAAAAACTTGTACCTGGTTTAAATGCTGCCTTTATAGATCTGGGATATGAGAAAGACGCCTTTCTTCATTATCTAGATCTTGGCCCCCAATTTAAATCCCTGACCAAATATTCAAAATTTGTTCAGACGAACTCTAAAGCGACTTCAAAGCTCAATAAATTCAACCTGGAAAAAGATATTCCAAAAGATGGAAAAATAAGCCAGGTGCTGACTAAAAATCAGCAGATACTTGTGCAGGTTGTTAAAGAGCCGATTTCCAGCAAAGGGCCAAGATTGTCTTGTGAAATTTCTCTTGCTGGAAGATACATTGTGCTTGTCCCCTTCTCTGATGTAATCAGCGTCTCTAAAAAAATCACCGAAAAAGACGAAAGACTCCGACTTACCAGACTTGTAACTTCTATTAAACCCGAAAACTTCGGCGTTATTATTAGAACTGTTGCGGAAGGAAAAGATGTTGCCGAACTTGACAGAGATCTTAGAACGCTTGTTAAAAAGTGGGAAGATGGATTTAAAGCCCTGAAAACTGCCAAACCCAGAGATCTGGTTATTGGCGAATTGAGCAGAGCTTCTTCTATTTTGAGGGACATGCTGAATGAAAGCTTTGATACTATTTCCATTGATAGCAAAGAAAGCTATGATGAAATCAGAAATTTTATCAAGACTATCGCGCCGGATAAAGAGAAAATAGTAAAACTGCATCAGGGAAAAGTTAAGTTATTTGAAGCCGCAGGAATTGAAAAACAACTGAAAAGCCTATTCGGAAAATCGGTCAGCTTGCCTGGCGGAGGATACCTCATCATAGAACATACCGAAGCACTCCACGTCATTGACGTGAACAGCGGGAATAAATCCAATGCGGAAAGCGATCAGGAAAATACTGCACTTGCCGTTAACCTTGAAGCCGCCAAAGAAATCGGACGTCAGCTTAGACTAAGAGATATGGGTGGTATCATTGTGGTAGATTTCATAGACATGAAGAAAGCTGATAACAGAAGAATTGTCTATGAAAAAATGAGGGAAGAGATGAAGGACGACAGAGCTAAATTTGTTATTCTTCCTCTATCTAAATTTGGTCTTATGCAGATTACTCGTCAAAGAGTAAGACCTGAGATGAACATAAGCACCCTGGAAACCTGCCCAACTTGTAACGGTACCGGGAAAATTACTGCCAGCATTCTCGTTTCCGACCAACTGGAAAACAATCTGGAATACATCATTAACAAGCAAAACGAAAAACATATTCGTATTGCATTACACCCATATTTACATGCTTATTTTACCCAAGGAATTATGTCCCGTAGGGTAAAATGGTTCTTCAAATATCAGAGGTGGATAAGAATGGAGAAAGATACTTCTCTCGGAATTACTGAATTTAAGTTTAAAAACGAACAGGGAGAAGAAATCGAAATTGTTTGATTTCTTCCCCCTGTTCATTCAGGATTTTTTATTTCTATTTCTTAGAATCTCAAGCCAAGATCAAGAGAAATCAAATCAGTGTTAATTTTTAATTTGGGATCTATAGGATTTCCATTTACATCAGTAAGATCAAATCTCCTTTTTGAAGCAGCATTGACCAATCCTCTGTTATAGCTAATACCAGCAAGAAGGTAAGTACTTTCTCCCATTTGCAATTGTATACCTGTTCCTAAAAGAATACTTGCATCAATAGGTCTCCACTTGGTGATATAAGGATCCGACAAATCTGTTTTAATATTGTTGTCCTTTATTTTAATATCAAAAGAGCCTCCAACATTAAAATATACCTTCATGTCTGTTGCAATCTCATTAGTGTACAACTTCAAATATGCAGGAAGTGCAATATATTGAAGATTATAGGTTTCTTTAGTTGTTGTTCCAGCTCCTACATATTTGATCCCTACCCTTCTTGAAGAAAACCAGACTCCTGTTACAAAAGCAGCGTTATCCCCAATCAAAAAGTAAACTTCCGGACCTGCAATAAATCTTATTCCAAGGCCGTTTTTTTTGAAATCAACGCCAGCCTTGTCGTCCGCTGAAACCCTGTTAAAACTGAAGCCCGGAGCAAACTTAAGACCCAACTTCACTTGCGAATATGATGTAATGCTTAAAAGCAGAATACAACATAATAAAAATGCTTTTTTCATAGTTTTACGATTTGATAAAAGTAATTTTGTTCAGTGTAAATATATACTTAATTTCTAATAACATGTTTCCCAGGTTTTTCATTTTTGCCTTTTTAGTCCTTGTCCTGTTCTCCTGTAAAAACGACAATCAAGGAAAGGAAAGAATAACTATTCCTCAAGACGAAAAGCCAAAACTCAAAATACACTACGAAAATCTGTCACAAGGTCTGTTTAACGTGAAGACCACTGAAGATGTTAAGGTTTTTTTGGAAAAACACCCACGTTTTAGTGCTGAATACCTCGAGGTGCCCAATGCTGCTGCTGATCCTAAAATGATTGATTTCATGTTTAATCTTTATAGCAACCCTCAGCTTAAAGCATTTTACGAAGAGTCTGAAAAATATATTAATCAACCTCCTTACTTGAAAGATCAGCTTACCGATCTTTTTGAAAATATCAAATTTTATTACCCAAATTATAATGCACCCGAGGTAAACACTATTATAACTGGATTTAAATTCAACAAAGACATTTCTGTTTCAGATAGTCTTGTTGTAATAAGCTCCGATTATTTCCTCGGACCTAAAGCTCAATTCAGACCGGTAACATATGATTATTTCCTAAGCAGATATGACAAGCCCTTCATCACTCCAATGGTCGCAATGGCGCTTTCAAACAAATTCAATGAAGTGGATTCGAAGGACGAGACTATGCTGGCTCATATGATCTATCATGGCAAAACACTTTATTTTATGGAGAGAGTATTACCGGAAACACAAGACAGCCTTTTGATTATGTATCCGGAAAAGACAGTAGAAGATATTGAAAAAAATCTGGATTTGATCTGGGGTCATTTTATTGATAAGAAATTGTTTTATGAAACCAAGCCAAGGATCATTGAAAAATATATTGGCGAATCTCCAAAAATCAGTGAAATAGGAGAGAAGTGCCCTGGCCGCATTGGTCGCTGGCTGGGATGGCAAATCGTAAGAAAGTATATGAAAGATCATCCGGATGTTACTCTTCAGGATCTTATGGCTGATAAAAATGCAAGAAAGATTTTTGATGAATCTAAATACAAGCCAAAGAAGGCAACTGAAAAATAAATGATAGCCAACTCTGACAGGCTATTTGAAAAGGGCAAGAAATTTGGAACTCAATTCCTTCTTTGAAAATTTTTCAAGAGCAAGTCGACGGGAATTAACTTGTGCCCTTTCTAATAAGTCTGCATTATTGAGATATGGTTCAAGTTTTACCCATAACTGCTCTGGCTTAAGCGGATTATAATAAAATCCACAATCATATTCTTCAACCTCCTCTTTTAACCAACCTTCAAAATTCAGTATCATAAGCTTTCCTGCAGCGATGCCATCAAAAAATTTGTTAGGGCTTCCAGTCCAAAGGGAAGGAAAACCTGCATAAGAGACATAAGAAGCATCACACAATGTTAGTACTTCCCGAATGTTTTCTTTATTCTGAAATTCAGAAAAAATGATATTGTCAAGCTCATGCGCATGTGTATAGTTCTTAATTCTTGCTAGCTCAGCACCTGAAGATATAATCCAAAAAACTACATTTCTTTCACCGGTATTTTTAAAATAATTAGCCGCTTCCGCTATTCGTAAAAGATCATTTGCTTTCCCCGCAGCTCCAAAATATCCGATAACAAACTTTCCTTTCACTAATGGATACTTTTCTGAACGATCATGCCTTTCTGTTACAAAATATTCACAGTCTGAAAAATTAGGAATACAAACTACCTTCTTTTGATCATCAGTCTTCTCAAAAATATACGCTTGAATAGGAGGGGAAAGAGCAATTATTTTATCCGCGTTTTTATAGATTGTTTTCTCAAAAAAATAAGCTGCTTTAAGAATAAAGCTATTCTTAATTATTCCCATTTCGTCCGGAACCAAGGGCCAAAGGTCCCTCACTTCAAAGAAATACGGAATGCCTTTCAACTTCTTTATCAATAAAGCAAGGATTCCCACAGTAAGAGGGGTAGACGTTGCGAATAAAAGATCTGGTCTCTTTTCAGATATGATAACTCTAAATGCTTTGTAGAAAAAGGAAAGGAAGGCTTTTATTCTTTTACTAAAACCAAAGGAATTGTCATAGGCTATCTTTATGTAACAAACTTTCACTTTTCCGAAATGCCGGATCCCTGATTCTTTATTGTGAGAAGTAATGACCAGCACTTCATGCCCATCATCCGCCAGAGCGTTTGTCAGATGCCAGGATCTTATAGCACCCCCTTCCTGTGGAGTTTTAAAATACTGATGAATGTAAAATATTCTCATTCAAAATTGAATTTAAGCCAACGGCTCAGGATAATGAGTGCCCATAACTCCGCTGTAAAATCTGCTGTTTTCCGTTCCTGATGTTCGACCATTTGGTCTACTTTATAATATGGGAAAAACCGATACAAAAGTTGATTTTTTTCTTTGAGCTGATGTAGTAAGTTTTTTCCTATATCTTTTTCAAACCAGCTCTTGAGTGGCAAGCCAAACCCTTCTTTTTTCCGCTTGACAAATTCAGCCCCGTTTTTTCTCTGAAGCAACTCTTTCAGAATCCATTTGGTGCCATTTTTAAGCAATGTATTTGCTCCCAAAGATTCAGACCAAGCTACGATATTCTTATCGAGATAAGGAACACGAGCTTCAAGACAGTGGGCCATTGTCATCTGATCAGTAAGGCTCAATATGTCATTTACCAGATAATAGTTTTTGTCATAGTTCAGCGCTGACTCAAGCAACTGGTCTTTACTCCAGACTTCTCCAAACTCTTGCAAACGGAGAAAATCCCTGAATTTCAAATTGGAAAAATTAAAAAAAGTTGTTTGAGGATCATGGTCAATATCATTCAAAAACCTTGATATAAGCCTCAAAGATTTTGATTTGTATGAATTAAATTCACCTAAAAGATGGCCAGTGTGAATTGCTGCTGAACTTCTGAAATATTTTAGATAAATGCTGAAAGCCTTATGCCTGTTATATCCGGCAAAAACCTCATCGGCACCAGCTCCGGATAGAACAACTTTTACATCTTCAAACGCTTTTTCTGAAATAAGATACGTAAGCAATATTGCACTATCTGCGATGGGCTGATCAAGCCTTCGGATTATTTCATCCAGTCGGTCAAGATCTTTAGCTGAAATCTGAACCGTCGTGTGTGATGCCTGATATTTTTTTGCTGCAAGTCTGGAATATGAAAAGTCTTCCGTGCCTGCCCATGCCTCATCTTTGTTATTTACAATACTATAAGTCTTTACCCCGCTTCCAAACAACTCCTTTGAAACAGCCAAAAGCAATGTTGAGTCAACTCCTCCGCTGAGAAAAATTCCTGATGCTCCGGTGGAATATGTCTGTTCCCTTATAGCTTGCTGAATTAATTCCTCAGATTTTTCTAAAATTTCTTCTTTTGAATATTGCTGCTTCTTAAAAGGATATCCATTGGAAGAATTCAATTTATAGGATTTAGATTCTTTCTGAAAATGATTATTCAAATGAATAAATTTGCCAGGCTCCAGCTCAAAAATATTTTTGAAAAATGTATTTGGACGCTGCGCATACTTAAAAAGGAAATAGTTATAAATTTCTTTATCATTCAGTTCTTTGCTTACAAGCCCTGTTGCCAGAATGCCCTTTATTTCTGAAGATGCGATAAAGTATTTTTCATCTTCAAAGTAATAGATAGGCTTTATTCCTCTCTCGTCTCTGCAAAGGCTTAGTGTTTCTTTGGCATGGTCATAAAAGGCAAATGCAAACATTCCGTGAAATTCATTTGCAGCCTGAATTCCATTTTTTATGATTTTATAAAAAACTGTTTCGGTATCTCCATCTGTTTTGAAGGGAAAATCATTAAGTATGGTGCTTTTTAATGACTTGAAATTATAAACCTCTCCATTATAAGAAATAGCGTAATTCTGATCCTCGCTCACCATTGGCTGATCCGCGCGACTAAGTGGGTCTGTAACTTTCAGCCTGTTATTTCCTAAATATATATTGAAAGAAGAATTCCGGAAAAAGCAAACACCCGAATGATCCGGTCCACGATGAACCGTAGCGGCATTCATCTTTTTGATGTAGCTGTCATCAAGCAGACGCGTCTTATCCACGATTACATTTATTCCGCACATAGGTCAAAACTTCATTTCTTCTTGTTTAGCTGAAGGTAACTTTTGGTAGTATTTACAGATAGACGTAAGAGGACAGAGATGGCATTGAGGATTTCTTGCCAGGCATATATACCTCCCGTGTAAGATCAGCCAATGGTGACTTTTATGAATAAGTTCTTGAGGAATATGTTTGACTAGTTCTTTCTCTACTTCCAGAGGAGTTTTTGCTTTTTCTGAAACTAGTCCGATCCGCTTGGATACTCTGAAAACATGTGTGTCTACCGCCATTGTTGGCTGGTTATAGATCACAGAGGCTATAACATTGGCTGTTTTTCTTCCTACTCCTGGCAATTTTTGAAGGTCCTCTACTTTCTCCGGTACCTCTCCATTGAAATCATTGATGAGCATTCTTGCCATTCCTGCCAGGTGTTTGGATTTATTATTGGGATAAGAAATACTTCTGATAAGTTCAAATATTTCTTCTGCAGGAGCATTTGCCATAATTTCTGCAGAAGGATATCTTTCAAATAATTTGGGAGTTACCATATTCACCCTTTTATCAGTACACTGCGCACTCAGAATAACGGCAACAAGTAATTCATAGGGATTGTTATAATTTAATTCTGTTTCAGGTTCGGGAAAATTTTTGCTAAAATGATCCAGGAATTTTTCAAAGCGTTCTTTCTTCAGCATCAGAGCATCTGGAATGTTCAACCCAAATTAAGCATTACCATTGAAAAATCCTTTTGATCATTATAATCAATAACTGGATTGAAACACCTAACAGGTTGGTTAACAATGGTATTTTTTATTCTTAATCTCGGTTCAATTTTAGAAAAATAGAGGATTTTCAGATTATGAAAAAGCTTTTTAAAAGAAAAAAGGGTCCTAAACCAAGACCCTTTTTAGTTTTTAGCGATGAACGTAAGTTTTTGAAAAGTTGATGATTTCATCGATAGACTTTTGAGAAGGCTCAGCTTTAAGACTTAGCATAGAACTTTCCAGTTCAAGCAGCTCAGCATAAAAGAGCGCCAGGTCGTTATCCTTAATGAGGGCATGCAAAATTTCGTCCCTTTCTTCATCATTTACTTCATTGTAAACTAAACGGATTACATCATTCTGGGTAAAAATTTTTATCATAGGCTACATTTTGTTTTTCGAGCTTTTTCCTCAAATTAATGAGAGCGTAGCGCATCCTTCCCAAGGCCGTATTGATGCTAACTCCGGTTGCATCAGCGATTTCCTGAAAACTCATTTCGCCATAATGTCTCATTAACAGAACCTCTCTTTGAGGTTCTGGGAGAGTTTGAATCAATTTCCTCAGAATTGCATGGGTTTCGTCTTTTATTTGCAACGATTCCGTTGAATCTTCTGAAAAATCGAGTGAATTGAAAATATTCGACCCATCCTCCATTATTATAGTAGGATAACGTTTTTCTCTACGGAAATAGTCTATCGCCAGGTTATGAGCAATTCTCACAATCCAGGGTAGAAACTTTCCTTCCTCGTTATAATCTCCGGATTTAAGTTTTTTAATAGCCTTGATAAAAGTCTCCTGAAGCAGGTCTTCGGCTATGTACTGATCTTTAACAATGAGATAGATGGTAGTGTAAACTTTTGTTTTATGCCTTTTAAGCAGTTGAGCAAAAGAGTTTTCGTCACCACTGATGTAAAGCGATACCAATTTAGCATCACTAATAATAGCAGCGTTTTTCATTTTCAATTCCACGTTTAGTTAACGTAGTAGTCTATCTCGATATTGTAGGGGTTTAGGGTGAAACAATTGTTCAACTGAATAAAATAATTGAACTAATGTATTTTAAAGTTAATTATTATTTTTGGATATTCCAAAAACACAACGGAAATATATACTTATTTTAAGAAAAATTGTTACGAAATAAACAGTTGTCAATATAATTTATGGGAAAAATAGTTACGGCGGAAAAATCAGATGTTTTAGATCAGCTTGATCCCAAAAAATACATCATTATTAAAAATGCCAGAGTTAATAATCTGAAAAATCTTTCTGTCGCGATTCCCAGAAATAAACTGGTAGTGATAACAGGATTATCCGGATCCGGGAAATCTTCTCTTGCATTTGATACATTATTTGCGGAAGGACAAAGAATGTATGTGGAAAGCTTAAACGCTTATGCCCGTCAATTTTTGGTAAGGATGGAAAAACCTGAAGTAGATTATATCAAGGGGATTTCTCCTGCTATTGCCATTGAGCAGAAAATTAACAGCAAAAATCCTCGCTCCACAGTAGGAACAACAACGGAGATTTATGATTATTTAAAACTTCTTTTTGCCAGGGTCGGAAAAACTTTTTCTCCTGTCTCAGGAAATGAGGTTAAAAAACATTCTGTAGAAGACGTTTTAAACTATATCAACAACTTACCAGAAGGAGAAAAAATACAGATTCTGGCCCCGCAAAAGTTTCCTGATAAAAAGAAAAAAGAAGATGTTCTCAATCTGCTTTTGCAAAAGGGATTTTCCAGAATTCTGATAGATGAAGAAGTCCTTGCAATTGAAGAATTAATGGAAAATGCCGGCTCTATTAAAAAGGTAAAAGATTTTTACCTATTGATAGATCGGGCAATGGTAAATAAAAATGACGAAGACCTTAACTTCAGACTTGCTGATTCTATACAAACCGGATTTATAGAAGGGGAAGGGTACTGCATTATAGAAGTCCCGGGAAAAAAGAGAGAGACATTTTCCGACAAATTCGAACTTGACGGAATTACATTTGAAGAACCATCCGTCAACCTTTTCAGCTTTAACAATCCTTTCGGTGCCTGCAAACGTTGCGAAGGATTTGGCCATGTCCTTGGTATTGATGAGGATCTCGTATTTCCTGATAAATCATTATCAGTGTATGAAGGTGTAATCGCTCCATGGAGAAGCGAAAAAATGCACAAATGGGCTGAACCACTTTTAAAAAATGGAATAAAATTCGACTTCCCGATTCACAGATCTTATTCGGATCTGGATGAAAAAGAAAAAGCATTACTATGGGAAGGCAATAAATATTTTGATGGGTTAAATGACTTTTTCAATTATCTCGAAAGCAAAACTCATAAAATTCAATATAGAGTAATGCTGTCCAGATACAGAGGAAGAACTACTTGTCCGGATTGCAGAGGAACACGATTAAGAAAAGATGCATCCTATGTTAAAATAGATGGAAAGTCGATTGTAGATCTGGTGCTGATGCCAATAAGCAAAGGCATTGAGTTTTTTAGTCAAATAAAACTCAGCAGTCACGATAAGCAGGTAGGTGGCAGAATCTTAAAAGAAATCTCCAGCAGGTTAAACTACCTGGATAGAGTTGGGCTTGGCTATCTTACATTAAACCGAGTCTCTTCGACACTTTCAGGAGGAGAGTATCAGAGAATAAGACTTGCTACATCTCTTGGTAGTGCGCTTGTGGGATCTATGTATATTCTCGATGAGCCAAGCATAGGATTACATCCGAGAGACACCAGGAAATTGGTTTCTGTTCTTGAAGATTTAAGAAATATTGGAAATACGGTCATTGTAGTAGAGCATGAGGAGGAAGTGATGAGGGCCGCAGATCAAATTATTGACATAGGTCCTGACGCAGGTGCTCATGGAGGACAACTCATCTTTCAGGGTAGCATTGAAGAAATGAAGGATGAAAATGTCTCCCATACATCTCGATATTTACATGGAGCAGAGGGCATTTCAGTTCCTAAAAGAAGACGCTCATGGCATGATTTTGTAGAGATAAAAGGAGCAAGGGAAAATAACTTGAATAATCTTACAGTTAAATTTCCTCTGAACACACTTTGTATGATTACCGGTGTGAGCGGATCCGGAAAATCCACTCTTGTTAAAAAAATCCTTTATCCTGCGCTTAAAAAACTTCATGGAAACATGGGAGAATTTACCGGTCGCTACGATGGGGTTGGAGGATTACTTGGCAAAGTTTCTCAGGTAGAATTTGTTGATCAAAACCCGATTGGCAAAAGCTCCCGTTCAAATCCTGTGACCTATGTAAAAGCTTACGATGCCATTAGAAATCTTTATAGCGAACAACCTTTAGCAAAAGCGCGTGCCTATAAGCCTGGAAATTTCTCCTTTAACATTGAAGGGGGAAGATGTGAGATTTGTCAGGGAGAAGGAGTAGTCACAGTTGAGATGCAGTTCATGGCAGACATTCACCTCAAATGTGAAGGTTGTAATGGCAAAAGATTCAAACAGGAAATTCTGGATGTTATTTATAAGGATAAAAACATCACTGAAGTACTGGATATGACGATAGACGAAAGTCTTACTTTCTTTGGAGACAAGCCTAAAATTCTTGAGAAACTTAAGCCCCTCGCTGATGTTGGGCTTGGCTATATTAAACTTGGTCAGTCATCCAACTCCCTAAGTGGAGGAGAAGCACAAAGAGTTAAACTGGCTAGTTTTCTAGGTAAGGGAAATTCAGAGGCTAAAGACCATATCCTCTTTATCTTTGACGAGCCCACAACCGGACTTCATTTCCATGACATCAAAAAATTATTGACTGCGCTTAACGCCCTTGTTGAGCAAGGAAATTCAGTTATCGTCATAGAACATAATATGGACATGATCAAATGCGCGGACTGGATTATTGACATGGGACCTGAAGGGGGAGACGGAGGAGGAAATGTCACCTTTGAAGGAGTGCCTGAAGATCTGGTTAAGCTGAAAAATAATTATACTGCTTCATTCCTGAAAGATAAGCTCTAATGCCAGACAAAAGAAAGCATAGAGGAGCTCATCCCGATGATGAAAGCAATTTTAACGAAACAAAATTGCCCGATTTAAGGAAAGCAGTGAGAGATCTTTCGTGGTTGCTTTCAAAAAATTATAATGAAGCCTCTTCACTTAAACTAGTCGGAGACAGGTATCGTCTTAATCTCCGTCAGCAAATGGCAATTCGGCGAAGCTGCTGTACACATGAATCTCTGAAACATAGGTTGTCCATTCAAAAAGATGCAGCATTACTCGAAAACTCAGATGTATTTGTTGACGGGTTTAATACTTTAATAACCATTGAGTCATTTTATTCCGGAGCCTGCCTATTCTTAGGGATGGACGGATGTATAAGAGATCTGGCATCTATTCATGGTTCTTATAAAAAAGTTATGGAAACGCCCGAGGCATTGTCTCAGATTTGTTCTTTCTTATGGGCCTTGAAACCCAGATCGGTGACTTGGTATTTTGATGCTCCGGTTTCCAACAGCGGGAGGGTTAAAACCCTTCTCAAAGAAATTTCCCCTGATACAACTGTGGAACTAGTTCCCGACGCAGACAAACAGCTAATTCTTTCGAAGGGGATTATTGTAACGACCGATGGCCCATTGCTTGATAAAATGACAGCCTGGTATAACCTAAACTCCGACCTTATCTACTCATTATCAAATGCATTTGACCTAAAACTTTTAAATTTAAAAACTTCTGAAATATAGCTTCTTAACAATCCTTTAACTTTCCGGGTTGATTTAGTGGAGAGTAAAAAGCAATGGAGAGAACGACAAAAGTAATGATCAGACATAACGAAGAAGAAAGAAAATTCTTCACTACAATTGAAGGGGTTGAATGTACTTTGAAATACATAAAATGGAATGATCTTGTCTGGGATTTTATTAGTGCTTTTATTCCTCAGACCTTGAAACAGGCAAAAGAGCTACGGTCAACTATTGTTGAATATGCACTCAATTTTGCTAAAATGAAAAATGCACGGATCAAGGCCTCCTGCTCTTGTGTCCAGGATTTTCTTGTAGAACACCCAGAGTACAGGAATTTAATTTACTATCCATATTAATAACTTTTAGTAAAAAATAAAGCCGGACAATGAGTTCATTGTCCGGCTTTAATAAAGACATACTTCACTGTTTTATTCCAAAGTAATCGTAGCATAAATATTTTCAAACGAAGGATCTGTGTTGTTTCCCTTCGATTCGACAGTCAAAGAAAATGCCTCTGCTTTAGATACGCCTGTCATTTTCTGTAAGGATTTTACCTGACCAACTACAAATCCTGAATTCCCAGGAACACCTTCATATATTGCCCAAAGTTGATAGGTTTTATCTTCAGACAATACTGGTATATTTGCCCCGTCCACAAAAAGCTCTCCATTTAGTTTGTTCCAATATAAAGGGACTTTAACGGCACCATCCGGACTAGACATTTCAATTTTCGTAAAATTAGAATCTTTGAGAACCTCAACACTTAAAAGTGCAGATTGTAATTCACTTTTAACTATTACCATCTCATTCAAAAGATTTTCTTTCTCTTTTAATGAGGACTCTTTAACCAGAGAATTATCGGAATTCAAATTCACCAGGTCAATATTTGCATTTTTCATATGATAAGCAAAAAATGCAGCGGCTACAAGTGAAATGACGGACGTAACAATAAATATCGGAAGTAAAATATTGGAAGCTTTGCTTTTCTCCTCTGACATTTCAAACTTCTCTACCTTTTCATTGATTGTTTTTTTTGAGGTTTCATCAGACTCACGCAATTCATTCTGCTTTGCCAGATCCTCAAGCACCTGTCTCTTGTAACCCAAAGGTGGAGTCTTTTCAAAACACATTACATATTTCCTTAATGCATTTTGAAGTGTTCTTATTTCCTCATTTACATCCGGATTTCCTGCGCTCGCTATTTCAATTTCGTGAGACTCAGATTCTGATAACTCTCCCAGAACATAAAGCTCCAGTTTTCCGGAATTAATTAATTCTTGTGAAGTCATATCAGGAGTGTAATGCTTTTAACATGTGCAAAGCCGCCTTAGCTTTATTTCTTACTGCATTTGCCGGTTGATTAAACTTTTCAGCAATCTGATTAATAGTCAAACCCTGGAAATAAATCAAGTCCAGATAATGCTTTTGTTCAGGATTAAGATTGTTGAGAAAATCCCTTGATACTGCAGGTTCCGTATTTCCAAGAATTCCCTCTTGTGTCTTCATCTGCACTATATCTGATAAATTATTTTGCTTAAACCCTCTTTTGCTAACCAATTCTAAAGCTGTACTTCTTGCAATTCTCAAAAGCCAATCAAAAAACTTCTCTGTTTTATGATTGAATTCTGATATCCTTTTTAATATTTCACAAAATACTTCTTTAAATATCTTTTCGGCAGCTTTTTCGGAATTTGCTATACGTAACACAATTCCAAATACGGCAGGAGAGTAATGGTCATAAAGGTATTCCAATGCATTCTGGTCTTTGCCTTTCAACAGGCCAACAAGAGCTTCTTCGGGGATGTGATCTTGTTGAATTTTTTCTTTAGCAGTATTTGCCATGCTCTAAAATTACGAAACCTTTTCATCGTTCGATGGCTTTTTTCCGAAAAATATTTGTGATCACACATTTATTGCCTGTACCTATTTATTCTGTTATTACTAATTATCTCAATATTTAATCATGGATTGAAAAATTTATAGAGGTAATCATTAAGCAAGTTTTCCTGGTGTCTTGCTGCAATGAAGGCTTTTAGAGGATCCGGATAGACCTGGTCAAAATAATTGCCATTCCCTATTTTTACTATGTAAGATTTGTAAGAATGGGTCAGAAACAAATCATTAAAGGGAATTTTAACTCCTGAAAAATTGAGGCTAAATGCCCTTTCATCCTGATTAAAGACTTTAATGCAATCCAAATATCTAAAATAGGCAAGTGGTTCAGTAATACCCCTGTAATTTTCTGATTGAGGAATTATCAAAGCAATATATTTTTGATCAAAAACAAACTCAGACCTGTGCTTATCAAAGATAATATCTTCGCCTAATTCTATTTCTTTTAATGAATGCGGAAAAATAAAACCAATGGTGTCTTCATCAGATAGTATGACTTTAGATAATATTTCTTCTCTTGATAGTTCCTCCTTACACATTCTGTCTTTGTAAGCTAAAAGATTGCCTTTTTCAACAGCGTTTAGCAAAATTTCTGACATAACTGCATTTTCCCCAAACAATTCAACATTCTTTGGATCTTGTAAAGTAAATGCTCTCACAAGATGCTTTCTGAAAAGAACATCTTGTTCTCTGACATTTAGATTTTGCCCTAAGGCTAAATTTGAAACTCCGAGGAAAAATAAAATTAAAGTGATGCCTTTCATAACGGATAATTTATGAAAGAACGAACTTGAAACGGAAATTATTTAATTCATCTGTCAAATGCAGATTGCATATCAAAAAGACGATAATTGGGCAAAAACAAAATAACTACTGCACGGTTAAATTTTTATAATCCCAGTCTTAATGAAAGCACTTCTTAAAAACAGATTTACTGGTATATTTCTCTTTGCAGTTTGCTTATTAACTTTTAGAAATACCATAGCAATAGCACAGGATATACATGATCCCTGGAAAATAACTATATATTATTCTCCAGAATATACCTCCAGAATCTTAAGTGTTACAAGTGATCAACCAAACATTAAAGAGACGCGCAAAAAAGAAACGGGGACTTATGGTTATTCTCTCGGATTAAATTTTGAAAAACACCTTAATGATAGATTTGCTTTTGGTCTTGGAGGCAGATACAGCAGAAAAGGTTTTAAAACGCCCTTAACAACATTAAGCACTCCTGTAAATGGAAATGATCAGGCCAAAGGTTCTTTTAAAGCGGAGCTATTTGAATTTCCGGTTTTCGTGAATTACAGCTATATCAAAAAAGAGAAAATCTCTCTATTTGTGAGAGTTGGCCCTTCTTTCAATTATTTGATAAAAGCAAAGGAAAAAACTGATTATTACACATCAGGCACTTTAACTGAAACATCGGAATTAACGCGAGATGATGCAAATTTGAATAATTTTTTAATGGGGGGAAATATAGGTACAGGAGTGCAAGCATTTATATCTGAAAATATTGGCTTTATGCTTATGCCACAGTTTACTTACTTTTTCACTCCATTACGCAAAGATGTGCCAGAAAAAGAAAGACTATATTCTATTGGAGTAAATGGAGGTATAATACTTGCCTTTTAATCAATTAAATAAACTTTTAAGAAAAATTTTTTAAAACCTAAACCTTATGGATACCTGGCAAGTATATACTTAGCCTTGAATAAATTTCCAAAAAATTTAATTATTTGTCTATAAAATTATAATTTAGTAATATAGTTTGGAAAAAGTTCGTTTGAGGAGAAATTCCCTCAACAAAAAAATTTATTATATAATTCAACTAATTAATTGTATTTTATATTGGAAGTACATAAATTAGCAAATTATTCTGGAAGTGTATACAATTTAAGAAACAGGTTATGAATAAAATTTTCACCACTTTAAAAGGGCTATCCCTCATAGCAGCAGGAGCAGTAATCATCTCTGCCTGTTCAAAGGGAAATCCTACCAGCACCAACCCGGGCAAAGAAAGCACGGTTACCGGTCTGGCTTACAATGAAGAAAACGGTTTTGAAGTTAAAGATTTCCAAGGTCAGCCTGAAGGGCCAAACCTTGTGTACATCGAAGGCGGTAGAACTGTTTTAGGTTCTTTCGAGGAAGATATTCTTAAATCGGGAGACAACGTAGAAAGAACTGTTACGGTAGCGTCTTTTTACATGGATGAAACTGAAATTGCAAACATTCACTGGTTAGAGTATTTATTTTATATCCAGAGAGACTCTTCTCAGGAATTCTATGAATCTGCTCTTCCTGATACAAACGTTTGGGCAAGTGAGCTTGCTTACAATGACCCTTATGTTGAGCACTACTTAAGATATCCTGGTTTCCGTTATTTCCCATTAGTAGGAGTTAACTGGATTCAGGCAGTTGATTACTGTACTTGGAGAACAAGAGTTGTAAACAACGAGCTAGCTAAAGATGCAGGTGTTGAAGTACCTGAAGGCGGAGGAAGAATTCCTCTTGAGTCTGGTGTGGTTCTTCCGAACTACAGACTTCCATCTGAGGCTGAGTGGGAATATGCTGCTCAGGCACTTATTGGAAACCAGTGGTTGGATGAAAACCAAACACACAAAAGACTTTATCCTTGGGATGGTCACGCTCTTAGAAATCCATATGGAAAACAAATGGGTATGTTCCTTGCCAACTTTAAAAGAGGTAGAGGTGACTATGCCGGTATAGCTGGTAAATTGAATGATGGTGCAATGATCACTACTTACATCTACGAATATCCTCCAAATGACTTCGGTCTTTACAACATGGCTGGTAACGTAAACGAGTGGGTATATGATGTTTACCGTCCTCTTTCTTTCCAAGATTTTGATGACCTGAACCCACTTAGAAGAAACGGCTTCCTTGACGAAGAAAAAGGATACGATAAAGCTGGATTCCAGTCTCTTATCGATGACCACGTAAGAGTTTACAAAGGTGGAAGCTGGAAAGACGTTGCTTACTGGATGTCTCCTGGAACAAGAAGATACCTTGCAGAAGATTCTTGTACTGCAACTATCGGATTCCGTTGTGCGATGATCCAAGCTGGAACAAACTATTAATAGATATAATTAAATCTAAAAAGCCTTTGGGTAATACCCAAAGGCTTTTTTATGTAGCAATAGCCACTGATGCAATACTGACCTTTGAGGCACCGGCATCAAGTAAAGCAAGCAGGCAGGCTTCCATGGTTGAGCCAGTTGTAACGACATCATCAATCAACAGGATATGTTTACCTGAAATCTCAGAAACGTCTTTGACTTTAAAAATTCCATCAACATTTTTCCATCTCAAAATCCTGTTAATTTTTGTCTGAGTAGAAGTTGAAACAACCCTGCCTACAATCTCTTTACAGCAAACACCTAGGCTCTCCCCAAGTCCTTCCCCAATTACAAAACTTTGATTATATCCTCTGGATCTAAATCTTTTCGAATGTAAAGGCACAGGAGCTATCAAGTCTGGCATAAAATCAGGAGACTTTTTAAGAATTTCCAAACCAAATTTTTTTCCCAAATACCTTCCAGCAGCTTTATTTCCTCCATACTTTATATCAAATAAAATATTCTGTACAATGCTCTTTTTTTGGAATTTGAGGTAAACAAAAGCCTGGTCAATCATCACTTTACCATAAAATCGCTTCTCCAATTCGTTGTTTGACAAAAGACCTATCTCGGCTTTGGGCAAGTTTACAAGGCAGGAAGTACAAAGAATTTCTTCGTTGACTAACAAACCATCATTACACCCTGCACACAATTGTGGGTATATTAATTCAAAAAATGAATAAAATAAGTTCTTCATAGCTGGTTAAAAGTGAATCAAAATAAAGTAAAACTAATTATCATTTCATAACTTGAACCAATATTATAATTAAATAAAGATGTCAGCCGATAAAGATTTTGACCCGGAATGGATAGCACTGCTTGATAGTTTGAAAGCAGTAATTGGCAAAAGGCCAAATATGGATGCTATTCTATTTCTAATAGGAGTGCAAGAGCTTGGGCAAGGAAAAAGAAACTATTCCAAAGAAGAAAAACAGGATCTTATGCATATTGGAATATGCAAACTTTTAAGTTTATCAGGTTATTATGAACTAGAAGGACAGGATCAGGATGGATGGCCGCATTGGAAGTTAGTTAAAAATTTGCCCCAATTTGACCTTAGAGAACAGGAAAAGCTGCTCAAAATGCACATAAAGGAGTATTTCAAAACACTATAATACCTTTTTGATTGAAGATATTAACATATAACGTAAACGGCTTAAGATCAGCTATTAGTAAAGGGTTTGTAAAGTGGCTTGATGCAACAGGGGCAGATGTGATTTGCCTTCAGGAAATAAAATCAACTCCAGAACAAGTTGATACTACAGAAATTGAAGAATTAGGATTTAAATATTTGAGTTGGCATCCTGCAGTTAAAAAAGGATATAGTGGAGTTGCGATTTTTTCAAAAATTAAACCTGTAAATGTTTGTGTAGGTTGTGGTATGGAAAAATACGATTATGAGGGAAGAGTTTTAAGAATAGATTTTGAAACTTTTTCCATTCTCAACGTATATATGCCTTCAGGATCTAGCGGTGAAGAGAGACAAGCCTTTAAAATGTGCTGGTTAGATGATTTTTATAATTATGTTTCCACACTTAGGACAGATTTCCCCCGTTTAATTGTTTGTGGCGATTATAATATTTGCCATCAAACAATAGATATACACAACCCAAAATCCAACGCTAATTCTTCGGGATTTTTGCCAGAAGAAAGGGCATGGATGTCTAAATTCTTTGGAAGCGGTTTTGTAGATGCATTCCGGCACTTTAATTCTGAACCTCATCATTACACATGGTGGACATACAGAATGAATGCAAGAAGTAAAAATCTTGGCTGGCGCATAGATTATCATGCCGTAACAGAAAATTTAAAGGAGCGCCTTAAAAGGGCAATTATATTAAACGAAGCTAAACATTCAGACCATTGCCCGGTACTAATTGAAATTGTTTAGATCAATATTTTCGTTTAATACATTTTGTTATTAAATTGGCCTCTTTAAAAATTTAATTGGGTTTTGAATGTTCAACCAATTTTTTAAAAAATAAATGAAGAAATTGTTATTAACCTTAGCGTGCGCCGGGGTGCTGTTATCATCATGTGATACAACAAAAGAAACTGGCAGCGGAGAATCTTCCAGCCTAACTGCTGCGAAGGGAGGAAGGTATTATGGCGGAGTGTTTAAAGTTAATGAGTCCGACTACATTAAGAACCTATTCCCTCATAATATAACCGACGCAATATCTTATCGCGTTGCAAATCAGGTTTACGAAGGTTTGATGAAATTTAATCAAGCGGATCTAAGCCTTATAAAAGGGATAGCTGAAGATTATTCCGTAGACCCAAGTAAAACTGTTTACACATTTAAAATCAGAAAAGGAGTACTCTTTCACGATAATGAATGTTTTCCAGGTGGAAAAGGCAGAGAGTTAACAGCAGAGGATGTTAAATTCTGTTTTACCCAACTTTGCACTCAAAATATTAACAATCAAGGATTTAGCGTATTTCAGGGAATTTTGAAAGGCGCTGACGAATACTATAAAGCATCAGAGGGAGGAAAAAAACCATCATTTGAAGTGGACGGTATTAAAGTAATCGATCCTAATACCATTCAATTTACCCTTACTGCTCCAAATTCAATCTTCCTTTATAATCTTGCAAGACCGTTCACTTACATCTTCCCTAAAGAAGCTTTGGAGAAATATGGTCTTGAAATGAGAACTAAAGCAGTAGGAACAGGACCGTTTAAAATTTTCAGCATTGAAGATGATATCTCAATCATCCTTAAGAAAAATGAAAATTACTGGGGTTCTGATGAGCACGGAAACAAGTTACCATTCTTGGATGCTATAAAAATCAAGTTTATAAAAGATAAGAAAACTGAGCTTTTAGAATTCAAAAAAGGAAATCTTGATATGATGTACAGACTTCCAACTGACCATATCATAGAAATCCTTGAAGAGGTAAAAGGAAATAAAGGCCAATTCGGACAATATGACCTTCAAAGAACTCCAGAAATGGCAACTCACTTCCTTTCATTCCTAAATCAAGGTAAAATCTTTAATAATAAAGATTTAAGAAAGGCATTCTCTTTTGCCATAGACAGAAAGAAAATACTTGAATTCGTGCTTAACGGAGAAGGTTATGCTCCTGCAACGCACGGAATTACACCTATAGATATCTTTAAGAATCCGGTTTATGACGTTAGCAAAATCAATGGATATGACCTTAACCTTGATTCTGCAAAATACTATCTGAAGAAAGCAGGATATCCGGATGGAAAAGGATTCCCTAAAATTACCCTGGAGCTTAACTCTGATGGAGAAAGAAATGCTGCAGTAGCTGAAGAAATTCAGAAACAGCTTAAAGAGCACTTAAACATTTCTATCGAATTGAACATTGTACCATTCGCTCAGTTAGTTGAAAACATGATCAATGGAAAGAGTGACTTTTTCAGAGGAGGTTGGATTGCAGATTATCCAAACCCTGAAAACTTCCTGTGGTTCTTCTATGGAAAAACTGTTCCTGCGAGCCTAGAAAAACCACCATATCCAAATATGATGAGATACAAGAGCGATAAGTTTGACAAACTTTATGAGGCAGGCCTAAAAGCCACAACTCAGGAAGAAGCGTTCAAACACTTCCTTGAAGCAGAAAACATAGTAATGCAGGATGCTCCAATCATGGTATTATGGTACGATGAAGGATACAGATTAATGCAGGCTTTTGTTAAGAACTTCCCGAACAATGCAATGCAATACAGGGACTTCACAAACGTCTACTTTGAGTATCCGAAGAAAGCGGACATGTAATTGGTTGAATTAAAACTTATTAATAACCATTTTGAGCAGGATCGAAGTTCGGTCCTGCTCATCTTAATTTAAAAGGCCTACAAAAATAATCAACTGGACGACCTCGTTAAGAAGTGATGAAACCAGCAGAAAACTTCGATAAACTCTTAGTAAACCTTAAGGCCTACAAAAGAAAGTACTACCTTAACCAAATGCTTAAGGGTGGAATTTTATTTTTAACACTTCTATCTTCAACTTATCTATTTTTCTCAATACTTGAATACTATGGAAAATTTAGCCAGATAGTTAGGGTTATATTTTTCTTTACATATTTAATTTCCGGATCGCTGGCATTTTTTACCTGGATATTAGATCCTCTTTTAAAATACTTTGCAATCAATAAACAGCTGTCAGATGAAGAAGCTTCACGACAGATAGGTCTATATTTTCCAGAAATTAAGGACAAACTCTTGAATACCCTTCAACTCAAAAAAATGAGTGAAAAGGAAAGCGAGCTCATAAGGGCAAGTATAGAACAAAAGACAAATTCATTATCAATAGTCCCTTTTTCCAACGCTATTAACATAAAGGAAAACAAAAGATATTTGCGCTATCTGGTCGGACCAATAGTAATAATTGCTTTAATAGTATTCTTTCTTCCGCACATTTTTGTAGAAAGCACTGCACGTATAATTAACTATAATATAGATTTCAAAGATAAAGCACCATTCGCCTTTATGCTTGAAAATAAATCATTAAAAGCCTTTAAAAACGAGGATTTTGAGATCAATTTGTCTATAAAAGGCAATTCTATTCCTGAATCTGTTTACCTTATTTCCGCCAATAAAAGGTCTAAACTGAAAAACCTTGGAGGAGGAAAATTCTCATATCTCTTTAAAAATATACAAAGAAAAGAAGACTTCAATTTTGAAGCTGCAGGTTTTATCTCCGACGGATATTCCATTGATCTAATCAATAGACCCGAGCTTACATCATTTGATGTATATTTAAACTACCCATCCTATCTAAAAAAACAGTCTGAAAAGGTTAAAAACATAGGGAATTTAAGCATTCCTGAAGGAACTTCTGTTACCTGGGAGTTCAATACAAAATCAGCTGATCAAATTAAGATTTTGTTTTCTACAGGGAAACAGATAACCGAAAATATAGAAGACGATGCTTACAAGCTGTCTAAAACATTTAACAAGACAGAAAGCTACGATCTTGAACTGCAGAACAAGCAGGTAAAAAGTAAAGAGAAGATTAGTTATACTATTAATGTAATTCCGGATCAATTTCCTCAAATTTCTAGTGAAGAATATCATGATTCAACTCTATTTAATTTTATAAGCCTAGGAGGAAGCATCAATGATGATTACGGATTAACTGGCTTAAGACTATTTTATAAAAGGTCATTAGATGATAATAAAGAGAAGGAATCACCATTCAAATCCATTAATGTACCAATAGATCAAAAATTCCTGTCACAGAATTTCATATTCAATTGGAATATTGATTCTCTTAACTTAAAACCAGGAGAAAGCCTTGACTACTATCTCCAGGTTTGGGACAATGATGGTGTAAATGGAAGAAAAAGCTCTAAATCCAAAACATATGGAATAAAACTTCCTTCAAAAGAAGAAGCATCGAAGGCTATTTCTAAAAATTCGAGTCAGACCGAAAACAAGATGGAAAAAGCTTTGAGCAAATCTCAGCAGATCCAAAAAGACCTGAATAAAATTGAAGAAAAGCTAAAAGGGAAGAATAATCTGAATTGGCAGGATAAAAAGAGCATAGAAGAACTTCTTGATAAGCATGAAGAACTTCGTAAAGAAATAGAGGAGCTGAAAAAAGCAAATGAGAAGCTTAATCAGCAACAGGACAAACTCAGTCCTTCCAGTGAAGAAATGGCGAAAAAAATGGAGCAATTACAAAAGCTCATGAATGAATTACTGGATGAAGAGACCAAGAAACTTTATGATGAGCTTCAAAAACTCATGGAAAAAAACGCCCCTAAGCAGGATCTTCAAAAAGTATTGGATGCCATTCAGAAGAAGGAAAACAACATGGATAAGGAGCTAGAGAGAGCCTTAGAGATGTTTAAGCAGCTTAAATTTGACCAAAAGTCAGAAGAAATCATTAATGACCTTAAAGAAACTGCAAAAGAGCAGGAAGAGCTTGCTGAAAAAACAAATCAAAAACAGGAGGATCAGAAATCTCTTCAGCAACAACAAGAAAAGCTAAATGAAGACTTTAAAAATATACAAGAGAAATTAAATGACCTTGAGAAGATTAACGAGTCATTGGAAAACAAAAATGACCTTGAAAATACAGATTCAAAGGAGAATGAAATTTCTAATGAGCAACAAAACAGTTCTGAACAACTAAAGAACAATCAAAACAAAAAAGCAGGTAATTCCCAGAAAAATGCAGCCGAAAAAATGAAAGAGATGGCTGATAAATTGTCTTCTATGCAGAAATCCAATGAACAGGAGCAAGCTGAAGAAAATATGGAAGACCTTAGAATGATATTAGAAAACCTTGTAAGACTCTCTTTTGATCAGGAAGATGTAATGAAGGAATTCAAAAAAGTAAATCAAACAGATCCAAGATTCATTGCATTATCACAAAAACAGTTAAAACTAAAGGATGACAGTAAGATCATTGAAGATAGTCTTTTAGCTTTAGCAAAAAGGGTCTACCAAATAGAATCTTTTGTTACTCGCGAAGTTGGCCAAATGAAAGATTTTATGGATGAAAGTGCTAAAGCAATTAAAGAAAGAAGACCTGATATAGCAGCGGGTAAACAACAATTTGCGATGACATCCATAAACAATCTTGCCTTAATGCTTAATGATGTTTTGAAGCAGATGCAGGAGCAAATGGCACAGTCGATGAAAAGCGGTTCTTCAATGTGCAAGAAACCTGGAAAAAACCCTAAACCAGGCCTAGGAGAACTACAGAAACAGCTCAATCAGAAAATTCAGCAATTAAAGCAAGGGGGAAAAACCGGAAAGGAGCTTTCTGAAGAACTCGCAAAACTTGCTGCTGAACAAGAAACAATCAGAAATGCAATGAAGGAGTTGGAGAAAATGATGAATAAAAATGGAGGTCAAGCTCCAGGAAATAATTTGAATCAACTTTCTCAAAAAATGGAGGAAACAGAAAATGATCTGGTAAATAAAAAATTGACTCAGGAAATGATCATGAGACAACAGGAGATATTAACCAGATTACTGGAAGCAGAAAAGGCAGTTAGGGAAAGAGATCTCGATGAGAAAAGAGAAGCTGAATCTGCTAAAGAACCAAAACAAGATATACCGCCTTCTTTTGAGAAATATCTAAAAGCAAAAGAAAGACAAATAGACCTTTTAAAATCCATTTCTCCTGCTTTAACCCCTTACTATAAGCAAGAGGTAAATGAATATTTTCAGAAAATAGACAATTAAGATAAAACCGTATTATAAAGTTAAAGAATGATGAATTCGCTTAGGATACAGATCCCTTCCTTACCGGAAAACATTAGAATTGTTGAGAGCTTTATCGACAATGTAAAAGACAAGTTTCAGATTGATGATGACATCTATGGAAACATCATGGTTGCTGTTACAGAGTCAGTAAACAATGCTATTGTACACGGAAACAAAGGAGACAGAACAAAGAATGTTGTCCTAGCTGCAGAATGCCAGGATAACCACTTGAAATTTATTATTGAAGACGAAGGTCCAGGCTTTAACTATGATTCATTACCTGATCCAACAGCACCAGAAAATCTGGATAAAATAGGAGGGAGAGGAATATTCCTTATGAAGCATTTATCTGACCAGGTCGAATTCAAAAATGAAGGAAGAACTGTAGAACTTTCATTTTACTTTAATTAATGTCAAATACATCTGAAATTTTTTTCCATAAAGAAGATATATCCTTTCGCTTTTTACACAAAGAACAAATTATCCAATGGATAAAAGAGGTGGCAAAAAAGGAGAAGAAATCCATTGGATATATCAACTATATTTTCTGTTCTGATAATTATCTTTTAGAACTCAACAAGGATTACCTTAACCATAAAACTCTAACAGATATTATCACTTTTGATAATTCTGATGGAACTTTAATCGAATCGGATATATTCATTAGTATTGAAAGAATAAGAGATAATGCAACAAGATTCGAAACAACGTTCCAATTGGAGCTTTACAGAGTTTTAATTCACGGCGTATTACATCTCTGCGGATACAAAGACAAAAAGGAAGAAGAGAAAAATCTAATGAGGGAAAAAGAAAACAAATACGTCACCCTCCTAAACACAAAATACAATGTTCCACGTGGAACAAAATAACAAAACTAATTAAAGTTCCACGTGGAACATCTCTACCAATAAAATCTAACAAAGATTTCGATAACAGATGTTTCACGTGGAACATAAAATATAATAAACTAAAAACTCTACTTGGACTAATTTCTGGCTAATAGAGTTAATAACGAAATAATCAAACTATGTTCCACGTGGAACATAAAATCAATTTCATAGAATGTTTAAAGAATACGATGTAATTGTTGTAGGTGCAGGTCATGCCGGATGTGAAGCTGCTGCTGCTGCTGCCAATATGGGATCAACAGTATTATTAGCAACAATGAACATGCAAACAATAGCTCAAATGTCTTGTAATCCTGCAATGGGAGGAGTGGCAAAAGGGCAAATTGTAAGAGAAATAGATGCTTTAGGTGGGCAGTCGGGTATTATATCCGATAAATCAATGATCCAATTCAGGATGCTAAATAGATCTAAAGGACCTGCAATGTGGAGCCCAAGAAGTCAAAATGATAGAATGAAATTTGCTGAAGAATGGAGATTGACTCTGGAAAGAACACCTAATGTAGACTTCTGGCAAGAAATGATTAGCGGACTTCTTGTAAAGGATGGCAGGGTAGTAGGAGTTAGGACAGGAATGGGTATTGAAATAAAAGCCAAATCAGTAGTTCTAACTAATGGTACATTCTTAAATGGTATAATACATATTGGAGAAAAAAGGTTTGGAGGAGGAAGAACCGCAGAAAAGGCCGCAACAGGAATAACAGAACAACTTGTTGAATTAGGATTTGAAGCAGGAAGAATGAAAACAGGAACTCCACCAAGAATAGATGGTAGATCTCTCAACTATCAAAGAATGGAAGAACAAAAAGGTGATGAAAATCCTGGTAAATTCTCCTATTCAGAAGAAACATCAGCGCCAAAAGCACAGAGAAGTTGCTACATAACCTATACAAATAAAGATGTACATGAAGTATTAAAGACAGGATTTGATAAATCTCCAATGTATACTGGGAGGATAAAAGGATTAGGCCCTAGATATTGTCCATCTGTAGAGGATAAAATAAACAGATTTGCGGATAAGGAGAGACACCAGATATTTGTAGAACCAGAAGGATGGAATACTGTAGAAATATATGTCAATGGTTTCTCTACCTCATTACCTGAAGATGTACAATACAACGCTTTAAAACTAATCCCTGGATTTGAGAATGTAAAAATGTTCAGACCTGGGTATGCAATAGAATACGATTATTTCCCACCTACCCAATTAAAGCTAACTCTTGAAACAAAGATCCTGGAAAACCTATACTTTGCCGGGCAAATCAATGGAACAACAGGATATGAAGAAGCAGCATGCCAAGGTTTAATTGCAGGAATAAACGCTCATAATAAAGTCCATGAAAAGGAAGAGTTTATTCTTGGAAGATCAGAAGCATATATAGGAGTCTTAATTGACGATCTGGTAAATAAAGGCACAGAAGAACCATATAGAATGTTTACTTCAAGAGCAGAATATAGAATACTACTTCGTCAAGATAATGCAGATCTAAGATTAACTGCAAAAGGATATGCATTAGGACTTGCAAGCAGAGAAAGATTTGAAAAAATGAAGGAAAAGAAAAAAGGCGTTTCAGATCTAACCGAACAATTAAAAGCATTTAAATTCCAGCCAGAACAAATCAACTCCAGATTAGAAGAACTAGGAAGTGCCCAAATAAGAGAAAAGGCAACATATCTTAACCTGATAAAACGACCAGATCTTGATATAAAAGACTTGGCAAATATCAATGAAGATACAAATAATCTAATCTCTAAATATAGCGATGACATAGTTGAGCAAACTTCTATAGAAGTAAAATATGAAAGCTATATTCAGAAGGAAGAAGCACTGGCTAAGAAAATGACAAACATGGAAAACTTTCAAATAAATGAATCCATGAATTACGATAGTTTGGTTGCTCTATCTGCAGAAGCAAGGGAAAAGTTAAAAAGAATTAAACCAAAAACACTAGGACAAGCATCACGAATAAGTGGAATAACTCCATCTGACATTTCTGTCCTAATGATTTATCTAGGAAAATAAAATGAAAGAGATTACCTCATGCCCTGTTTGTCATTCTACAGGATTAGGACTTAAATTAAACATTAAAGATTACTCTATTACACAGGAGAAATTTAACTTATTAGAATGCCCTAAGTGTAAACTCAACATCACTTCACCACAACCTGATGAAGAGAACATAGGAAGATACTACCAATCCGAAAAATATGTATCGCATACAGATTCTAAGAAAGGTATAATTAATGCAATCTACCATCGAATAAGAAAAATAACTCTTAATGCTAAACTTGAGTTAATAAACAAATATTCCAAACCAGGAAACCTACTTGATATAGGATGTGGAACAGGATACTTTCTTAAGAAGTGTCAGGAAAATGGATGGAGAATAACAGGTACAGAACCTGATAATGGAGCCAGACAAAAGGCCAAAGATCTTACGGGAAAAGAAATTTATGGAAACATAAATGAAATAAAAGCCATAAAAGAATATAATGTAATCACTCTTTGGCACGTCCTTGAGCATATACATGATCCCGTTAAAGCAATAACAAAAATAAAGGAACTAATAAAAGAAGATGGAACACTAATCATAGCGGTTCCCAATTTGGAGTCTAATGACTCAAAATATTACCAGGAAACTTGGGCAGCTTATGATGTTCCAAGACATCTTTATCATTTCTCAAAGACAGCTCTTAACAATTTGCTAACTCAAACAGGATTTCAACTGATCGAAACAAAACCAATGAAATTCGACAGCTATTATGTAAGCATGTTAAGTGAAAAATATAAAGGAACAAATAACCTTTTAAATGCTTTCTTTACTGGATATAAATCGAATTTAAAAGCAAAAAAAGAATCAGGAAACTACTCTAGTATCATATACATCGCAAGAATAAAAAAATGATAAGACACATTTTTACAGCAATAACAGCAATTTTTATAATCATATTTTTGAAAGCCTGTGCAAATATTCAGGCTCCACAAGGAGGTCCAAAAGATGCAAAACCTCCTAAAGTCGTCAAATCATATCCAAAGCCAAATTCTTTAGATTTCAAATCAAACACGATGACATTTGAATTTGATGAAGAGATCAAAGAGAACAATTTCATGGAGCAATTAATAATCTCTCCAACTATCAAGTCTGAATATACTTACAAAATCAGAGGTAAAAAACTCTCAATAACATTCAACAAACCATTTGAAGAAAATACTACCTATACATTAAACTTCAGGAATGCGATTCAAGATATAACTGAAAACAATGCACCAAAAAACTTTTCAATAGCATTTAGTACTGGACCAATACTGGATACATTAACTATCTCTGGAAAAGTTACAGATTTATTAACCAATAAACCATTATCCAATATATCTGTAGCACTATATAAAAGTAATGATACATTAAACATATCCAATTCAAAACCGCTATACTTTGCTAAATCTGAAAACGATCAATACAAAATCACCAATATTAAAAAAGGCGCTTATGACCTATATGCATTAGAAGATTTAAGTAATAATCTAAAATATGATTCTAAAGAAAAAATAGGTTTCAAGACTAAAATCACAATAGATAGTAACATAACTAATTCAGATATATACCTAACAAAAATTGATACTACAGCTCCTGAGATAATATCTACTTCCATCATTAACGAAAATGAGTTTACAATCAAACTGAAAGAAGGAATAAAATCACAACGTATTGAATATCAGAAAGATACATTATTTAATGTAAGCTATTTAATTGAAAATCAAGGCAATACAATTAAAATATACAATACATGGAAAATAATGGAGGATAGTATTCCTATAAGATTAGCGTTAGAAGATTCATCTGGAAATATAGGAAGAGGGAACATTAGAATTATCTATGAATCTAAAACAAAGAAGAAGACGGAAACAAAAACTCCATTAGTTATAACAGTTAACCCCGATAATGGAAAACTAAATCCTAAAGGAAACAAGATAAAATTAAACTTCTCTAGTCCAGTCACAGAAATAGATTTCAGTCAATTTCAAATAAAGCAAGACTCATTAGTCAAACCATTCGAAAAGAAAAACTTTACTCTTAACAAACAGAAATTACAGGCAGAGGTGGATATATATTATCCAGAGAATAAAGATTCCCTATTTCTAATTATACCAGACAGTACAATAAAGGATTTCTTAAATAACTATAATAGGGGCTTAAAGGAGAAGTTTACTGTGAAAAAGGAAGAAGACTATGCAATCCTTTCGGGAACTATCACTACAGAAGCTAAAAACTACTTTTTTGAATTATTAGATGATAAATACAATCCGATTCTCACGCTGAAGAACCCTAAAAAATACGAATTGAATTTTCTTAATCCAGGAACGTATTATATACGAATTCTCGTAGATGTTAATAACAATGGTAAATGGGACAATGCAGATCTTGAAAAGATGATCCAAGCAGAACCTGTTATCCACTATAAGGAGAAAATTGGGCTAAGAGCTAACTGGGAAGTCAGAGATATCAACATAGAATTTTAACTTTTATTAATAAAAATATAAAATACTGATATTAAAGACTTAACAAATCAACATTTTCAACATTCAATGTGATTAAATCATTAAGAAATTTATTTTCAAAATCTGAAAACAATCTGAGATGCAACTTTTATCAACGAACCAAAATTCAGCAAAAATAACATGGTCAAAAATGGTGGATTATTTATAACAATCCTCAATCCACATTGTTTAAGGATAAATACACATTAAAAAATTTTCAATCGTTAATAAAAACCAAAAATATCTAATAATCAATCATTAAATCGTTATATAACCTGTGGATAAAAAAGATATAAATCAAGAATTATAAACTTCACAAAAAATCAAGACGTGAATAATTAAAGTTTTCAACTTATTCACAGGGATATATTATATATAATAATTATTTAAATATTTAATTAATAAAATAAGGGATTAATAAGTCAGTTTGAAAAATATGAATGTGAAGAAGCTTTATATTTCCTTAACCACTCTTGTTGCATTTTTGTTTTTGGCAACTACAAACTTTTTATATGCACAAGTCTCTCCTGAAATAAAAATTGCCAATGAATACTTTAATAACCAGGAATACAGTAAAGCTCTTTCTGAATACGAAAAAATCAGTAAAAAGTCTGAAAACCTTCCGCTGATCTATTCTAATTTCTATAATTCTTTAATCCACGAAAAAAATATTACTGAGGGAGAGAAGCTCATCAAAAAGATGATTAAGAGCAATCCTAACGAATCTTTTTATAAAGCTGACCTCTTCCTTCATTTACAAAAATTCTCTTCACAGGACAAAGCGCAGAAGGAATTTTCAAACCTTTCTGAAGCTGTTCGTGAAAATCCTTCTTTAACAGAAAAAATTGCGGATTATCTGGTGAAATCCGGAAATGTGGATAAAGCTGCGGAATTGTATATAAGTTCTCGAAAGTCACTAAATGACAGAAATTTATACAGTTTTAAACTAGCTGAACTCTATAAAATTCAGAATAATAATGCATTAATGATTGAAGAAATGCTGAATTATCTGAAAAATGATCCAAACGAATTGGAAAATGTGAAAAACCAGTTTCAGAATATTCTGACAGAAAAAGAAGATTTTGATTTGCTGGAAACCACTTTGTATGAAAAAATACAAAAAGACCCCAATGATGCTGCATTTAATGAAATGCTTCTTTGGATGAATATTCAGCAGAAAAATTTCACCAAAGCGTTTATGCAATCGAAGGCTCTGGATAAAAGATACAAAATGCAGGGAATGAAAATGATTGAGGTGGGCAGAATTGCAATGGAGAACAAAGACTACGAAGCAGCGTCAAAATTTTTCCAATATGTTGTGGATGAATACAGGAACGGAGTTCATTATGGCCAGGCAAAAAGAATGTTGATTAATTCCAGAGAAGAACTGGTTAAAAATACATTTCCTGTCAATGAAACTCAGATCAGATTGTTAATAACTGATTACAAAAATCTTATCAAAGAACTGGGTAAATCTCCTTATACCACTGAAGCTATGAAAAACATGGCTTTACTGGAAGCATTTTATCTGGACAATAAGGATACTGCTGTAATTATATTAAACGACGCATTGAATTATTCCAGGAATGATAACCGTTTAACAGCAAAAATCAAAATTGATCTTGGGGATATTTATCTCTTAAAAGAAGAACCTTGGGAAGCAACATTATTGTATTCTCAAGCAGAAAAAGCCATGAAAGAGGATCCGATCGGTCATGAAGCAAAGCTAAAAAATGCCAAATTAAATTATTACAAAGGTGAATTTGACCTGGCACAGGAACATCTTGATATCCTTAAAATTGCTACCTCCAGAGAAATTTCAAATGATGCGATGAATCTTAGCCTTCTGATCCAGGACAATACTATTCTGGATACAGATACAACAAATGAAGCAATGAAGGAATATGCCAAGATTGATTTTCTTCTTTTCAGAAATAAAAATATTGAGGCTATTGAAAGAGCAGAGGAAATTTTAAAAAAATATCCAAAGCATTCTTTGGCGGATGAGGTCCTTTTATTGGAAGCAAAGATTTACAGAAAATTAGGTGACTTCGATAAAAGCCTTCTTGCACTTGAGAAGATAAATACTTCTTTCTCTACTGATATCCTTGGTGATGATGCTTTGTTTTTGACGGGAATCATATATGAGGAAAACAAAAAGGATAATCAGAAAGCGATGCAGATTTATCAGGACTTTATGATTAAATATCCTGGAAGCATCTTTAATGTTGAAGCAAGAAAGCGATTCAGAAAGCTTCGCGGCGATAAAATTTAATCCACTCGCTCGACATTAAAAAATTTTCCCGCTACGCGGATTATATCTGCGTTTATTCTCTTCTAGATAAATATTTTCACTAAATTCTTTAAAGCTATGGAATTTAAAAGACTATTTGATTTACTTGATTTTCAGGTAAAAAATTTTCCAAAAGATGATGCTTTAGCCTGTAAAGTAAGTGGTAACTGGAAAAAATACAGTTCACAGGAATACGCAGCCATAGCAGATAAACTAAGCAGCGGCCTTCTCAAACTGGGAATCAAAAAGGATGATAAAGTTGCTATAGTTTCCCCAAACAGACCGGAATGGAATTTTGTAGATATAGCCCTGCAGCAGATAGGCGCAGTTAGCGTTCCTGTTTATCCTACGAATACTGTTGACAACTACCATTTTATCTTTCAGGATGCAGACATAAAACTGATTTTTGCGGCTGACCAGGAGCTATATGATAAATCAAAAGTTGCTTCAAAAGGAGTAACATCGATCAAAGAAATTTACTCTTTTGATAACATTTCCGGGGTAAAAAACTGGCAAGAGATTAAATCGCTGGGTGAAGAAATTAATGTAACTGAACTGCAAAATATAAAGGCATCGATTAAATCTGAGGACCTGGTCACATTGATTTATACTTCCGGGACAACCGGAAATCCGAAAGGAGTAATGCTGACGCATGCAAATATTCTAAGTAACGTAGAAGCTTGTGCACCTCTGTTGCCAGTCAATCATCACCATAGGGCTCTGAGCTTCTTGCCGCTTAGCCATGTTTATGAAAGGATGCTTATTTATCTCTACACTCGTTGCGGAATTTCTATTTATTATGCAGAAAATATTAATACAGTTGCAGAGAATCTGAAGGAAGTACAGCCTCACATTTTTGTTACAGTTCCACGACTTTTGGAAAAGGTTTATGACAAGATTGTAGAAAAAGGAACCTCTCTGACTGGAATAAAAAAGAAACTATTTTATTGGGCCCTCGATTTGGGACACCAATTCGAAAATAATGTAAATCAAGGTATTTTTTATAACTTTCAGCTTTGGTTGGCTAACAAGATTATATTTAACAAATGGAGAGAAGCTCTCGGTGGAAATATAATTGTGATCATATCAGGTGGAGCTGCATTACAGCCCAGATTGGCAAAAGTGTTCTGGGCGGCTCAGGTAAAAGTGATGGAAGGATATGGTCTCACAGAAACCTCGCCGGTTATAGCGGTTAACAGACCGGAAGAAGGGGATAGTATGGTAGGAACTGTGGGACTGGTATTGGAAAATGTGGAAGCCAAAATTGCTCCTGATGGAGAAATTCTAACAAAAGGTCCACATGTAATGAAAGGCTACTACAATAAGCCTGACCTTACAGCAGATGTAATAGACAGCGAAGGCTGGTTCCATACCGGCGACATTGGTGAATTTATTGATGGAAGATTTCTCAAGATCACAGATCGGAAAAAAGAAATGTTCAAAACTTCCGGAGGTAAATACATTGCACCTCAGGTAATTGAAAATAAATTCAAAGAGTCAAGGATTATTGAGCAGATTATGGTGGTAGGAGATGGAAGAAAATTTGCTTCAGCTTTGATTGTGCCTTCATTTACAGGTCTTAAAGCCTGGTGTTCCATAAAAGGAATCCAATTTTCGGATGAATCTTCTCTCTTAAAGGACCCGGCTGTAATTGAAAAGTTTGAAAAAGAAGTAGAGGCTTATAATGAAAATTTTGCTCAGTTCGAAAAAATAAAGAAATTTCACCTGGTAAAAGACTTATGGACAATAGAGTCCGGAGAACTGACACCCACTTTAAAGCTTAAAAGAAAAGTAATTCTTGAAAACTTTAAAGATGTAATTGAAAGGATGTATTCAGAACCTTAACAAGACTAAAATATATTTCATGAGAAGAAATTTTATTAAAGCCATTTTTTTTAGTGCAGCATTTATGGCTGCTGCCACCACTTTTGCACAAAAAAAACAAGCAACCCAAACTGTGAAAATTGAAAGCCCTGCTGCTGGTCAACATACTTACAAAGTATCATTGGGCAGCACGGTTATGGCGATTGACGGTGGACAAGGAGCAAGAATAACTTCCTTTACTCTTGGAGGAAAAGAGATCATCGGACCTGGTGGTTCAACATTCTGGACAAGTCCGCAAGATCCATGGGGCTGGCCTCCGGTTCCGGAGCATCACGACAAGCCATACAAAGTTACAGCTACAAAAAACTCTGTTGAATTCACCAGTGAAAAGGATTCGAAATTAGGAGTAGTAATAAAGAAGAATATTACTGCAAATCCCTCAGATTCAAGTTTTGTAGTAACTTATACAATCACTAACGAGAGTGGAAAAGAACTGAAGGTAGCACCTTGGGAAAATACCAGGACAAAGAAATCATCAATAACTTTTTATCCCAGAGGTGAAAAAGAATTTGAGCAAAGCAGCCCTGTCATGAGTGTTCTTAAAATGAAAGACATTGACGGAATAAGATGGTTTGCCTATTCGCCTGACAGAGTCACTGATGGCAATATGGCTAAATTGTATGCAGATGGAAGTGAAGGTTGGATAGCTAATACAGACGAAGGTCTTTTACTGATTAAAAAATTCGAGGATACAAAGGCTGCTGAGCGCGCACCAGGAGAGGGGGAGATAGAGGTTTTTGCAGATACTCAGAACCCTTTTATTGAAATGGAACAGCAGGGGGCCTACAAGACACTTGCTCCAGGCGCAAAACTAACCTGGGAGGTGAAATGGTACTTAAGAGCTTTACCAAGCAGTGTAACAAAAGAGGAAGGAAATTCCGAACTGGTAAAGATTGTAAGATCAGTTGTTAAAAAATAAATTGATAAAAGGGAGATGTGTCACACATCTCCCTTATTTTTTTAAAATTTGATGGAAAAAGCTGAATCTGAATTGGAAAAGGTACTCTCACAGCTAAAATCCCAAGCCCGACCGGAAAATCTCCCTGCCCTTTCAAAATTTGGCATCAATACAGAAAAAGCACTGGGTATATCAATACCGGTATTGAGAAAAATTGCTAAAGACCACAAGAAAGATCACCTGCTTGCCATAGAACTCTGGAAAACAGATATACATGAGGCGAGAATACTGGCTTCTATGATTGATGACTTTTCACTGGTTCATGAAAAACAAATGGATCTATGGGTAAAAGATTTTAATTCCTGGGATTTATGTGATCAGGTGTGTTTTAATCTTTTCAGGAAAACCCCTTTTGCTTTTGAAAAGGCGATGGCCTGGACAGAAGAAGAGGATGAATTTGTAAGAAGAGCAGGTTTTGTATTGATTGCTACTTTAGCTGTACATGATAAAAAAGCAGACGATGAAAGGTTTACACCATTATTTCCTTTAATAGAAAAGCATTCTAATGATGAAAGAAACTTTGTAAAAAAGGCTGTGAACTGGGCTTTGAGACAGATAGGAAAAAGAAATGAAAAACTGTGTAATGAAGCTATTGCAGTAGCAAAAAGGATAAAAGAGATGGATAGTAAATCGGCAAAATGGATAGCTGGTAATGCATTGGTAGAGTTAAATAAAAAAGTATCCAAGTTTGGAAAAGGAAACGATGCACGTTGAACCCTTTAGAAAATTCTATCTGAACAGATTATATCGAACTATACAATAAATAGCCCAAACCCCATCTTTCCAGTTTATCTTCTTTCCGTCAGCATAGGTTCTTCCATAGTAAGAAATACCAACTTCATAGATCCTTACATTTGGTATACGGGCAATTTTTGCAGTTACTTCCGGCTCAAACCCAAATCGCTTTTCTTTTAGATCAAGGCTTTGGACAAACTTAGTATTAAACATCTTATAACATGTTTCCATATCAGTCAAATTTAGATTTGTAAACATGTTTGACAGAAAGGTCAGGAATTTATTTCCTATGGTGTGCCAAAAAAATAATATTCTGTGGGGCTTACTTCCCATAAATCTTGAGCCGAATACTACATCAGCCATACCTTTGATCACAGGTCTTAGCATATCATTGTATTCCTCGGGATCATACTCGAGGTCGGCATCCTGAATAATTAAAAAATCTCCTGTTGCTTGTTTGATGCCTGTGTGTATTGCAGCTCCTTTACCCTGATTAACATCGTGTTTATGATAGATCATGGGAAATTCAGGATGACTTTTCATGTAATTTAGAATAGCATCTTCGGTGTTATCAGTAGAAGCATCATTGATAATGATTACTTCTTTCCGGATGTCATTTATAAGTGGCACTTCTCTTACCTTGTCCAGAATTTTATGTAAAGTTTTCTCTTCGTTATAGGCAGGAATGATAATGGAAAGCTTTTCGAGCTTCATAAAAATCAAGGTATTTATAAGATATTTAATAGACAAAATAGCTTTTTATAATTAAAAAACTATAAAACTAACAACACATTTTACTTTACCCTTTTCCAATATTCTGTTCTTCCGATAAGTGAAAAGCCAATGTATCCTCTGACTTTCATTGTGTTTTTATCCTGCAGGGAAATTTGACAGCTATAAGTATTGCCACTTTTAGGATCATATATTTCACCATCTTCCCACAAGTCTTCATTATTAAATATAAACCCCTTCAGGATTTCTGTACCTATAATAGGTCGGTTTTGTAATGACTTATCAGGATTATTCTTGTCTGTGAGCACTTGTCCATTCTCACCTTTTCTTTTCAACCATATTATTTTCCCATAATATTTATTACCTGATTTAAATATTTCAATTCGTGCATTGTCATTTCCAGGTGTTTCCCAGATTCCTATTATTTCATCTCCGGAGTATTGAGCCAATGCATCAGTAGAAAAAAAAGTTAAAGCGAGAGTAAATAGAAAGAGAGCAATGAGGTTTTTCATATGAGCTAAGTCTATTGAATGTCAGTTTATAAAGAATAAAAGTAATAATCCTACAGGTAAAAAAAAATCAGGGCTGCCTCATTGAGAGGGCAGCCCTAAGTCCACAGGTAAAAAATAAAAAATATCTTCTAGATAGTCTTTCTTTTCTTTCTCAACTGAAGCAGCAGAATACCACCTGCAATTAAGCCTCCTGCAAGGAAAAGATATGAACCATTTTCTAATGGGATAGCAGCAGCCCCGCCTGCTGGCACTGGCTCAGGAGAGCCAGTGTCAAAAGATGGAGCTTGTGCAAATGCATTTAAACTAAATAATATTGTCAATACGACTGTATAATAAATCTTCATATCAATTATAACTTTACAATTTTGTATACAAATATTTCTTTATTACTCTTCACTTTCAGTATGTAGACTCCACTACCTGCAGAAAGCGGCATTTGAAGAGAACCTTCCTGAACGTTAGACCACTGAGCTATTTCTGAACCCATAGGATTGATAAGTAAAACATCAGCATTTTTTGCTCTGCCAAGTGTAAGTGTTACCTGATCCTTTGCAGGATTAGGGTATACTAGCGGAGCTGATTCAGTAATTGAAGAATTATTGCCTGTAACAATAGAAGTGAAGGAAACCCTGAATCTGTCAGATGTTTCAGTTGAATTGGTTGTAAATTCATACTCGGTCTCATTTGTGATTTCCACTTCTTTGCCAAGTAATTTATCTATCAGGTAAGCACTTGAACCTTCCAGTGTTTCTGCATTTTTAAATGAGAAAGTGAATTTTCCTGTTCTTGCTGCAGAAACCTGTAGAGGATAAGAACCTGTCAGTTCCGGAAGAGAGCTGATAGAAAGATCTTCTCCATCTGAAGATTTTGTTGAGATGTTGATGAAGGTTCCCGGAAGTTTGTAAGCGTCGAAATTTTCATCAAAGTTATTGCTTGAACCATCTGCAACACGGATAAGTAACTCATCAGAGAGCTCTTCAACTTTATCATTTAATGAAATTTTTAAAGAAGGCTGAGCAATACCGATTCTTAAGAAACTTGCATACTCTTTTGATTTTGCAGTTTCATTTATAATCAATTTAGGATTTGCACCATTTGCCTTGATAAAGAATGCTTGTCCAATTGCAATAGTCGGGCCTCCATCATTTGTCGAAGCTCCGCTCACATATGATGCATATGCCGATTTTGCCGGATTCCAGATATAAATGCCGCTTGTGATATTGGTCTTTGTCCAACCTGCTGCATTTGTCCAGTCAATTGGAGAAAGGTATGGGTTGGCTACTAGGTTCCAGCCACCATTGTCATATCCGGCAGCATCGAAAGTAACATTCAAATCTTTTGTTCCTTTGAAAGGAATACCAGCAAAAATTAATCTGTCTGATTGGAAGCTATAAACTCTGAATCCGGTTCCTGGTGCATATGAACTAGTTAGTCCGGTTGGAGCCACCCAGTGATTTAAACTTGTCTTGGTGCCGTCATATGCATAGATGCTCTGATTTTTTCCTCCGAAGCCCAAAGGGATTGATGCATTAAGTGTTCCAAGTGTCTGATTAATCATCGGGTTACCAACAAATGACCAGCCACTTACTACATTTTGAGCATTTCCAATTAGTCCATTTCTGACAAAATCAGCTACCGGAGTTGTACACTTGTCCAATGCTTGTACCCATAAAGTGTCATTGTTAGCATCAACAAAACCACTAAGAATTGACAATGTATCAACGCTATAATCAGATCCTTTGTAAACTACTCCATTCGGGTTTTTTATGATTAGATGTTTGAAGTTATCTCTATTGTCCTGATACTCATTTAATGAAGGGAAATAGACAGTTGTCGATTTTCCTTTTATGATCTGACTAGCAGTGCTTCCATCCATTATAACAGGGTAGTTAAAAGATGATCCACTATTTATTATGTCACCTTTTACTGATAGCGAATATGGGCCGGAAACTATAGAATTTCTTATATCAAGATTTTTAACAGAAAGATTCGAAGCATTGATGTTTGGAGAACCATTTATAATTAAAACATCATCATTTTGTGTAGGAACTACACCCTGAGACCAGCTTGAATTGCTATTCCAGTCACCATATAATACTCTCCAGCAGTTCTTGTTGCAAACCAGTTGGATGTCGCTATCAGCTAAATTTTCAGGGAAGTTCGGCAAACAAGTGAAAAGATTTCCTTTCGCTTTGATTCTATACAAAGACTCAGGCAAAGTTGGAATACTTGAAAGGTTATTGTTTTCACAGTAGAGTTCTGTGAGTACATTTGGTAATGCGGTAGCATACGAAGTAACTTTTGTTTTCGAAAAGTTTAAAACCTGTAATGCTGCTGGCGCTACAAAAGACGATATGTTTGTATTTGAAAAATTAAGGTAATAAAGAGTCGCAGGAAGTGAAGGAAGAGATCCACTGAGACTATTAGAACTGACATCAAGATACAAAAGATTTGCCGGCACAGCTGGCAGAGCTGTTATCTTATTTGAATCTAAATACAGATACTCCAGATTAGAAGGTAATGATGGAACACTTGTAAGTAAATTTTTTGATACTGATAAATCCTTAAGACCAGCAGGTAAAGTTGGTAAACTAGTCAGTTTGTTTTTTGATATGGATAAATATCCAAGATTTACTGGCAGCGTTCCCAAATTAGAGATTAAATTATTCTCTGCATTCAGGTAACTAAGAGAAGAGGGAAGCGTCGGTAGATTTGTCAGCTTATTATTTGATACATTAAACTCTTTAAGGCTATCAATTGATGTATTCACTTGAATGTTCTCCAGAGTATTATTATTAAGATACAAATTTGTTAAGCCTGACGGTAAAGTTATGTCTGTCAGTTTATTGTAACTTAAATCCAGCGTCTTTACATGACTATTTGCCAAAGCAGCATTTGTAGATTGGATTTTGTTTGCTCTCAACCACAATGTTGCCAGTTTAGAAGGCAGGCTATCCGGAAGAGCAGCAATATTGCTAGAGGTTAGCTCCAGATATTTCAGGTTCGTTGGTAATGGAGGAATAACAGTTACCGCAGCAACTTCCGATTGATTTCCAAGAGACAGCGATTCTAAGCCAACGGGCAAATGTTTTAAAGCAGCAGTTGCATTTACAGAAATTGCATTGCTGTATAAATCTATATTTTTTAAAGTGGAAGGAAATGTATCAGGAAGGATTTTAACATAGTTCCATCTGACAGAAAGGTTCTCCAGCTTTGTGAAATACTTAACCCAGCTGAGGTCATTCATCGGATTTTTATAATCAATCGTTAATGATTTTACATCCTTGAATTTCGCACAGTTTGGATTTACGACATCCTTGTTTTCACTGTCTTTTATGACACAACCAGTATAATAAGTTTTTAAATACAAGATATGCCCGGTCTTAGTTTCCTTTTCCGGAACATCGTTCTTAAAATCTTCCGGCGGATCAAAATTTTGAGCAGAGGCGCTGCCAATTGCAGCTGACAGCAGTAACGCAGTCAATGGTTTTCGTAATTTTAAAAATTGCATAGAGTATGTGTGATTTTTGTTTGAGAAAATTAGTCCCAACACAATACTCTATATTTAGAGCACTTGGCGCAATACCCATCGGTAGGTATATTTAGGCGTCCTTCGATGGAGCTTTAAAAACTTCCAATCAATAACTTAAATTTCGGTATGACGGGATGTCGTGATTTCCATTTTTTTATATAAATAGAAAGAAGGAAGGAAGAAAAGCAGTAAAATCGGAGTGTCCAGTAAATTTATGAAGGCAAATGTGAGAGGCTCGGTAATATCATTAAACTGAGGAAATATCCTTCTGCAAATCACAATCAATGCAGCAGCTCCAAATATGAGGAGGTCTGTTAACATATAATAGTAGAGGATTTTTTTCTCCCCGGTAAAAATTTTTACAATCAGACCATGAATAAATGCTCTGTGTATAATGAAAGCCAGAAGAAAGAAAACAGGAAATTTAGCTACCTGTGGACCAATTATAGGAGAATAACTTTGATAAAAATCCAGAATGGAATTCCTGTTCAAGTCTAAAAAACTTTGATAAAGATATAGCGCAAGACAGGCTAATATTCTTTTACTAAGCAGTTTGTGCCGCATCAGGTAGTTGTTTTTTTGCCCAATAAAGCCAGACTAAAAGCATAAAACCATAAACAACAAAGTTAAAGGTGTATTTATGATTAAAATCAAAACTTGTATTGTAGAAGTAAAAATTGAGAATGAGAAGAATTACTCTTATCATATTCAATACATGAATGGCTAGAATTCCCAGTGGCAAGAACCACAGCTTAGATTTCCAAGATGCTGGAAAAGCGAGAACAAAACAGGTAAATAAACCAAAAAACGCCAAGCCATTACAAGAATTTCCTATGTAGAGAGCCGGGCGACCATCGATAGAAATACAATAAGTTGCTTCAATCCAATTAAGTTTCAAGCCAGTCAGGGAAAAAAAATAACTGCTCGTCCATCCAAGAAATGATGAAATCTTGTATGAAAAGGGTGACGCGCAAAGATAAGAAGCATAAAAAGTTTCCCAGATTATATACAATACAATGACTGTTGCAAGGAATACAAAGACTGGGTTTTTGCGGCTAAAAAAACTCATGATTAAAATTTCTTATATCTAAGATACGCTTTTTTTTAACAGGGATTTATAGGATTAAGGGCTAGACAGGATTTTCTTCGACAAAAACTAAAATTCTTACTGAATATAAAGTTGATTAAAAATTGGATTAAGTCTCTCTTACCTTAAATCTCTGTGTTCTGAGATTTAAAAATTTGAGCTTTTAGCTCTAATCTCCGAGCTTTGAGGTCAAAAATTCGAGCTTTTAGCTCTAATCTCCGAGCTTTGAGGTCAAAAATTTGAGCTTTTAGCTCCAATCTCCGAGCTCTGAGGTCAAAAATTCGAGCTTTTAGCTCCAATCTCCGAGCTCTGAGGTCAAAAATTCGAGCTTTTAACTCCAATTCCGGAGCTTTGAGGTCAAAAATTTGAGCTTTAGCCCCAATCTCCGAGCTCTGAGGCTAAAAATTCGAGCTTTTAACTCCAAACTTCGAGTTCTGGGGTCGAAATTTCAAGCTTTTAACTCTAACCCCTGAAGGTTTTAGACTAATTTTTAATAGTCAGAAACTTTCAGGGGTTATTCTAAAAATGAACAATCTTAAAAAATTACATTAAACTCTGGAAACCTTTCTGTTTGCAAATAACAAAGCCAAAGCTGCTATACACAATACCCCCTCGATAAACATCCAGTTTGTTCCGAAGCTCCCAAGAGCTCCTTCAGAAAATATTGTAATAATTCTTGATAGAGAATAAGAGCCGCAAAGCAATGCGACAAATGCCAGGCCTTGAAGCCTGTTTTTAAAAAGAAGATAAGTTAAAGTAATGAAAATTGTCATTCCAGCTCCTCCATAAACTCCCCGGATGGAGCTGTAAGCATCATTATTGTGAAGTTTTACCTGTACGAGGTCCATCACTGCCTGGGGATTGGAAAATGCCATTATACTTACCATCAGAATACCTAAAGCTGTCAGGCAGATGATGAATATTCCGGAATAATTTATAAATCTGTTCATAATAGTTGTTTGTTGTCCTGCTGACAAAATAAGCGTATCTTCAAAGAAAGCTTGTTGCTCTTTACGCCAATTTATTAGCATAAATACGCCATGCGTGTACACAATGAAATTTTAAAAACGCTGATTAATAATGCTTCCCATTTTGGAATTGACGAGATGGAGATTTATAAAGACACCGGACTTAATGCCGGTACTTTAAGCGAGGCGGAGGGCATGCAGGATTGGAGTGCTGGTATAAAGGTCTGGGAATCTATATTGCAAAGGTCAGATTACAGACAGATTAGTCTGAACTTTGGAAAAAGAATCACCTTTTCTGTTCTCGGCTGGATTTCCCCATTGGTGTCAAGCAGTTCGGATTTGCTTACCGCATGGAAAAGCATTGTAAATTTTTTTCCATTAATGGGAGATATGTTTGAGTATAACATGCTCATTCTACCAGACAATTCTGTTAAAATAATTTATAGCCCCGCAATGGTATGGGTTGAGAAAAGCCCGGTTACTGCTGCTATGGCAGCAGAGCATGCAATGAGTCTGACGCTTGCAATTTCAGGATTTCTGGTTGGCCAGAAAATTAAACCATTGAAAGCCAATTTCACTTATGAGGTAAAACCATCTGACAGGAGTTTTTATCAGGATATTTTTGATAACGTTTCTTTCGGAGAAAATGAGAACAGCCTGCATTTCTCGAAAGAGATGGCAGAGACAAAAACTGTTTCCGGAAATCAGCTTACATATGAATTTATGCTAAAGCTTTGTTCGGAAAAGCTTAGCAGCATTCAGCGTTCTGCCGGATATTACTCAAAAGTAAAGCGGATACTTTTTAATAAAGAAAGTTATTACAATCTTAAAATTGAGGAGGTGGCAGCAATGCTCAATACCAGCACAAGAACACTGCAAAGAAATCTGAAGGAAGAAGGGCACACTTATCAAAGTATTCTGGACGAACATCTTATTGAGAGTGCCACTAAGCTATTGGCAAAGCCAGGTGTGCAGATTCAGGAAGTGGCGTTTATCCTTGGTTTTGAAAGTGCTCAGAGTTTCAGCAGGGCAATGAAGAAAAAGACAGGTAAAAGTCCCACATCGCTTAAGTCAGAAATCTTTAAGGATTAATCATTAACTGTTTTCAGAAGACTCCTGCACATAAACCTTTTCAGGAAAAATTCCGAAGTAAATCCCGCACAAAGAAGAGAACGCTGTGATAAGATAAAAGAGCATACTGATTGTCACAGAAACACTCATGTCGAGACCAAAAAATTCCGCTCCATATAAAAAAGTCAGTTCTCTTGCGCCGACACCTCCGATTGTAAAAGGAAAAGCTGCTACTATGGAAGAAACCAGAAATACAAAAATATAGAGCAAGTAGTGCTTATCAACGCCAATTAACAGGAGAAGCAGAATTACGCATACAACCTGAATAAACTGCCCCGCAATACTTTGAAAGTTTGTCCTGTGAAATACATTCAGATATTTTTTATAGAATAAATTCAGGCCTCCCCAATAAGCTCCAAAAGTTAGAGGCAAAGAAATAATAGAAAGGTAAAATAAAAGAGGCTCATGTCGGAATATAAATATTGCGCAGATTTCACCTAGCAGTATAATAGCAACCATTCCACTCACTCTGTCAATGATACTCAGAGACAGTAGACTTTTTACAGGACTTTTAAATATTTTATGCAAATAATAAACCTTATACCCATCGCCTCCCACGCCTCCTGGCAAGAGGAGATTATAATACATGCCCAGCAAGTAAAGCCGGAAATTTAGGGCATCGGGAATATTGATATCTATAACTTTCAGAAAACGCTGAAACCTTATAGCTGTAATGTACTTGGAAATTAAGTATAACAGTATAGTTGGCAAAAGAAGCCAGTAATCAGAGTTTTTTACGAGGTTAAAAACATCTTGAATATTTACTGACCTGAATACAAAAAATAAAGCAACCGAAGAAACCGAGATTTTTAAGAGAAGCTTAAATATTTTAATTGTGTTTTCTTTACTCACTTTTGACTATAAAATAATGCCTGCCATCAAATTGAAACTCAAACAGCTTCTTGAATGGGTGTTCCTGAAAGTAAAAATTTTCCATGATATAGTATACATCCTTTTTTTCTCCGACATGATCTCTCTGAACAATTCTTTTATTTTGAGTGGTAAGGTAATAGGTCAGATTGTGCTTGATGAAACTGTTCTTATAAATATATAACGGAAGATCCTTACAAATCTTTGCAGAAGCTACTACATCCTGTTTCCACCGTACTTCCGGAGAAACAGTAGCCCTTTCCGGCAATACAAAAAGGTCAAATCCTATCCTGGCTATGATCAGAGCAAGAGGCAGATAAAACAGATTTTTTCTTCCGCTTTTGAAGAATAAATATGCAATAACAGTCAGAGCAATAAGCAGTAAAGATGCCTTTAAGTTTTTTAAAGAAATCTGTGCATGGATCTCAGCGAAAAACGGGAAGCTGGCCATCACGACAAATACAACAAATGCAACTGACAGTAAAATTGAGGTTATAAACTTTTGCTTTTCTGCCCCTTCTTTAAAATAAAAGTATAGCAATATTGTAAAAACGAAAGGGAAAAGCAGAAATAAATACCTGGGCCTTGTCTCCGGAGAAATCCAATAGATTGGAATGTTTATGGCAATAATGATAAGACAAAAGAAAATGAAGGGGTTGTTTTTAGCGATCGTGAGAAAATCTTTCCGGACGCAAGTCACAATCAGCAATGACCAGGGCATCAGATGAAAGAGATATTCGAATGGAAAAATGAGTAAAAAGGATAATGATGTTTTCCAGTTATTTTCGAATGCTGTCCTTTTGCTAGACTCACTCCACAGAGTTTTAAGGAAATCGTCAGAAGAGTTGTATTTATTATAAATCAGGAAATAGCTCCCGATGATCAAGAGGAAAATGGCTATACCTGCAAAATGAGCAGGATGAAATAAAGCTTCCAGTTTTTTAAAGAAAAAGAAAGTAATACAAAGCGATAGTCCCAGAAATACCAATGCCGGCAGTCCTTTCATCAGAAAGGCCAAAGAAGTGAGAAAATAGGCTGAAGGAAACAGAAGAAAATAACGCTCTTTTACTATGAAATAGAATATGGAATAAATAGCAAGATAGAGAATCAATGAAAATAGAATATCTATATGTCCTAGCATGGAATCGTAGAAAAGCATTCTTCCGAATGTTAAAAAGGCAAAAGCAGATAGCAATGCAATTTTAGATTCGACATGCTTTTTCATGGTAAAATAAATCGTAACAGAAAAAGCCAGGAGAGAAGCAACTGCAGGCAATCTGAGGATCCATTCATCTGCTCGCCCTGATGTATTGAAAAGTAAAACCAGAAGCCAGTTGTATAAAGGGGGCTTATTATAATATGCTTCTCCGTTGATTGTAGAAAAAATATAATTTTTGCGGAGCATAAATTCAAGTGCCACCAAAGCTCGTGTTGCTTCATCCCCGAGTGTTGGCATGACGTCCAGATTGATGAACAGTGCGGGAACTGCCAGAATACAAATAAGAGCAACAAGGAAATTGTTGCTTTCTGTTTTTTCTAACATCAAGTTTTATTTAATATAACTCTTTAAAAGAGATCAGCTTGACCGAGTTTTTTTCCAGGAAAGATTTCCATTCACAGGATTTTAAAAATTCATACTCTTCTTTTCTTTTCAGATAAGAACCTGGCCTGTCCATAATGCCGGGATGTGTCATCATTTCTGCTGTTTGATACTTTTCAAAAGCAGTGGCTAAAGACTTTGAAAACACCTCCATATCAGCTTTTTTATCAGCAGAAAAATCGGAAAGAAGAATCTGCGGACTGATAAATTTTTTTGTTTCCCTGTGAGGATAAAGGCTCATGGCTTTCAAAATCATCCGCCTCTTATCGGAAAATCTGTTTGTATTGAGTTTTCTTATTTTTTTTATTCCGGCTTCATTTAAAACTTTCAGAATAAAATCTCCTAAAACAGGGTATTGATGTATATGTCTATGACTGTCTGCATGAGAGATTTCAACGCCCATTTTTTTCAGCCTATGGATCTGGTTTAAAATCTCAGTTTTAATTTCTGCCTTGCTCAATGTGTTCAGCAGAAATTTTTTATAGATGTTCTGAACGGAAAGAAATCTTCCTTCTTTATCAGTGAGTGACTTTACGAGAGAATGTCTGGATACCGGATTGCCATCAATGAGGTTTAGGTGAAAACCTACAGAGATATTTCTCAGAGCAATCAGGTCCTTTATGTCGCTTGCTGTAACGTGCGTCGCCAGAACGGTAGTGCTGGAAATAGCGTTTTTCCTGGCCAGATCCAGTATTCCCTCCGTGGCGGAAGCGTCCCAACCAAAGTCATCTGCATTTATAATGAGACGTTTATCCATTCATTAATTGACCAGAGGCTTGATTCTCTAATTTTAAAGGGATGATAATTTTTTCGTCGGTAATAACTTCTCTTACTCTATAAGGAGGTGCAAATGATTTCTGGAAATAATTGTAAACTCCGATTTCAGCAATTATTCCAATTGAAAGGAACATGGTTCCAATAAGTATAAGAAACACACTGAACAGAAATTCTGCCAGATAATGTTCTTTAATGTTCATTTGGAAAAACAATGACCCCACTGTAAAGCCCGTCGTGAGAGCAATTCCGATCAGAAAATTGATCAGCCCGATAAGGCCAAATATTCTGAAAGGCTTATTGATGTATGAGATAAAGAATTTTAAAAACAATAGATCTAGTATTACTAAAAAGACCTTGCTGATTTTATAATTGCTTTTTCCTCTTTTCCTTTCCCTGATTTCAATTGGAAGCTCAGTATATCTCGTCCCTTTGCGAGCCACTATAGCCCCGAGAAATCTGTGGCTATCGCCCAGCATATTACTGCCCTGCAGGAGATAACTTCTATAAGCTTTAAAGGTGGCACCAAAATATCTGAGATTTACCCCTGAAATGCTTTTGATGATCTTATGTCCTGTTTCTGCAAGAAAGTTTTTGAAAGCGGACTCGGGTCTCCTGATTTTAGCACCACCGACCATGTCGTAGTTGCCTTTTTGCATTTCCTCAATAAATACAGGAATATATTGAGGGTCATGTTGCAGATCCCCATCCATGGCGACAATGATTTCACCTGAAGCCTGTTCAAATCCGGCCCTCAAAGCCATCGTCTGACCATAATTTCCTGCCAGATTTATTGCTTCTATTTGTTTAAACTCTTTTGCAAGAGCCTGTATTTTACTCCAGGTATGGTCTCTGCTTCCGTCATTTACCAGTAAAATCTGATAGCTGTATTCGGTAGCATTCATTACAGACACAAGCTCGTGAACAAGCTCAAATACATTTTCTTCCTCGTTGAAAAGCGGAACTACAACAGACACTAGATATTTAGCCATAGAAGGTCATTTAATTCTTGGCTATATTAACCTTGAACCTTAAATAGTGTTTAAAGAACTGGTTAATAAATTGTTATATAAACCTGTGGTATTTTAATTTTTTTAACAGGGAAATATTATTCAAGGTTGCTTCTGAGATCCAAGCCAGTTGATATACAGTCTGTATGACAAGGTTCTTCAGGCAAATAGTTTTTGATCATTAAAAAATACCATATTGATTGCTAAATTGTGCACTTAAATAAAAGGAGCTTGTTCAGTATTTAAAGGAGAAAAATTATGGCAGTTCAAAGACCATTCAGTTTTAAAAAGTGGATAGAAGAAAACAGGCATTTGCTGAAACCACCGGTAGGAAATCAGCAGGTATTCAAAGGCAACGATGATTTTATAGTAATGGTAGTCGGCGGACCAAATTCTAGAAAGGATTACCACTATAATGAAGGGGAGGAGTTTTTCTATCAGTTGGAAGGTGACATCAATCTGAAGATTCTTGAAGATGGCAAGCCTGTAGATATTCCGATTAAGGAAGGAGAGATTTTTCTTTTACCGGGAAAAGTACCACATTGTCCGCAAAGGCCGGCCAACACTATCGGTCTGGTGATGGAGCGTTACAGAAAACCAGGAGAGAAAGATGGCTTTATCTGGGTTTGTGAAAACTGCGGCAACAAGCTTTACGAAGAGTATGAATATATTTCAGACATAGTAAAACAGCTTCCTCCCATCATGGAAAGGTTTTACTCTTCAAAGGAGCTTAGAACCTGCAAGGCTTGTGGCACTGTAATGGAACCACCGGTTAAACCAAAGGCGTAATAATTCAAAAAATTAGTATTAGATATTTAGTTTGTGCATCGAAGTAGAATGGACCTCATCCCTAACCCTTCTCCTGAAGGAGAAGGGAACAATTCAGAGAAAAAATCAAATGCTTTTTTAAAGCAAATAGAAGCTAATAACATACACATATAAAGTCCCTCTCCTTCAGGAGAGGGATTTAGGGTGAGGTCTTTAGATCTAACAAGAACCTCATATCATATCACAGAAATATAAACTAAAATAGATTTTCACCTTCCGCTTAATGGCAATGAGAAATATGAAGTTTTCCACGGATAAAAAATATGCAAAAAGTCTGGATGTAAAAGATCCTCTAAAAGATTTCAAAAAACAATTTTTAACTCCGGGAAAAGGTAAAAACAGCCAGATTTACTTTTGTGGTAACTCACTTGGATTACAACCTGTGACGGCTAAAAAATATGTTGAAACTGAACTGAATGACTGGGCCGAGCTGGCAGTCGAAGCGCATTTCAAAGGAACCAATCCTTGGGCAGATTATCACAAACTTTTCAGAAAACCTCTGGCGGCACTTTGTGGAGCCTTACCTGAAGAAGTAGTTGCCATGAACAGTCTTACAGCGAACCTTCATCTTTTGCTCGTGAGTTTTTACTGGCCTCGTGAGAAAAGGGTAAAAATCCTTACAGAGGCGGGGAGCTTCTCATCGGACATATATGCTCTTACTTCACAGATTGAAATCAGAGGTTTTGATCCTGCCGAATGTCTGGTAGAAGTTGGACCACGTGAAGGGGAGTTTGCCCTTCGTGATGAAGATATCATTAAGAAGATTGAGGAGTTGGGAGATGAGCTTGCTTTGGTGATGATGAGTGGTGTGAACTACTATACCGGCCAAGCTTTTGATATGGAAGCAATTACAGAAGCTGCTCATAATGCGGGCGCCTATGTTGGCTTTGATCTGGCGCACGCTATTGGAAATATACCTTTAAATCTTCACGAGTGGCAGGTAGATTTTGCAACCTGGTGTTCTTATAAATACCTGAATGCCGGTCCTGGCGCTACGGCAGGTCTGTTTGTGCACAGTGAAAATTTTCATTTGCCGAGATTTGCCGGATGGTGGGGCAATGATGAAAAGGAAAGATTCCTGATGAAGCCGGAGTATGAACCATCTGTTGGAGCGGAGGGTTGGCAGTTGAGTAATGCGCCAATATTACCGATGGCTGTTTTAAAAGCCTCATTGGATATTTTTCAGAAAGCAGGCTTGAAAAAGATTTTCAAAAAGAGCGAGCAGCTGACAGCCTATCTGGAGTTTCTGATAAAAATTAAGTGTACTCCGGCTCAAAAGGAGAAACCTTACAAAATCAGAATAATAACTCCGACAGAGCCGTCCAGAAGAGGAGCTCAGCTTTCGATTTATTTTGAAAAAGGTGATGGCAAAAAACTGGTGCAGCAATTTGCCAAAGAAGGTATTATCCTTGACTGGAGATCGCCTAACGTGCTTAGAGTTTCACCGACACCGCTTTACAATTCATATACAGAGGTATACACCTTTGTTGAGAAGTTTGCTGATTTCTGCGAGTTTATAAATTAAGAAATGATAGAGGATAAAAAAGTTGTTTTAGCCGGCGGTGGACTGGTAGGGAGTTTACTGGCCTTGTTGTTGGGCAAGGCTGGTTACGAAGTGGATGTTTATGAGAAGAGGCCGGACCCATTAATGACTGCTCCTGAAAAAGGGAGATCCATCAATCTTGCACTAAGTCACCGCGGAATCAGAGCATTAAAGGCGGCGGGAGTGGAACAGGAAATGATGAATATTGCCATTCCTATGAAAGGAAGATACATTCATCATGAGGACGGTTCCAATTCTTTTCAACCATATGGAGATGAGGGTCAGGTTATTTATGCTGTCTCCAGAGCAGATCTTAACAAGACGTTGCTGAACAAAGCAAGAGAAGCGCACAATGTTAATCTGTTCTTTAATGAAAGATGTGTTAAGGTCAACATTGAAGAATTCAATATTGAATTTGAAAATAAGCAGGACGGAACGATAAAGAACAAAGAGTTTTCTGTTCTGTTCGGAGCGGATGGGGCATTCTCTCAGGTACGAAGTGCGCTGTTGCCGACGAGTAGATTCAATTATTCTCAGGAATATCTTGAATATGGATATAAAGAATTAACGATACCATCAGATAGTGGAGTGCACAGAATGGAAAAGAATGCCTTGCATATCTGGCCGAGAGAGAAGTTCATGCTGATTGCATTGCCAAATCTTGATGGGACTTTTACAGCAACGCTTTTTCTGCCTTTTGAAGGGGAAAATTCATTTGCATCATTAAAGACTGATTCACAAGTTGAAGCATTTTTTAAGAAGTACTTTGCAGATGCCGCTGACCTCATACCAGAGCTGAACAAGCAATTCGCTGAGCATCCGACTTCAGCATTGGTTACTGTGAAATGCTATCCATGGGTTTATGAAAATCGCATAGCACTGATAGGTGATGCTGCACATGCTATAGTGCCTTTTTATGGACAAGGCATGAACGCTGGCTTTGAAGACTGCAGAGTATTGTATGATCTGATTACAAAAAATGGAAGTTTGAAAGCAAGTCTTCAGGAGTACCAGGGGCTGAGGAAACCAGCAGGAGATGCAGTAGGACAATTGGCCCTTCAGAACTTTATCGAGATGCGCGACCTCGTTGGCGATAAAAAGTTTCTGCTGAGGAAAAAGATAGAAGCAAAGATTCACCATAAAATTCCAGGTTATCTTCCGTTATACAGCATGGTCACTTTTAGTGATCTTCCGTATCATGAGGCTTTGGATAAAGGAAAAAAGCAGGACAGGTTGATGGAAGAGATTATGAAGATTGAAGATGTGGAGGCTTTGACGGAGAAGAGGGAGGTTTGGGAGAAGATTGAGGAGTTGGTGGAGAGGGGGTTGGGGAGGTAAGTTTTTAAGGTTCTTATATTAAATGTGATTAACCAGATATGCGCTTGCTGTTTATGTAAACTCTTTGTGACCAAAGCATCAAGTAAGAATTAATAAATGGAATTATGTGGCCTCCAATTAAAATCGATCAATTAAGAAACGAAATCCTAAAAGGGGAATTGGAATTAAATGATGAACAATTAAATTTTTGGGACCTTATTAAGATTGAGCCAGAGAAATGGACAGAAAGGAATTACGGGCAAGACTCTGGCGGATTTTGGGTCGTTGCAGTCTTCGGTAGAAACGTTATCTTTTATAATGACATTGAAGAAGGATTTAATGTCTCTGAGTACGATAAGCACGGCGAGATTAAAGACTATGTATGTAATCAAAGTGGCTTGAACTCAACAGTCATTGGAATAATGGAGCGGATTAAAGCTAATAGGCATTGACTCCTAGCGCAAACAAAACTTCCCAGGTGGTGTCACATAGGCTGGAATAAGCAATATATAATATTAAACCCTCAGTTTTTAAATAATAAAAATGAGACTTAAAGAATTATACCTTGTCATAATAATACTTATTATAACACTTACAATCTTCTCATTAATTTTTGGTATTAAATCTATAGTTGAAACGCGATTGGATATTCAATTTAATGATAGCCATATTTTTGTATCCCCTATTCTGTTATGTTTAATATTCTTTACCTTAATTGTTTACTTGACTTATGCTGGGATATCTTTAATAAATAAGGCTACTTCAACCAGATATATTATTCTCGGATGTTCCAATCTTTCGTTAATTATTTTACTTATGGTATTTTCAAGGAATATTTCTCCACTTGAATTGTTCGGTAGTGACTTTACAACATATCCCCCTCTAAGCGCTCTTCCTGAAGCGATAGCATCAGAAAATGATAGCGATTCGTACACATTTATTTTAAATCTAATAACTATATTTCAAGTCTTTCTTCTGGTCTCTTTATTTGGGATTGGATACCTTTTGGGAAAGTTTAAAAATATAAATAGGTTATATTAAATCAATGTTATTCTGGAATAGGAAAAAAGAAAATCTAATAATCCAATGTTCTATATGTGAGTGGCGGCCAGATGGGGAAATACATTGAGCCTGTAGCTGCGGGCATAGGTGGAATACCTTTAAAACGAAAGGGAAATGTCCTAGTTGTAAAAGGCAATGGGAGAATACATGGTGTCCGGGCTGTGGGAAGTCTACGCCTCATAAAGATTGGTACAAAACTAAAGAGGAGGTTGAAAAAATTGAAACCACAGGAGACCTTGTATTAAGGCGAAAAAAGAAGTCTCTTGAATCAAGACTCATTGATTATGGGATAAAGAATTACAGAGTAAGTCATTTGGAGTATCTGGATCATTCGAAGGAAAAGTTCCAAACAGCGTATGATGCCGGTTGCAGAATGATAATTCTTTATGCAATTGCATATTTAGTACATAACTTGGATGAGAGACCCGCTTTTATTGATTGGTTCAAGACTGAAAAGATTTGGGAAAAAGTATCACCAAAGGAAATGGAGTTTTTAATGAATCCATCTCCAGAAGAGAGAATGCTTTTGGATTTATCTTGGTGTATCGAAGGTGCTATAACCTTGGCTTGGTGTTTAAAAAAGGTAGAAGTTTTACCGAGATTGAATGATGAAAATAATGTAGTTGAGGAGTCCCAGCAAAATTTGCCAGAATTGGGAGATTCGTTAATTCTGTTCTTGTCTCGGGTAGAATATCGAAATTTGGAAGATGTTTATGAAGAGAACTTATTTAATGAAATAGCTACCACATATTTCAGGGATTTACTGTTTAACGGAAAAAAGGACACAACTAGAATAAATAGATCGGTAAGTTATGAAAGGCACAAAGTTTTAAATTGGCTGAGAACGTATTATGAAGAAGGGGGTGAAGTTACTGGAGAACTTTGGGACGAAACTGATACTTCGACATAAAATATTAGAATGGTCTGCTTACTTGACACATCGGTATTAAAACAAAATGAATTACTCAATACAAAACCTAATAAATAGAATCAACAACGGCGAGAGGCTGAAGTACATTTATTTCTGGGGACATCAGCCAAGTAAGGACGGGACAATAACCAACTCATGTTTCAGTCAATGGTGGATTGCGGATTTTAAAGTAGATGGAATTACCTATAAGACTGCAGAGCACTGGATGATGGCAAAGAAGGCAGAATTATTTGGGGACAAAGAAATATACGAGAAGATCATAAATTCTAAATCGTCAGGAGAGGCAAAGGACCTGGGACGCAGGATATCAGGATTTAATCAGGAGAAGTGGGAAGCCTCACGATTTGAAATTGTAGTCGAAGGAAATTATCATAAGTTTACCCAATATCCGGAATTGAAAGAATTTCTTTTGAATACACAAGACAGGGTATTAGTTGAGGCAAGTCCTGTTGACAATATCTGGGGTGTAGGATTAGCAAAGGATAATGTGAAAATAGAGAATCCGGAAGAGTGGAATGGCTTGAATCTTTTAGGATTCGCGCTGATGGAAGTGAGAGATAGGTTAAATAAAAAATAAGAAAGCCTTCAGCAAATAAACAAAGCTATGAGCATAGAATCATTTAATTCAGAGCTAGAATTTGACGCAAGTCGAGTTAAGACAAAAGTTATTATAGAAACTTCTTTTTCCAAAGAGATACGAATCCTTTTAAGCAAAGGGCAAATTATGAAGGAACACAAAACGCCATTTCCAATTCTAATCCACATTTTAGAAGGGGAAATTATGCTAGGTGTTAATGGAACAATTCATAATATGAGAAGTGGCGAAATCATTGCATTGGATGGAAACGTCCCTCACGACCTAACTGCGAAAGAGAATTCTATTGTCCGACTTTCTCTTTCAAAGCACGACAAGGTTGAGCGACTTAAAGATGTTTTAGAGAGTTAAAACATGATTCAGATGAAAAAAGAAAGGCACCGGTTCTAAGTCGGTGCCTTTTGTATTTAAAACAGATTCTCTCAAATTATTCTGTTTTCGCAAATCTATCTGTGTATAGAACATTATGAGAGAGGTCAACCATGCGGTATAGGTACATGCCAGCTTTTAATCCGCCAAGATTGAATGTAGCAGTTTCTCCGTTTATTGGCATTGTCTGGATAACTTTGCCTGTCATATCCATAATATCAATGGCTGAAGCGTTTGGAACAATATTATTGATAGTGACATCAGCTATTGCAGGGTTGGGATATAATACAGGAACCAGCCCATTTATATAATCTGTTGATTTAACACCGGTAGTTAGGCCACCAAAAGAAAGGTCGTCAACAACCAGATATGTAGATGGTGAAGCAATAATGGAATTTATAGCAGAAGTAATAAATATCGCTGCAGAATCAGGAGTAGTTTCAGATAAATAATTAACAGGTACGGAAAAAAATGAATAGCCAGACTGTGTCTGGTGAATTTTCAAGAAACCAGTGCCAATTGTATCCGGAGCCTGCTTTGTGGCGTTCCATTTTGTAAAAGCAACAGCGATGACAGCTGTATCTTTATTTAAGTTAGATTCGGATCCCTGATTAAACTGAAAGTAGCCATTTAAGGTGGTTGGCCGCTGGTTGCACGGAAAACCCGAATCTTGCCCTTCCAGAGATGGATTGCTTGAACTCACTAGAAAAGAGGGCAATGTATCCAGAACAGAATTGTCTTCCGCCAGTCTGCCGACCACGTTGGCTATTTTTACTGCATTATCTCCCGAATTTGATGGTGTGAATCTGGTCACTCCTTCTGTACGCCTTACACCTGCAATGAAATCGAACTGGGCATAAAAATCGTTGGTGCAAAGATAATGAGTAGGGGTTAGAGTCCGTATGTGATTGCCCCAGCTTTCGAATCCCCCATTAGGAATCTGAACCTGAGCAAAAGTTTGATAGAATAGTGTTAATGAACATACTAAAAACAATAAAATTTTTTTCATGACAAGTGGGTGTTTTTTACCTGCGTATAGAATGTGATTATTATGTAATCATCTACAGATACTTAGTCTAATTGTAACCTGGAAACCTTATTTCTTTCCGAAACTGGTCTACCAAGTGAAAAATTAAAAATCAATGGTATATAGATAGGGTTGACTCTTGGGAATTTATTTTCAAGTAATTACTCATTAAAACATTAGGGGACAACTATTGTATGATGATGTGAAAATTTCTAAGTGCTGTACTTTAAACACCGCTCTTTTTGTTTATATTTATTTACAAGGGATGGTTTACTTTAGCGAGTGGGCAAGCATTGAACGGATGGTCTGTAAAACGAAATCATGGTCAGAAATGAGTTTTTGGAAGACTTATTTAAGCAGAAGTAAAAAGCAGTTACAGTGAATCATTTTTTAAAACTACATGTAAACGGCAACCCTTTACCTATCAAATTATGATTGATACTTAAGTATATGTATTATATCTCCGGCTAGTCAAACACAGGTTTAAAATTCCAAGTATATATTTTGAATGAAAACATTATCTTATTATTTTAGCTTCCCTTTCTCATCTTGCATATTCCCAGGATTCTATTAAGATTAAGAATAAAATAATTCTTAATATACAGAGGTGGCCTTCTTCACGATACTCTATTTCGACTATGAGAGCAGATAGTTCTAATGGAATTTTTGTAAAGATCTGGGCTTTAGAGGAAGATTCAGCTTTAGGTAAAATTCAATATTCTTTAAAAGAAGCGGGAAACCACGCAAGCATTAAAGAAGATCCTAATTCAAAGAATGCTTTCTTCGTAACCCCAATTTCTAAGAAACTTAAACCCAAGGATAAAGAGTCAATTAGATTAGATATTTGGGTTAGCTTTAGTGATAATGATGATGATGATTTGTACATGCCTGTCGCTATAAATAGTGAAGAAAGGCTATATGATGCGATGGGATTAGTAATTTTGGAAAACGCCAAATGGAAAAAGCTAAAGGATGTATATACATACCGGAATAATAAATTCCTTATATCGAATTTTTGGCTTAATGTAATATTCTAAAAATTAGAAGCCGCTTGTCTCATGGCGGTTAGCAATATAAAAATATGGAGCTATTTAACTTTCGGATTCCACAGTATTAATATGAACAAAGGTTAAATAGACCATAATCTTGATTTTCAAGCTTCGTAAAACGACTAAACGGTATAAACAAAAAAAATTAACCCAGAATAATGGAATATCCAACGACTATTTTAAATCAAGATGGGACCATAATTGATAACAACATTGAAGAACAAAAGATAATTAGTCTTTGGAGGTTCTTATTTTTGTCATTTATAAGCTTGGGAGCTTATGAGATTTGGTGGATGTATAAAGCCTGGCGTTTTTATCAGCAGAAGGATAAATCCGATATAAATCCAGTAGCAAGAGCTATTTTTAGTATTTTTTTTATTAATTCTTTATTGGGAAAAATACTTTCCTTCGCTAAAGAAAAGGGATACAGCGAAAATTATTCTTCAGCAGGTCTTGCAACTGGCTTTATAGTGCTCAATTTACTTTCAGGTTTACCGGATCCATTCTGGTGGATTTCGATTTTAAGCTTTGTATTCTTAATACCTGCTTTTACCGCATTTAATTTTGCAAAGCAAAACTCGAATGAGTTTCAGGTTAAGGAGCAGGATTCGTTCAATGGAAGGCAAGTTGCTTTAATAGTAATTGGGGCCATTATCTGGATTGTGGTAATCATTGGATCAATAGAAGGTGAATAATAAAAACAGTAAGAACTATGGCACAAAGCTATAGTAGCATAATGATGCAGGCAGCTTTAAGTTCGGAGCTTTTGGTGCCAATTAGACCGATAGCAATGTTTAAGAAAAACTTTTAATAACAAAAATTAGCGAATTAGAAGTTGGGTTAGAAACGATTTTCACAAACGATACTTCAAATAAATTTCTTCAGAAGGATGATGCCACTAAAAAATTTAAGATGTCCTTTTATTTTCTATTTAAAGATAATGAGGAAGAGCTTTATTTTTTATAAAATCCTATAACTTATTGGATATCTGTGTTTTGTAACAATAATAGAGTTAAAACATTAAAAAAACAATTCTCCAGATAACATGCCCTTAATATGTCGTAAGTTATGAGACATTTTATATCTTTGTTAGTTGACCCTATTATTTAAGGCCAATAAAATCAGTGGATATACACACCAAGTGATTAAGAATTTGCGGTTTTTTAGTGAAAAATATACTTCATTATGAATATAGTATTAGTTGGTGCCGGGCAAATAGGTAGCAGACATTTGCAAGGTCTGGCATTGCTTAAAGATGAAAATATAAGGATTCAGGTTCTTGATCCTTCAGAAGAATCATTGCGGATTGCTAAAGACCGGTATTATGAAGTAGCAAAGGATAAGAAGAATATCACAATTGAATTTCTAAGTAATTTTGACAAGGTTGTTAATGATATTCATGTAGCTATTGTTGCTACCAGTTCAAAAGTAAGAAGAAGGGCAATTGAAGAGCTGGTCCAGGGCCGAAGAGTTAAATATCTGCTATTGGAAAAATTCTTGTTTTCGGATATCAGAGATTATGAGGTGATTCAAAACCTTATAAATGAGAGGCAGATAAAAGCATTTGTAAACTGTCCGAGAAGGTTATATCCAGATTATATTGAAATTAAAGATTTATTGAAGGATCAAAAGGATTTGATTTTTAATGTAGCAGGATCTAATTGGGGCCTGGGTTGTAATGGAATACATTTGCTTGATCTGTTTTGCTTTTTTACTGAAACTAAGGAATTAACGTTAAATAATGATTGGATTGATGAAGAAGTGATACCAAGCAAAAGGTCTGGCTATGTTGAATTTTCCGGAACAATTACCGGGACAAACAATGGAAGTAAGTTTCTTATTACTTCTTACCCATCAGGGAATAGTCCTCTGATTATTTCAATATTCAATGAAAACTTCAGGATCATTATAGAAGAGGGTTCTGGTACTTACTTTTACTCTTCAGTTTCTAATGGTTGGGCATGGGAGCAAAAGAAGTTTGCAATAAGGTTTCAAAGTAAATTGACAAATCTTGTGGTGGAAGAGTTGGTTGCTACAGATACTTGCGGGCTCACTACATACGAGGAGTCAGCCTATCTGCATCATTCTTTTCTGAATAATATTTTATCATTTATAGAAAGAACTCAAGGTAAAAAAACGACGGAATGTCTCATTACATAAATAAAGATATATTATTGGTTGGTGCCGGACCCATGGCAGTGGAATATGCAAAGGTATTAATGCATTTGGGTTGTTCTTTTGAAGTCATTGGTCGGGGAGAGGAATCTTCGAAGAAGTTTGAAGAGGCAACTAAGAAAAAAGCCCATGTCGGGGGTCTTGAAAAATTCTTAAGTAACAATAAGCAAAACTTTGAGTTCGCCATTGTTTCCGTTGGGGTTGAGAAACTGGCAGATGCTACTTTTGCTTTATTGGAAACAGGGATAAAGAACATACTTGTTGAAAAGCCTGCCGGATTAAATTCTGAAGAAATACAGAAGGTTGCGATAAAAGCAAAGGAGAAGGCTGCGAAGGTTTTAATAGCCTACAACAGGAGGTTCTATTCATCGGTTGAAAAGGCAATTGATATAATAAAGGAAGACGGCGGAGTTACTTCTTTTAATTTTGAATTTACAGAGTGGAGTAATAAAATAAAGAATATCGAGAAAGCCCCAGGAGTAAAAGAAAACTGGCTTTTAGCTAATTCCACACATGTAATAGATCTGGCATTTTTTCTTGGGGGTAAGCCTAAAGAGATGTCAGCTTATTCTGGCGGAAGTTTAGAGTGGCACGATAAGGCAGTATTTTCAGGTGCAGGGATAAGTAAAAGGGGAGCGTTATTTTCTTATCAAGCTAACTGGACGGCCCCTGGTAGATGGGTAGTAGAGGTATTGACTAATAAGCATCGTCTATATTTTAAGCCAATGGAAAGTTTACAGATTCAGGATATAGATTCTGTGCAGGTAAATACTGTAGTTATTGAGGATGAAATAGATAAAAAATTTAAGCCAGGAGTATACAGGCAAGTTGAAAACTTCTTATCTAATCAATTGGAAAGATTTTGTACAATTGAAGAGCAGGTAGAGAATGTTAAATGGTATGAAAAGATTGCAGGTATATAACTCATAAACTATGAATAACCCATTCGTCTCGATTTGCATTCCGGTTTATAATTCATCAAGTCTATGTAAACAAGCAATTGATTCTGCCTTAAATCAAAAGTTTGAAGATTATGAAATTGTAATTGTGGACGATGCTTCGACAGATGATACTGCTCAGGTAATAAAGCAATACGAAGGGAGGCCCAGAGTAAGGGTTTATTATAATGAGACAAATTTAGGGATGACTGGGAATTGGAATAAATGCCTTCAATTGGCAAGAGGTAAGTATATATCCTTTGCTCATCACGATGATACTCTGAGAGATAGTTTTTTGGTGGATCTTCACCAAATTATCTCAGAGAATGAAAATTTGGGAGTTATTGCATTTCTTAATCAAAGCAGAGTAAGAAGACCGATAATGGGATTGATTCAATCCAATGATTATTTTAGATACATTTTTTCTATGGTCAACGTTCCTGCACCAACTGAGGCAGTATATATAAAATTGGAATCATTAGAGTATGACAAGAATCTGAAGTACGGACCTGAAATGGATATTTATCTCAAGATTGCAAAGCTGGGCTTTAATGCATTTCATTCGGATATTGTTAACTGCGATAGAAACCCTTCAAAATGGGAAGGTAGTGTAACAAGTAATTCCCGCTTTTCTTTTATAAGATTTTCTGATTGTTTTTATATAATTAAAAAATATAAGGATGATAGTTTGATTAACTATAATCTTTTAAAAGATACAGTCTTTGATATTAGTGTTCAGGTTTATCAAAGATATGCAAGAGGAATAGCTTTTGGTGTTGCAGAGGTTACTCAACTTAAGTATAAGTTTGAAGACTTAATGAATAAAAATAACTACTATGGTTTAAGCAACTTAGATAGAATAAAATTATTTATAAAGCTTAGGTTCTTTTTTGCAGCTAAATTCGTGACTTCTTTAGGAGCGAGGGTTCTTTCAAGGAAGTAAACACAAAATTTAATATTGCTGGGATTTCACTGTAAAAGCTGAGGGATTAGAGAAATAAAGAAAGGCTATCTGAATAAGATAGCCTTCCATTGTATATCCAACTTTATACTTTCAACTATTACTTAATTCTTAATCATCTTCAAATGATAAGCCTTTCCATTGACAACAACCTTTAGAAGATACATACCTGAGCCTAATGAGGCTCCCACTTCAATGTTCTCTTCTATTCTAAGATTCTCAGCAGATTCAACAACCATCCCCGACAGGTTTAACACAATTACTGAGTAGGTGCTATATGGAGAAACTATAGCGAGTTGAGATGATTTCTGAAAAGGATTTGGAATTAGGTTTAACCTTGTCTGATCCTCATTAGAGACTGAAATGATTTTAGTAATTTCACAACCTGAAGCCTTTTTAGAGATTATGATAGTATCACTTGCAATTCCACACGCGGTTGTTGATGTCACCCAATATTTTCCTGGTTGTGAAACTATATAGGTTGGTAAATTGGAATCGTCTTGCCATTTATAAGAGCTATAATTTAGTCCTGCATTAAGTTGCATTGTTGAACCTTCGCAAATTGAAGTATCCTTTCCAATATCGACAGTAGATGTATTTTGGATTTTTATTGCAATTACAGCACTGTCGCATTTATTAAAACAAGTAACATCGCATACTTTATAATTTATAGTGTCAAATACTTCACCTGGAATTCTAGAATTAAGCTGGTAATTAAATTTGTTCAAAGTAGAAGTTGCGTTACCAAATTTAACTTTAAGGATTGATGCAGTTAGATTGTCATTGTCCAGATCGGAGTCGTTTAGTAACGGATCTATTATTAAACTGTTGACTTCGCAATTCAATGTGTAATTGTCATTTTGCAGTAAGGGTGTATGATTATTATAAGGTAAAAATTCTGGGAATTTAACTCCGTTAAAAGGTTGTCCAAGATCGGTCCAATTTGGATTAACTATGCAATTGACGCCGGCAGAATCCGGATATTCAATTCTGCCTATAATTCTTTTATCTCCAAAAGCTTGATTCGTGTATAACCAATAAACTTTGTTATCAGGTCCTAACTGAAGTCCTAAAGAAGCATAATAAATATCATTTGTGTTGATTTTATAAATTTCTTGGGCAGCGGCTGTTGAATTGTTAAAATCATATTGAAACAATTTTCCTCCCGAGGAAGGATTGTACCCTCTGTAAAGCGAAATATATAGTTTACTGCCATCTGAAGAAAATACTTGATCGAAAATACCATAAAAAGTGCTACTATTAGCTTCTAGTGGAGTTCCCGGAACTTTTGTAATATTAGAAATGGCACCATTGCTATTGTTGAAATCCATAGTGATGAGGGGATCTGCTCCGTGAAATGAGCTAAGAGCAATCTTCCCTTTAGTTTTACAATACCTTATACTGCGTTGATCCTGCATTAAAACCCCTGTATTGAACGTGTTAAATAGTTGAATACCAGTTGAGGTAATTTTGAAAATTTGAATATTAGTTGAATTGAAAATAGGTGATAATAGCCAGTAGGTATTATTATCCGACCCTGGTATTGAAATCATAGCTTCAGATACACCGGTTGATAAAGTAATATTCTTTTTTGTTGATACAACATCTCCAAGGGGAGCAGCGGATGTTCCATTTCCTTTTAAAGACATGTCTACTATGCTGTAATAAAGCGTTCCAGCTTGGCCATCTGCATTTGTAGTGAAAATATAATATTGAGTACAGGCATTAGGAACGGGTGCAATTGTTCCTGTCTGAGCTGTATATGTGATTGTAGAGCTAATTAATCCGGACCCATTTGGCATTACATTATTTTGGGCATCGACAGCTACCAATCCATCAGTGTAGAAAATAAGCTTTCCTGTTAATGGATTTGTAGCTACAGAACCGCCTTCTCTTCCATATGAAGCATATTTAGTAGGGATAATTGAAGGGTTATTAGCTTTGTCAAAACGTATACCTCCTATAGGAGATGTACCAAAGTACCAATTATGATTTTCAAGCTGTCCAAATGAAATATTGGAAGTAGAAATAAAGAAAATAAAAATAAATAATCGGATGAAAGCCATTAAATTAATTAATTTTGAAGGTTTAACTTAGTAGTGAAGTTAGCCGAATTCTTTAAGATTCATTTGGTGTTTTTTTTAAAAATCTTACATTAATAGAATTTATTTCGTTGAATGAAGAAATTTATTATTAGACTGTTGATCGTATTTCAGGTAATAATCAACAGACGAAGAGAACCGTTTTTTTCCTGGAATGTCCTGATAAAGTACTTACTTAATGGACGATTCTTTCCAGCATTTCCTAAAGTGAACTATAAGCCTGAATTATCTCTTGTTGAGGATGCTGATTTTAAAATGGTCGGTTTTAGAGGTGACAAAGTGGCCTATGACAAATCCTGGAATAATGATTTAATCATTGAAAATTTTAATAACATACTAAATGAGCAGACTGCTGTGAATACAATTATGTCGCCACATAAGTATATTGAGAATATCAATGAAGATTGGGTAATATATGATATCGGTGCAGCAGAAGGATTACAGTCAAAGTTTTGGACGAAGAACGTTAAGAAAATAATCATTTTTGAACCTGATAAAGAATTTTTTAAAACCCTGGAAAGGACTTTTGAAAAGGAAGTAAGTGAAGGAAGAATTGTATTGCTGAACCTGGGTGTTTCTGATAGTCCGAAGCAATTGAATTTTAAATCCGGTCCTGCTCAATTTGATACATTAGATTCAATAATTAAACAGTATAATATACCTCTTCCTGATTACTTAAAAGCTGACATTGAAGGTGAGGAATTGAATTTATTGAATTCATTAAGCAATCAGGTAATTGAAAATTTAAAGTTGATTCAGATCACAACTTATCATAGACCTGATGATTATAAAGTAATACCAGATTTCTTTAAGAAATTGAAAGGAGAGGGTACTTTTTCAGATGGCTATATCTTATTCAACAGAAATAATTTTGAATTAGGTAATTGGAATAAAGTTTTTCATCCAGTTATAAGGAAATGTCTGTACAGTTTTAAATTCAATAAATAGGTTGATGGTTCACAAGCAGACGGATCAGTCTTCAAAATGGCTTATACAAAAGGAATTTCAGTAACATGCTTCTGAAGTATGTGGAATGGCGCAATATATATCTGGCAAACGTTAACTCTTTATAAGTAAAGCTTTCCCTGTAAAAAGGATTGAGCGTAAGTTGAAATCACTTTAGGGGAAGATTAGCCTCTCCCCATTTTTCCATTCTATTTAATATATCTTCAAGGGACCTACCACGTTCTGTCAACTCATACTCTACTTTAGGAGGTACCTCCTGGTAAACAATTCGATTGATCAATCCATCATTTTCCAGTTCCTTTAACTTTGCAATAAGCATTCTTTCAGATATGCCAACCAGTCTCTTTTTCAGTTCATTGTAGCGGAGTTTTTTTTCATTCAGAAGATAAACGAGGATGTTAATTTTCCATCTCCCTCCGATTAAAGATAAAATCTGAGTAATACCACAATGCTCTTTCCAGTATTTCTCATTAATGCTATTGGTAGAATGTTCCTTTCTTGAATTCATACACACTTTTTTGTTAGTACCATACAATTAAGTAGGTACTTTCCTCACTGTAAATAAATCAAAATATTTGCAAAGTAAGATTTAAAAACGACTAAAAATGGAAACAATCAAAGCTGTATTTTACTGGGCAAGTTATGCTTATTATCTCTATGTATTTGGATATGCATCTCTTTTCAAGGTATTTCAAAAAAAATCTATGATGGATAGTATGCTTTCACTTGGGTTTAATAAAACCTGGACTATTCTCATTGGAATTGGTGAATTGTTAGGAGTCATCTTAATTGTGGCAGGACTGATTAAACCCCAGTTTAGAAATATGGGAATTTTATTATTGGTCCCGTTTTCGGTTGGGGCATTCACAGCACATATGGCACATCAGGAATATCAGCACTATTATAATTCATTGATAGTATGCATTCTTACTGTAGTCATGCTTGCATTGGACAATAATTTCAAAATTCAGTTTTGAAAAAATTAAATGCTGGCGCGTAATCACCGCCAGCATTTATGGTTACATATATGAAAATGTCAGAATCAAGGCGCTCGATCTAAAGGGGCTGTTTTTCTACCTGCGCTTCAACGAAACTGATTCTTCTGATTTTTATTCCAATCACAATGAGCCAGATAATCCATAAGGTGCTGCCAATGAAACCAGCGGAATCTAAAGTTGGAACATTTGGCATTATGCTGGCAAAAAGTTCTGATTGTGCTATTATATAAATGAAAGAAGAAGTATAACCTAGCCAGCTTATCCATCGGGGGAATAAAAGTAATCTCGAAAATGCAATAGTCATCATTACTGTCCAAATGATGGTAAAGATTTGCCCCAGGTGTTCGCCCAAAACTACACCGCCATATTGGTGAATAGCCTGGAAAGAGACCTTAGAAGCTTCTTTAATGAGTTCATTACCTGTAACAAAATTATTGGCAAGAACAGGAACGACAAATGTCCAACGCAATAAACCAACCATTTGCGCTAGTAAACCAAAGATTCCTATTGCGGTTGTCCATCTGATAAATGTTAATTTATGTTCTAACTCCTGACCAAGTAAAACAAAGGCGGGAAGAAGAGGTAATCCTAAAAAAGCAAAAGCCCACCAGGTCCAGATTAAAGCATTTCCACCCGCGTGAAATCTGGTCAGAATTGTTCCTGCTTCCTGTCTTAAAATATCGGGATAGTCAAAGATGATTGTTAAAATAGTGTAGGGAACAAGCACACCAATTGCTCCCGCTATCAACAATGCTCCGATAGTTTTTCCTGTTTTCATAGTATTATAATTTGATAGTATAATTGATACTTGGTGTGGGATTTACTTTCAGGCTTTTTCCTTCAGCAGAGAGAGCAATTGCACCCAAACGGAAATTAAGCCCTTTCCAAACCATAAACCTTGCCCCGGCTTCAAAGGCTATCGCATTTTGATACTTGTAATCACGCGTTAATCCACGCAGGTAGGATAAGCCAATATAAAACGATGAGGGTATGGCCTGCTTACCCCAGGGGAGAAGCCAATAACTGATACCGGTTTTTAAAAACTCGGTTGTTACAGCTCTTTTAAAATTGGTAAGGTAATAACCTACGTGAATGGATAATTGCCTATGATGATATTCTAATCCCAATGAGGGATTGCGAAAAGCATTGATGCTAAGCTGGTTTTTGGGAAATCTTTCCTGGGCCAGTGTAAAGTTTCCTGTAAGTATCAAAAGTATGAAGAGAATTTGCTTTATCATTTCATTGATTAATTGATAACGCAAAGTTCAGCAATGCAAAAGGGATGTTACTGGACAAATGTCCAGAATCTATGATGGTTAGTTTTTTGCTCTTAATCGGCTAAGATGGCGGGGAGTAATTCCCAGCATTGAAGCAATGTATTGCAGCGGTACATGTTGCAAAAGCTCAGGCTCTTCTTTCAGGAGTTTTTCATATCGATGTTCTGCAGAGAGCATTATCAGATCAAATTTTGATTTATCAATACAGCACACTTGCCACTCAATTAGTTTAATATAAAAATCTTTGAAATGTGGAATTAGATTTTGCAGTTCAACAACATCCTTTTTTCCTATTACCCATAGTGTTGTATTTTCCAATGCTTTAATGTTTTCTCTGGCAGGAGTTTCCGTGAGATAAGTTAACAAAGAAGTAACAAATGTATTCGGTAATGAAATATAAGTTGTCCGTTCTTCACCTTTTTCAGAAATTGAAAAGTATTGAAAAAGTCCACTTTCAATAAAGCCAATCTCCGAACAGATTTTGCCTTCTTTTACAAAATAGTCTCCTTTTTTGATCTGTCGTTTTTCAAAGTATTTTACAATAATATCACAGTCTGGTTCAGGCATACCATTATTGAGAAAATATGATTTCAATTTACCCATTGTCTCTTGGTTAATCTCTGCCTTAGTCTTTCCTGAATTTCAGAATATATAAGGTGGCGGAGAGTGTAGTTGAAATATTTCATTGTCAAAATTATAAGACAAGAGTAAACCAAAAAATATTTTGTCAAATTTATACCTTGCTTGCAGGTTAGCAACTTCTGATAAATGATTTATCACTTGAGATAAAGAGATAATAAATTAATCAATTCTTTATTTTGCGCGGAAAAGGCAGTGGCTAATCAGAACGTTACAACATTCTGACAAATCGGAAAAACTTTAAAATGGAAAGGCAGCTTTGCTCTCTACTTCACATTAAGGTGCTAACGCCGGAGGAACTTCTTTTCCAAACTGTTCACCTTCGATACCACAAAAGACAAAGAATATAATAAGATCCCTTTGCTTTAGTTTACTAATAACTACTCATAAAGATATGGAAAATGAAGAGCCGGAATTCTGGGAAATCAATTTTATTGAAAAGCAGGAAATGTGGGGCTTTGAGCCATCAAATGCAGCAATTTTGGCGAAGGATTTTTTTGTAAAAAATTCAGTGAAAAACATCCTCATACCTGGGATAGGCTATGGGAGAAATGCACAAATTTTCAGAGAAAACGGAATAAGTGTTACTGGAATTGAAATATCAAAAACTGCCATAGAATTGGCGGAGAAACATTACGGTAGTGAGATGAAAATCTACCATGGCTCTGTAACCGACATGCCTTTTGATAACAGTCTGTATGATGGAATTTTTTGTTATGGCCTCATTCATTTATTGGATAGCAAGGAAAGAGAGAAGTTAATCAGTGATTGTTATAACCAACTGGCAGATAAAGGCTACATGATATTTACAGCTATTACCAAAGAAGCATCTACTTATGGAAAAGGCCGGTTGATCAGTAAGGATCGGTATGAAATGTTTGGTGGGGTTAAAATGTATTTTTATGATAGAGAGACGATTGCCTCGGAGTTTAACAAGGCAGGGCTATTTGAAATCAAGGAAATTAATGAGAACTATCCGTTTTATTTAATTAAATGCAGAAAAACCAGGAGCATATAAAATAAAGATAAATCACCATTGTACGTTTTTTTTAATCTAATAAAAAAGGCTGTCCAAATCAAATTGGTCAGCCTTTTTAACTTTGTGCTTTCAGCTTTTAGCTTATAACTTAATACTTATAACTTATTACTTTTTAGGAACAAGCGTCACAGCTCTCAGCATACCATGCTCTTCACCTTCAAAAGAGAGCTTTTCTTCACTGATGTCTTTGATTTGTTTTTCAACAGTTTTGCCACCTTCGTTATAGTGTAAAGTAATTGTATTGTCATTTACCTCCCATGTTCCATCCTGAGTTTGTCCAGCTTCAGTATATTCAAATTTGCCATCGCTGGTAAATGAATAATAAACACCTCCAATTGCATCCGGTGAAACTGTTGTTCCTCCAAGCACCAGTTCAGTTGCCTTCCAGTCTTTGGCAATCATTTCCTTTTTTTCTTTAGCACAAGCCGTTACAAGTAAGGTAAGAACGATCAGAGCTGCGAATCTTTTTAAAAGCGTGGTTTTCATGATGATTTTTTAGTCAATAAGATGTTAATTTGCAGATCAATAAAAATTCTGTTATAAATCTACAGAAATTTTTATGCAAATGTAATAAAGCTTTTTAAACGGGAAAAGCCATCGTTGTAACATGCCGTGGAGATACAACTAAAACTTTTCTAAGCAAGAATGCTTTATGGTGTTTTACTATAAACTTTTCTATTTCCGATGGAAGTTCGTTTTCCTATATATTTCAAGCTTACGACTATTCTTCTGGGACTTATCCTATTGGTCTATGTTTTTATAGAGGCACAGAATATTTTAATATTACTGGCTCTTGCCGGACTTATTTCTCTTTTGTTGCTTCCTCTGGTCCGAAGACTTGAGCGAAGAATGTCTTCTACTCCTGCAATTCTTATAGGTCTTGTCCTGATTATTACTGTCCTGGGCCTGGTTGGCATCTTCGTATATTCTCAATTGGTAGATTTAATGGAATCCCTTCCTGATATTACTCAAAGACTTACCAAACTTGTAGAGCAAGGGAATCCTTTCTTTGAAAAGTATCTGGGTGTAAAAAGAGGGCAGACCATAATTTATCTAAAAGAAGAGCTGATAAATTTACTTCATCAAAGTACGGCAATATTTTCAACGACTCTTTCTGTTACTACTGGCATATTCACTGCAGTTGGTCTTGTTCCTGTATTTATATTTTTCATGCTTTATTACCGATCGTTTTTCAAGGATTTTTTACTTCTGTTATTTAAGGAAGAAAGCCATAAAGATGTAATAAAGACGATTGAGAAAATTGAAATGGTAGCCCAGTCATATCTTTCAGGATTACTTATTGTTATTTCAATAATTTCAATTCTCAACGTGATCGGCCTCTATATAGTCGGAGTTGAGTATGCAATATTCTTCGGGCTATTTGCCGGCATGCTGAATATTATTCCATATATCGGAGTTTTTTTAGGATCCACTCTTCCTATAGTATACACCGCACTCAAGGGAGGTTCATTGATTCAGTGTATTGGAGCAGGTGCTGCTTTATGGATAGTTCAATTACTAGAGTCAAACTTTATTACACCGAATATAGTCGGAGGTAAAGTCAGTCTGAATCCATTTGCTTCCATACTTGCACTATTGATAGGTGGCGCAATTTGGGGCCCTTTGGGAATGATACTCTTTGTCCCGTTCACAGCTATTCTTAAGGTAATCTTTGATGCAATTGATCCACTGAAGCCTTACGGTTTTATCCTTGGGGAACCTCCATCTGACAAGGAAGAAGACAAAGAGCCTTTTTATAAAAGAGTATGGCCGTTTAAAAAAAAGGATTAGTATTTAGTTGGGATATCCCAAATGCCCTCATCCCCAACCCTCCTGAAGGAGAAGGGAACAGTCTACGAAAATAAAATATGTATTTCTATCTTAGATTACATCAAATCCCTTTCCTGAAGGAGAGGGATTTAGGGTGGGATCTCTAATGAGTATATTACACATTGCTCTGAAGAATCCCTAAATTGAAGCACTGTAAGGGCAGTGGTTTAATTATAATTTTTCTTCAAAAGTTTACACCAGAATTTTTTCAGTTAAAAAAGCACTTATAAGCTCCTGTATTTCAGAGGTCATGTTAGCCATGGTTAACAATTTTTAATTCTTTATAGTTCTTCAAGTACAGCTTCTCTCAGAGTTTGAATCTAAAAGCCTTTACTTATGAGAAGAATCCTACAACAACAAAAAGACTTTGTCTTTTTATATTTTATTATTTCGGTTATGTGTCTTTCCTGCAGTTTTGCAGTGCGGGAGTCAGAAGAAACGTGTGAGGGAAACATAGGAGTAGTGAAAGAAGATCGTTCGGAAAAGCAATTTCAACATCTTATAAAGTTTGTCAATAACAATACTTCCCATTCATCTACTGACCTTCATAAAATTCGTCAAAGGGGTGTTCTGAAAGCTATAACAGGGCTGGGCAGAACTAGCTACCATATAAATAAAAACGGTACTCCTGGCGGATTCGAATATGAAATGTTACATGCTTTAGCAAAACATCTTAACATAAAACTTGAAATTGTAGTTGCTGAAAGTGTGGAGTCTATGTATGATATGCTTAAAAGAGGAGAAGCTGACCTTATTGCATATCATTTGGTGCCTAGCAGGGAGAGGGAAGATGATGTTAGTTATACCATTCCCTATAATCACATGCGGCAAGTGATTGTGCAGAGAAGTTCGTCTTCTATCCTGAAGGCGCCTTCAGATCTGGCTGGTAAAACTATTCACGTCCCTAAAGGATCTCCTTTTAGAACGAGATTGGAACATCTTGAAGAAGAAATTGGCGAAGACATTCATATTCAAGAAAGAACTAAACTTGTCGAAGAGGAAGATTTGTTATTGCAGGTTGCAATGGGAAAAATTGATTATACGGTTGCGGAGGAAAATATTGCTCTCCTTGCTAGAGCTTACTACCCGAATCTTGATATTCAACTGGCTATAAGTTATCCTCAGAAAATTTCCTGGGCAGTAGGAGAAAACGCTCCAGATTTGTTAATGGAAATTAATGGTTGGATGACTAAGTATGTAGAAGGAAAAACTTTTACGAAGACATACAACAAATATTTCCGATCAGGGCAGTATGGCCATGTCCAATGCGGTAGAAGCAAGGGAAAAAATTTATCACAATACGATTGCCTTATAAAAAAATCTGCAAAGGAAATCGGATGGGACTGGAGGCTATTGGCAGCTCTTGTGTATCATGAGTCCAAATTTAATCCACTCGCAAAGTCCTGGGCAGGAGCTTGCGGACTGATGCAGTTGATGCCTTCTACAGCAGCGCTCTTCGGTTTGGAAAATCCAGAAGATCCATATGAAAATATGAAAGCCGGTATCAAATATCTTAAATGGCTGGATAAGTACTGGAAAGAAAAAGTACCTGATAAGGATGAGCGGTTAAAGTTTGTTCTGGCTTCTTATAATGCCGGTCAGGCACATGTTGCAGACGCCCAGCGCCTGGCAATAAAATATGAAAAGGATCCTTTGGTTTGGGATGATAACGTAGCGTACTTCTTGCTGCAAAAAGCCCAGGTAGAGTACTACTCAGATCCTGTTGTCAAGTTCGGATACTGCAGAGGTTCTGAGACATTTAATTATGTGAGCAATATTATTAGCAAGTTTCAATATTACAAACAATTAATTCCAGACGAGATTATTTAAAGTGTGATTTTTATAAAGTATGGAACATGTTCATCCATTTGTAGTTCATTTCCCACTGGCATTGCTCATTACAGCGAGCTTTATGGGGTTGGTTGGTATATTTTACAGAAGAGGTTTATTTAAAGAGATTGTTTTATGGCAATGTGTAGTTTCTTTATTCTTCCTTTTTCTTGCAATTTTAAGTGGTTATAGTGATGAAGAGAGAATCATAGGTTCATTACCTGTAGACGAGCTAATGGCCGTACATAAGAAAAACTCTTACATTATTACTGTCTTGTTTCTTCTTCTTACTTCATGGCTGGTATTAAGAAAGAGAGTGATGAAAACGGTAGAATACTCTTCATGGGTCGTATTTCTTACTATTGGAGGAGTTTCAGTTATTTATCAGGCAGTATTGGGAAGTAAACTTGTTTATAGGGAGGGAGTTGGTGTGAAGCCTATGGAAATGGCAAAAGCTAAAGCTGCCGAGAAAATGAAACAAGAAGCAAACATCAATTATTAAAAAGCAAAGTAGCATGTAGAGATGCCATGCATGGCGTCTCTACTGAATCGTTGAAATGATAATATGTATTTCTTATAATTTTTGATTAGTTGATGGCTTTCGTGGCAGGCTTTAGAAGGAGGTCTTTTTTAAGTCTTACTAAATTTCCATGGAGCTGTTTTATTTATCAAACAAGAATGAATTTCCCGGGTTAGCAATAATCAGGGAATTTTTTTATGAATATACTAAAAAGCTTGAGTATAAGAAATAAGCTCCTTTTGCTGATAGGAGTACTGCTCTTCCCTCTTCTTTACTTCAGTACAATCAACCTTGTAAACCAACTAAATGATCAAAAAAGACTGGTATCTATTTTTGATAAGATCAAAAAGACAGAGCTTACATCCAACCTTATAAATGCCATTCAGAATGAAAGGATACTTAGTCAGGCATTCGTGGGTAATAAAGGAAAGCAATTTGAAAGGGAACTTATAATTGCAAGAAAGGGAACGGATAAAGAAATCATTATTTTTAAACGTTTCCTAAATGAATCTGATGAAGAGATTTCACATGGTTTTTATCTGACTCAGCGGATCGGAGAGTATAGAAACGAAGTAGACCAGCTCAAAATAGATTCTCTATCCGGCAATATCCTGTTTAGTGATATTATAAATCATTTGCTTGACGATATCGAACATACTGCTTTTGTAATCAAAGAACCGGCGCTTCAGAGCGAGGTTTATACATTCCTTTACCTTCTCAATGCAAAAGAATCTTTAGGTCAATTGCGGACCCTTGTGATGAGGGGAATCACCACAGAAAATTTTTCAATTAAAGACTACGGAGCTTTCTGTATTCGAAAAGCTTCTTATGAAAGAGATATTCAGGACTTTTTAACGGAATCATCCACTGATGTTTATAATTATTATTCTCAAGTTATTAAGGGCAAAGCCTTTAAAGAAGTTCTGAGTACAATTGCTCTGATATACGAAAGTGCATCGCTTGAAAATGCTGTCCAGACTCCTGAAGCATGGTTGGAAAAAACAACCATTTGTATGGGTGAACTGAATAGTGTGGCCATGTATGATATAAACGTCCTTAAAAAGGAGATGGATGACCTTCTTAGAGATGGACGCAGGAAAATGATGGTTTTTACAGGGTCTGTCTCCCTATTGGTGTTAATTTCTGTATTTCTTGCGATTTATTTTATAAGAAACATTTCCATGTCTGTTATAAAATTAAAAGATGCTTCAGAGCAGATTTCTAATGGTGATACCAATGTTGTGCTCAAGATAAAATCCAATGATGAGATCGGAGCCCTTGCCAAATCTTTTACATTGATGAGTGAAACAATGAAGCGACAAGCCAATGTTGCTTCGGAAATCGGGAAGGGAAATTATGATGTTAACATTGAGGTAAAGAGTGAACACGACCTCCTTGGTAACTCATTAAAAAAAATGAACAATAACCTTCGTAATTTTTCTATAAGGGAAAAAAGGAGAACCTGGGAGCTCGACTTTGACAGAGAGCTTAATGACCTGATGCGAGGGGAGAGAAGCATTGATTTATTGCTCAAAAAAATAATAGACTTTATTTCGGAAAAATTAGATATACAAGTTGGTCTTATATACCTTTTGTCTGATTCAGAAGTGCTCAATGTAAAGGCCGCTTGGGGTATAGATATCGAAAAAGTAAACGATAAAGAATTTTCTTTTGAAGATTCCAGGCCAGGTCTGGCGTTGAAGTATGAAAGGGTCGTAAAGTTAAAAGAGATACCCGAATCTTATTTCAAGATTTATTCAGGGCTAATATATGGAATACCATCCAACATTGTCTGGGTGCCACTGGTGTTTGAAGAGTTTAAAATCGGTGTTATTGAACTTGCGTCTATTGAAGTGATATCAAGGGAAAACATCGATTTCTTTATGGCCGAATGCGGAAAGATTTCTATGGTGCTTTTGGGTCTGAGAGCAGTAGAGCGCACAAACGAATTACTTTCCGATTCACAAAGTCAGGCAGAAATATTATCTGCTCAGCAAGAAACACTGAAGGAAGTTTATGAGGAATTGCTTTTACAGAAAAATAAGCTGCAGGCCTCTGAGGAAGAGCTAAAATCCAGTCAGGAAGAGTTGCAGGAAAAAAATGTTGAGCTCGAAGAAAAGGCAAGTCAGTTAGAAGAGCAGTATGAAGAGTTGAGAGTAAAGAATCACCAGTTGGAGGAAGCTAGAAAATCAATTGAAAATAACCTGCTCCAGCTTGAGGTTACATCCCGATATAAATCGGAGTTCCTGGCAAATATGTCTCATGAACTAAGAACGCCCTTAAATAGTATATTGATTCTTTCAAAGCTACTATTAGACAGCAAAGATGGCATTACCGATAAGCACAAGGAGTATGTTAAAATTATAAATCATTCCGGTTCAGATCTTTTAAAGCTTATTAATGATGTACTGGATCTTTCAAAAATTGAATCCGGAAAGATTAACACAGAAATACTCAATACCTCTTTGGATGATTTGCTTATGAAAGACCAGTTCATACATATCGCAAAAGAAAGAAGCATTGAATTTACAACTACCATAAGCCCCGATCTTCCTGAGAAAATTTATACAGATAAATTCAGAGTGCAGCAAATTTTAAAAAACCTTCTTTCCAATGCATTCAAGTTTACGCCTTCCGGAGGGAAAGTTTCTGTATCTGTTTATTATGCAGATGATCAGGCATTGTTTCAAAGTGATAGCTTAAAATCTTCAAAAAAGGTAATAGCCTTTTCGGTGATTGATAGTGGTATAGGTATTTCTGATAAAAAGCAAAAACTAATTTTTGATGCATTCCAGCAGGAGGACTCCTCTACAACCAGAAAATTTGGAGGTACTGGTTTGGGCCTTTCTATTAGTAAAGAACTGGCAACATTACTAGGCGGGGAAATTCAGCTTAAAAGTAAAAAAGATAAAGGAAGCACTTTCATACTTTATTTGCCTGAGTTGTCGGAAGAGCATGGGCTGTCAAACCCACCTGTTTCAAAAGTTTCAGAAAACCACGACTCGAACCAGGAGCAACGCAAAAACGATCAGGTTCATCGAAATGAATCTGTTTTGCTGATCGTTGAAGATGATGTCAATTTTTCTAAAGTCATATCAGAAATTGCTCAATCAAAAGGATACAGAACCATTGTCTCGCATACCGGTCAAGATGCTATAGAGAAAGCATTCACGGAAAATCCCGGAGCTGTAATACTGGACATTGGTTTGCCAGACATAAGTGGATGGGAAGTGCTTGAAAAGATCCGAAAAGATGAAATACTGAAAGACGTCCCTGTCCATATCCTTTCCGGGGAGAAAGATGAGGCTCATATTAAAAATTTTTCAAATGTATGGTTTGAGCAAAAGCCTGTTGGTAAAGAGGGTCTGGAAAAGACATTTTTTGAGATAGAAAGGCATAATAACAAAGAATTAAAGCAAATTCTGATTGTCGAAGCAGCAAATGAGTTGGAAGAAAAGGTTACAAGAGTTGTGAATGATGATCGAGTGAAAATAGTGCGTTCCAAGGGTCTGGAGGAATCATATGGATTAATTCAATCAAAAAAATTCGATTGTATAGTTCTCGAATTTCATCTTTCGGATAATGATTTCCAAATATTACAAATGGTAAGAAAGGATGAAAAAAATTATAACACTCCTGTTATTATTTATGCTGAAGAAAACTTTTCAGAAGAAGATGAAAGGAAGATAAAAAAGTTCACAGAGTCAATCATTATCAAGACGCCTCAATCAGGAGACAGGCTTGCCGATGAGGTTAATCTTTTTTTATATCATGTGAAAAGTTTCAGATCAAAAGAAAATGCATTAAAGGGAAAATTTGTTAATTCTGATGATGCATTGAAGAACAAAAAAGTCTTGATCGCTGATGATGATATTAGAAATGTATATGCATTGTATAATGTTCTGGAGTCTGAAGGGGTTAAAGTTATTTCAGCAGGTGATGGCAAGGACGCACTTCACCAATTGACTGAACATAAAGACATTGATTTGGTTCTTATGGATATCATGATGCCTGAAATGGATGGATACGAAGCTATGAGGCGAATCAGAGAAATAGAGGAATATAAGGACATTCCAATTATAGCACTCACCGCCAAAGCCATGAAGGGAGATAAGGAAAAATGCATAAAGGCAGGAGCGTCTGATTATGTGAGCAAACCAATGGATGTTGAAAGATTGTTATCTCTTATGCGAGTGTGGTTGTATGAAAGACGGAAAAGATAAGATAGTATTAGAGGATGATCAAATAGAACATCTGTTCTTGTCAATTCGACGAAGATACGGATATGATTTTACAGGCTATGCAGAAGCGTCAATAAAACGCAGAGTTAATAAGTTTTTAGATACTACTGAATTGAGGTCAGTAAATATACTTAGAGATCGTTTGCTGGAAGACGACGCTTTTTTTAAATATTTTTTGGATGAGATCACTGTCAATGTAACGGAAATGTTTCGTGATCCATTATTTTTTGCAAGCCTTAGAAAAAAGGTGTTCCCTCTGTTAAATACTTATCCTTTTATAAAAATCTGGGATGCCGGGTGTTCTTCAGGGGAAGAGTTATATTCTCTTGCTATTCTTCTTGAGGAAGAAGGTCTTTACACAAAATCAAGAATCTACGCAACGGATATTAGTCAGCGTGTTCTCGACAAGGCGATAGATGGCATTTATCCTATAGACATGATGAAGGAATATACCGGAAACTATATTCACGCAGGAGGTAAGCGATCATTTTCAGAATATTATACAGCAATGTACGACAATGCGATATTTAGCAGCAGGTTAAAGAAAAATGTAATGTTTTCCGCACACAATCTTGCTGTAGACGAATCTTTCAATGAATTCAATCTCATTGTATGCCGCAATGTACTTATTTATTTCAACAGACAGCTTCAGGAGAAGGTTGTTGAGTTGTTTCTTAAAAGTCTGCCTGTGTTCGGATTTCTTGCATTGGGGAATAAAGAAACACTTTCTTTTTCAATGTTCAGAGATCACTTTGAAGAAGTTGACAGGTCGCAGAAAATATACAGAAGGATAAATTGATTGGTATGCTTGAAAAGATAGAAGCAATAGTAATAGGAGGTTCCTGGGGAGGAATAGATGCGGTGATAAAAATACTATCTGAGCTTCCTTCTGATTTTAAACCAACTATGATTATAGCTCTGCATAGGCCGAAAAATGTTGTTAATTCACTTGAAGGTATTTTGAAGAAGTATTCTAAAATACCATTTTCTGAGCCTTATGATAAGGAGGAAATTAGGCTGAATCATGTTTATCTGGCTCCGTCTAATTATCATCTTCTTATTGAGAAAAATAAAATCTTCTCATTAGATGTTTCCGCACCTGTAAATTATTTCAGGCCTTCAATAGATGTCCTGTTTGAAAGTGCAGCTGAGGTTTATGGGAAGTTTCTGGCAGGGGTTCTCCTGACAGGAGCAAATAAAGATGGAGGAGACGGAATGAAAACTATTGCAGGAAAAGGTGGTTTTACTATTGTACAGGACCCTTCTACCGCCGCTTCAGGAATTATGCCTTCGGCCGCGCTTAGATTGATAAAGCCTGATTTCCTTGGGAGTGTTCATTCTATCACTGAATTAATTTCATCAGGGAAAGAATTTATATGGCAATAAATTCAAATCAAGAACTGAATATTCTTTTAGTGGACGACCACCCGGAAAATCTGTTCAGCCTTGAAAAGGTGCTGGAGGATGAACGTCTTAACCTTAAATTTTTTAAGGCAGAATCCGGAACTGACGCATTAAAGATCGCCCTCAAAGAGGAGCTTGCCCTCATCATGCTGGATGTGCAGATGCCGGGCATGGATGGCTATGAGGTCGCTAAAATTCTTAAAGAAAGCAGTAAGACCAGAAACATTCCGGTAATTTTTGTCACTGCTATTAATTATGAAACTTCATATGTCGTAAAAGGATATGAGTTTGGCGCAATTGACTATCTCTTTAAACCGCTGGATCCGCAGATAACAAGAGCTAAGGTTGTTTCATTCCTACAGATTTATATTCAGCAAAAAGAACTCGAATATAAAAACGATGAACTGGAACATTTGGGCTTACTGGTTAATCTTACCTCTGACCTGATGTATATCTATGAACCGCAGAAGGAAACCTTTATCCATATTAATCCTGCTGTTGAAAGATTTACCGGTAGAAGTCTTGAAGATCTTAATTCAGACCACCATCAGAATACTATAATTGATGAGGAGTTAATGAATTTATTTAAAAACCCTAAAGATGCCAGGCAGGTCATACAGAATTATGAACAACAACACATAAATAAAACCGAAGGATATTGCTGGATAAGCTGGTCTTTCACGCTCAACAAAGGTAAGTGGTATGCGGTAGGAAGAAATGTAACAGCAAGAAAGGAGTCAGAAGACAAACTTGCTTCTGCCAATGCGGAACTTGAAAAGAAGGTACAAGACAGAACAGCAGAAATTTTAAAAACAAATAAGGAGCTAAAGTATGAAGTTGATCGCAGGGCTTATGCAGAAGAGCATTTGAGAATTTATAACGAGATGCTGGTAGAAAAAAACAAAGAGCTTGACAACTTTGTCTATACTGCTTCGCATGATCTCAAACTGCCAATCGCAAATCTGGAAGGGTTGATAAAGACATTAAAGGAAGAAATTGCAGATGGTTCTGACCAGGTGGAGACTGTATTGAGCATGCTTGGTCATTCTGTAACCCAGTTAAAAGAGACCGTGCAGGATCTGTTAAAAGTAATACAGGTGCAAAAAGAAAGATTGGAAGAGCCGGATGACTTTGATTGTAAGGACGTCATTGAAGAAATTAAATTCAGTATTAAAGAACTTATTGAAGAGGCTGCAGCAAATATTATTACAGACATTCAGAGGTGTGATGAGTTAAAACTCACCAAATCGGACTTTAGAAGTATAATCTATAACCTGATGTCAAATGCAATAAAATACCGTTCACCAAAACGAACGCCGGAAGTGCTGGTAAAGATGTATGAAACGGATGAACACTATGTTATAAAGGTTTCGGATAACGGCCTGGGGATTCCTGAAGATCAACAGCAAAAGTTGTTTTCAATTTTTAAAAGGGTCTATAGCCATGTAGAAGGCAGTGGCATTGGCTTGTTCATTGTAAAAAAAGCAGTTGAGAGATACAACGGATACATATCCGTGGAAAGCGCAATTGATAAAGGAACTGAGTTTAAGATTTTTTTCAATAAGCCAAAGTCTGTTCAATAAAAGAAGACTTAAATCTTTTTCGCCAGAAAAATTTTTATCTGATAAAATACAATATTTAACTATTCAATAAAGGGAATATAGTAGTGAATTTGTGCTTCTTTTTATCATTAATTTTTGCCTGTATAACAATCAATTGAGTTGGTACGTTAATTTTTTATCCAACAACACTAGCTATGATAATTTCTTACCGGTTATCGGTCATGACTTTGTTCATGATATTTATTCAATCCGTTTTTGTTGATGCATTTTCCCAGACTGAAAATAAATATTGTATAGTTTACAAGTCCGGTCAATATTGCCCCGAAGAGGGCAATAACCTTTCTCAAAAAATAAAGAATCTAAGAAGTGAACATCAGGAATACATACTTATACAGTTCTTTGAATTGCCAAATGAAACGACCCAGGCTCAATTAAAAAGCGCAGGTACAACTCTTCTGAAGTACGTTCCCAATTATGCGTATTGGGCCTCATTTCAAAGAGCTCTTACAGATGATGAAATAAAAAAATTTAAAATAAGAAGCATTGAAAAAATTTTACCGGAACATAAAATAGATGAAAAGCTGAATGGAGAAGTTAAAAAGGAAAAAAGGACGTTTACAGACTTAGAAGTAACTTATTTCCAGGACGCAGATACAATACGTTTAAAGCATTCATTAGCTAATCTGGGCGCTGTAATTATAAAAAGTTCTCCATTCCAGAATAGTTTGATAATTAGAATTTCATCAGGAAGAATTCAGGCTCTGGGATCTGTTCCACAGATATCATATATCATGCCTGCACCTCCTAAGCCTGAGCATAGCAATTTTATTTCAGTAAATCAGCATAGAAACAATGTGCTGCAATCTGATTTTGCGGGGCAAAGAGGTTTATCAGGAAATGGACTCACCGTGGGTATCGATGATGAAGGTGCAATAGGGATACACCAGGATCTTAAACCTGTGAGGATCACCAATCTTTCTCCTCCGGCTATTAATAATCATGCTACACACGTAGCAGGCACCACAGGAGGATCTGGAAATATTGATCCAAGAGCCAGGGGGGCTGCTTTTAATGCCAACCTGGTTGCGCAAAGTTTCCCAGGCTTAATCAATAATGGACCTTCCTATTACAATACTTATGGAATGACTGTAACAAATAACTCCTATGGTTATCTTTCTTATTGGGGAGTTTATGATAACTCAAGTAATTATACAGATAAGACACAAGATAATGTGGTAAGTCCGGGTTTGCTACATGTAGTGGCTACTCATAATGGTGGTGCAGCTGGATTTTATACTGTAAGCTCCGGCTGGGCTACAGCAAAAAATGTTTTGTCTGTGGGTTCGGTAAATGAACATGATGTTATTTCCGGGTTTTCTGGAAAAGGTCCTGTCAATGATGGAAGACTGAAACCAGAGATAGTTGGACTTGGAGAAAGCGTATACTCAACATTACCTGGGAATAGCTATACTTACTTTTCCGGAACAAGCATGGCTTGTCCTGGTGTGACAGGTAGCGTTACCCTGTTATATGAAAGGTATAATCAACTGAAAGGTGTTAGGCCCAATGCAGATATTATCAAAGCGCTGGTTTGTAATACTGCGGATGATCTTGGAAACGCCGGACCGGATTATTCTTATGGCTTTGGAAGAATAAATTCCAAAAGAGCTGTCGAAGCACTGGAAGCAAATTTATATTTTGAAAACACCATAAGCCAGGGGCAGAATCTGACACATACAATTAATGTTCCAAGTGGCACCGGTCAGTTAAGGGTATTATTGTACTGGAAAGATAAAGAAGGTGCAGAGTTCAGCTCAGTGAATCTTGTGAATAATCTTGACATTCAGATTACAAAGTCTCCTAACACTTACCTGCCATGGGTTCTCTCTTCTGCAAATCCGGAGAGTATAGCTGTAAGAGGTGTGGATAATATTAACAATATAGAACAGGTAACAGTTGACAATCCCGATGCGGGAAGTTATACTGTTAATATTAAAGGAACAGCAATACCCTTCGGGCCTCAGAGATACGTTGTTGCTTACGAATTTGTAAGACCTTTTATAGCACTGACATTTCCTTATGGAAATGAATCTCTCATTCCGAATGAATATACACAAATCCGATGGGATGCTTTTGGTACTGGAAACTATACGGCAGAATATTCAACGAACAATGGAAGCTCATGGATTAACATCGCATCCGATATACCCTCAAATCAGCATTATGCGGATTGGTTTGTACCTTCTGGTCCAGCAGCAATGCTAGTGCGTGTGAGGAGTGGCTCATTTTCCAGTCAGAGCATACGAAATTTTTCTGTACTGAGCGTTCCTTCAAACCTCGTAGCGTCTAATCCATCAACCGGTTCAATTAAGTTTGAATGGAATCCCGTTCCGGGAGCAAGTTCTTATGATGTTTATTTGTTGGAACCGCAGGATAAGGTTATTGAATTTGAAGCTACAACAACCGCAACATCATATGTGTTCCAGAACAGACCACTAGGCACTGAAAATGAAGTTTGGATGAGTGTGAGGGCAAAAACAGCTTCGGGCATCATAAGTGAAAGAGCTTATGCAATTAACAAATCTGCAGTCGAAGTACAGGGCTTGTGTAACGCTTCGGGTACGATTACCCGAGAGGTTTGGACCTCCATTCCAGGAAGTGTTGTTTCAAATATTCCAGTAAACACTTCTCCTAACCAGTCAAGCTCATTAACGCTTTTTGAAGCGCCAACAAATTTTGGTATTAACTATGGACAAAGGATTCGTGGGACTATCTGCGCTCCTTTATCCGGAAATTATATTTTCTGGATTTCAAGCAACGACAATAGTGAACTTTGGCTAAGCACAGACGATACGCCTAGTAACAAAGTAAGAATTGCAAGTGTTACCGGATATACAGGTGTGAGAGAATGGACAAAATATCCTTCTCAAAGATCAGCATCCATAGCGCTTGTCGGAGGGAAAACATATTATATAGAAGCACTTCACAAGCAAGGCGCAAGTAATGATAACCTTGCCGTAGGTTGGCAATTGCCTGATGCCACATTGGAACGACCTATTCCAGGCAGCCGGCTTTCACCGTTTGGAAAGCCTCAGGAGCAAACAACACAACATGGTCTGTTAGGTACCTATTTCAGGGATTTGAATTTTGATCAGAATGGATATTCAAGAATAGATTCTGTTGTTAATTTTAATTTTGGTACAAATAGTCCTGCTCCAAATATTGGGGTAGATAAATTTTCTATCAGATGGACGGGGCAGGTAGAGGCAGTTTATTCTGAGCAATACAGATTTTATACTACCTCTAATGACGGCGTGCGTTTATCGGTGAACGGAGTACAGATCATCAATAACTTTACAGATCATCCGGCAACTGAAAATAGTGGAGTCATCAATCTGCTTGCAGGTGAGAAGTATGATGTTGTGCTGGAGTACTTTGAGAATGTAGGTTCTGCTGTGATATCGCTTTCCTGGTCCAGCCCCAGCCAGCCCAAACAGATTATACCTTCTGCAAGATTGACACCTGCCGAAACAGATAGTAAAATTGCATCATTTGATCTGCCTTTAGATGCAAAAAATATTGTAGTGTATCCTAACCCTGCTGAATACAAATTAAATATCTGGGCCCCTGGCTCAGAGGCCGGAGAGGTTCAACTGGAAATTCTCGATATGAATGGCGCCCAGTTGCTTAGCGAGGAGTTTATTGTAAATGATACGGACTATCCTATTGAGCTGGATATCTCAAATATTCCAAGTGGCTTCTACATGTTCGTCATTAAAACAAACAGCTTCAAAGAGGTCAGGAAATTCACTGTTGCAAGATAAGGTTCAATATAGGTCCTAATAAAAACAGCCAGTCAAAGATTTTTGACTGGCTGTTTTATTATTTCTGCTTAAAATTATTATTGTTTCGAAATTTTGAAAGCCAGAGGCTGATCATTGATTACCAAACGGCCGAGGTAAAATCCGTTAGGTAAAGATTCTCCGAATGAGATAAAGGTTTCACCAATAATATTTTTAGATAAAATGTTTCTACCTGTTTCATCATACAATTGCAGGTTTCCCGAAACAGGAACTTTAAAAGTCAGATTAAAATTCTCTTTGCTTGGGTTAGGATAAAGCTGGGCAATTGAAGACTCTGTTATCGGTGTTATCGATGTTGCTTTTTCCTCAAAATAAGTAGTAAAGGCATCATACAAAGGCTGATTGACAGTACTTTCATCAACAATACCATTATCACCTTTATACAAGCCAAAAGCATCTTCTCTGTAATCATGATAAGTAAAGTGGAAGCCAAGACTATCCAGCACATGCAATACATCGCTTACCCAAATCTGACCACCTTTTTCTCCAAAGCATTCTCTCACTGCTCCAAATTCCCCATAGTAAACAGGGTAGCCCCATTCTCTTAATTTACTTGATAGCTGAAGGATATTCGTTTTCACATATTCGTAATCTCGAATCAATACGGGAGCCCCTGATTTGGAAGTATAAAACTCCATGGAAATAGCTGTTGTCGAGCCTGCAGGAATTCCTTCTCCTTTCATCCATCCGCTGATAGCATAATATTTATTTAGCTCAGGTTTGAATTGAAGGGTATATAAAGTGGTGGTTGAGTAATTATTGGTGCCTGTGACGCTTATTGAATAAGAGTCGGTATGACCTGTATTGGATATAGCTGAAGAACCTGTTGCATTTTCAGGAATCCAGAAGGAGAATTTTGTCTTATCATCAAAATCACTTTTAAGAATTTCTCTTATTACATTGCCATTGGCATCTACTTCATTTAGAGTTATATCATCGAAGTATGCTTTACCGGAGTTAAGAATTTGTCCGTAAAGTACAGGTCTTCCGAGTATATAGTTTTCATTAGTTATTTTAAAAGGCTGCCCTTTGAAATAGGTCCAATCAGAATTTCCATTCGGTAATTTTTTATTGTTATACTGACCGATTCCCCATTCCAAATCAGATGGAGGGATAAGAACTTCCGGATCAGGATATTTCCCCCCTTCTCCAGTTCCAGCCCAGGATTGATTCTGATGAGTGTACTCATATGGGTCATAAGAATGAAGTGTGTACATCACATTCTCATCTTCTGTTAATGGAAAATTATTTTTTCCATCATTGAAAGAATAATTACAGCCCAGAGCTATGGCATTTGCGAGAATGATAAGGTGGTTATTGTCAACGTCTCTGATTGCAGCAGTTATGCGAGTTGCAAGATTGTCCCAGTTTTGTATTGTGCCGCTAGGTGTCGGCTCATTCAGCAAATCATATCCGGCAATCTGAGGTTCATTTTTGTACCTTTCAGCAATTGCTTTCCATAATGCCACTAGTCTGTCCTGATTGTCCTGATTAGTCCAGAGGGCGTCGCCTTTACACTGAGACTGGAAGCCTCCCTGTGGTACATGGATGTTGAGAATCAGGTATAAATTATGTTTTTTAGCCCAGGCTATGTTCTGGTCTATCCAGTTCCAGCCAGCATCTTTGTACGTATATGGAGCCGCATCACTTTCAAATGTTTGATAATTCATATAAAAGCGAATGCAGTTCATTCCGATTTTAGAAACACGCTCAATGTCTGCTTCTGTATGATGTTCAGAGGGAACAGGGTCATTACTCCATACACGGTTTCCGAATGCAAGTCCTCTTAGCATGATTTTTTCGCTGCTTTCAGAGAGAACAAGTTCCGTTCCATTTCTTTTGATAAAGTTTTGTCCCTGAGCAAAGTAAATATTGGCAAGTAGGGCCAGTGAGAGTAGTTTTTTTTTCATAGAACACTGGGATAATTAAGAAGGATGATTTGAAAATACCTTTATTTAGACAGGAAGGTTACCTGCGCTTAAGGCTATATTTTCTTTAATTTATTATAAATTTTAGAAAAATTGAAAGTAATTTTTAGCCTGAAGATTAATAGCATTGGTCGCATTGTGCCTAATAAATTGTATACTAGTATTTTGGTTCACGAACATATTTTAAGACTAATTTTTTCTTTAATAGCTGAATAGGTAGTACTATTTCTGATATGAAAAAAAACAACACGCCTATAATTCAAAAAGCACGAAATAATGACATTGAAGTAGAAGACATACTTCAATTGGTTAAAACAGGAAATAAAGAAACTCTCCACATTTTAAAGGAGTTAAATTTAATACTTTGTGAAGGAGAAAAGAGATCCGATGAAGTTCCCTTTGACAAGTGGATTTTCATTGTGGCAACCTATTTTGAATATGGCATTTCCAGAATGGTTTATCTGGCAAAAGATGGCATGGAGTATTCAGGCTTTGCAATTTCTGTTTTGGAGGAGTTGAAAACTTATGATGCATTTATCGGGATTATTAAAGTTCTTGAAAGTTGTGTCCTCTCAGATATTCAGGATTATAAGGTAGCTTTAAAATGTCTTGCAGCCCTTAATCTCATGATTTCATTTGATGATGAAATTAATTATAAACCGCAAGATGAAGCTCTATTGCGGAGTCTTATTCATCATTTTTTAAATTTTTGCAAAGAGAAAAAAGCCTGTGAAGAAGATATTGTCGTTGCTTATTGTGCTGTGAGGAAAGTGGGAGATGCCAGTACAATAACATTGATAAAGAGCATGCCTTCGCTGGTGCTTGAGGAATATTCAGGTCTGGATAAAACGGTCATGAATAAAATAAAAAAGAGACTTTGATGTTATATTCTGTTTCTTGTTAATACTATAATAAATTTTTAATTAACCATTTTTAAAAAGTTATGATAATGAAATATTCGATTCTTATGATTTGCCTGTTGGCTAAAACCCTATTCAGTATTGATAGCGGAGGAGATGATGATTATTACTCTAAATTGGATATCAATACATATGAAACTAATCTAAATCTGCAATACATAGGAGTAGAGGACACACTCAAGATCATCGAGAACAAAAACAAGGTCAGAAAAAAGGAAATAACAAGAGACGTTGTTGTATATGACATCAGTAAACAACAAATGAATTACATTTTTAAAGACACTGTAAAAAGAACAATATCAGGTTTTTATTTTGAATCAAAGTATTTTCCTGAATACGGTAGCATTGAATTTAACAATGAGTATTCACTTGACAGATATGAAGATAAGGGTCTTTTTCGTCATTCTAATAACAGGTACATTCCATCCAGACCTCTTTCAAACAGCATTATTCTGGTTGCTGAAGTGTCAGGTGTTGAAACTATTTGGGTTTGTGATAAATATGGAAACAACCTAAAGAAACTTACTGAAATTGAAAATGGCTGGAGATGGGAAATAGATGTCCGGAATCAAATGATCAGGCTTATAAGCCAGCAAGGTTCAAAGTTGATTATAAAAGATTTTAATTATTAAAAGGAAACCTTTTCGGAAAAGTATTACACAGAAGTTATTTCATAAATGAGCTAAGAGGGAGTTGTAACCTTCCTTTAGCAGGGCTACTGCGAACTACAATCCATTGACATTTGTATAATTTATAGGAGAAGTAAATCTTGTAAATTATAATCATGGATTATGGGAAATTTGGTAATGAACAGACTTGATTATGCGCGTATAAAGAAGAGCATAATTGATTTAAAGCAATCAAGAGCAATTAGTCCTGAAGAGCTTGAAAAGCTTAACGGAGAGTTAAATGCTGCGAAAATTGTAGATCCTGAGAAAGTACCGGTGGATGTGGTTACAATGAACTCAGTGGTCAGAATCTCGTTCAGTAATTCCGGAAAAGTGCTTCAATTTAAAATTGTTTATCCTGACGAAGCAAATTTGAAGGAAAATAAAATATCTATCTTTTCACCGGTAGCAACTGCCTTACTTGGATACAGGGTTGGTGATGAAGTTGAGTGGATTGTTCCCGGTGGAGCAACGAAAATATTAATAGAAGAAATAATTTATCAGCCAGAAGCCGCAGGCCACTTTAATCTTTAATTACGATATTAATATCTTTTGTATCTGCAGGTATTTGGTAAATTCCGCAATCATTGTGGAGACTTGTTCGTCTTTGCGTTCCATTTCGCTTGCCTCAAGATCTGATTGATCGATGACAGGTTTTAGTGTAGCCAGGCTTTCATCCAATTGTTTGATCATTTCTAGTGAAAGCATTTTTTCATCTTCTTCTACTTCATTGTTCATTACTTTAAGCATGAAATCTGCCTTCAGCTGGTCAATGAATAATAACATGTCCCACGGATTATTAGGTCGGTTCCAGACGAAGGAAATATTACATCTTCTGCACTTATACTTATTAAATTTCCACCCTTTTTCATTCACATCAAGAGAGACATACTTGAGATGTTCGTTGCTAGAGCATTGTGGACAGGCGGCGTTATCCTTAACGATGTTTTTAAGAATTTCTCTTTTTTCCAATACACTTTTTCTGGTTTCCGCATGTTCGAAGATAATTCCTGACAAGCGTTCACAAGCTTCTACAACGCTTTTAAACTCATCAGACAGAGTGCCTTCTTCAATCATAAGTTCAGCCTTTTTTCTGAAATGATTGGTGAGCTTTATCAGTTCTCTTTCTTTGTCGTTAAGTTGGTTCATCAGCATGATGTCTTTGAAAATGTGAATTTTAAAGATGGGGTATTAATTGATAATATCAAAAAAGTATGCTTAAGAAAGCAGGCTTTTAGTTCCGCTTATAACAAAAAAGAAGGCCATTAGCCTTCTTTTTTATAAGATTAAATTAGAATGATTTAGTCAACCATAACAGGACCATTATCTGCATAATCCGCTTCCAATAATGTAACGTTTACAGAACCAATTACTTTGGCAGGACTATAGGTGGAGTTTTCATAAGAAGCTATGTTCATTTCATAGTCAAACTTTAATCTACCGGTAGATTTATTAAATGAATAATTACTTATAGAAAGAGTAGAAGAAGAGTATCCAAAGTAAATATCATTTCTAAAAAAATTGTTATCGAAAGTCATGAACTTCAGATATTTTCCATTGCCCAGGGCTTTGTTATAGGAAAAATTGATAGTTAGCCTTGTCGAGTCTGGTTTCTCTTCAAGAGTGGTAATGTAATTTGAAAAGAGTTCGAAGTAGTCATTTGACTCCTTTGCGCCACGTCTTACTAGGTTTATTCCTTTAGACTCAGAGTTCAGAGTATAAGATGCATCATCAAGGGATTCAAAATGTTCATAGGTGAATGTTCCCAAAAGAGTATCGCCGGTTCCGGCAGAGTTAAGCTTATAAATTTTACCAGAGATACTCCCTTCTTTTCTCAAGGCATCTTGGCCGGCAGGACCAGGAACAGGATCTTTTTTGCTGCAGGCAGAACTAATAATCAAAAGTGTTGCAAAAACTACTGATAGGTAATTGATTTTTTTCATCGTATACATTTTTTAAAAACCTTGAATTGTACCTGATTTTGAGGCATAAGGTTACAGAAATCATAGAAATCTGATGTTTTATTCGATAAATAGATTATAGCATAAAAAAAGCTTCTGCTATGCAGAAGCTTTTTTTATGCTATGAAAATGGATAAAGTTCCTTAATCAATAACAGATCCTTTTCTGAGATAAATTTCTTCATTAAGTAATATCTCGGTTGATCCCTTTACAATCAGGTCCATCCTATTGGGATCCATATTATCATAAGTACCTTTAAATTTGAACTTGATCTTTCCTGTAGCTTTATCAAAAGCATAATCTGTTATTTCCAGATCTTTTCCTGCGGTTGTAAAACCTGTTGAAAAAGAGAGTAATTTACCATTTCCCAAAGTATCATTCAAGCTGAAGTTAAAGTGAATGTTTTGATTTTCCAGGGGTTCAGTGGGAGATTTTCCGGAGTAAATTGATACAAAGGTTAGATTCCTGGGGTTTATTCTCAAAATGGTATATTCAGGTTTTTCCCCTTCAGAATAACGAGCGTCCGTTCTGTCTTCAGTATATTTGTATTCTGTTGAAAGAATTAATGAATCTGTATCAGTGGTAGATTTTGTATATATATCCATTTTTACAAATCCGTTTTTTTTGAAATACTCATCAAGAGGTTTACCATCAGTCCCGGCAGGGCCAGCGGGTCCAGGTTCTATGTCTTTCTTACAACTTGAAAAGGTAATTATTGAAACTAATGCAAGAATATATAATTGAGTTTTTTTCATTTGAATTGAAGTTTTAAAAATAGATTAATTGTTTAAGTTGCCTGTTCTCAAAAAAATGATCTCTTTAAGGTTGACGTCCAGAGAACCAATTACTTTGGCCTTCTTGCGGGAGAGCGTTTCATCGGCAACATAGAATATTTCAAAATCAAAACTGAGCTTACCGTTTGAGTGATTAAAGCTATAGTTGCTTATAGAGAAAGTAGATTCTTGCCATGGAGTTCCTACAGATGTTCTTCCTATGGGTAAGAAACGTAAAGCTTCTCCGAATTTTAAATATTTCCCATTTCCCAGATCCTTTACATAAGCAAAGTTTATAAAAGTCTGTTCAGGTTTTATGGTATCTGCAGTAATGTCTATGTTACTATACAAATAGAAGTTACTGCCAACTTCTGCGCTATCTTGTCTTGTAATGGAGATGTATGGGCTATTTCCCCTTTTATATGAAGAAGCATCAGTGCTTAGTAGATATTGATAATTAAATTCACCAAGCAAAGTGTCTTTGCCGTCCTTACCAGTAGAATATAATTTACCCTTGACATAACCATCTTTTAAATTGGAATTTATATTAAGATCTTTTCCTGCTGGCCCCTGTGGACCTGGTATAGGATCTTTCTTTCCGCACGAATAAATGGATATTGCTAAGGCAAATAGTATTGTAAACAATTGATATTTTTTCATTGTATTTGATTAAAAATTTTGATTGAGTAAAAAGTTTTATATGTATTATATGTAGGTCTTTCAACAGATCAGCGTACATCTTTACACATACATTTATCTTAATTGCTTAGCTCTCCTTTTCTTAAAGAGACAGCCTCGATAAGAACTACATCAGCAGAGCCCACTACTTTTGATTCTCTGCCATTGCTGGATATGAAAGCAGGATAAAGGATAATGAAATCAAATTTCATTCTGCCGTTATTTTCATTGAAGGTATAGTTTGAGAATTTAATTTCTGGAGTGCCAAATACACCGATGTTTTTGCCAAATGTCAGGTACTTTCCATTTCCAAGATCTTTTTCATAGGAAAAGTTTACTATAGCAATTTCAGAAGGGCCTAGAATAGGTGATTTATAGCTTGTCAGATTAAAATTGTTCCTGATCATTGAACTGTCGCTTCTTACAATATTGAAGCTTCCGTTTTCGCCTTTTATATATTTAGATTGAACAAAAGGCTCTGTTGTGTATTCATAGTTAAAATCACCGACCAGAGAATCTGCTCCTTGCTCATCTGTGACGTACATTTTGCCTTTTACAAAACCCTCTTTTTTAATAAAGGGATTAATGGCATCTTTTCCTGGAGGTCCTTGTGGTCCGGGAACTTGTTCTTTTTGATTGCAGGATCCAAACGCAATGAATGCTGAGAAAAGAATTGCTAATAATTTGTTTTTTTTCATCTTAAAAAATTAAAAATGGTCTAATAGGATTGATCACTAAAATGCCAGCAGATAATAAAAAGGCTGCTCGCTATTTTGTAGACTTCTTCAATAAAATTTGTTCCCGAATTTTTTCAACAAAGAAGGCAGGGAGGAATTATATCTGTAAAAATAAAGCTCTAAGAGGTTATTGGTGAAATGATTTTATCCAGTACCCTGTTTTGTGTTATTTTATTCTGATTATTTCTTAAATATCCTTTAGGCTTCATTAATTTTAACTCGGGAAATTATTTTCCCTTTAATTTAAATTTTAGAATATGAACAAAAGCGTTGTTGTTTGCGCTCTTCTTTCTGTTATTACATTCTCCTGCCAGAACTCTGTACAGGAGACAAAGCTTGAAAAACCAGCCGGAGATTCCATAATTGTTAAAACTCCCTGGAAAAAACCTTCCGGCACTCCTGATCTTCCTCTTACTGATTCTATGATTACCAGTGCTGGTATAGGTAAGATAATACTAGGGAGTAAGCTGGACAGCGTTCATTCTTTTTATGCTCTTTCAGAAAATTATTTGCTTTGGGATCAATCCCCTGCGCTTAAAATATCTCTTACTGACAGTCATTGGATTATTGCCGAAACTTCTGGCAGTGTGGGAATTATTAATCTTTTAAGAACCAATAGTCCGGATATTAAATCAAAAAATGGCTACCATGTGGGTCAGCCATTTTCCGAGATTTCAGATTCTCTAATCATTTTGCGGGAAAATAAGTTAATCTATTTTGCAAGGGAAGGTGTGGCAGCCAGGCCTAGGGAAAAAGATTTGAAAAAAATTTTTGGAAAATCTTTTAACCGCAATGCCTTAATGCAGTCCTCAATTGCCGAGCTGGTAATTACTTGCGAAGATTGCTAAAGCAGACAAAATGGAAACAGCTTTTTCTCAGATGAACTATTGGGCGATTATCACCGCCGCCGGTATGTATTTTATTCTTGGTGCAGTCTGGTATTCACCAGGGCTTTTTGAAGCAGCCTGGTTCAAAAACGTAAGGATTCCCAAAGAAAGTGAGAAAAAGTATACACGAATGACGGCTGGCACTTTTGTGTTGCTATTGTTTGCTGCAATCTTTCTGGACTATATTGTTGAATTGAGCGCAACCAACACTCCGGGAAAAGGAATTTTCCTCGGTATTATAGCCGGAGCAGGTCTGGTGGGAACAGCAATGGGTACCACATACCTTTATGAAGGGAAATCAAGACAATTATTTTTAATAGATATAGGCTATCACCTGGCAGGCTTTACTTTAATGGGCCTTATTTTAGGGGGATGGCATTAATTTCTACTAAGTTTTTCTATTGGATAAAGAAGTATTAATAGAGGTAAATAAGGTGAAAAAGACTTTTAAAAGTCTGGTCGCCGTGAATGACGTTTCCTTTAAGGTCAACGCAGGAGAATACCTTGCTTTACTTGGACCTAATGGTGCGGGCAAAACAACCTTGATAGAAATGATCGAGGGTATTCAAAAGCAGGATAGCGGTGAAATCCTTATTCAGGGTAAGTCCTGGAATGGAAATGCAGAAAAGCTTCACCGGGTAATGGGTATTTCATTGCAGGAAACCCATTTTATAGACCGGAATTCTGTTGAAGAGACCTTAAATCTCTTTTCAAGTTTTTACGGACTTCCTCAGTCCCGCTCGCAGGAGATCCTTGATATAGTCGGATTAGAATCAAAAAGAAAAACATATGTCAATCATCTTTCTGGCGGGCAAAGACAAAAGTTGGCTTTAGGAATCGCATTATTGAATAATCCCAGGGTGCTTCTTCTGGATGAACCGACTACTGGCCTGGACCCAAATGCGAGACGGGAAATATGGAATTTGCTCGAAAAGCTGAAACAAACTTCTAAAACGGCAATGATTCTCACTACTCATTACATGGAGGAAGCTGAATATCTTTGCGACAGAATCATTATCATGAATAAAGGAAGTTTCCTGGCAGAAGGAACATTGCCGCAACTGATTAAAAGTTATGGCGATGGAGAAATCATTCAGTTTACTGTAAACAGACCTTTTAAGGAAAGCTTAAAATCATTGCCCTCTGTCAGAAAAGTATTCTGGGAAAAAAGAGGGACAAAAGGTAAGCTGGTTGTAAGCGATATTACCAATACATTGCCCCACTTTCTTGCTCTGATCGCCAGAGAAAATCTCAAGTTACTTGAACTTGAAAGCAGAAAGGTTACACTTGAAGATCTTTTTATATCATTAACCGGAAAGGCGCTTAATGAATAATTCATTTTTACAGCTTGTATTTTTGCAGTTCCGCTCTTTTTACAGAGAGCCAGCTATCCTTTTCTGGGCAATAGGTTTTCCAATTATCATGGCAGGTGTGCTTGGTATTGCATTTAGTAACAAAGAAATAAAACGGAAGGTAATGATCCTCGGAAGCACAGATAGTGCATCCTTTGAAAAGGTACTTGGTGCAGATATCGGGATGCCTTCGCGTTTCACATTTATTTATGGAACAAAAAGGCAAGCAGAGCTTGGTATAAAAAGAGGAGAAATTCAATTATATTTTCTTCCTTCTTCAGATAGGATAACATTTTTCCTGGACCCTACAAATACTGAAGCTCAAAACACATACCTGGTATTGGAGAGAGAATTTCGCAGGGGTAATAAAGTAACAAAGAAAATAGTGGTGCAACCACTTACTTCTCAAGGTGTCCGCTACATTGATTTCTTGATTCCTGGACTTATAGCTCTTGGAATTCTTAACTCTTGTGTCTGGGGTATTAGCTGGACTTTGATCAATTATAGAATCAAAAAGTTATTGAGAAGAATGATTGCAACGCCAATGAAAAAATCATATTTCTTTCTTGCACAATTCAGTGCAAGGATTTTCATTACAATTGCAGAAGCGGTTATTCTATTTCTGTTTGCAGCTATTTTCTTTAAGGTACAGATCACTGGGAGCATATTGGCTCTGATCATAGTTTTTTTATGTGGTGTTATTTCCTTCTCCGGACTAGCTATTCTGGTTTCGAGCAAGACGGCTAACACTGAGGTTGCAAATGGACTTATCAACGCTGTAACCTTACCAATGATGATCTTATCCGGAATATTTTTCAGCTATCAGAACTTTCCCGAATGGTTGATTCCGATAATAAAAGTATTGCCACTAACCATGCTGGCGGATGCGTTCAGGAGCATTTTTGTGGAAGGTGCAGGAATAAAAGAGATTGCATTACCATCACTGATATTGCTGCTTGAGGGAGTAGCTTTTTATTGGATAGCAAGGAAGATTTATAAGTGGAATTGAAGGGGTATTTTCGATAGCATCTTTTTTAAGTTGGGTTCAAAATTTTATGTTTGTAATTATATTTTTTAATTAAAACCTAAATCAGAATTTTTCAACAGTATATTAAATCAAGTGGCTATGATGAAGAAATCAAAATTAGAAGTTCAGGGAATTGATATAATAATTCATAATTATAATGACCAGGATTACATATCTTTAACGGATATTGCCAGATACAAAGACTTTTCCAACACAGATGATATTATAAAAAATTGGTTAAGAAATAGAAATACTCTTGAATTGTTAGGTTTTTGGGAGCAACTGCATAATCCAAATTTTAAATCCGTCGAATTCGACGGGTTTAAAAATCAGGCTGGACTTAATAGTTTCACTATGAGTCCCAAAAAATGGATAGAATCAACTAATGCAATTGGTATTGCATCTAATCAGGCCGATTCGGAGGAACCTTTGCTCATAAAGATATAGCATTTGAATTTGCGTCCTGGATTTCAATAGAGTTTAAATTATATATAATTAAAGAGTTCCAGAGGCTGAAGGAAGAGGAAAATAATAGATTTCAGTCAGGATGGAATTTGCAGAGAACCCTTTCAAAGGTTAATTATAGAATCCACACAGATGCAATTAAAGAAAACATCATTCCAAATTTGTTGAGTAAATCTGACGTTCAATTAACTTTTGCAAGTGAGGCCGACGTTTTAAATATGGCCTTATTTGGAAAGACGGCTCAAGAATGGCGACATGAAAATCCAAATAGTGATGGAAATATCAGAGATTATGCTACTATAAAACAATTGGTTATTCTGTCAAATTTGGAAAGTATTAATGCACTTTTAATAAGTCAGGCAGTATCACAAAGTCAACGACTAATTGAACTTAATAAAATTGCAGTAAATCAAATGAAGTCTTTACTGGCAAATTCAACAATTAAAACATTGAAATAATTTACCCTATGAAAACCGACCTTTACACAAAAACTATCCTGACCATTATTGCTGTTTGCCTGATGATTATCGTTGTTAAGCAAATAGATATTATCCCAAATGCCCACGCAGCAAATTCTGAAAATGTGGTTTATGATCCTAATTACCGTTTAGTAAAGACAAATGCTGATGGGACGATTGATGTAAATATTAAATCGGCTTCGTCATCAATAGATGTCAATCTGGTGAAAGTAAAAACATATGATCCTGTGGATGTCAACATTAAGAAGGTAGCCGGAAATACTTGTTATGATGCTGTTCCGGTGAAAAATAAATAATTAATAGGTTTGAAATAAACAACCGTTGACTAGTCGTTATTAGTCCGAACTTTTATTCTTATTATATGAAAAAGATTTTTTTATTCCTGGCTTTGATAGTATTAGGTTGTAGCGAAAAGAAAGAGGAAGTTGCGGTTGAATTTTTAGAACCTCAGCCTGGAGAAACCAAAAACCTAAGCGGATTTAATAGAAAATACAGAGGTATCTACAATGGTGAGGACGGAGCTCAACTATTAATTCTTGAAAACAAAATCATTAAGATTACTCCTTACAATATTCTCTTTGATAGGAATGATTTAGACAGCACATTTACGGGGATCGTAACAATGATGAGGATATTAAAAACTATCTGGAAAATCTAAACTTCAAAGTTCTGAAGATTTCAGGTGACAGTGTTTCTGCTAATCACCTTGTAAGGGACACGATCTTTAATGTATCCCCCACCCAGCTTTGTCGTTCCTTAAAAGGCTCATATTTTTTGAATTATCAATGTGGAGAGGCGAGCTGGAAGGTTAAAAGGCTGGATTTGGAGAAAAACAGATTATCCATAAGTATGATTATGCCCGATGACAGTCTATTTCAGCTGCTGCCGGTTGAAGAAAAAGCGATAATGAAGAATGACAGTGGTAAAGTTATCAGCTATCAAATGAAGCCAACCAAAAAAGAATTAAAAGAATTAATAAAATCTAGTTCCTTTGAAGAAAGGGAGGTTTGGATAAAGGAGAGGTAAGCAGTGAGATCAATAGTCCAAATTGAGCAAGGGCTAGAAGCATTCGGAATATAGTGTGTTGCTCTTGCTCGAACTGTTGCTGATTTCCCTTACTCCTCTTTCATTATCTTCTTCCTGTGAAACTCTCCCCAGCTTTTCATTTCTTCCAAAACCCTGTTTAAGGTTTTGCCATGCTCCGTAATAGCATATTCTACCGCTATGGGTTTGGTTTGATAAACAGTTCTACTGATCAGCTTATTCATTTCCATATCGTGGAGCTCTTTTGAAAGCATTCTCGGTGTTACCCCAATCTCTCGGACCAATTCCTTAAATCTTAATGGTTTTTCAAGTAAAGTCACCAAAATCAACAACTTCCATTTGCCATTGATTACTTCAAGGGTGTCCTGAATTGCTCTTCTGCTCCCTGCGCAGGATTCTTTTGTGTGGATTATTTCCATGCGATATACTTTTTGTAACCGGTATACAATCGGTAACTGATTACAAATATATAGCAATATGAAGTAGATTTGAGTTCAATCATAAAAAATAATTGCGATGAAAAAAGAGAAGATCATTTATAGGGTGACATCTGTGTTATTAGCATTAATGTTTGCATTCAGCAGTTTTATGTATTTAACTAAAAATGCTGAGCTAATGGAAAATTTCAAAAAGATCGGTTTCCCGGAATCTTTCATTATGATATTGGGAACTGCAAAATTGCTTGCAGCAATTGCATTTGTTGTGCCGGTGTGGAATCGTGCTAAAGACTGGGCTTATGCAGGTACTAGTTTTGTGCTTATTGGTGCGGTGTGGGTCCATGTGGCAACCCAGACACCATTTGTTGCTCCACTTATCGCTCTTGGTGTAACAGCACTTTCTTATTGGGCAGGGATTAAGCTGAATTCAAAGGATAATCAATAAATTGCCAGGCGCTAGATAGCCGATAGAAAAATTTAATAAGCTGAAAGAGAAATCATAACATTTCTCTTTCAGCTTTTTTTTAAATGGAATCTGTAACATTTTTTCCTCCCTGCGCCCTACTATAAAGTGCGGAGAAATAGCCGCCGTATTTTCTAAAACTAACACATTAAGGATGAAAAAATTTTATACTCGTTTGGCAACAGCCTTTTGCATGGTCTTTATGATTCAGATATCAAATGCTCAAAGCATCAGCTTTTCAAGGACAGCTGAATCAAGAATAAAAATTGAAGAAGCAGGAAAAATGAATTTTGGTACAGGAGCATTTTCAATTGAAGCCTTAGTAAAAGCAGTTCCTGGAGGCGGTTATTACATGATCTTGTCAAAGAGAGGGACCTCAAATTCAGATGGATTTTTTCTAAGTCTTGATAATATTGGCTCTCCAACGGTACAATTAGATGGAGCCAATTATTTTGGCGGAACAAGGAATTTAAAAGACAATCAATGTCATCATATCGGATTGAGAAAAACGGCGGACAGTGTTTTTATTTTTGTAGACGGGATTTTGTTAGATAAAGCTAAGTTATATGCTACGCACAATGTTACTCATATAGCTTCTACATTTATTGGCAATGATGAGGGGGATTCATTTAGACACGGGTTTGATGGTGTAATTAAAGAGGTGAGAGTGTGGAATACAGCATTAAGCGGAAAATACTTTCTGGATAGAAAGGACCGTCAACTGGACCAGACAGAAAGAAGTTCTGAAAGTCTGGTAGGATACTGGAGATTAAATGAAACTTCCGGTCAGTCAGTAAAAGATTTGTCTGAATCTGATCACGCGTCATATCTGGGTAGTTCATCTGCTGATGCAAATTTTGACCCTACTTTTTCTGCGGATGGTTGTTCAATTAATGAGGAGGAAGAGCTGGAAACCGGCAATGGATTGAGGTTTGTAAAAACCGACAAAACAAGAGCTATCGCACCTGCGAATGATAAACTGGATTTTGGAACAGGAAATTTTACAATAGAAGCGACAGTAAATACCAATGAAAAAGCGACTGGATATTCTATGATTGTTTCTACAAGAACCAATATTAATAATGGATTTTTCCTGAGTTTAACATCTTACGGAAGGCTTTTAGCCCAGATTGAAGGTGCAAATTATGAAACAGCTTCAAATCCTGAAATACGGGATAATAAGTGTCACTTCATTGCATTAAAAAGACAAGGAGATAGCTTGTTTTTTTATGTTGATGACTACGTTGTTCAGAGTTTGAAAATGTATAATAAAGGAGATATCCAAAGTAATGTAAATGTTGTAATTGGCAATGATGCTGCAAATAGTTATCAGCACGGTTTTGAAGGATTTATCAGAGAGCTGAGGATCTGGAATGTTTCCAGGACTTCTGCAGATCTTAAAAAATATCGTAATACAGAACTAACCGGCAATGAAACAGGGCTTGCTGCTTACTGGAAACTTAATGAAGGTCAGGGTCAATTCTGTAAAGATTATTCAATTAATAATAATATGGCCGTTCTGGGCTCAAATGAAAATGTTGAATTTACCGATCCGCTATGGGACATTAATTCCTGTGCGCCTCCGGTGATAGCAGGGTTACAAACAAGTGAAAGTAACAAGCTGGTGTTGTATCCAAATCCTGCAGAAAACTATGTTAACATAAACATGTCTGATCCATTCACATATGAAATCATTAATTCTACCGGAAGTATCGTTGCAACCGGAAAACGTGAAGGAGCTGAAGGAATTGATATCAGTAATCTTGAAAATGGTTTGTATATCATTAAAATCAATGACTCTTATACTTCCCGCCTGGCGACATTTTTAAAGTAATTTTTTTTTGTTTTTTTAGTTTGGGAAAATTGGCCGGTCCATAATTTATGACCGGCCTTTTTTATGAATTAGCAGTTCACCTGTTTTGATTAATGCCATAATCCGAAAATCAAACCCATAGTCAGAAACTGCACGCAATGATAGCCTGCATCGATCAGCCATAGAAGCATACTTTTGTTTGAAAACTGATAGTTAATTCCGAAGCTGGTTGCGATACAACAAGTTCCAACAAGGAGAGATGTTTTGATTGCTTCGGCAAGTATTGGTTGAGGGCCTAGCAGATAGGAGAGTGCTATGGCTGCAATCAATGAAAAAAGAAAGCTGAATCCGAAAACTTTTATTGGGTGACGACCTTCTCCTGTTTCAGGATTTTTGGCAGAAGCTTTATTCCATATTTTTAAAAACAGAAGCGGGGAATACCACAACCCTCCGATCATAAAGGCGCTTAAGGCCGCAACAATTATAGCAAGGTAGTTCATTGTCATTTTATTGAATCAATAATTAACGATTGAAAGATGAATTATTTTGCTGAAATAATATACAATTGTATTTATTCAGTAATAGATTTTATTATTTTTTTAATTATCAAATTCCTTTTTCAAATTTGTATTTTTCTAATTATTGGTTAAACATATAAAATTGTACTTTTCTCAATATAAGTGTTAAGATTGAAAGAATATAGGCCGATTTTCTAGATTTTGTCTTATTTTTTTGAGTTTGTTTTTGCATTTTTCATTACTAAGCTGTTACATTTGTCTTAGATAAAAATTGTAAAAAATATGGAACTCACACTGGATATTTTTGAGAGCAAAAAGACTAAGGGAGTTAAAAGTCACATAAACAACCTTGTGGCAATTGCTAAATCAGACGGTAATTTTTCGATGGCAGAAAAGAGACTTATTTTCGAAATCGGAAAGAGAAACGGATTAAGTAATGATAAATTAAAAACAATAATTAAATCAGATAAGGCTATCAAATTCAAAGTTCCTAAAACAGATTCTGATAGATTTGACAGAGTATATGATTTGGTTGAAATGGCAATAGTAGAAGGAAGCGATAATGAAAATGAAATTTCTGCATGTATAGAGATTGCGGAAAAACTAGGTTTCAGAAAAGCGATTGTAGGTGTACTAGTAAGAAAACTTGCTACAGGTATCCAGGGAGAATTGCCAAAAACAAAAGAAGAGTTAAAAGCAGAATGCGCAGACTTTCTGGTCTTTTAATCCTTTAGATTCATTTAGCACCTTATATTTTCGTAATACACTAAGTGTTTATAAGAAGGCCCTCCAGGAGGGCCTTTTTTATTGTTGAAGTTAAAAGTATAAAGTTCAAAGTTGGAGTTGCGATAATTTTCTATACTTTATCATTATCTGAATACTTCCCCTGATTGGTTTTTACTATTTTTCATTTTCTAACTATACTTTCAACTTTATACTTATACTTTCAACTTTTTAAAATTCCATTTCAGACAGTTCCTTATTTGTAGCAGCACCAGCCATGTTTCCGGAAGAAACTGCATTAGCAACGGAACGCATAAAGCTGCTGTTGTCTCCACAAGCAAAGACTCCTGGAACTGTCGTCTTTTGCATATTATCAATCTTAATATAGCCTTGCTCAGTAATTTCGCATCCAAGGGAAACAGGTATACCGGAATGCTGCTCAAAAAGCGGCCTGGCATACAATGCTTCCAGAGGAATTTTAGAACCGTCTTTAAAGATTGCCTCTTCCAGATAGCCTTTCTTATGGATAACCTGAACTATCTCTTTCTCAATAATTGGAATATTATGTTGTTTTATTTTTTCTGTTTGTTCAATTGTTAGAGTGGACTTTCCGCCGGTTATCAAAACCAGATCTTTTGTAAGATTGTAAATCAATGGAGTGAAATGAAAAGCGAGGTCACCATTTGCCATGATTGCTGTCTTGCTTTCTCGATATTCAAATCCATGACAATATGGGCAATGTATGACCGATATGCCCCAACATTCTGAAAATCCTGAAATCTCAGGCATTATGTCTCTGATGCCTGTCGCAAAAATCAGTTTTTTACTTCCGAATTTGTCCCCGGCTTTTGTTTCTATTTCAAATCCTTCATCCAGTTTTCTACCTTTTATGGCAAAGCCTTTATAAAAGCTTACGGATTTATATTGCTCAACCTGATGCTTTGCAATTGCAGTTATCTCAGCAGGTTTTTTACCATCATGCGTGATGAAATTTTGGGAATGTGGTGTTGTAGCATTACATGGTTTGCCATCATCTATTACAAGTACTTTTCTTAAAGACCTTCCCAATGCCATAGCTGCAGAAAGGCCAGAGTAGCTTCCCCCCACTATAATGCAATCATAATAATCTATCGACATAATTTTATCTTTCACGTTTTAAATTAAGTGTGCTCTGTTCAGATATGCTTTAAGCGTTAGTAAATATATACTTTGAACTTTAAGCTTTAAACTTTCAACTTTACTACAAATATCCCCGAGCCTGCAAATTAAAGAGTTCGGCATATCGACCTTCTTTTTTGAGCAACTCTTCATGAGATCCGATTTCCAGAAGTTGGCCATTTTCTATCACCAGGATTCTGTCTGCCATGCGGACAGTAGAGAATCGATGGCTTATCAATACTGCAGTTTTGCCTTTGGTCAATTCGGAAAATCTCACAAAAACTTCATGTTCAGCTCTTGCATCCAGAGCAGCCGTTGGTTCATCAAGTATAAGTACCTGGGCGTCTCTCATATAGGCTCTTCCAAGTGCAATTTTCTGCCATTCTCCACCAGAAAGATCTACGCCTTCTGCAAACCGACGTCCAATAATTTGTTCATAGCCTTTAGGCAGTTTGATAATAACAGAATCAGCAAGGCTTTTAGAGGCCGCGTGTTCAATTCTGGATACATTTTCTTTTTGTTCTATTCTGCCCACAGCAATATTATTCCCTGCAGTCATCTGAAACCTCACAAAATCCTGAAATATAACCCCTATCCCTGAACGCAATTCCAAAACGTCATATTCTTTTATATCATGACCGTCAAGTAAAATCCTTCCTTCTGTAGGATCGTACAATCTGGCAAGGAGCTTTACAAGTGTTGTTTTACCAGCCCCGTTTTCACCTACCAATGCGAGTTTTTCACCTGCGTTTAATGTAAAGTTTAAATTTCTGATAGCCCATTTTTCCGCATGTTTATATTTAAATCCAACATTTTCAAAGAGAAAGCCTTGCTGTATTGGATTTGGAAAAGGCCTTGGAGTTGCTGGGCTTATGATTTCCGGTTTTAATTCAAAGAAATCAAAAAGGTCTTTTAGGTATAGGGAGCCTTCTGCAATTGTTGAAAATCTTGTAAGCATTGATTGAAGCAATGTTCTCAACTGATTGAAGGAACCTGCGAGGAATGTAAGGTCTCCCAAAGAGAGGCTGCCATTTACTGTTCTGATGATGATAAATACATAAGCCCCATAATATCCTGCACTGCCTATGGCTGCCAATGCGCCTCCCCACATTGCTCTTTTAGAAGCCAAAGCTTTATTGGCCTTATAGAATTTTGAAGAAAGTTCAGCAAACCTCGATTTCAGGAAGTCTGATAAGTTGAAGATTTTAACTTCTTTAGCTGTTTCATCGCTTGCTCCGATATAGCGGATATAATCCAATTCACGCCTTTCAGGCGTTTGTCCGTGTACCAGAGAGTAAGTCTTTTCATTAAAATGTGCTTCCCCAAGAAATGCTGGAATGACAGCGATTAGCAATAAAAGTATAAGCCAGGGATTAAAAAGAATAAGACCTGCAGAAAGACCAGCTAAGGATATGGCATCCTGCATCTGACTTAGCACTTGAGACATCAGCACAGTACGACCAAGAGTTTGTCTCCTTGCACGCTCCAGCTTATCATAAAATTCTGAATCCTCAAAGTGATTCATATCCAGCTGAGCGGCATGGTCCATTAGTTTGAGAGAAGTACTGTTAGCAACCAGGTCACCAAGAAGGCTGTCCAGCAGCGCAATGGCTCTTGAAAGTAAATCGGAGAGGATAGCCAATGCAAATTCACTTCCTACAAGAATCCAAAGCCTCGAGGTGACTTCCGCCTGATGTCCTGAAATCATAACAATCTCATCGATTATCTTACGAGCTATTAAAAGCATCAGAAGCGGGATGATACCTTTAACGATTCTCAGAACTCCATTTGACACAGCCATTAAAGGACTTGCCTTCCAGATTATCTTAAAAAAAGGGAGAAGGTTTTTCAGTGCTCCATACCGCTCTGTAAGGGTAGGGTTGTTTTTCCCTTGTGATGGTTTTCTCAACATTATATACTTCTGTGCTTATTGATATTCTTTTAAAGTCAAGCAAAGGTAAGCAAGAGAAGTTCAGAACGAAAAAACCCTTTTGCAACCGGAGCAAAGGGCTTTATATTTTTACCAAAATGGGTTATTATTTTTTGTATCCTTTAAAAGCGGTTGTCTGACTATGTAATGAATCTCCTATCCAGCTTTTCGTTTCAAAGGAATAACGCAATTCTTTATTCTCTAAAAATTTAAATGAAATGACTGTGTTATTCCCGAGCCACTTCATATAAAAGTCGATTGTATCCAGCTTGAATCTGTATTGATGATCCCTGCAGATGAATTTAAGACTATCCTGGTTGATAAGAGAGACTTCAATTTTGTCATTATAGGTAGAATCTGCGTAGACATAGTTATGTCCTGCATCGGTAATCTGGTCATGGGTTTGACCTTCATAGATGCCTACAACATCTCTGTTGAATACATAGGTGGTAGATGGACTTGCTTCATCTTCTTTGTTTTTTTTACAAGCAATAGTTGCTAAAAATGTGAAGCTAAATAGACAAATGATAGTGCGGTGTTTCATGGCTGACAATAATTTTTGTCCTTAACTCACAGATTAACAATATGTTTAAAAAAATGTTTTGTTGTACGAATCAAAGATGATGTTGTGCTTGTAAAGATTAAATGCTATATTTTTTTGTTTGAACTTTAGTTTTAATTGTGAATTATTAGTTGGATAGTGGAAATTAATTAGAAGATGGTTTCTCCATTTAAATCAGAATATTCTCCCAGACTTTTTACGGGTTTTGCACTCTCAATAGGATTAATTATTGTAATTCTTGTAATGTATTACAGGTCATCAAAAAATCTGACGAATAACTTTTCTTTAGTTGAGCATACTTATGAAGTGATCGGACATCTGGATGCTATTGAAATAAAATGCCGGGAAACTGAAAATGATGTGAAAGGATTCCTTTTTCAAGGAGATTCAACTATCATATTAAAATTTCGACAAAACAGCGACTTCGTGGAAAAGGAACTGGAGGAGCTGGATCTGCTTATTCCCGATATTGGTCTGCAAAGAAGGAGGTTTGACGAATTTAGCGATTTGGTGGAAGATAAAGAGCGACTTCTGGAGAATATAATTAACTATAAGCAATCAGCAGAACAATTGGACTTGCACAAAACACTGCTGAAAAACGTCAATGAGAAGTTTGTGGCAATCAGGTTTATAAAAAAGAAAATGAAGGATGAAGAAAAGGTTATTCTAAATTCCAGAAAAAATACCGCTTACAAGAATTTAAAGGACACTGACAGGATTATTATTGTTGCAGGAGTAATTTCCATATTGATGGGCTTTATCGGCATTTTTGCTATTAATAAGGACATACAAAGGAGAAGAAAGATTGAAAGAAATCTTACAGTGCTAAATGAAAATAAGAATAAATTTTTTTCAATTATCAGTCACGACCTCCGTTCTCCGCTTAATTCAATCAAAGGGCTTACACAGATTTTATCAGAAGCCAAAGATAAGAAGTCGTGGAAAGAAGCTGATGAAGTAATAGATATGCTAAGCCTGGCCTCTTCCCGAGCGAGTGAGCTATTAGCCAACTTACTGGAGTGGTCCCTTTCTCAGATGAACAAAGTTGTTATAAACAAAGAATACTGCGACATCTCATCAGTTGCAAATAACATATGCGAAATTATGGAACATACTGCGCAACGAAAGAATATTATACTTAATAATAAAATTGAAAAAGGCACTATTGCGTTTGCTGATAAGAACATGTTGGAGACGATTTTCCGAAATCTGATTTCTAATTCAATTAAATTTACAAGAGAAGGTGGGGTGATCAGTCTTACTTCTGAAAGTTTCTCTAAAGAAGTTTTGTTAAGTGTAAAAGATACAGGCGTGGGAATGTCCAGAGAAATGATAGATCAGATTCTAAGAATTGAAACACGAACCTCTACAAAAGGAACTGCAAAGGAAGAAGGAACAGGTCTTGGCTTACTTATTTGTAAAGATTTTATTGAGAAAAACGGAGGACGCCTGGAGATTAAAAGTATAATTGGCAAAGGAAGTGTTTTTAGCTTCAGCCTGAAAAAATTTGAGTAACAAGTATTTACCCGCTTTTTTAAGAGCCATTATTTTATGAATTTTTTAAATCAATAATTAAAGGTAATTTTTCTGCTTTACCTTTACATATGATTTTAATCCTGATGCGTTTATTATTAGTCACATTCGGCACAATTTCTATTCATCCATTCACAGATAATTATTGATTTTCAATCTATGCAATTCAGATTCATTCTTTTTTTTCTTATCCTGTCTTTTATAGCACAAGCGCAGGTTAAGATTACCGTAGGTCAGCCTTATGGCGTAATTGATGCTCAATACAAATATTATTTTAACAAAGGGCCTGAGATACTCACTGTTAAGATTAAAAAAAGAGAGGTTATTATTCAAAAGCTTAATTCCGAAAAGCTTGCTTTTGAGAAAATAAGTGTAGCCAGAGATTTGCCTGAAGGCTTCAATCTTGAACATGTAATCGAGTACAATGACAGATATTTTATCTTTTATTCTCTCTGGGACAGGCAGGCAGAGATGGAACAACTCTGCTACAGAGAAATAGATTTTGATAAAGGAACTCTGAAACCTGGAGAGAATATATTGGTTCAGGTTCACGGAAAAGTCTCGGGAGATTTAATTTCGAAAGGTTGGTACAATTTCAGCGTTGTAAATAAGTTTGATTTTCAGTTTTCAAGAAACGATGACAGAATGCTTATTCACTATAGGCTGAAACCGCAGATCAAAAATGACAATAAAAGTTATGATATAATTGGAATGCATGTATTTGGCAAAAATCTCGAGCCTGTCTGGAATGAAGAAGTTACTATGCCTTATACTGAAAAGAAAATGAATAATCTTGACTATTCAGTAGATAGCCAGGGTAATGCTTATATACTCACGACAGTTTATAATGATGAAACTACAGATGATAAAAAGAGAAATGAGAATAATGCAAATTATCATATTGAACTGTTAAGAATGTCCGGAAGGGCTAATAAAATTGTAATTACTCCTGTAACACTGGGAAATAAATTTATCAATAAAGTAAATCTCTTTGAAGTATCAGATTCTTATATGATCTGTGCGGGCTTTTATAACAATGTAGATAACCGGAATGCTGTCGATGGTATCTTTACTTTCAAGCTTACTAAAGAAGGAGACTTAATAGATTCAAGAAACTATGAAATTCCATTGGAAGTATTAAATATGTACGTCAGCGAAAGGGCTCAGAGAAGAAACGAGAAAAAAGAAGAGAAAGACAAGGCTGAATTTGAAGAACTTGAATTAAGGGAGTTATTTGTTGATGATAATGGCGGAATCCTTTTAATCGGTGAGCAACATTACATTCAGACACATACTTATTATTATTCCAATGGTACCATGCGTACCTATTATACCTATCACTACAATGATCTGCTTGTAACAAAAATAAATGGATCCGGACAGTTGGAATGGATGAGAAAGCTTCCGAAAAGACAAACAGGTACGGCAGGAAGGGGAAGCATGTCATATAAGCATATGTCTGCTGATGGGTCTCATTATTTCCTTTTTCTTGATAATGAAAGAAATCTTGAACTGACTCCGGATAGATTTCCTGCAGTTTACAATGATGGTGCAGAGGGTTTCCTGACAGCGTATAAAGTTTCTGATGGAAGTGGAAATGTTGACAAAGTATCGATAACAAGCACAAGAGATGTATTGGGACTGCCAGTATATCAATTTCAGACAAGCCGCATTCTACCTATAGATGATAATAGTTTTGTTGTTGAGGTATATAAGAAAAAGAAGCAGGACGTACTTATTAGAGTCGATCTCGCAAAGTAAAAATGGTAAAAAATTTTAAAGGGCCGTAAGGCCCTTTTCTTTTTATATGATATAATCAATAAGCACTATAATCCGGACTTTTGGAAAAAATATTCAAATGTTGTAAACTTGATAAAAACACTTGAATGAAATTTAACAAATTTGTCCTCATGGCTGCTTTGACAGCAACTTTGTTTCTGAGTAAAAATGCATCAGCACAGTTCAATACAGGAGGAAATGTAAGTGTGAGTTATGATAATGGTGTATATCTTGATGTAGCACCAATCATAGGTTATAAAATAGAAGATCTCAAACTTAACTTGGGGCTTTCCCCGATTTTTTCATATAAAAAACCTTTAAACTCAACAGAAACAATCCTTTCAGGAGGTGGGAGAATATTTGCCCAATACTATTTTCTTGAAAATGCATTTTTACATGGAGAGTTTCAGACACTTAATACTCAGACATCTTCTGCCAATGCAGATGGCTCTAGAAACGTCAACAGAGTATGGACTGCAGGTCTGCCTGTAGGTGCAGGTTATGAATACAGAATAAGTGATAAGGCTAGGTTCCAGGCTTCTGTTCTTTATGATGTTTTGCAGGATAAAAGCGCACCTAATAAAATGCCTGTTGTAAGAGGAGGAATTGTTTACGATTTATAAGAATCGCTTGAACTTTTAAATAATATTTCTATTCTCCGACTTGCATGAATCAAAAGATTCTCAGTAAGCCGAAGAATAGAAAGAAATTAACCGGCTTATTTTTTTATATCAAACTTGCCAATATTAAGGACGTTTTCTTCGCCGCCCAGGACAGTATATAAATACATTCCTGAATTAAGATCTGAGGTTCCTAAATTGGCATTAACAGATGTTAAGTTAAGCGTCTTTACAACTCTTCCTGAAAGGTCTTTTACTATTATTGAACGAGACTCTTCCGGAAGGCCTTTAAAGTTAATTTCAGTTGTTGCCGGATTAGGATATGCTTTTCCAGAAAATAAATTGGAAATCGGAGCCCTTAAACTTGTTACAGTTGTGTAAAAAAGTTCATCTATGGTTAGTGAGGTTTCATTTGAAACAATATAGGCTCTGGCTGTTGAAATGAAAATTGAGAGGCTTTCGGGGATTATCTCGCCTGAATAATCAAGGTTGATAGTAAATTTAGTAAATTCTGGTTTGGTTTTAAGTATCGTTAATGTGCGTTGAACAAGTATATCAAATACTTCCGTTTTAGGATTCCATTTCGATAAAACAACTTCAAACCTTGCTGTGTCAGCAATCTCAGAATCTTGAGGGGTGCCTTGTGAAAATTTGTAATAACCTGTAATAGCTGCAGGCGTCTCATTTATTGTTATTCCGGGCAGTTTGAATTCTTTTTCATCAAATTTTCATAAAAAAAAAGATTCCCAGAGCTACCATTTCTTTGGATAAAGTCCCCAACTTGCGTTTCTTCTGTAAAATTTTTTAAAGTGACAGCATATGAACCTGAATATGATGTTAGGTCTTTTATCAAAGTGGCCCGATTATCAGGAAGACCAATTGACGTAACGGAAATGCCATTACTAGACCAGGCTGTCGGTACTTCATATCCGTTAGAATTGGTCTCCCAGTTTTCAAAACCACCATTCTCAATTTGTGCAAAGTTTAATAGCTACTTTTTCATATAAATCAGTTAAAAATTAAGTAAAAACAAAAACTCTTCATTCAGTGATTGCAGCGTCTGAAGATTCTATCAGATTCACTTCTTTTAGAAGACCTGTTTAAAAATTGTTTTCCGTTTTTAGGGCAACTTCATTAAAAATCAAAGTCGCTATTTGGAGCAAATTTGTTTGATTGAAAAATATGAATTAGAAGTTTAAAAGATCCTGGAACTTTACGAATGGCTTATTTCAATTGAGAAAGAGCTTCCAAGTTTAAGTTTTGCGTTTGTTTTTGCTCCGGATTCATCTGTCAAACCTTTAATGACAGACGTTTCTTTCCCGGAAATAAGAGCCTTCAGGTGATTTTTATTGATCTCTTTCTGCATAAATAAGAGTGGAATCCTGAAGTTACATCCTGATTTCCATTCTGCGCACCCATATGCAGCTTTGCCTTCAAGGATAGCACCTTTTTTGCATTTCGGACAAATGAGTGCTTCTGCCTGTTTTTCCTCAATAACAGGATTTAACTGATCATCTAGTTTTATAATCCCTTCCGTTTCTTCTCCGCTTTCTTTTTTGAGGCCTTTGATATTGGGGGTCTTACCGGATTTGATAAGTGACTGGAGTTGCTTATCAGAAAGTGTCTTGCCAAATAGTTCGAATGGAACAAGAAAGCTGCAGCCGTTTTTGTATTCAGAACAACCAAACGCTTTTTTACCTTTCATCATCTGTCCCTTTTTGCATTTAGGACAACTCAATTTTACATCTGCATCCTGACCTGCCTCTGCTTTTTTACTTTTGGGTTTTGGCTCTTTATCTTCAGATTTTTTCTTTTGCTCTGGTTCTGCTGACTTTACCTCTATTGCAATTTTTCTTGCATTAGAGTTTTTCACATGGTGAACTATCTGCATTACCATGTGCTTCATTTCACTCAGAAATACACGCGCGTCAAAAGTACCCTTTTCTATATCACGAAGTTTCTTTTCCCACTTTCCTGTCAGTTCAGCAGATTTGAGCAATTCATAATCAATAGTTTGTATGAGCTGAACACCAGTAATAGTCGGAATAAGATTCTTCTTTTCTTTCTTAATATAGTTTCTCTTGAATAAAGTCTCAATGATATTGGCTCTTGTAGAAGGCCTTCCAATACCATTTTCCTTCATTGCTTCTCTGAGCTCTTCATCAGCAATCTGTTTACCTGCTGTTTCCATTGCTCTTAGCAATGTAGCTTCAGTATAATGCTTTGGAGGCTTGGTTTGCTTTTCTGCAAGCGTAGGTTTATGAGGGCCAGACTCGCCTTCTTTAAATTCTGGCAGTATCTGATCGTCATCCTGCTCTGTATCTTCTTCTTTTTTCTCTTCCTTGTATACTGCTCTCCAACCTTCCTCAAGAATCTGTTTTCCTGTAGCTTTGAACTCAGTGTCCTTAACCTTACCGATAACTTCTGTTTTGGAAACCTGACAGTCAGGATAAAAAGCAGCGATGAAACGTCTTGCAATCAGGTCATAGACATTTCCTTCATACCCTCCAAGACTTCCTGCTTTTATGTTGGTAGGAATAATAGCGTGGTGGTCCGTTACCTTTTTGTCATCAAACACGTTCTTTGACTTTTTGATAGCACTTCCCAGCAAAGGCTGAGTAAGTGCCGCGTACCCACTCATAGATGAAAGTATCCCTTTAATTTTCGGATAAATATCATCAGGTAGGTACATTGTATCCACCCTTGGATAGGTGACAAGCTTTTTCTCGTAAAGGTTCTGAACGGTGTTAAGCGTAAGATCCGCAGAATAGCCGAATTTCTTATTGCATTCTACCTGAAGAGATGTAAGGTCAAAAAGTTTGGGAGCACTTTCCTTACCTTTTTTCCTGGTAAAGGAAATGATGGTAAAGAGCTCATTCTGTATGTCCTGCAGGATCTGCTCTGCGTCTTCTTTTACATTAAACTTTCCGTTTTTTGCGGAGAAAACAACATCTCGGTATATAGTTTTTAACTCCCAGTAAGTCTGAGGTTTAAAATTTTCTATTTCCAGGTATCTGTTGACAATCAGCGCCAATGTTGGCGTCTGAACCCTTCCAATAGAGAGCAATTGTTTGCCCTGAGCGTATTTCAGTGTATAAAGTCTTGTGGCATTAATGCCCAGTAGCCAGTCTCCGATAGCCCTTGAGCTACCTGCTGCATAAAGCAGATCATATTCTTTACTGTCTTTCAGATTCCTGAACCCTTCTTTCATAGCCTCTTCCGTAAGGGATGAAATCCAGAGTCTTTTAACTGGCTTGGTACAGTTGGCTTTTGTAAGTACCCATCTCTGGATAAGTTCTCCCTCTTGGCCGGCGTCACCGCAATTAATGACTTCAGTAGCTTCATTAACCAGTTTTGTTATGGTTTTGAGCTGTTTCTCAATTCCGGGGTTGTTAATGCCCTTAATGCCGAACTTAGGAGGAAGGATGGGAAGATGTTGGATGTTCCACCATTTTAACTGAGCATCATAGTCTTGGGGCTCTTTTAGCGTGCAAAGGTGACCAATGGTCCAGGTTACCTGGTAGCCATTACCTTCAAAATAACCGTCTTTTCTGTTTTTAGCTCCCAGAAGATCGGCAATTTCTCTTGCAACACTTGGTTTTTCGGCTATGCAGACTTTCAACTTTGCTAGATTAAAATTTCAGGATTTTAAAGATACTAAAAATTTGAAAAGGGATTTCATTGAAAATGTCTGAGTTATTAACAAGTTTTTCCATTGTGGAAATGAAAATGTTGAATTACAATTGTTTGGTAAGATGTTGGAGGGCGGCAGCAGTTAGATTGATTCATTTTTGAGCAAAAAGTTTTGTATATTTATCTATATATTTTTTAACAGAAATAAATGAAAAAGTTAAATATTGCCGCAGCATGTTTGTTCGCTTTAGCGGTATCATGCTCCCCACAAAAAGAGTATAAACTTAAAATTAAACCGCTTACATTAAAAAAATCAGAAATTTACGATTACTCAGTGGTTCGTGATGTATTGTTCGATGCTGAAGAAGTGGGTTTAGATTCATTGAAGGACAAAAGCAGGGACCTGTTTTTAAAAGGTGTTGATTCTTATAAGAATAAAAAGGAGTTAGCGTCTGCTATAAAGCAATTCAAATCATCTATACTGATATTGCCTGATGCTAAAACTTATTATGAACTTGGAAACGCATTGTTGGATTTCCGAGCAGATAAAGAAATGTTGGAAGAGTCAATCAAAGCCTTTCGCCTTGCGGAAGATCTTAATTTCCAACCAAAGGCAAAGATAAATTATAAGATTGCTTGTGTTTATAATGTTCTTCAATCCAATTTCCAGACATCAGAGGATTCTTATGTATCGTCTGTGGTTTTTCATCTGAGAGAAGTCATTGAAAAGGGCTTAATGGATACAAATTCAATAAAGAAAGATCCACTTATCGGTTCTATCACCTCTACAAATGAATATAAAGAAATGATTCAGAGGTTGTCAAACACAACTGTAGCAGCGGCCTCTTCTTTTGATTTGTTTAAAAAAGCTTTCCCTGCGGAAACGGATAAATTTTTTATTTCAGCTAATGAAGTTGAAATGAAAGATTATAAAGAATCTGTAAGTTATGATTTTGTACAGTTTGTTCCGGAAATGGAAAATGCATCATTTGGTCGAGATGTTTCTCATGACTTTTATTATGTTGCCAATATGGGTGGAAATGAAAACTATTCTGCTTTTATCTATACATCCGAAAGCTTTTATGGAGAAGACATGCAGCCTGTCCATACCGTTTTAGCTACATACGATAAAGAGGGAGAGATTATCTCTCGCAAACTCATTTCATGTCAATGCAGTACAGAGAATGTGCGTGAGGCATCTGTAGAAGGGAATAAGATCGTAATGAAGGATTTCAAAAGGAAATGGCAATACCCGGTGGATGAAGTATCATTTGATAAAAATAAAATTAAATCTTTTGAGCTTGTTGCTGAAGCAAAATATAAGATAGCAGAAGACGGCAAGATCGTAGTAGATGAGATACCTGCCAATTATAACGATTCAACCATTCTTGCAAGCCAAGCCAAATAACGATCATGAAAAATTTTATTTATACAATTTCCTTACTCAGTGTTTTTTTAATGTCATGTGGTAAGGATGTAGAAACAGAAACAATTGAAGTTCCGTCTCTAAGAGCCAGCGAAATTTTCAATGCAGATTCTGTTTTCAGTTATATTAATAAATACAAGGATAATTACAGTGAGATCTCAAATTCCTTTTATGAAAAGGCAGAAAGCATGCGGGATGTAAATGAAAAGAAAGCCATTCATTATTATATGAGGGCAATTTCCTTATTTCCGACGGCTGATTCATATAGAAGATTGGGAATGTACCTTTTGGAGAGGGAGCAGTATCAAGAAGCTTCTGAAGTGCTGAGAATGATTAGTCAGAAAAGATATCTGTCAACACCTGCGGGCTTCATTAATGATTTCATTTTTGAAGCCCCTGACGAGGAAGTGTTTTATTCTTATTTTATTTCAAGTTACTTAGACACAAAATACCTGGATGAATATATTATCTATGAAGGAAGAGAAAATGGTATTAATATAGATAACATTAAAGATCGTTTTCTTAAAGAAGCAAGGATCAGTCTGGATCAAAACTCACACGAGTTCAAAGATATGATGCTGGCCTTTATGAATGATGATGAGATAGAAGCTTTTCAGAATAGCGAAGAAGTATTTAAGGATTTCATAGAAAGTATTAAAGACACTATAGATGTCTTTGATATTGATGAGAAAGGAGTCCGGAAATTTTCCTACAGCTCAGATGGTGACTTTGAAGAAAGGGTTCATTTATCATCTTTTTATTCATTGTTTCTTAAAGAAAAAATCGACCAGCCAGATAGCTGGTTTGATTTCAATCTTCTTAAAACATTTAGAATTAATGATTCTGTAAGGGCAGTAGTATATTCTATCGACACCTCAGAAATTGCTTGTCCTAAAGATATGAGACATATCTCTTTCAGACTTGCTACTTATGGAAAAGACAGACGTATCATTGATTCAAAAGTTGTAGCGGTTCAATCTGGTGAAATATTAAAGACACTTAAGTTTGAAAAAGATAAGTTCACTATAAAGGATTATAAACGCTCTTGGAGAAAAGCATATGATAAGCAAGATTTTGATAACGAGGTTATAAAAACCGATATGATTTCAGAGAACCATTTTAAGATTGGGCCAAATGGTAAAATAGAAAATTCTGTAGGAGGAGATAGTAATCTTATTCCTGTTGCTGAGCAAGTTCCTGTTGCGGCAGATTCGGCTATTTAAATACTTTATAATAAATAATTACTTCTGCAATAATAAGATTGGGGACCCAGCTTAGCCATGCAACAAGTGTATACATTTCTTTTGCATGAAGATGAATAAAAGCAGGCAGAATTAACACATAAGTACGCAATGTAATTGCAGATAATGTAAGGGCATAACTTCTAATCATGAAGTCAATATGCCCTTTTATTTTTCTATTCCTTATTTTGAGAAAGGCGACAAAAGTAAACAACCACCACAATAAAGAAATAATAATAAAGGAGGTTTTTGCATATATGCCTCCATTAGCATAGAATGCCATTACAAGGCCACTGGGAGCACTCAGAAATAATATGATGAATACATAAGCTTTACCCAATAGCTTATGGAGTTTAGGAAATGATTCAAGCAGTGGTTTTATAAATTGGAATACTCCAAACAGCAAAACAAAAATACTTGAAGCGATATGTGTATAAAATGACCACCGCCAGATATCCATGTGTAAAATAGCTTGTTTGGTCAGTAGAAAACCAATGTCGTAGCGGAAAGAAAAATAGGGTATGGTAATTTTGAACATTATCCATACGGTAAATAATATTATCGCAGAAAATATTACCTGAATTATTCTGGTTGTGGTCGCTTTAATCAAAAGAATAAAATCTGGAAGTAAAAATGAAAATTTCAAGGCAATCCTCCAAGTGAGGAATGATGGATTTGTTAAAGTAAATACTACAATTCGAACACATTTAAACTTGCCTTTTATACAGATCTTCCCTTAGCTTGATGTTTAATCTATTTTAAACATAATCATAAATTACCTGTTTTTCAATGAATAAATCTTTTCAACCGGACTGATTTAATGAACAAGGCAGGTGTAGAAATTCATTATCTTAAAGATTACGCTCATTTTTTATTTCAGAACCATCTCACCGATCTTGCCAAGCAGGAATTGATCAGTAAGAGAGAGTTGGAACAGCCATTACTAAAATGGGTGACTCATTTGACAGATGAAGAGTTTCTGAAGGTGATAGAAACACGCCTTGTTGTCTTCCTTAAAAACATGATTGACGGTAAGGGAAATGAAGACATAGAAAAAGGGATTTCCGATTGGAAGTCGGATCAGCTTCTTGAACTTTCCAGATTACAAGTAAATGCTACAGATATTGCTATTGAGTATGGCGCTAGAAAAAAAGCCCTTTTGAAATTTCTTCCCACTTATACAAATGACCTTGATCTAGCTTTAAAAATTATTAATGAAATAGTTGACTTTTATACTGTAAGAGAAAAAAAAGCAATTGAGGCATATACTGATATTCAAAAAGAGGAAGCGGACAGAATTATAAAATCACTAAAGGAAACGGAATTAAAGCTCCTGGTTAATGAAAAGCGGCTTAAAGAATCACAACGAATGGCGGAGCTTGGCAACTGGGAAATGGATGGCCAGACCGGGATAACTGTTTGGTCAGAGGAGCTATACAGGATATTTGGGTTGCCATATAAGCATACAATGACCACAGATGATATTAGTGTTTTGATGACAAAAGAAACTTCAGAAAGAGTTTTAAAGAATATACATAACGCTCTTAAGTTGGGAATTCCATATACTCATGAGTATGAAATCACAAGGCCTGATGGAGAGCATAGAATTGTCAGAACGCATGGAGTGCCGGTAAAGGAAAATGGCAAAGTAAAATCGTTGAAAGGAATTACGCAGGATATAACCCAGATAAAGGAAGTTGAAAGGTTGCTAAGACAAAGTCAGGAACTGGTATCACAGATAACAAAAGTCGCCCCTATTATTATTCTTGTTATAGCTGTGCCTCAGAATGATCTTATTTATTACAATGAGAATATTTTTGAAAATGTGGCTGTAGAGGAAGAGGACTTAAAGAAAAATGGTTATGGACTTATTAGACAAATAGTTCATCCCGATGATCTTAATGCAGTTATTAATAGAAATAAAAAGTATACTTCTCTCAAAGAGAATGAAGAAAGTATATTAGAATTTAGAATAAAGGATAAGGCGGGAAACTGGCGGTGGTACTATTCAAGATCTATAGTATTTAAAAAGAATGAAAAGGGAGAAGTTACACAGATTCTATTTACAGCTTCAGACATTAATGACCTCAAGAGTGCAGAAGAGACGCTGAAGCAAAATAGTAACTTCATTCAAAAAATTGCTGAAACGACCCCAAATATACTTTATATCTATGATATACGTGAACAAAGGAATGTCTATGCAAATAGAACTGTGGCAGATGTATTGGGGTACTCTCCTGATGAGTTGAAAGAACTTGGTTCCAATTTACTGGCTACTTTTCTGCATCCGGACGACCTGCCGAAAATCGTCAAACACTTCAATGGTTTTGTTGATGCTAAGGAAGGTGAGATAAGAAAGCTTGTTTATAGAATGAAGGATTCCAGAGGGAAGTGGAGCTGGTTCATTAGTCAGGATACTGTTTTTGCCAGGGATGAGCATGGAGTGCCGTATCAGATTTTAGGCGTGACTCAGGATATCACTGACAGGGTTGAAGCTGAAGATGCGTTGAAATATAGTGAAGCACAGCTGGTAGAGGCCCAAAAGATAGGCCATGTTGGAAGCTTTGACTGGAATATGAAAACAAATATCATTCATGGGACGCAGGAGTTTTTTAAAATATTCGGATTAAAGGAAAATGATGGTACCGTTACTCTTGAGGATGTTCGTGCTGTCATACAACCTGATGATGCTGAAAAAATATTTAAACTGATAGAAGTAGCTATTCTCAATAATGAGTTGATTGATGTTGACTTCAGAATTAATGTCAATGAAGGCTTTAAAAATCTTATTTCCAGGGCAAAAATTTATAAAGATGTTAATGGTGAAAGTGGAAGAGTTGTGGGGACAGTTCTGGATGTAACAAATATGAAGCAAGCAGAACAGGCATTGAAAGTAAAAAATGAAGAACTGACAACTGCATATGAGAAACTTGAAAAAGCTCAAGGTAAACTCAGGAATATCAATAGCGAACTTGAAAATAGAGTAAAAGAAAGAACCGCAGAGCTGGTTGAAAGTGAAGAAAAGTACAAAGCATTTGTTGCACAGAGTCAGGAAGGTATATGGAGATATGAACTTCATGTTATTAACGATATTGATATTTCAATCCCTGGGAGGGAACAAGTGCAAAAAATTTTTGATTACGGCTATGTTGCAGAGTGCAATGATAGGATGGCCCATATGTATGGCTATGCATCCTCTTCAGAGCTTATCGGAAGTAATATTAAGGATCTGTTTGACCTAAACGATGAGAGAGTGATTAAGATCTTCAGAAAGTTTGTTGATTCTGGTTATAAGCTTGAAAACCTTTTGACACGCTGGAAGGGCCCACATGAAAGTATTAGATATTATTCAAGTAATGTGCTTGGAATCATTGAAAAAGGAAAGCTGGTCAGAGTATGGTCTACTCAGATTGATGTAACAGCTGCAAAAGTAGCAGAAAAGGAGATGAGGGCGAGTGAAGAACAGTATAGGTTTCTTGCAGAGACTGTGCCTCAGTTATTCTGGGCAGCTAATACTGAGGGCTACGTGGAGTATTTTAATCAGAACTGGTATAATTACACAGGCTTGCAATTCGATAGGGATGAAAAGTGGAGCTGGATTAAGGCGGTATTCGATAAAGATAAGGGACCTTGTATTTCGAAGCTGAATGAATGCGTTAAGTCTGGGGAAATGTTCGAAATAGAATGCAGACTCAGAAATCATGATGGCAACTATGAATGGTACCTCGCCAGAGCTTTGCCTCTGAAAGACGATGGAGAAATAAAGAAATGGTTTGGGACATTTACGGATATCAATGAACGTAAGCTTATAGAGGAAAATCTACGGGTAAAAAACGAAGAATTATTAAAGATAAATCTGGACCTTGATAATTTCATATACACAGCTTCTCACGATCTTAAAGCTCCTATCTCAAATATTGAAGGCTTGTTGTATACTATCAATGATACGCTTGATCCTAAATACTGTAAAGGGCAAGAGATTGCTCAGCTCTTTGAAATGATGGATAAGTCTATTCTCAGATTCAAAAGGACCATTCATGATCTTACGGAAATAACAAGGGCCCAGAAGAGCGCAGAAGAAGATGAAGGCCATGTAGAATTTGTAAATATTTTCGAAGATGTAGTAACTTCTATAAATGAACTTGTAAGTGCAACTCACGCAAGGTTTAACCTTGATTTTTCAGTCTCTTCAATAAAATTTTCGGGAAAAAACATGAGAAGTATTTTTTACAATCTCATTAGTAATGCCCTGAAATACCGGCATCCAGAAAGAAATCCTGTTGTTGACCTTAAAACGGAACAAGTGGATGGTGGAATACTATTAACGGTAAAAGATAACGGGCTTGGGATTTCTGATGCCAATAAAGAAAAGGTTTTTTCCATGTTTAAGCGCCTTCACGATCATGTTGAAGGTTCCGGTGTTGGGCTATACATTGTGAAAAGAATTGTCACCAATTCCGGAGGAAGAATAGAGCTTGAAAGTAAGCTTGAAGAGGGTACAACCTTCAAAATCTTCTTCAAATGATTTTAATATTCAGGGGTATAACTTTCAATAAATTCATCCAGTTTTGATAATAAACCTTCCAGGATGACTATAGTTTCTGAATCAATAATTTCCTTGTTGGAGTTTAATTTTGAATTTACATTGGCAATGCTGTATGCCGCGACCTGCTTTGTTCCCAATGCTGTTAATGTCATTTGAAGAGATGACAGGGCTTTTTCACCTCCGGTATTTAGCGGTGAAGCACTTAAAACCAATACTGGTTTTTCATTGAATTCACCTGAAGAGACACACCAATCCAGCGCATTTTTAAGAACTCCGGGAAGATTGAATGCATATTCAGGAGTACAAAAAATAACTCCGTCTGCATATTTAATCTTTTTGCGAAGGTTTTCCACTGCCTCAGGAGCATTTTCTGAATCTCTTTCAGGACTGAAATGAGGCAGATCGTCTAATCCTGAATACAATTCAATGTTAGCAGTTGGGCTTGCCAGCTTTATTATAAACTTGAGTATGGAGGTGTTTGTTGAGGTTGATTTTAAGCTTCCGGATATAGCCAAAAAGTTTTTCATTCGCTGATGCTTTAATTTAGATGATCGCCAATTTAGTTATTCTGTTGAGAATAGAAGTTAATGAGCGGATTATAATTGTATTTAATTTTGTTGTAAAAATTACCTCCCTTTTTTTGCCTTAAATCATTCATTATACCCAAACTATATTCGTTCTTGGTCGCTGTTATATGTTGATTCTGCAACTACAACGGCCCCCTTTATTTTGCTTTTTAAATTTTGAAGTTTTATATTTGAATCATTGTCAGTTACTTAATTCTTTTTAACAATAAGCTGTATTTTCCTGACCCTGCAGCTTAAAAGCTTTTCTATCAGTTAATTGAAATTTAGTTTGCACTAGGGAAAGATTTATTTGTAATATGAAATTTATACCTGCACTTGTATTCTCATTGATATCTTACATTGGATATGGTCAATCAATTTCTCCGTATGTAATCAACTCCGCTGGAAATATCATTACAGGGGGAGGCTTCTCATTAGAGTATTCTGTAGGCGAGGTTGCAGTATCTACAATTGGAAAAGGGAATTTCATTGTAACTGAAGGTGTCCTTCAGCCGGAGTTCGCAGTGGTTAGCTCTAATCCGGTTAAATTGGATGCTGTTGGGCCAAAGTACATTTTTGACAGATTAAATTCGGAGCTGTACATTATGTCTCCAAAAGAATTGAGCTCAATTGAGGTATTTGACATCAAAGGAAATAAGGTTTGCAGTACATCTAATGCCACATTTATAAACCTTCGTCAACTGAGCGATGGTCTTTATTTGATATGCTACAAAGATCATAATGAATCTATCGATTATTTTAAACTCGTTAAATAGCAATATGAAACCTAAATGTTTTTTACTTTTCTCGTTGATGTTTTGCATATGCTTTGCTGCTTTTGCCCAGCCTGAAGCAATCAACTATCAGGGAGTTGCGCGTAGTGCAGATGGACAGCCTTTAATTAGCAAGGCAATAGTTATCAGAGCATCTATTACCAAAGATGCAGGAGGAGAAAGCGCTGAGTATTCTGAACAGCACTCTGTTACAACTTCTCCAAATGGCTTATTTAACCTGGCTTTAGGCAAAGGAACTGTTTTGTCTGGTGTATTTACCAAAATAGGATGGGGAGATGGTGACAGATTTCTTAAAATAGAAATGAATGTTGATTCAAAAGAATTTGCAGTTCTTGGAGTGACTCAGCTTCTTAGCGTTCCTTATGCTTTGTATGCCGCAAATGCTGCTACCGCAAATATCTCAGCTAAATCTCCTTTAAATTTTTCTAATAAAGTAATCGGCCTAAATGCTGGTACTCAAGCTGGAGATCTGATGACCTGGGATGGTGTTAACTGGGTTTCAAAAGCACCAGAAACTAAAACACTCAATAACATGCAGCCATATACAGTAATCAATTATTGTATAGCTCTTCAGGGAATCTTCCCTTCTCGTGATGGTGCTCAGCCTTATGTCGCAGAAATTATGTTGTTCGCAGGAAATTTTGCTCCCAAAGGTTTTGCTATTTGCGACGGAAGATTACTTCCGATTAATCAGAATCAGGCACTCTTTTCTCTATTGGGGACAAATTATGGTGGTGATGGAAGAACAACTTTCGCTTTACCTGATCTGAGAGGCAGAGTACCTATTTCTGCGGGAACTGGTCCCGGACTTAGCACCTATACAGAAGGACAGACAGGAGGTTCCGAAACTATTGTAAGATAATAGCTTTAAAACTCTTTTGATTAAAGTTTAATTTAGAATTTACTATAAATGCGGCAATTGATAACCAGTTGCCGCATTTGTATTTAAATGTATATATGCCTATTTCCAAAAGACACATTATTTTACTCATTCTTATCCTTAAAGGATTTTATTGTCATGCCACGGAAGTACAATACCTTAAGGTAAAGATATGCCAAGCGTCTTTATTGACAGGTGGGTCTAATGAGTTTGAAAAAATTTGTAAACAATACCACGTAGAGTTCAAAACCTGTCATAGTTTTCCGGAAAAGAATAGTGAAATAAATAAATGGCTTATTGCGGAAATAGGGCATGCAGATATTGCAACTAGAATTGGCAAAGATCTGTACTCTAATAAACTTATCGAATGTGCGGAGCTGAATGGCAACAATTTCCTTGGAGCTATTCGCAAACCAAATGCCCGGAAGTCAAATAAAAACTTATCATTCAAAGCAGGAAACAGAAAAGTTATAAAGGTTGCAGTAGTAGATGATGGGTTCAGATTAACTCATGATGCAATTAAGTCTTTCATTTATACTAATGAGAAAGAAATAAAAGGAAACAAAATTGATGATGATGGAAATGGCTATGTGGATGACATCCATGGTTGGGATGTTTCAGATCATGATAACAATGTATACCCGCCGTTGAGTCGGCTGAAAGATTTTTATCACGGTACTCATATTGCCTCCATAATTACTTCATTTAATAGTTTGACAGATTCTGCAATTCAGTCTAAACCTCAATGCAGAATTGAAATCCTCCCGGTTAAATGTCTGTCTGATGAGGCTTCCGGCACCTATCTTAAAGATTGTTACAAAGGTGTTGAATATGCGATTAAAGCTGGTGCAGATATTATTAATTGTTCATGGGGAGGAGGTACATTTTCTCAGTATGAGCAGGACCTGATGGACGAGGCACAAAAGAGAGGTATTTTGATAGTTGCTTCAGCGGGTAATTTTTATTCAGAGCTATCTCAGTTCCCGGCTTCTTATCCTTCAGTGGTTTCAGTTGCGGCACTTAGCAGAGACAATATTAAACTTCCTGTTTCTAATTACGGAAGCACTGTTGATCTTGCAGATATTGGAGAAAATGAATTAGCAGCTAGCGTTTATGGAGACGACAAAGATACTGTCATCTCCGGCACATCCGTATCTGTTGCGCGAGTTTCAGGAAAGGCAGCTTTCCTTCTGGCTTGTTATCCTTATCTGAGAAATCAAGAGCTGTTAATGTACCTTCAAATGCATGCCACTCCTCTTGAAGGTATTAACAAAACATATGCTGGAAAATTAGGTGCAGGAAAGGCCGATGTAATTCAGGCTATACAAAGAATATGTTCTAAAGAAGAAAAGAAATTATTTTCAAATGCCAAAGGATACATAAATGGCAGATATAATAAGAAAAACTCAGGCTTCTATGAGATTAAGCCAGAGGGAAAGTATAAGGGTATCGTTGTTAAAAGAGTTTCTTCTCACATTTATAATAAAAGTTGTGAAATAATAATTTCTGATACATCAAACAGATACACTAAGAAATTTAATGTAAATGATTTTCCGGATTCTGTGTTCATTCCGGCAAGTGCTGTAAGGCTTGAATATCCAACAGCTAAAGAAAATAAGGAGCTAGTGTTGTATTACAGCGTTGTGACAGTAGATTCTTCAAAATTATATTGCACCTCAGAAAGGATCTTAAATTTTCCTTCCGGAATATTTTCTGATGGAAGTGGAGACCAAAATTATTGTGGTGGCCAGGATTGCAAATGGCTTATATCGGTAAAAGAAGGTTCACGAATTAGAATAGCTTTTCCTGAATTTAATACTGAAGCGCATACAGATAAAGTTTATATATTTGATGGTGATGGCACTCAGGCAAGAATTATAGGGATTTTTAGTGGTTTATTGGTGCCTCCTGAAGTGGCTTCTTCTGGAAATAAAATGCTAGTCTGGTTTGTCACTGATAATATAAACCACTTTGCCGGATGGAAGGCAAAATATGAGACAGTTGAACCATAGTAATTGAAGAACGACCATAAATTGTAAATAAGTTTTATATGGAAAAAGGGCAACTAGATAATAACTATGTTTAAATTTTTTAAAAGGTTAAGTATTTACGGAACATCACCTGGCTATAAGACCTGGGAAAACAGAAATATTATCATTGCCAATAATATTGCTTTATGTATTGCCATACTTTTAAGCATATTTATAATACTTGATTATTTTATGTATCAATCTAGCCCTATTGTTGTGGCAATTTTCGTCTCAATAGTTTTGCTAAATGTGGTTACACTTTTCTTGTCAAAATATGGATACATACGGACATCTAAATTTTTGCTTACAGCGGCGAATTGTTCCGGTATGCTTATTATGACCATTGTTGATAAAAAGTCAGGTGTACCGATTCATGATGCTTATTTTTTCCTTCCCCGAACCGCTCTGCTACTGCTGTGTATTATCCCTCTTGCTGTTTATCAGTTGGAAGAAAAGGTTGCATTACTCAGCAGTATGGTTTTTGGGTTATTGACACTTGTATTGTTTGACCCCCTTCATTATTTATTCGGAGTCGATTATTATCAGATGGGTTTTCAGGATGACAAGTATTATTTTGCCAATGTTGTATTCTTTCTTTACTATTCCTTCCTGATTGGGAGCTTTGGATTTTTCAAAAAAAATATAGAGTCATTTGAAAAAAAGAATCTGCTTCTGGTGCATTCATTAAAAAGAAAAACAGAAACCGTACAGGCTCAGAAAGTGGATCTGGAAAGCAAAAACTTTATTCTAGAAAAGTTAATTAGCGAAAGGGATAAAGATCTTTCAAAGGTTACGGAAGAACTTTTCAGATACAATCAGGAATTATTAGAATACTCCTACACACTTTCTCATAAGATTCGAGGTCCTGTTGCAAGCGTGCTTGGTCTGCTAAACCTGATTGAAATAACAAGATCCCCAACTGACATAAGAGAGTATCTCAAAAAGCTCGAGCAGTCGGTCCTTGCACTGGATAATATTATTTATGATCTGAATAACATTGCAGATATTCAGCAAGAAAGCTACCAAGCCAGAGATCTTGTGTATTTTAGGGAAGAGTTTGAAAAGGTCATAAATCATTTGAGACCTCGGATTAGAGACTATAATGTGAAGATTTCTGAAGACTTTAAGGATGCACCGGAAATATATTCCGTTCAGGAGAAAATTTATTATCTGCTGAATGAACTGGTTACAAATGCAATCCAATTCAGAAAACCAGATCACCAGCTGGAAATATCAGTCAGGACCTACAGACAGGGTAGTAATGTTGTTGTGGAGGTGCGTGATAATGGCTCTGGAATGGATCTGGAAAGTTATGGAGATGACCTATTTAAACCTTTTAAAAGATTCCATCCGGATGCATCAGGAACCGGGCTTGGATTGTATATACTTAAACTTATCGTTGAGAAGCTCGAGGGAGAGATTATCGCCGAAAGTTCTCGGAAATTTGGAACAATATTTAAAGTTATTTTGAAAAATCGCTTAAATTAGACTGTTCGTAAGGTATTTTATTCCTTTTTGTAAAAATGAATTTGCAGGTAAGAATTTATTAATCTAATTAATCAATAGGTTGAAAATACGCTTATAACCTGTTTATCAAAACCATACTCTGTTTTGTCTCGTAAAATGTAAGGATAGTACAAATTTCACAGACAATTCAGGACTCTGCATTTTACGCATTTCTGTAGAAAATCAATTGAACATTAGTTTGTAAAGTTAAATCATAAAGGTATGCACTATAACTACCCTTTAAATTCATTGCTCTCAAAAGTTTCTTCCGGAATTTTTTTAGCTACTATGTTTTTCTTCTTTTCCGGCAATGCTCAAGCTCAGAAAATAGAGGTTTGGCAAGGCGCAGTTAAACAGATCCACAACAGTACAGTTGCTTTTCCTGCTGCTGCCGAAATAACCCCATCGCTGAGTTTTACAATCAAGAATGCGGGAGATTCTGATCTTCAATTAACCGGAGAGCCTTTGGTAAGATTGAATAAAGTCATCGATTTCTTTCTCACAGAGGACCCTTCTGCTTCTATAATAAAACCAGGAGATTCTTCAGTGTTTTCAATTTCTTATTTCCCATCTTCAGGAGATATGAGTACTGCCAGAATATTCATTAATTCTAACGATCTCGATAATGAAACTTTTATTCTTAATCTGGCTGGGCCAGGTAATTTACTTTATACCTCACAGAATCAATGGCCCGGCACTGCGGACCTACAATCTTTCGGTGATGCAGGTTATTCAGGAGGCCTTTCGGTTAATATTGAAAATGTAAAAATTTCCGGAAAGACAGGGACCTACTGGGGGCCGGTCGTAGATTCAGATGGTCGGCTATCACTAAGCCTTACTTATGACGGGTTCGCTGTATCTGATGATGAGGTAATGAAATTTTCAGCGGATGAAAGCAGTTTGGACAACGGTATTCTGGTTTGGAAAGGAAAGTCGGTACTCATAGACGCCATTGATGGAACTGCTCCTATAGTTTATACAAGAGCTACTTTAAGAACTTCTAAAAGTGGTGGTGCAGCGTTTCCTCTGGTGAGTCCAGGTAGTTTGGGTTTGCCCTCTCAAATTGGTGGTTTGATAAAATTTTCTTCTGAAAGTGATAAGCTTGAAGCAAATCTTCTTGTAGAAGCTTCATTCTCTTCGAATGCGGATTATATGCCATATCAGGAGTTTTATGAAACAAAAGCAATTCCTGCAGACCCAACTTCGGCTTATTTCATAGGTAAGCAGGGTTTCTATTGGTACAATCTTTCTCCAACAGTTGAAACGAATCTTGGACTCACAGTTAATGAAGGAGGCAAAGAAATCATCAACTCAGAGCTTTTAAATATCTATGATGAAAGTTCTTCTGAATTCATAATTTTTTCTTTTGACCCTACTCTGACACTTGACAATCCAGTTAAAAATGAAACCGGATATTTGGTGCTCAAAGGTGATACTCTGAAGAAGTCAGATTCATTTACATTCAAAGATCTGGAAAATGGCAATTTAAGTTTTGTTCATAATGGCGGAGATGACTTTTTTGAAGATGAATTTTCTTTCAGTGTTAAGGATGGAAAAAATGCGATTTCGCCAGAAATAGGTTCTTCACTATTTACTTTTAAAATTGAGATTGTTTCGGTAAATGATTTGCCTGTAGCCAAATCTGATACCATCAATGCTTCTTATAAAGGAAGTTACTCGGGCCAGTTGAAGGCTAGTGATCCGGAGAAAAACAGCTTGACTTTCGAGATCGTTGATCAGCCTACGCATGGCTCAGTCAGTGTAAAGGAAGATGGTAGCTTTGTGTATTCTTCCAATTCTGCTTTTTCAGGAACAGATCTTTTCACTTTCAGGGCTAATGATGGTTCCGGATTTAGTAATGTTGCCAGTGTTATTGTGAATCTTATCAATTCTGCACCCTATGCTAAATCAGAGCATATTACTACCAAAGAAAATGTTGATGTATCTGGTAATCTTTCAGCTTCTGATGCAGAAAATGGCGATATAACTTTTAGCCTCGTTGCAGATGGTCTGAAAGGTAAGGTGGAGATCACAGAAGATGGAGCTTTTATCTATAAGCCTGTTAGCAGCATGTTTGGAACAGATGTATTTTTCTTCAAAGCGATTGATGATGCAGGAAATGAGTCGCCAGCGACTGCTTATTATGTCCACATAAAGCCTTCTCTGGACGAAGGAGATCTGCTGATAGCTGATGTTGATAAAATAAGGATTATAGATCCTGTTACATCTCAAGACAGCATTATAGCTTCAGGAGAATACATTAAAGATGCAAGGAACATTTATTATAAAAATGGAACAAGTTTATTTGTATTGGATGCAGAATCAGGTCTGGTTAAAATAAATCCTGAAACTGGATTACAAACACTGCTGGTTGAAGTAACTCGTTTCAGCATGCTACCTTCTGACCCCCTGGCCCCTGCCATGATTATGAACAGAGAAGGTAATTTGGTTATGGCTGATGGTATGAATGGGGTGGTCAGAATAGATACCGCAACCGGATTTGTTGAGTCTGTTTATCAAGGAGGCGATCTGCAATTTGCAAGTGGAATATTGCAATTAAGAAACGGAGACTTGATTGTAGGAAATGGAGGTGTGTTTTTCGGAGCACCAAGTTCAATATTGAAAATTTCACCCAACAATTCTGTTATAACTATAAACAGCGGTAGTGATGTCTTACTTCCACTAGATATTGCATTGAAGGATCAGGAGAATATCTATGTTGCAGACGGTGGCAGCCTTGCTTCAGGAGCTGACGAAGTTTATAAGTTAAACCTTACTGATGGAAGTAAAGAATTGGTTTCTGGTTCAGGAGACCTTAATTGGCCGGCGGGATTAGATTTCCAGCAAAAGCAGGAATTGCTTTATGTTGTGAATCAAGGCAATCAAAGTTTATTACAATATAAAGCAGATGGAACAAAGTCGGCAATAACAATTGGTGATGGCTTGACAAACCCGTTTGGACTTTTTGTAATTCAAAGAACGAATCTGAAACCTGGCTTTACTGCTATTGAAGCTCTCTCCGGAAAATTCGGAACTGTTTACAGAATTAGTCTGGATACTGTTTTAACAGATGATGTTGATCCATTTGGAGATCTATTGGTTGAAGTAACATCGTCAGATAGAAGTGTTGTTGATGTGTCTGTTGATGGCAATATTTTAACTTTAATCTGTCTGGGTTCCGGCAGTGCAGATGTTTTCATTAAAGCTACAGATACTGAAGGGGCCTATACTCTGGAGGATTTTAAGGTATATGTAGACAGGGAAATTCAATACATCACATTTGATCCTATACCTGACAAATCGATTACTAGTAATGATTTTACAATAGTAGCCAATTCAAATGCACAATTGCCGGTGACTTTCGAAGCCGTATCCTCTAATGTTATAGTAGAGGGAAATAAAGTTCAGATCATTAGTCCGGGAATGGCAAAAATTAAAGCCAAACAGGAAGGGAATGACGAATTTGCTCCTGCAACACCAGTAATACGTTCATTTTGTGTAATACCTGGCCAACCTGAAATAACCCAGGCAGCTTTTGAAGACGGAACAATATTGTTAACCTCGAGTGATGAGGAAGGAAACCAATGGTATTTTAATAATCAACCTATTGATGGTGAAGTGAGCAGTAGTTTATGGGCTGCCAAGACAGGTTTTTATGGTGTTAAAACTGTAATTGAAGGCTGTGAAGGAGAAATGTCAGTGCTTGCAGATATTCTGATTACAGGAATAAATTCCAGGCTTTCTTCAGCCCAGGTACAAGTATTTCCTGTACCTGCCGATAATCAGATCACTGTTCATTTGGAAAATGCTGCTGCAGAAACAAGAAGGCTGGAAATCGTTGATGTTCTGGGGCAAATTGTTTTTACCGAGTATTCCAATCAGGAGGTGATTGAAATTAATATTGAAAATCTAAGTGGTGGACAGTATTTGTTAAAACTAAGCTCAGCTGAAGGATTATTAACTAAGAGATTTATAAAAAGATAAACTCTATTAAAAATATGACAAAAGAAAAGGCTGTCCTTTATAAGACAGCCTTTTCTTTTTTAATTATTATCGTTGAATTTATTGACAGATATATGAGACTTTAGAAGTAGTTTCAGTAGATCCGGAAACTGTATTATGTTTTGTCTTAACTTCTGTTACGTTTCCTTTATCATCATAGCTGTAGCTTATTTCATCAGTGGTTAAGCCAAACGGATAGGTAACTTTGCTAATGGGATTTTTAGTGCTTTTACCTGTTGGGATAGGATCTGTATTGGATCCTGTAAGAGAGATGCCAGATTTGTTTTCTACACTTGTATCATATTCGTATTTCGTAATAAGAAGCATCATTTCGTCTCCCACTTTAGAGTTTGTGCTTTGTACTACATTTCCTCCTTTAACTTCATAAGTAGTTACATAGGCATCTTTGGAAAGAACTTCTCCTGAAGTGTTATAGATATAAGTATAAATGATTTCTCTGGTAAGATATCCATCTCCATTATATTGGTAATAAACAGAGTCATAAGTAATGGAATCATTCCCTATTGTTTTGTTAAAGCTTTTCGCTGCAAATCCGTACTTATTTACTTCGATTTTAGAGGTGCTTTTTAATTTTCCGTCAATCCCTTTAGTATAAGTTCTGACATAAGCGCTGTCGTAATCATATGTAGTATATTCACCAGATGCATTGTCAGTTACCTTAGTGATTTTTCCATCAGACGAATATTCACTTGTTGACAATACCTGATCATTAGCTCCTTTGACCTCTGCTACTTTGCAAGGGTTAGCAGGTGTAACAGCAGAATCTTTATCCTTCTTACAAGACGCAAAGCATAGTAAAAATGCCATTGCTGAAATGGATAAATATGAAATATTTTTTTTCATGGATTATGGTTTAATTCTTTAAAAATACCTGTTTTTGGTAAAAGAACCAATTTGGATGTTTCGGGAAGATTGGATAAAGGAATAAGTTAAAAGCATGGATCAATTGGAAGTGTGATTTAAAATTCATCAAGTAATTCCTTTTCCCTGCTGGTGAGACTATCTAAGCCTTTTTCGTTGATTTTGTCAAGTATCCTGTCTATATCTTTCTGTTTGTTGAATTTCTTGAGATTATATTCTTCATCCTTACTCATATAGCTATTCCTTGAACTAAAAGAAGTATTAATCAAAAGGATTTCAGGCATAGCCAGGATAAAATATAGGAATATAATAGTAGGAGTAAGAAGGCAAAGAATTGGGATATAATTGTAGAAAATTATTTCAGGGTTCATTGCTATTGCCACCAGCATACCTGCTAGAGCACCTCCGAGATGTGCATCATGGCCAATATTTCCGGCATTGGATTTTATCCCATAAATGGAAATTGCAACAAATATCAAAGCAAATAACCAACCAGGGATTTGTGCAGGAATTAATATTAAACCAATTGAGATTCCTGGAAATAGGGCAACAGAGGCAAAGATTAATCCGCAAATTGCTCCAGAAGCACCAATCGCGCTATAATCACCATGATTTCTATGAATATAAAGCGCAAACAAACTTCCGCCTACAAGACTGAAAAAGTAAATCATCAAGTATTGCCCTGATCCCATTTGACTTTCCAATGCTTCTGAAAAAGAAAAGAAAGCGTACATGTTAAAAATGAGATGAAACCAGTTCCCATGAAGAAGACCGGAAGTAAGTAATCTTTTGTAGTCCTTGGAAACTAAAATATTATCTACCCTGAACAGGTATTTTTCAAAAAAGACCTTGTCTTTAAATCCACGATAAGAGAAATATACCGTGAGAAACATTATAACAACACTAAATAATAATGCTGTGTTGGTTGAAAACTCTCCCATTTTTAATTCTCAGTTAAAAAAGAACCTATATAAAAATAAGAAATTTCAGGGAAAATTGCGAATTGCTTAGCGTTTAACTTAGTACTTTTTGAACCATAATAAATAAGGATTTTTGAAAGCTATCTTTTATAAATCAGCAATTTCCCTTTTTATTTTTTCAAATTGGCTAGTCGTTATCTCTTTAAGTTCATCGAAATCTATTTGATTCATTTCATATAATAAAATAGCATTTTCCAGGCTAAAAGTGCAGGCCTCAAGATATAAGATTTTTGTATGTAGCCTTCTTACATAGATGTAGTTTGTTTCTTTGTTTGTCTCCATAGCATTTTGAGTTTAAAAAGTTTAAATATAGGTATAATATTACACATTTAAAGTATAATAATACATAAGTATTGTTAAAATATACTTTACATGTGGTTATTTTTACCTTTAGATTTACCCTGTATCATGAAAGATCTTGGTAACATTTTAAAATCACTCAGAATCTCAAAGGGAATAAGCCAGGACGCTCTAGCTTTTGAAATGGAGATTTCACTTTCTACCTATTCAAAATTGGAAAGGGGGTTAACAGATATAACACTTTCCAAGCTTGAAAAACTTGCAGCTTTTTATGGGATGGATGTAGTTGAAGTTCTTTTGTATGGTTCCAGCTCTTCAGCAACCCCTAATATTTGTAAAAAACTTATTGAAGAAAAGGATAAAGAAATCATGAACCTTCAAAAAGACTTGATTGAAGCATTGAAAAAGAAGGTTTAGCTTAGATTTTTTAGATTTTTCTAGTATAAATCCTTGATAGTCAATTTGAAATTATATTTTTTGTAGTTTTTTAATATTTTCTTAGGGAGAAAATAGTTTTAGCATATAACTTTATTCATATCTTTTATTTTTATAGATTTAACATGTTGTAAATAAATATTTTAATCATAATTTAACCGCCAGTAAAAAATGATTGATTTATCTCTCGTAGGGAAACGCTTAAAGCAATTTCTAGATACGAAAAGGATGAAAATTAATGAGTTAGGTAAAGCCAGTGATACGGCAGGGACTCAAATTTATAACATTATAAAGGGAAAGAAATACGGAGTTGACAAGTTTATAAGTGTCGTACGAGAGGTGCCGGATCTTAATCTTTATTGGTTATTGTTTGAGGAAGGGGAAATGTATAAAAATGATAATGCGGTTTCTGACATTAGAGAAAAACCTGAGTATCTGAAAATGGAAATCGAAAATCTGAAATCCCTGATCAGTTACCAGGAACTTACTCTCAATGTTTATAAGAAGTCCTTGGAAATGGCGGTTTCTACTAACGAAGATCTTAAAGAATTACTGGATTTTTATCAGAAATTAATAGAAAAGGAAAAGGGCGGCTAGTAGATTTTTATAAAAAATGGTTACAGCTATGGAAATTAATATTAAAACTTGTGATAACGGGGAGGCTATTACGAGGAAAGATGTAGAGATTGTAAAAATTGAAGGGAAGATTTATGTACAGATGGACCACTTGGATCATGGGGAAAATTTAATGATTTTGGCAGATTCACTTTCAGCCGAAATGATAATACTCCAGGATCGGATCAGGGTTCTGGAAGAGCGGCTGCGTATGTTGGAATCGAGCTCAGGCGCAAATTTTTAAAAGAATTTTTTATAATCAAAAGTGTGGAAAATTATTTTTCATTTCCTGATAAATAAATAAACTTAATTTATCGTTAACATTATAATTTTCTGGAAGTTGTCCAGTGTTTTTAATTGTTGTTTAACTTTTTTCTAAATCTTTTTGCTATGGATTTAAAACGCAATCAAACAAATGAGCTTTTTATAAGAAGGCTGCATACAAAAATTCTATATATAGAAGCGTGTGCATTTAGCCTGGAGAATGCTATTCTCTTGCACGAAATGGGGCAAATGACTTTTGAAGAGTTAGAAACTCATGTTGATGCCCAACTTAAAAAAATTGTAAAAGAAGTAAAGGTAGAATAGGTTGAGAATTTCTCCTATTAAAGTACCCGATTATTGAATAGAAGGGAATACAAAGTTTTGTTTAACTTTTATTCATAAATGAGAATATTGTTTTCCAGTCATTTTTCATGCTGGTGATGATCCAGTTTTTTTCTGAAGCCATCGTCAGAGCTTTATCCAATTTTCCCTGTAATGTGTCTTTGGTATAGGACCATTCTCTTTGTGCATCGTCATGTTTAATAATCATTCCTAAGAAAGGTTCCTGTGAGGTCACCCATTCAAGCATCTGGAAGTCTCCATCAGAATTCCCGAATGCTGCGATTGGTTTTTGTCCTATGTTTGAAAATATGCCAACTGGTTTACCTTCTTTGTCGTCTATGAAATTTATTTCAGGCAATCTCAACAGCTCGGGATTTCCGTTTATGATTTCATATTTTGTTTTGATGCTGCTGCCAATGACCTGTGAAGGAGGCACTCCATAATGGATTCTGCCCATGGCCTCATAAATTCAACTCCACCGCCAGAAACAATATAGTTCTTAAACCCATTAGACTTTAAAAAATCTAAAAGTTCAAGCATTGGGAGAAATGTACATTCTGTATATAATTTTCCAAATCTGGGATGTACAGCTTTTGAAATCCACGTCTTCACAATTTTATCGAACTGTGTGGTTGTCATTCCGGCGTGAGTGGCCATAATCATTTCAGAAATGGCTTTTAATCCTCCGGAAAGAGCACTTTTCAGGTCTTTTTCAAGCAAAGCCTTAAATGGCTGTTCTTCCCTCCACTCAGGGTGATGCGGAGCCAGGTCATCTATACGATCTAGCAAAAAGGCCAATTGGGTATAATAGGGCTGCTCTGTCCATAGAGTACCATCATTATCAAAAACCGCAACTCTTTCTTCCATCTGAACATATTGAGAATGTTCGGAATTTGTTACCTTTTCAACAAACTCCATTGTTGCTTGTTTGGGTAGACCATTATTCCAGGACGGAAGAGGATCATCTTCTCTAGTTGTTCTTTTATTAAAAAGCGGTCGTATATTTTGTTCTGCTGTCCTGTTTTTCATATATCCGATCAGATTTGAATTATATCAAGAAAAGCAGTTTAGTTAATAATTGTTCCGGCATTTCTGAGCGGTTTAAGCCATTGCATGGGTTAATGTAGTAACATTTTCTTTCACACCCTGTTTTAGCCTGAAATAGAAATTTCAATGGAACAGTTTTCCTACATATTCACGATTTTTTTTATCACTATTGGGCCTCTTAAAATCATTCCTTTATTCTATGGAATGACAATAGAGCTGGATGAAAAAAGCCTTAAAAAACTTGCGTTAAAAGGGACATGGTTTTCGCTGATAATTATTCTTTTGCTAGCTCTTGTTGTTACTCATATGCTTAAAGCCTGGAGAATTTCTATTCCTTCTGTGACTGTCGCTGGAAGTATCCTTTTATTCATTTCTTCTTTAAAGATGATTCTGGCCTTTAAACCTCCTGGAGCTGGCGCTAAACATGCTGCAGAAAGTGAAATCAAACCACAAAGTCTTTCACCTAAGGAATTATCAATGAAAGCTCTTTCTCCTCTGGCCATTCCTTTAATTATTTCTCCAATAGGCGTTGCAGCCATTATTGCCGCTGCTAGTCTGGCATTAGAAAGTGGATTTGAGGCAGATCTTACAGTAATAGTTGCTGTACTTTTGATTGTGCTTTTAAATCTTCTTTCAATGGTTTTTGTACGGAAAATTATGAAGGTGATTAGTATAGCAGCTTTTTCAATATTAGGATGGATCTTTGCAATACTTCAGGCAGCTCTAGCAGTGCAGTTCATGGTAAATGCTCTGCACAAGTTGTTTCCCTGAAAAATTTAGGGCAATTCAAGAATAAAAAAAGGGCCGCAAGCGCGGCCCTTTTTTATTAATCGGGTTAAGTTATTTTTAACTATTTCTTTTTCTCCTGATCATGCTTTATTGAATTAGCAATAATCTCTTCTGCCTGCTCATAAGAAACTCTTTTAGCAATAATCTCTTGTTTGTCGTTAAGAATATAAAGAACAGGCGTTGCGTAGATATCATATTTATCTCTAAAGCTTATTGTATGATCAGGGTCATAAACGTTGGTCCAGGTCAGATCATTTTTCTGAATGAAATTTACCCAGTCTTTGTATTTTCTGTCAATATCTACTGCATATACAGACAATCCTTTATCCTTATATTTCAAATAAACTTCATAAAGTTTCGGAGTGGTTTTCTGACAGTGGCCGCAGTTTGGATCCCAGAAGTAAACAAAGGTGTATTTGGATTTCTGATCACGAAGTCTGTGGTAAGTACCAGTTGAATCTTTCAGCATCAGATCAGGAGCCTTTTTACCTAATAAAAGTGGTTCAAGAATATCTGCTCTTTGTACAATCTTCGCCAGTGTCTCTTTGTCTACCCAGTATGCTTTCCCCGTTTTGTAGTATTTTTTTACCATGTGCACAAATACTGCATCGGCTCCCATTAGTTGGGAAGTTTCATGTTTGGTAGTGATATACCATACTGTATATTTAAAGACCTCCTTGTTGGCTTCAGACTTTTTAACAAGATTATCTGCTGCGGCATTGATTGAATCTACATTTGGATAAACCAGATTCTCAAAGTATTCTTTCAGTTTTTCATGGTATACCGGGGTTCTTGTGATTCTGTCATCGGAGAAATCGATGTTATCAAAATAATGGTCTTTATAGAATCTGTAGGTAAAGAGAGAATCACCCTTGGCTTTTGCCGCAGCTTCATCTGCAGGAGGAACTTCCACCGGCATCATCGCCTTGAAAAGTTTTGCAACAAAAGTTTTCGGATTATTATTAATGACATTCAGCCTGTAATCATTTATCTCTTTGCTTACAGCTTTCATTTTATCTTTTATATCTGTAGAATCTTTTTTGGATTTGGCATCCGCAAGGCTTTTCTGAAGCTTATTCATCTCTTCTCCTTTAGGATTAAGAAATTTCAGATAATCGTAAAAGAGGGTATTTTCAGCGGACCCGGTTACTTTCATGTTTTTAACATAATCAGCAGTATCGGTTTCCATACCAAATTTCTGTTCGTTGATTAGCACTTCAAAATACCTTTTATCGGGAAGCACAACGAGATAAATACCGCCTTCTAGGGGAGTTTTACCTTCAAAAGTGAAGTTTCCTTTTGAATCGACTTTTGCCGTGTCTTTCAAGTATTGTTTGTCCCCGAAATGGTAAGCAAGGAGGCAAGTAGTATCTTTGATGCCCTTCACTTTTACCTTAATAGAATAAGCAGGAGGTGTTCCACCTGCAAACGCGTTGACTACGAACAGGGAGAACAATAAAAGTAATGTGTTTCTAACTTGCATAGTTAATATAAATCAGTATTTATTGAACGCAAAATTAATAATAGTGCTTTACGAAAAAAGAGTTTATTCCCTAAACGCTATCTTTATGAATTGTTTTGGATTTGAAATGACATTTTTTATGCCATATTAAACATTACAGTACACCCAATTCGTATTTTTTCTCTAGTCAATTCCATTTAGTGACCTCATAAGAAAGTGAAAATTACAAAAAAATGACCTAATCAGAGGTTATATTGATCCGAACCAACCTTTAAAGGTGTATTTTTAATACCTTAATGGGAATTGGGGTGTAAATGGTAACAACTAAAAAATGTCCTGGTTAGACCTTTCTAAAATATTTCCCAAGTCTTAATTCCTTAAAATATTATTCAACTCCTTCTCCAGTTTCAGTGCAAGCGGAATAAGTATCTCATCTTCAACCATGGAGTGTTTGTGTAGATCTTTTGAAAAAATTTCAAGCTGAATCAGAAATATTCTATAAGCCATTACCGGCTCACGTTGATTTGCTGCTGCAAGTATAATTTCCTTTATGCTTTCAAGACCTTTTTCGTGGTCATCATGACTGTGAATAAAGGTTGAAATGGAATATTTGCTCAGCTTGCTATGCACATCAAACTTAAATCCGTGAAGTTTAATGGATTGTAGATATTCTATATAAGGAAAAAGTTCAAGTTCTTCTTCCCAGATGTGCTTGATAAGGTCTTCTTTATAAGATAGAAAAAGTGAACCGGAATGCACAAGTGAAGGATAACCGGGAGCATATTCTCTTATAAGGTTTTCTATAGAAAGCTCAATTTCAGGTAGTTTTTTGCTCAGGTAATACTCATGTGTCTTCTTCAGGTAGTTAAGTATAGACGTGAGACTGAATGACATCAGCTCCTGTGTAGGAAAATCCGTGTTTTCATCAAAAGCTTTCAGAATACCGATTACGAAGTCCGGATTCTCTCCATTTAAAAGACAGGCTTGCTGCACACTCACATTCCAGGATGGCAGCTTAAAATTGAATCTCTCCACTACACTTTGCAAAAGCCTGTTTTGAGCAATTATGTCTTTTAAAGGTGTGTCTTTTGTAATCATTTCCGTTAATGATAATTAAACTTTAACCATCCCAACAGAAGCCGAAGCTGCTCCCGACAGTCTGTATTTTTTTGAAAAGTCTGTTCAAATTTTCTCTAAACACAAGCGTCGGTATGAGGTACTTTTCTTTAAATTTAAACAAATAAAGCCTTCTGTAAAATAAATCTTTTTATAATCTTTTTTCCTGCCATTACATTTCGATGAAGAATGGCTCTGGTTCTGATTGTGAAACTATTTTTAACTAAGGTTCATTATATCAGATTATTATATAATCAGAAGCAGCTATCTTACAGGTTTTTTTCGATAAAGTCACTCATTTTCTTATATAGATGGAACCGGGTATAACCTCCATAAATTCCATGATTCTTGTTGGTATAATAAAATAACTCAAATTGCTTATTGCTGTTCACCAAAGCATCTGTCATCATCATTGAATTTTGAACATGTACATTGTCATCAGCAGTTCCGTGAACTAGAAGGTAGTTGCCTTTTAATTTCGCCGTATGAGTCAATGGCGAAAATTTATCATAGCCTTCAGCATTGTCTTGTGGAAGGCCAAGATAGCGTTCTGTATAAATGGTGTCATAAAACCTCCAGTTTGTAACAGGCGCTACTGCAATGCCGGTTTTAAAATAATCTGCTCCCAGTGTCATCGCAAGTGAAGAAAGATAGCCTCCATAACTCCAGCCGAAAATTCCGATGCGACTGCCATCAACATAGTTGAGACTGGCAATATATTTTGCCGAGGAGATGAGATCTTCGGTTTCAAATTTCCCAAGGCTTTTTTGTGTGATTTTTTTTATTGAAGCTCCTCTTCCTCCGCAACCTCTTGGATCTACGCTAACTATAATATAACCTTTTGCTGCCAAAGCCTGAAACCAATAATAGTTGGGGCCCATCCACTCATTTTTAACTGTCTGAAATCCCGGACCACCATAGACATAAAACATTACAGGCAGCTTCTTACCAGCAGCAATTTCTTTTGGCTTAATCATCCAGCCGTCAAAAGAATCTCCATTTGCAGATTTAAACTGAAAAAATTCTGGCTCAATGATTGAAAAGGCCGCCATCCTCCGAAGTAATTCCTTATTTTCAGTAACCGAACGAACCTCTTTACCTGATCTATTAAATATAGAAGCAATAGGTGGAGTGCTGATTGTACTAAAAATGCCCAGGTAAAAATTTTTATTGGAGCTCATTTCTATATCGTGTGTTCCTTTTCCTTCACTTAGTTGTTTTTTGCTCTTGCCATCAAAATCAATACTATAAAATTGTCTTTCCATTGGGGAGGCTTCAGTAGAAGTATAAAAGACCTTTTGTGTTGCTTCGTCAATTCCGGAAATTTTCTCCACTTCCCAGTTGCCACTGGTAATTTGTCGAACTTCTTTTCCTTCAAGATTATATAAGTAAATGTGTCTGAATCCTGATTTTTCACTTGTTAATATAAAGTGCTTACCATCGGCCAGGTAGGACAGATTGTCATTAATTTCAACATATGTATCCGATTTTTCTTCATATGCAGTGTTAATTTTACCCGTGGAAACATCAGCGTGCAAAATCTCCATATGATTCTGCAGTCTGTTCAATCTTATAAAACTCAGCAAAGAAGAATTTTTCGTCCATTGAAGCCTTGGGATATAAAGGTCCTTTCCTTTTCCTGAGAATATTTCTTTGGTTTTGCTATCTTCCGTTGAATAACAGGAAACTGTAATTTCTGAATTTCTTTCGCCTGCTTTTGGATACTTGAATCTATAATCTGTCGGATATAAACCATCCCATAGTTGCATATTATACTCTTTGACTTCAGACTCATCGAAAGTCAGGAAAGCGATTTTTTTACTGTCCTCTGACCAGGAAAAAGCTTTGGTTATTTCAAATTCTTCTTCATACACCCAGTCGCTACTGCCATTAATGATTTTATTGATCATCCCGGAGAATGTGATCCTGGTTTCTTTTCCGTCTGCAACTGAGGTAAAGTAAAGATCATTGTTTTTCACATATGCTATTTTCTTCCCATCCGGTGAAAAGGTGGGGTAAGCAATTTTTTCAGATGAGGAGAGCGGCGTAGTTTTTTTGGTAGAAAGGTTAATCAGATAAAAAATACTTTTGGAAGATCTCCGGTAAATAGGCTCAGTTGCCGAGGCAATCAGGAGCATGCTTTCGTCCGGACTAAAAAAATATTCTTCTATATTTATCTGAGGCTGAATAGTTATTTCTGAGGAAGAGAGTATGGTTTTTACTTCTTGTCCATTTTTGGCATCAAATTGGATGAGGCGCTGAGTTGTTTCATCGCTGACCAGTTCGGTATAGTAGGAGTCATTCTTCATCCAGGAAAACCCTTGGGGGATTTCCGGACGGAATGTGGCTTTGAGCCAGATATCTTCTATCCCGATTGGTTTTTTTGACTGTGAATAAGATAAGTGAGAGAAAAGTATTAAACTGATTACAAAAAATCTTTTTAACATAGTTTTAATAAGTTATTATTTCTTTGTGGTGATTTAAACAAAATAAGAAGCAATCGGTTTAAAAATAGGTAATTTTTATACCGTTTTTGAAACATTTTCCTAAAACATGAGTAACAGAAAAAGTTATATATTTACCCTAAATTAATTTAACCTTAAAACAATTTAACAATTTAAAAAAGTATGAAAAAAATCTCAAAATTCTTTTCAATGCTGGCGTTTGCGGCTGTTGCACTTTTATCAAGCTGTTCTGATGATGATGATCCGAAACCAGCACCAAGCCTTGACTTCGTTGCAGGAACAGGATATACAACAGGTGATGTTACTTTAGCTCCAGGTTCAACTCTAAAAGTAAAATGGGTTGCTAACAAAGGTGACAAAGACATGAAGACTTTCGCTATCACAAAAGATGGTGCTTATTTAGCTGATTATGCTCCGGATGGTGCTGGTTCAAATCCTTACAACCTAACTGGATCTAATCAAAATACTTATCAAGGCGAAATCTCTACTGTGGTTTCTTCCGATCTAGGAACTTCTGATACGTATACATTTGTAGTTACTGACAAAGACGGAAATTCAACAAGCAAATCTATCAAAGTGACAATTGGTACTGCTCAGTCAGGCGCAATCAACACTTACAGTGCAGTATTGCTTGGTAACGAGAACAATGCAACTACAGGAAGTTTTTATGATGTAAATACAAATACAGTATACGGACAGGCTGCTGCTAAAACTAACCAAAGCCTTGTTGACTTTGTTTATTACCATGGTGCAACTAATGGTGCTGCAATTGCTGCTCCAAGCAACGGAGATGCAGCTGCAATCTATAACAATGCTACCAGCGGTCTTCAAACTTGGACTACAAAAAATGCAACTGTATTTAAAACTACTTCTTTAAATGAGGCTGCGTTTAATGCAATAACCTATGGTTCTGAAATTGAACTAGCTGCTTCTGGCGCTACTGATTCTCAGGTTAAAAATCTTGCTGCTAATCAGGTATTCGCATTCAAAACTGTTGATGGAAAAAATGGTCTAGTGCTTGTAAAGAGCATTACTGGATCTGCTACAACTTCTGGAGCAATTACAATCAATGTAAAAGTACAGCAATAATCCTCCTTAAGTGATTATTAAAGATAAAGAGGCTGTCCATTTGGGCAGCCTTTTTTTTGGCCATTTTTCATTTACAAATTTAAAGACATCGCTTAAGCAAACCTAAACTCACCCGAATGTCACATGCCATAAATGTAAAGCTTTCGACGGAAGTTTTCATTTCAAAGCCACATACGGTTTTAAAATATTGAGTCGAATAGAGGACCCTATTCGGCTCAATATTTATTGTTTTTTGAGTCAAATAATTTGTATGTGTGGTTCACGGCATATTGATTGCCTATTATCAGACATGCTTGATTTTATCTAAAACCCTTCAAAATTTGAAGACTATTGGAATAGTGTTTTTGATGACATCCCTCCCGGTGGGATATATTATTTTAATTTCAATCTTTGCATTCGGTTAAACATCTGGTCAATTTATTCTCTTCTTTTTTCTAAAAGTATACTAAGGAGTATTATTTTCGTCCAGCAATAAATCTTCCTTGCTCTTTTTACTTATATGAAGGGACCCATTCCCAAGACATTCAATAAAAATCTATTCCGAAATTTTATTCAGGATGCTGCTAGCATCCGGGTAATTGCAATTAGCATTGCTTTACTTATTGTAATATTTTTTGTCTTCTTTCATAAAGAAGAATTGGTACTTTTTCCTTCGGCCGAAAAGCTGAATGTGAATTTTTATACTGACAAAAATGACAATGGCATGTCAACAGTATTAAGCTCAAACCGGAATGATTCTGTTATAGGTTTTCACTTCATGCTTAAAAAGGGATTTGTGGTGCCTTATTCAGGAATTAATCTCGCAAAAGCTGAATATCAGGTTTTTGATGTTTCGGATTACAACAGATTGGAAGTTAGAGTTTCCTCAAAAAACGTTTCAGATCTTCTTATCTTTTTAGTTACAAAGGACAAAAATGTCAAAGATACAAATCACAGGTTGAGGGATCGGCATACCTCAACAAATGTTGAAATCTCGGATAAAAGGCAGACCTTGAGGTTAAAATTTAAAAATTTTTCTACTCCAGACTGGTGGTTTACAGCTATTGGTCAGCCCAAAAGTGATTTTTCCGAGCCGGAATGGAATAGCCTGAATCAGCTTTCTTTTGCAACTGGCCTTAACCCTATACTCGGGAAGGAAAGTGCTATAGAATTATACAAGGTGCGTTTTTACAGAGACAACACAGAAGTCCTGGTAGCTATGGCAATTGGAGAATTTTTCGTTGTTTTGAGTTTGTTACTTCGGTTTTATTTAAAGGGTTTAAAATCTGGCGAGAATTCAAATTCTGTTAATATTCGGTATAGACCTGTGACAATAGACGAAAAGCCTGAAACGGGCTTTAGTTTTTTAGACTATATCAATGAGAATTTTAATAATTCGGAATTGGATCTTTCTCAAATATCTAAAGCCACTGGTGTAAACCAAAGATATATTTCAGACACGATTTCGGACAAATTCCAGGTTAATTTTAAAACCTATGTAAACCAAATCAGGATAAACGAAGCAAAAAGACTTTTAAAAGAATCTGACCTTAATATAAGTGAAATTGCCTATTCTGTTGGTTTTAGCAGTCCGGGAAGTTTTAATAGAGTATTCAAAAGTATGACAGGCAAGACTCCATCTGAGTTTCAGGAAAAGCCTGAGTAGAAATAAATTGCATTTTTTGAGAAGCATTTTTCGGGTTTTGTGAATAGTTATTATTGGAAACATGCCATAATTGTACATCCTAATTATGGTAATGACAATACTCAACTATACTCCACTATATGAAAAGAAAATTACTGTTTGCATTAAGCTTATTTCTTGTAGTCATCAATTCCTATTCTCAGGATTTTGTAAAAAGAGAAGGCAAAAAACTCAAATTTAAGGGGGAGGAAATATATCTCAGAGGGATGGCTTTTGGTAATGTTGTTTATTCTGATAACCTGTCTCCTTCACTTCACCATTCAGAAGTTGATTTACAACGAGTTCATAATCTTGGAATGAATGCCATCCGGTTTTATTTAAACTATAAAACATTCGAAGATGATGCTAATCCTTATACTTATAAACAAAGTGGGTGGGACTGGATAGATAAAAATGTGCAATGGGCTAAAAATCACGGTATTTTTCTGATACTTAACATGCATGTACCGCAGGGAGGTTACCAGTCAGCTTGTAAAGGAGATGCTTTATGGACAAACCTTGAAAATCAAAAGCGACTTTCAGCTCTTTGGAAAGCAATTGCTGATCGTTATAAAGATGAACCTCAGATCGGAGCTTATGATATTCTGAATGAACCAACACCATCTGGGAGCATTCAAAACTGGAGCAACCTTGCTCAGCAAATTATCGATAGCATAAGGAGCGTTGATGTCAATCACCTGATTGTGACAGAAAGAGCTCTAGCATTGAATTGTGATTATAGCTATTCCGATGCGAACAATAATTACCCGCAGATTACGGAAGAAAATCTTATGTATACCGTCCACCTTTATGATCCTTATGAATTTACTCATCAGAATCTTGACTGGGCTAATACCGGGGATGGGGGAAAGTATCCTGACGAAGATAATATCACTGCGCCATCTGATGCTACATATTTTACCGGAAACTACACCAATCCTTCCATAAGCTCTGGTACCAGCGGTTGGAAATATTATACCGGAAAGCCCTTCACAGTAACAAGCGATGAAATTTTAATGGGGAGGGTTGTTTTTGTGTCCAATAAAATAGGAGCAGGTAAAGTTTATTTTGATGATTTTGTGCTGAAAGAACTAGATGAGAATGGTAATGAAATCAGAACCGTCTTTTCTGTAAATCCTACTTCCGGCACATACTGGTGGTATTCAGCAGATGGCTCAGGGGCTTATTCAGAAGAAAAATCAATTGGTCATAACGACAATTATTCTGTGGCAATCTCCGGAAATAAAGCGGCAGCATCTGTCATTTGCCCCAATTTTGGTTTTAGAGTAACAAAAGGCCACAAATATGTAATAAGTGGCTGGATGAAAGGTGATAATATCCCAGCAGGTGCTACCGCATCTATTACAACTGAATTTTATAATTCACCTTCCAACGCGCCACTAGGGGCTAGAAACTATCAATATCTGGTGGAGAAAATTACTGCATACTCAAAATATATAGAGGACAAAGGTTATCCGGTGTATTTTGGAGAGTTTGGCGCAGCCAGAAATACCTTTAATAATGATAAAGGTGGAGACCGATGGGCTGCAGACGCATTGCATATTTTTGATAGTCTTGGATATCATTTCACCTACCATTCTTATAAGGAATCTTCATTCGGATTATATGACGGATGGGATAGGCCTGTGGATACGACCACCATTAATACCGCCCTTGAAAGAGTTTTCAGAGAATTCTTTGGTACGACCACGGGTCTTTTTTTACCTGGGAAAGCGGATAAATCGTCTTTATTACTTTATCCAAATCCTGGAAGTGAGTATCTGAATATTCACAATCCTGAGAATATGAATATAAACAGAATTGATATCTGTGATATGTTAGGGAATGTGGTGATCACATCACGTGCATGGACTCAAGTAGATATTCATATGTTGCCTAAAGGAAGTTACATTATATTGATGCATCATTCCAGTGGGATATCGCATGGGAAATTGGTTAAGCAATAAATAAGGTGAATTTTTGCTTTGATCTAGGAATTTATTTTATTTCAAAACCTTTGAAATTTCATACTCATAAAAAAGCTGCATGACTTGTCTTGCAGCTTTTTTATTTAAATCAATTATCAGAATACTTCGACTTTAAAACTGTAACTGCCATTTGAAGTTTTTACAGTTGCAAAGAGTAAGCCTTTCATTTGAGTCTGGATATTTGAAGCATCATCAAAGGTTTCTATTTGACCTAAACTGTTCGTCAATACCACTTGTTGAACCGACATTGCATTTTCTATAGCAAAGTTTCCGTTTGACGGATTGGGAAATGGCCTGAATAAAAACTTTTGTTCATTCTGTATATTAGCGACTATCGAAATTTTAGATGGGTCTAGCTTTATCTTACGAAATCCAAATTCATCTTTCAAAAGAAGATTATTATCAGAAGTTTTAGAATATCCATAATCTGCATATGGCAATGTGCTTACCTCATCATAATTTATTTGAAAATCGAAGTCCGGAGTGCCATCAGATTTAAGTCTGTATATTTTTGAAACACAATCTGAATACGAACCTATATTAGGACATTCAGTCAATGTATATATCATTTGATTATCATCAAGAAAAACCGGGTTTTGAACAAATCTAACTTTTGATGAGGTCGTATCAATTCCCAAATCATGGTAAGAAATTTCAATCGCCCCATTGTTGGCGAAACTCTTATCTAAGCTTCCATCTGCATTTAGACGGATTTGAGTGATAGCGGCAGAATTAGTGCTCCAGTTTTTTGTATAGGCTCCTCCAACCAGTATTTTGCCATCCGGCTGAAGGTTCATACTCAACTCTGGATTTATATAGGAGATTGCATAACTAACCGGACCCCCATTGCCAAAGCTCCCATCATTACTTCCGTCAATATTCAGTCTGAAGAAAGTTATTTTATTTGGTTTAAGTTCTGCATCATAAGTCGTTCTCAAATCCATTGAGGTTATGGCAAAGACAATTTTTCCATCAGACTGTATAATGGCGGATTGGAGCTGTTCAATGTAATTCTTATCCCGTGGAATAGTAACCAAACCTTTGTTGCCAAATCCCTGGTCTGCTAAACCATTTTGATTAAACTTTAATATAGTATGTTCATATTCGTGTAACGCCTTATTTTTCATTCCAAAAAGAACAATTTTTTTGTCTGGCGTGACTAGAATTTGAGAAAAATAATCTGTTGAATCAGTTTCGATGATTCTCCTTGGTATAAAGGAATAGTCAGGGCTTCCGTCATTTTTCAGTCTGACCAGGGTGAAACCATTCGCCCTATTGGAAGTGTCAATCCCTAATAATAAAAGCTTGTCTTCCAAATAGACTGCTGCGGCTTCGTCAAAGTCTTTTGTCAGGGTTAAATCATCATATCTGAGAATTCCTTTTCTTCCAAAGGATTCATCAAGCCAGTTCTTTTGGGCTAATGTTTCTGTAATTAAGCCAACACTTAGGATGGCAACAACATATAGTGATTTTAATATTTTTTTCATTTTTTGTCAGATTAAATTTTGAACTTACTAATGGTCCCGATTTCAGATGGCGCCCGCTGAAGTTCAGAACATGTTTAAATTATTTTTGCCGTCTGATTTTTTATAATCTTGATTGGCAGTTCCTGAGACAAATGAATACAGTGAGATGTTACAGAGAATGCAAAAAATTTATAAAAAAAATTAATGATTTCAGTTTATAGTATTGCCTTATGCTTTAAGATCGGAAAGTAATTCTGATTTATGATTAATGTGAGGTCAAGACATGATTTTTGAATAATCTGTATTTAATGTTTAATTCAAACTGTTTGCTAAAACGCTCCATAGGGTCATACAAATATTGAAAATTTGCAGGAGCATAGTTAAGCTGAATAGTAAAAGAATCACCTTGATAACCGGCCATGATTCCAGGCATTACTCCCCATATAATTTTTTTGTATTTAAAGTTTAAATTGATTAGAAGGGAAAGTTTTTTATAGCCTCTAACATCGAAATTTCTAACTCTCATAAGTAAGGCAGGCGTAAAGATGAACTTGGATTTATTGCTTCTTTTTAGAACACAGCCTGCCTGAAATAAAGAGTAGGGTGTCTGATAATGCACTTCATTAAACCTTCCTTTTAATTTATAATAAACCTGGCAGGAGTAGCCCAGGTAGTAATTTTTTGTATTTAGTAAAATGCCAACAGTGTATTTGTATTTCTCCATACTGTAATTTGCTTCAGGGTATAGATAAAGTTGACTAAACGCACTATTTACAGTCTGTTTAGAGTATTCAAAACTGAAACCTGGAGCTAGTGTATATTTGCCACGAAAGGAAATTTTCGGAGAGATGGCAGCAAGAAAATTGTATCCATTCATGGATGAGTTATAATGTCCAGGAACATAATCCATATTAAGATAGGATCCATACTCATATTCAGCAGGTGTTATGGATTCCTGAATATAAGCTGTCTGAAAACCAATGCCCGTGGAGATTTTTTCAATGAACTGATCATAGGATACAGCTGTAGAATACAAAGATTTTGTCCCTATCCGGAATTCATTACTATTCCTGGATTTAGGCTTTATTCCGGCATATATTGATAATCGTCCAGCACCAGTGAAGCCTGCATTGGCTGGGTTGTATTCCAGCGGCAATGCTGTAATCTGGCTTTGTGCCTGCAAATTTTGAAAGCAGCATATAAATGCAAAAGTTAAGATGAAGAATAACTTCATTGGTTTATTGCATTGTCTGATCTGATGGTACTATATAGGGTTTGTTCCCATTCATAAGCTGCTCTTGTTCTTTCAAGTCCTGTGCTTTTCTTATTTCCCTGGCAACCTTTCGTCTTTGAGCAGGAGAAAGTTTGTTTTTAGTAACGTTGTTTTTTTCAAGTACTTTCTTTTCTGCATGATCCGCTGTGAGTGGGTTCGCCATTGGTGCTAGCTTCGTGTTTTCTCCTGTTATCTCATTGTTCAATTCGGGCAATAAATCGCCGGGCTCAATAGTGGCTGAATCGGGAGTAATTTGAATGTCGGATACTTTTAAGCTATTCTCCTGAAGTCTTTCAACTATTTTTGTGTTTAAAATATCTGATTTTGGATTATCCGATTTCACAATTATGATCTTTTCAAGTTGTGTCTTTTCAGAAAATACAGGGCTTTCAGAATGTTTTATCTGTTTCTCTGTTTTAACCGAACCCTTTTGTTGAGTTTTGCTTTCACCCTTTTGTGATTTATAATAAAGAATTAGAATGAATGATAAAGCTGAAAGGACAGCTATGTATTTAAGTAACGTTGAAGACTTCGGATGAAAGTACTTATTTTTTAATAATTGCTGCGCTTCTTGTGGCAAAGGTGACACAGGTAATTGCTGAAGATAAGATTCTTTCCAGAAACCCAACTCTTCCTGATATTCCGGATTTTGCCTTATAAAGGTTTCGACTTTCAATTTTTCCGCATTAGTCAAAGTCCCTTCGCAGTATTCAAAAAGCCATTCTTCTACATTATCTCGGGTTATCTGTGTGCTATTCATAACAACAGTTTTATTTCTTTAATGGAATTTTTTAATTTCTGTCTTCCTCGGAATAGGTATACTTTTACTTGTTCCATACTTAGCCCTGTTATTTTGCCTATTTCTTTATAATCGTACCCTTCAAGGTCTTTCAGAATTATAATAGATCTTTGAATTGAAGGAAGTCCTTCCAGGCATTTTTCGATAATTTCTTTGGTTTCAAATTCTGAATTAAATGGAACCTGTGGTTCATGTAATCCACTCTGTTCTATTGGGACAGACTTCTTTTGCCTGTTTATATGATTAATCATCGAATTATGTGCGACAGAGAATAACCAGGGTTTTATTTTGTTTTCATCTATATTTTTTCTCTCTATCCACAGTTTTGCAAAGCAATCCTGGACAATGTCTTTGGCTAGATCGTTGTCATCGGCACTCTTTGCAACATACCAGAACAGTCTGTTATAATAGAGTTTTACAGCTTCATTATATTTTTCTATTTTCAATTAATTGCAGCTAAAATTGGGATAAACAGCACCTGAGACAAATAAAGGGTTCTGAATGTTACAGACTTTTCATTTTTTAATGAGAAAAAATTGAGATGATTAAAAATGTACTTCTTCTGGTTTGATTTTGTAAGCAGCAAGTTTACATTCAGTCCCAATGCTGACTTTAGCCAGTAGCAGAAGAGAGCCATCTTCAGTCGCCAATATTAACTTTGCTTCATCATGGCTGGAGCTGCCGATTATTTTTTGCCCGGTCGGGATGAGGTCGGCATTGGCCTTAACTACCAGGATGTCCCGGGTCCCGTTTTCTTCTGTAGATCCTGCAATGAAAATTTCCCCATTCATTTGCATAATGGATTTAGGATATTGATTGGTAGGCCGTTCATAGGTGTACTCTTTAATTTTTTTGCCATTAACAGTGGCTTTTGCAATAAAAAAGTCGATTCCAGTTTGATCTGATTGGTTAGAGCCACAAATAAATAATTCTCCGGACTTATTTGCTATAGTGCCATACCCGACCTGATTTCTGTCGTCAAATGAAGTATAGTTCAGGTTCCAATCAAAGTTGCATTGTAAATCAGATTTTATGAGTGAAATATTAGTAAAATTGCCATCCGTGAAATATCCTGTCCATAGTAATTCAGAATTTGGTGTTTGAAATACAGATTGGATACCTTCCCGGAAATCCTGTATGATAAGTTCTTTAGGAGTTGTGCTATTCTTTAAATCGGTCTCTACAGAAATTACTTTTTTCCCTTTTTCAACAGACATTTCTCCAACTAAAAGATATGTCCCGGCTTTGGCTGTTTCGGTTATATAAATCAGCTTCGATAAATAAGAAACTCCTCCATATCCATAATTTTTAACTAACTGAAGCTGGTCATTAAATTCCCATATGAATATATAATTGTTCGTTGAGTTTATAGTGGTGCCGGCAACTATGTAATTTCCATTGGCATTTTTGAAAATAGATTTAACTTCCTCTGGCTGTTGTGTTCCAAAAGATGTTTCGCTTAGTGGTTTCCCTTCTTTAGAAATCTTTAATAGGTATACATTTCCCTCTTTATTGTCTGTGGCAATTAAATAAGAATCATCCGGCAGTTGAAGGGCAGCTATTTCTCCCTGACAGCTTAAGGGGAGCTCAAAAAAACGTTGAAATCCAGGAAATGAAATTTCCTCTTTGTCTTTGTGACAGCTAACACAAAAAATAACAAGCAGGAAATAAATTTTGATTTTCATATGCACAATGTACTTACTAAGCGAAGGTCATTATAATTTTTTATTAATCAGGTGGTTCTTGGCTAATAAAATCTAAAAATCAAAATTAGATTTCTGGCCATCGCATTTCCGGGTAAAGAGAGATATAACACCCGGATTCCTTTAAAATAGAAGGTTTGTAAAAAATAAATGACCCCATTATCGTTTAGGAAAGGGCTCATAAAGAAAAATTCTTTAAATGCACAACTCCAGATATTTTTCTACAGCCTTCAATGTCTCCTCTCTCTTCTCAAACATGCCCATGTGCCCGCACTCAGAGAAAAAATGAACCACACTGTGTTTGGGAAGGTAACATTGCTCTAAACTTTTTTCTAACGGTACTGGTCCATCGTCTTTGCCGACAATGAATAGAACCGGGACTTCTGTTTTTTTCAACACATCAATTCTTTCCTTCCGATCGCGCATTGCTTTGGTTGTTTCAATGATTGATTGGATCGAAGTGTTTTTAGTCGTTTCAATCATCATCTCAATTTCTTCTTTCAGATTTTTTCTGTTCCTCATGAAAAAAAGGGGCTCTACAAAGCTGTCTGCAAAAGGGTCAACGCCATTTTTCTCAATAAATTGAATGGTCCTGTTTCTGTTTTCCTTCTTCTCAAGGCTATCCTCAAAAGCAGTGGAGTGAAACAACCCAAAACCTTTGAGCATTTCAGGATACTTTTCAGCAAAAGCCAGGGCTACATATCCTCCAAGAGAATGTCCAATTATGACACATTCTTTTACAGAAAGATCTTTTAGCAGATTTCTCACTTCATCGGCAAAGTATTCCATGCTCACAGGTATTGTATTCAAGGGACTTTCGCCAAACCCTGGTAAATCTGGAGTGATAACATGATAATCACTTTGGAAATGGTTTAAAAAGTCTTTCCATAGAGACTTTTCTTCACAGAATCCATGTATAAAAACAACAGCAGGCCCGCGGCCTGCTGATTTGTATTTTAAAGATGAAATAGCCATTAAATTTTTTATGTACTCTATTCTTGATGTACAATGCTAGTTAAAGATCTTACCGTATCTACAATTGCTTCTGTACCGTAACCACATTCCTTGTATAGCTGTGGCTGCTCTCCATGTTCTATGATTTTATCCGGGATCCCCAACCTCACTATTTTGGCTGAGTAGTTGTTGTCTGCCATAAATTCAAGAACAGCACTTCCGAATCCACCTTGCAGACAACCATCTTCAACTGTAATGACCTTTTTAAACTTCTTGAAGATTTTGTGTAGAAGTTCTTCGTCAAGTGGCTTGGCAAACCTCATGTCGTAGTGAGCAGGCGTCAGCTCTTCATGATCAAGTATGTTGCATGCGTCTACAGCATTATTGCCTATAGGTCCGAATGTTAGTATTGCAATATCTTCTCCTTCCCTTACTGTACGGCCTTTGCCAATCTCAATCTTTTCGAATGGAAGTCGCCATTCAGGCATTACTCCCTGACCTCTTGGGTATCTTATTGTAAATGGCCCATTCCCATCCAGCTGTGCTGTGTACATGAGGTTTCTCAGTTCACTTTCATTCATTGGAGAAGATACAACCATATTCGGGATGCATCTCATGTATGCAATATCATATGCGCCGTGATGCGTAGGGCCATCGGCGCCTGCAATTCCGGCTCTGTCAAGACAGAAAACCACATGTAAATTCTGAAGGCATACATCGTGAATGACAGAATCGTAAGCACGCTGCATGAAAGAAGAATATATATTGCAAAAAGGAATAAGTCCTTGCGTGGCCAACCCTGCAGAAAAAGTCACTGCATGTTGTTCTGCTATACCAACATCAAATGCCCTGTCAGGCATTTTGTCCATCATTATGTTTAATGAAGAGCCTGATGGCATAGCTGGGGTAATTCCCATAATTTTAGAATTCTTTTCTGCGAGCTCAACTATCGTATGGCCGAAAACATCCTGAAATTTAGGCGCCTGAGGTGTATCATAATGTTTGATACTGATTTCTCCGGTGAGCTTATCAAATTTTCCTGGAGCGTGCCACTTCACCTGATCTTTTTCAGCAAGAGGGAAACCTTTGCCTTTCGTTGTAACGCAATGAAGGATTTTGGGTCCTGGAATATTTTTAAGATCATTAAAGATATTTACCAGGTGGTCAATGTCATGACCGTCTACCGGACCAAAATATCTTATTTTTAGAGATTCAAAAAGATTGCTGTTTTTTAACAAAGAAGATTTTAAAGCAGTCTCAATTTTGGAAGCAATAGTCTGAGCGTTAGGCCCGAATTTACTTATTTTGCCCAAAATATGCCATGCCTCATCTCTGAGCTTATTATAAGTCTGTGATGTGGTAATGTCTGTAAGATAATCCTTAAGGGCCCCAACATTTGGGTCAATTGCCATGCAATTGTCATTGAGTACGATTAACAGATTGCTGTTTGAAACTCCGGCATGATTCATTGCTTCGAAAGCAAGCCCAGCCGTTAAAGCGCCATCACCGATTACTGCTATATGCTGTTTGTCAGACTCTTGTTTGTATTTAGATCCCACAGCCATGCCGAGTGCTGCAGAAATTGATGTGGAAGAGTGTCCTACACCAAATGAATCATAAGGGCTTTCGCTTCTTTTCGGAAAACCGGAAATTCCTTTGTAAAGCCTGTTTGTATGAAAAACGTCCCTTCTGCCTGTCAGAATTTTGTGGCCATAGGCCTGGTGTCCCACATCCCAGACAAGCTGATCTTTAGGGGTATTAAATACATAATGAAGCGCAACAGTAAGTTCGACCACGCCAAGCCCGGCAGCGAAATGCCCTCCATAAACGGAAACATTGTCAACAATGAACTGTCTAAGCTCAGTACAAACCTGGTAAAGTTGCGTTTCATCCAGTTTTCTCAGATCTTCAGGAGAGTTGATCTGACCCAATAATTTTCCCGGTTTTATTAACATGGCAAGTCCAAACTAAAACAAAGATAAAAGAATATATGTTTTCTTAAATTAAAAAAAGAAAAAATGTGCCTCCGGCAAATAACGCCAGCGTTACTTAGATATTATACTCACTTTTTTATAAAAGGATTTTTTTAAAAGGGTGTTAATAATCGAGAAAACTAATTTTGTAACGCCATTTGTTAAAAATCAGTGGTTTAAATTTTTTCGATAGTAATCATGGTCTTGATTATAAATCAGGATTGATTTTGCCGTTTGAAAGACTACTGTTAAATTTACTAAGTGAGCTTCGAAATTAAATTACCCCTCTTTACCGGTCCGTTTGACCTATTGCTCTTTTTCATCGAGAGAGATGAGCTGGATATTTATGATATTCCTATTTCAAAAATAACCAATGACTTCCTTGAGTACATCCATCGATTGGAAGAGATGAATATTGAGGTTGCCAGTGAATTTATCCTTGTTGCGGCTACCTTGATGAGAGTGAAGGCCAAAATGTTATTGCCAAGACCAGAAATTGACGAACAAGGCAATGAGGTCGATCCGAGGGAAGAACTTGTGGCTCATCTTTTGGAGTACAAAAAATACAAGAGTATTATTAATGACCTCGCTAATCTTGAAGAGGAACGAATGAACCTCGAAAAGAGAGGTAACATTGTAAAGGAGATAAAGCAACTTTCAGAAGTAAGTGATGTAGAATCAGAACTTCAGGACATTGACCTTTACAAGCTTCTCAAAGTTTATGAAAGGGTACTTAGAAAATTCGAAGAAGAAAAGAATAAGCCTATTCACACAGTGGTGCAATATCCTTATACTATTGAAAATCAGAAAGAATATATTTTAGCCAAGCTTAGTGATGTTGCAAGGTTATCTTTTGAAGATGTGATCTCAGAGTACAGGACAAAAATAGCTATGGTTTACAACTTCCTTGCAATTCTGGAACTATTGACACAAGGTTATCTTATGATTTATGTAGGAGAAGGATTTAATAATTTCTGGGTAGAGAAGAGGCAGGCACAGACGGAAGAAGTAACAGAGCTATAGGCACAAAGCTGAAAGCGTAAGGCGAAAAGCTGAAAACAGAGAGCAACTTATTTTCTGCTTTCAGCTTTTTGCTTTTCGCTTTATTAAAATTGCTCCAGTCCTGAGAAGAAGAAGCTTCCTTCGATAGCTGCATTCTCATCAGAGTCAGATCCGTGGATTGCGTTTGCTTCGATTGATTTAGCATACAATTTACGGATAGTACCATCTTCCGCATTTGCAGGGTTTGTAGCACCGATCAATTTACGGAAATCAGCTACTGCATTTTCTTTCTCAAGAATCATTGGCACGATAAATCCGCTTGACATATACTTCTTAAGATCATTGTAGAAAGGTCTTTCTTTGTGCACTTCATAAAATTGACCTGCACGCTCTTCAGAAAGTTTAAATTTTTTTAATGCCACAATTCTGAATCCCGCTTCTTCGATCATCTTTAGAATTGCGCCTGAATTACCTGCTGCTACTGCATCAGGTTTAATCATTGAAAAAGTTCTGTTACCAGCCATATTTTTGTTGTTAGGGTTACAAATTTCAGAGCGCAAAATTATACAGATTCCTGAAATATTGGTTTTTTTTTAAAAAATTCTCATTTTGCGCCGATTCTCTAATTTTTTATAATCAAAAGCTAGAGAATTTTGTTTAAGCATAATTAAATTCTACGGGTCTACTCGTCCAAGAAATCAATGCAGGATCTTGTATCTCTAAGGGAAATCCTAAGGACTCCAAAAAAAATTGTTATCACAACTCATGCAAAACCTGATGCTGATGCCTTGGGATCTTCGCTTGCGATGTGGGCTTATCTCAAGAAAAAAGGGCATGATCCAAAGGTAATTACCCCAACCGATTATCCTACTTTTCTTAACTGGATGAATGGTAATGATGAGGTGATTGTGTATGAAGAGAATGTGGAGTTGTCTACAAAATTGGTAAAGGAAGCAGAAGTTATTTTTTGTCTGGATTTTTCCGCTCTCAGCAGAATAAATGATCTGGGAGATCTCATAAAAAATGCCTCTGCCACAAAAGTTCTGATTGATCACCATCTTGAACCTGAGTATTTTGCTGACTTTGTTTTCTGGGATATAAAAGCTGCCGCGACGGCTGTGCTTATTTATAAGCTTATTATCGGCTTGGGTGACAGAGAATACCTTGATACTTGTATAGGTGAATGCATCTATGCAGGAATCATGACAGACACGGGATCATTCAGGCATCCAAGCACCAATAAGGAAGTGCATATGATTATTGCTGAACTTCTGAATCTTGCTGTCGATGTGTCGAGAATTCATAGATTGATTTACGACAACAATTCTGAAGCTAAACTTAGATTTTTAGGTTTTGCACTTATGGAGAAACTTGTGGTAAATAGAGATCTGTACGCTGCCTATATTGCAATTTCTGAAGCAGATTTGAAAAGATTCGATTCTCAGACGGGTGATACGGAGGGATTGGTCAACTATGCTCTGTCTATTGATGGTGTTGTCATTGCTGCAGTTATCATAGACAGGCCAGATTCTGTAAAACTATCTTTCAGGTCTAAAGGTGATTTTTCGGTCAATGAATTTGCAAGAAGGCATTTTGAGGGTGGTGGCCATTTAAATGCAGCAGGAGGAAAATCAAATCTGAACCTTGAAGATACTATAAAGAAATTTATTGAAGTGCTTCCCGCGTATAAAGAACAATTGTATCAGAACTATAAACTAGAAAAATCATTATGTTAAAGAAAAGTGTTGCGGCAGTTGGCCTATGTATTTTAGCCGCTTCCGGTATCCTGTCTTCATGCGACGGATACAAAAAAACGGAGAATGGTCTTAAATACAAAATAGTAAAGGACTCAACTGGTGGTAAGAAAATTGAGGTTGGAAGCGTAGCCCTTGTACAGATGAGCTATAAAAATGAAAAAGATACTTTCAGCACAGCAAAGCAAAATTACGGAAACCCTATAGATATTCTTGTTTCTGAATCTCCTTTCAAAGGAAGTCTTGAAGAAGGTTTGGTGCTGCTCAGCGAAGGTGATAGCGCCATCTTTCTAGTGAGCAGTGACTCTCTTTACCAAAAGAGGTTCAATACTCAAATGCCAAAAGAAATTAAACCAGGTAGCTTCACCACATTCAATGTGAAGGTAGTAAAAGTTTATACCAAAGCTGAGGTAGCTGCTGAAAGAGAAAAGTATAAGAAACAGCAGCAGGACATGAATAAGCAGCAAATGGCAATGGTCGAAGATTATATCACGAAAATGCTTGATTCTGCTTCTGTAAAAGCCCAACTAGCAACAGACCATGCTATCATTGACAAAAAATTGAAATCAGAAGGTATTAATGCTCAAAGAACCAAGCATGGTGTTTCATATTTGATTACTAAAGATGCAGATTCTCCACTTATCGCTCCAGGCGATACTGTTACTGTTGAGTACACTGGAAAGTTGCTTGATGGTACTACATTCGATTCATCAGTAGGTAAAGATCCGTTTACTGTTGTTGTTGGGCTAGGTAGAGTTATCCCTGGTTGGGAGGATGCTCTTCAGGTGCTTGGTAAAGGTGATAAGGCTACAATCTTTATTCCATCTCCTCTTGGTTATGGAAAGACTGGAGTACCTGATCCTGCAAACAAAGATAAATTCCTGATCCCTAAAAATGCACCTCTAGTATTTGATATCGAAGTGCTTGATGTTAAAAAGTAATATTCTTTAATAAGTAATAGATAAAGGGTTGTTCTTGTTGAGCAACCCTTTTTCTTTAAACCAATTTTTTTAATCTCCGTTTTTCTTTCTAAAATTTGGTTATGAAACATTTAATATATTTTTGCTTTCTTTTTTTACTTACGCTTAGCAAAGCTTTTGCTGAAGGAGATACCATTACAACAAAATCCGGCTTAAAGTATGTTGTGAAGAAAAAAGGTACGGGAAAGAAAGCATATGAAGGGGCTAAAGTAAAAGTGCATTACAGAGGAAAGTTTACTGATGGGAAACAGTTTGACAGCAGCTATGACTCCGGAGGGCCTTTTCAGTTTGTTCTTGGAAATAAAGAAGTAATCCCTGGGTGGGATGAAGGTGTTCTTTTGATGTCAGAAGGCGAAGAAGGGGTCTTGATAGTTCCCGGTAATCTTGGATATGGTAAAAAAGGAGTAAAAGATGATGAACACCCAGGAGCTTATTTAATACCTCCTAATGCAACTTTGATATTTGATATGCATTTGATAAAAGTAAAGTAATGGCTCTTTCAGAGCCATTTTTTTCTTTTGAAATAGAATAGCATTGCTACTAAAATTGTCAGGCATGTAGCCAGAAATCCAAAATAGCCATATTTCCACTTTAATTCAGGTATAAAGTCAAAATTCATCCCATATATTCCAGCCAAAAATGACAATGGTATAAATATGGTAGAGATAACAGTAAGAACCTTCATAACTGCATTCATCTTATTGCTTATACTTGACATATAAAGATCAAGCATGCCTCCAGATAAATCTCTAAAAGATTCCAGAGTATCTATGATCTGAACAGTATGGTCATATACATCCTTGAAATAGGTTTGAGTAGTTGAGGAAATTTGTTCAAACTCTTCTCTTTCAAATTTCATTAGTACCTCGCGCAAGGGCCAGATGGACTTTCTCAATAGTATCAGTTCGCGTTTTATAGAGTATAATTCATTGAGAATGTCTTCTGTAGGCTCTATAATAAGTGCATCTTCTATGTCTTCAAGTTTTTCCCCGATTCTTTCAAGTATGATAAAGTAATTGTCAACAATTGTATCTATGAGGGTATAGAAAAGATAATCAGACGGAGATTTTCTGAGTTTCCCTTTGTTAGTCCTGATTCGAAATCTGTTAGGATCGAACACATCCCCGCCGGCTTCCTGAAAAGATAATACATAGTTGCGACCTAAAACAATACTGATTTGTTCCACTGAAATGCAATTTTTCTCATCATCATAGCTCAGCATATTTAATGTAGTAAAGAGCTGTTCGTCAAAGTCGTCTACTTTTGGCCTCTGGCCTGCGATGGAAATGTCTTCAAGCAACAGTGCATGCAGGTTAAATATTTCACCAATCTTGCTAAGGCTTTTGCTGTCTTCAGTTCCGTCAATGTTAATCCAGGAGACCCTATCTGCATTTCTATATTGTTCCAGTTCTTCAAGGTTTGTAATAGACCGTTCTTCGAGGAATGCTTCATTATAGCTCATAACGGTTATTGATGATGCAGTACCGATATTTTCTCTTTCTGCAAGGGTTCCGGGTGAGAGTCCTGCTTTTCTTGTATTGTGAGGTCTTACACTTCTCATGGCATTAGTTAAAAAGTGAATATAAACAAGCGTATAGTATTATCCGGAATTACAAGAGAATAAAAGGGTGAATGTTTGTAAATCCGCAATTAAAAGTTGCTAGATAGATAGAAAAAAAGCGGCACTTGGCCGCTTTTATATTAATTGGTAATTTTAATACCTATCCGTTCATTGAAACAAGGAACTCGTTGTTGTCCTTGGTGTTTTTCATTTTGTCTATCAGGAAGTCCATTGCTTCTACAGAGGTCATATCTGACATGTATTTTCTGAGAATCCAAACTCTTGAAAGCTCGTCTTTATCCATAAGAAGATCTTCACGCCTTGTTCCTGAAGCAGGAACGTCAATAGCAGGGTAAATTCTTTTGTTTGAAAGCTTTCTATCAAGTTGAAGTTCCATGTTACCGGTACCTTTGAATTCTTCAAAGATAACCTCGTCCATTTTACTTCCAGTCTCTATAAGAGCAGTTGCAATGATAGTAAGAGATCCACCATTTTCTACGTTTCTTGCAGCACCGAAGAATCTTTTAGGTTTATGAAGAGCGTTTGCATCCACACCACCCGAAAGTATTTTACCTGAAGACGGAACAACTGTATTATATGCTCTTGCAAGCCTTGTGATTGAGTCAAGCAGGATAACAACATCGTGTCCGCATTCAACCATTCTCTTAGCTTTCTCAAGTACAATAGAAGCAATCTTTACGTGTCTTTCAGCCTGTTCGTCAAAAGTAGAAGAGATTACTTCAGCTTTCACGTTTCTTGCCATATCTGTAACCTCCTCAGGACGCTCGTCGATCAATAGGATCATCAGATATACCTCTGGATGGTTTGTGGCAATAGCGTTTGCAATTTCTTTTAGGAGAACTGTTTTACCTGTTTTAGGCTGAGCTACAATCATACCTCTTTGGCCTTTTCCGATTGGTGCGAAAAGATCAAGAATTCTGGTAGATAATTGATTGTGTGTTGTGCTAAGGTTAAGTCTTTCCTGTGGGAAAAGAGGCGTAAGGAATTCAAATGGAATACGATCTCTGATTTCTTCCGTGGTCTTTCCGTTTACACTTTCAACTCTTAGTAGGGCAAAATATTTTTCACCTTCTTTCGGAGGTCTGATCTGACCTTTAACAGTGTCACCTGTTTTTAATCCGAATAGTTTTATCTGTGAAGGAGATACATATATATCGTCAGGGCTCGCAAGATAGTTATAGTCTGCTGATCTTAAGAAACCATATCCGTCCTGCATTATTTCTAGTACACCTGAGTTAAGAATAATGCCATCAAACTCTCGCATGCTAACGCCACCGCTGTTTTGAGGTGTTGGTCTTGTTGATTTTATTCTTTCTACAGGCTTTTCTTCTCTTATTTCTTCAAAAGTGGAAACTGCTGGGGCTGCTGTTTCAAATAGTGGCTCGGATTCTCTTTGGAAAGGTTCGAAAACAAATTCATTTGAACTGGAAAAGGAAGGGAACTCTTCATTAGCTGGCTCAGTTTCCTTTACATTTTCTCTCTTTCTGATCCTTTTTCTAGGCTCCTTTTCATCTCTTGAGCCGTCTTCCGTATTGTCAATTGTCATCATTTGTTTGTTTTCGGTGAGTTGCGGCTCTGGCATTACCGCCTGTTGGTCGAGGATTTTATATATGAGTTCTTTTTTCTGAAGCTTTTTAAAATTCTGAATACCTAACTTTTCGGCAATGTCCTTCAATTCAGATAATAATCTGTCCTCTAATTCTTCAATATTGTACATAGAAATGCTGTGATAGATTAAACACGATCAACTAACCAATTCTGATTATGTTTTAAAAGGGAATCCCATTTAAGGATGAAAACTGGTTATTTATTAAGATGTTAAGTTAAACTAAAAAGAAATGAACTTGTTTAAGAAAAAGCTCAGATGCTGTTTTGGTTCTGCAATATTAAATTATCAGGAGATAATTGTCAAGTAATTTTTATTTATTTAAAATTTTTAACGCGGAAAATAATTAAAAAGTTTGGACTCGTGTGGTCTTTTTAGGTTTATTTGTGCTCTTTTCAAATAAAATATATGTTACAGATTGCTTTTATACGTGAGAATAAAACGGAAGTAATTGCCGGACTGAAGAAAAAATACTTTAAAGATGCTGAAACGTTCGTTGATAAGGTAATCGAGATTGACCAACAAAGAAGAGATACACAAAGACTTCTTGACGATATACTTGCTCAAAGCAACACAAAGGCCAAAGAAATTGGGCAGTTGATGAAAACTGGTCAAAAAGATGCTGCTGAGGAGGCTAAAGCTGTAGCTGCTGATCTTAGGACTAAGAGTAAAGAACAGGAGGACAAACTTGCAAGTCTTGAAGGCGAATTAAATGATACATTAGTTAAGCTGCCCAATCTTCCACATTCATCAGTTCCAGAAGGACGTACTCCCGAAGAAAACCTCAATGTTTTTGAACATGGCAGCACGCCGGCACTTTATGACGGTGCACTTCCTCACTGGGAGCTTATTAAAAAATTTGACATAATTGATTTTGATCTTGGTGTAAAACTTACGGGTGCAGGTTTTCCTGTATATAAAGGTAAAGGTGCCAGACTTCAGAGAGCTTTGATTAACTTCTTTCTGGATGAAGCCCTGAAAGCCGGTTATGGAGAGGTGCAACCTCCTATTTTAGTAAATGCAGATTCAGGATTTGCTACGGGTCAGCTTCCTGACAAAGAGGGGCAAATGTATTTTGCATCTGCCGATAATTTTTACCTCATTCCTACTGCTGAGGTTCCGATCACTAATATTTACAGAGATGTTATTGTTAAAGAGGAAGATCTTCCTGTGAAGAATGTTGGTTACACTCCTTGTTTCAGAAGAGAGGCGGGATCGTGGGGGGCTGATGTCAGGGGCTTAAACAGGTTGCATCAGTTTGATAAGGTGGAGATTGTTCAGATCGTTCATCCTGATTCTTCTTATGAAGCCCTGGACAAGATGGTTGATCATGTGAGAGAATTGTTATACAAACTTGGTCTTCAGTTCCGTATTTTACGTCTTTGTGGTGGAGATATGAGTTTTAACTCTGCTCTGACTTATGATTTTGAAGTATATTCCGCGGCTCAGAAAAGATGGCTTGAAGTGAGTTCTGTAAGTAACTTTGAAACATTCCAGGCCAACAGACTTAAATTGCGCTTTAAATCCGAAGGAAAAACTAGACTTCTGCACACTTTAAATGGTAGTGCACTAGCTCTTCCAAGGATTGTTGCCGCATTACTTGAGAATAACCAGGACAAAGATGGTATCAAAATTCCGGAAGTTCTGATTCCTTATACAGGTTTTGACAGAATTTAACCTTTTGTATAAAAAAGGTTAAATTCCATAAATCTTACAAAAGACTTAATTAAACGATATTATAATTCCTCAAGAAGGGTTGCAAAAGGCATAACCTGATTGGGGAATTTTTTTTGTATTTCTTCAAGAAGAATGTATTCGTAATTGTCCGCAAATGAAATATAATTGTCTTGATTTTCAAAGGAAACCTGCAATGCAAAGGTGCTTTCGTTTCCCTCGCCTGATAGGATTTTCATGACCTTATAGCTTGCTCCATAATTACTTTTCTGCAAACCAGGAATGTAATTCGATTTTATTTCTGTCAAGACTTCCATTTGAATTTCTGGAAGTGATACAAGCGTTAGATTGTAGATTATCATTTTTTAATAATAAATTTTATTGATAAAAGCATATTTAGGTAACAAGTTTAAGTTTTATTCGTAATTTTTATTTATATAGAAACCAGGAAAAATATAAACTTGTAAATCACTCTAAATATGTCTTTTTTAAACCCAGAAAAAGAATCGCCAAATTATACGATTGTGTTCGCGGTGCTTTCCACATTGTTTTTTATGTGGGGACTCATAACGGTAACAAATATAATGCTTGCTAACGATTTACGAACAGTATTTCAGTTGAGCTATGTTGAAGCAATATCCATGAATTTTCTGTTTTTTGCCACATATTTCATAATGGCAGTTCCCTCCGGAAAATTAATTGACAAAATTGGTTACAGGAAAGGAATGATGACGGGTTTGAGTCTTGCTGCTGCAGGTTGCTTTCTGGCTTATCCTGCAACTGGAATGCGATCTTACTCCTTCTTTATGACAGCGCTGTTTATTCAGGCAACAGGTATCACAATTCTTCAAGTTGCGGCTAATCCATATGTAGCTTTACTTGGTTCCAGAGGAAAGGGAGCAAGTAAATTAACCTTGGTACAAGCCTTTAATTCTCTGGGAGCATTTGTTGCTACTTTGTTTGCGTCAGGATTTCTGATGGAACTTTCCGGTCTTAATGAAAGAAGTTATTTTGATATGTCGCCTGAGGAAATCAGAAATTCTGTAGTTCATTTTGTGCAGCTTCCATTTGTGCTGCTTGGCGTGGTGTTATTGTTGCTTGGTGTTTTCCTGTTTTTCTCAAGACTGCCGAGAATTAATACTAAAGAAATTGAGCCTCTTGTTTTGGAAACAAACCCTCCGAGAACTCAGGTGTGGCAGTTTTCTCACGCGGGTCTTGGTGCCCTTGCTATTTTTGCATATGTCGGTGCAGAAGTTACTATAGGAACTTATCTTGCTTCTGCCGCAAGTGAATTAGCTGTTTTATACTGGGGCGGTGCAATGGTTGGAAGGTTTGTCGGGTCTGCCTTACTTGTTAAAATTAGTCCAAGAAAGAGTATCGGAATATTTTCTATTATCGCATCATTACTGGTAATGGGCTTTATGTTAATAGATTCTCAAATTTCCATTTACGCAATAGTAGCTGTAGGTTTATTTAACTCTGTTCTTTTCCCTTGCATCTTTACCATGGGTATTGACGGTCTTGGAAAATTTTCGGAGGAAGGTTCAGCAATGCTTATTATGGCAGTTGTCGGAGGAGCAGTTGTACCATTTGTTTCTCATGCATTGATTGAGGGTAAAGCAGGATTTATTCTTCCTGTCCTGTGTTATATTTTCATTGCTTACTTTGGTCTTAAAGGGTCTAGATACCCTAAGAGGACCAACTTCTATTAAAACCAGGTAAATAGAACTATAACAAAAGAAGAGGAAGGTTTATACCTTCCTCTTCTTGTTTAAAAATAAAAGCACGAATCTATTGGCTCATGCTTTGTAAAAAGAAATTTTCCTTATTTCTTTTTTGGTTCTGGTTTTTTTGGTGCCTCAGGTTTAGTTGGCTGAGGTTTTGGAGCACCTTTTTCTTTAGTTGTCATAATTTTCTTTTTTTAGTTAAGTTCCTAAAAATGATAACCAGACAAGTTCAATATTGTTAAGAAAGTGTTGGGGACAGCTATATATTTTTTTTGACAATACTAAAAGGCGCATCTTATAAGCTCTAGTTTTGTGCCATTAAAATCACTTTATATAATATGGTGTTTTTATATAATCACTCGGTATTCTTATCTGACAGGATTAAAAAGAGATTAATTTTTTAAGCTTCCGGTTTTTAGAATGAGGGAGAAATGTATATAAATCAGAGCAATCTCAATAAATAAAATTGGCTAATTGAATTCATTTGAAACAAAGGCTAAACACTGATGGACCCATACAGGTTGTGTGAAGAGAAAATGATTTAGCCAAATTAATAATTATGAAAAAAATATTTACACTTCAATTCATAGGAGGGCTTGCTCTCTTTTTCCTTTTTGCAATAAATGCATCCGCTCAGCCTTCAGGAACTGTATATAGTACAACACTCTATAGAGTTAATCCCGGAGGTACTACTGTATCGAGCATAGATACATCAAAGGTTGCCTGGGGAAATGATCACCCGGATGCTCCCTCTTTATATGTTGATACGGCTATTGCCGGAAACAGAACATATACAGTATATGATACTATTTTATTTGATGCTTCTGTGCCCGTATCTGTACCTGTAAAAGTTTTTAAGAGTGAAAGAAGTCTTTCTGAATTCAAAGGAGGTACTGAGTTAGAATGGAAATTTCCTGTGAAAGCTACCTCGCTTGTCGAAGTGAGATTATATTTTGCTGAACTTTACTTTAATGAACCAGGCGTGAGAGTTTTTGATATCTGGGTAGAAGGTGAAAAGGTGCTTTCAAACTTTGACATTTTCAGTGAAGTCGGAAAATTTACAGGAGTTGCCAAAACTTTTGTTGCAGAAGTTGGTGATGATGATACCCTTAATATAGTATTTGCAAAGAACGTTGGTCAGCCCAAGATTAACGGTATTGAAATAATTGAAGTAACACCTACAGTTCAAAGTGTTTTTGGCAAGAGAACTCAGAATACTATTGCAGCATTTCCAAATCCTTGTAAAGATGTAGTGACATTAAAATTGGATAATTCTGCTGTAAGAGATTTACAATTATTTGACAGCTATGGAAAGCAAATTGACAACCCTAAAGCGGAATTCTCAGGAAATGATTTAAGGGTAGATCTTTCTTCTCAACCATCAGGAGTATATATGTTGAAAGTAACCAATGATAAAGCAAGCGAAACTCTTCGCCTGATTAAGCAATAAAGATTTAATGGAATTATATTCATAAAGGTTAAAGCTTTTGCTTTAACCTTTATGCTTTTTAATGGACTATAGATTTTAATAAAAATCTATTCAAGTTTCCTTAATATTTTTGCAATCAATTCGCTGAAATAAGCTCCATTGAATGGTCCAAACCAATTCATTTCACGTGTTTCGTTTTTCACCAGGTTGTAATATTGATCAGGAGTAATGTAACCCAGATAAGCTCCGTTGAAGCTGGTTATTTGAAGATTCAAATTTTTGGTTTTAGCAAGGCTATCCAGTGGAGTCATTAGTTCTCCCGAAAAGTCACATGGAGTACCTATCATTACATTATTGGCAATTTTAAATACTGAAATTCCTGGTGATTGCTCACCCAGCAACCAATTAAATACCCATGGACGAATGCGAAAATCTTCGCTTAACCTTAAGTGAGCACTTCTGGCATACAAGGGTATAAAGTCAGAAAGAAGTTCTTTAGGTTTTTCTAAATGAATGCTGTCACTGATTGCCGATACTTTTTCTTCAAGGCTATCGGCTATAGTTGTTGCCTTTTCAAAATCTGCTGTTCCTGTTTCTCCTGGCTTCATGCTTCCGACAGCTCCCGCAAAGAAAGCTGCGAAATCTGTTTCGTTTCGTCTCTCTAAGGAATCTACCAGAAAACCCGGATAGTCACAACTGATATAATTAATTTTCTTTGCCAGGCAAGTAGGATGTGCTGAATAAGACAAAATCATTGCATTTTCTCCATTGTCCTTTTTAAGTTTTAAGATCCTCAAATATGGATCGATTTTTCCACCATCTATCAATCTGTTTGCTACTTGTTTTGAGGCATCAATTTTGCCGAAGCCTACTTCAATTGGAGCAGCAGTTTTTTGAGCATTTTTAACGGCGATAACGATTTTATCTGCAATGAATTGAACATAATCTTCTTCAAAGGAACCTGCAAGAAAGCGGCCTCCTGGGCCTTTTGCCCAACCACCTGCTCCATTGTGGGAATGGGTGGCAGAAAAATAAACTTCATCTCGCCCAAAGCCCTCCTTTTGAAGTAGGGCCAAGGCCTTTGCAGCAACAGATGGAGGAACTATCAACAGATCCATAGTGATAAGTGCACATTTCTTTTCTTTCGATTTAAAGACAAAGCTTCTTACAAATAAAGAATCGTGTACACCATCAAAATCTCTTCTCAGGCCGTAACTGGCAATTTGTAATGGCTGCAAAGGAGTAATATTGGTTTTGGCCCATCCTCCGGTGATAGACAAGGAATTTTCTTCGTAATGAAGTGTATCGACTTGTTCCATCATTTGATGGTAGTAAGCTGTTTCTTTTAAGGGCGTTTTATCAACTGTGTCTATCAGGGCAATAGCCAGAAAGAAGAGGCAGATGATAATGATCAGAAATATTTTAGATGTTTTTTTTAAAAAGGAAGACTTTTTCAAGGAGAAATTATTTAAGGCTTTCAAAATAATTATGCTGAAATATAAAAATTTTTATAAGTCTTTGGGATATTTTCTAATGAAATAGAGTTAAGAAATATTAAGGGGATAGTCTCGCCAATTATTCGTAAATTTGCCTTTCTATAATATCAGGAATCAGAAAAAATATGATCAGTACATCAAACGTTACCCTCAGATATGGAAAAAGAACCTTATTTGAAGACGTTAACATCAAGTTTACTCCGGGAAACTGCTATGGTTTAATCGGAGCGAACGGAGCCGGAAAATCCACTTTTTTGAAAATAATGTCCGGAGAAATAGATCCAACTTCAGGATCTATAGCTATTACTCCAGGAGAGCGCCTTGCAATTTTAAAACAGAATCACTTTGAATTTGACGAAGTTCCTGTTCTGCAAACAGTATTGATGGGCCATAAAAAACTATTTGATATCATTCAGGAAAAAGATGCTATTTATGCCAAGCCGGATTTTTCTGATGCTGATGGGGTTAGGGCTTCTGACCTTGAAGCAGAGTTTGCAGATCTTAATGGCTGGAATGCGGAATCGGAAGCTGCAGAAATGCTTAGCGGCCTGGGAGTAAAAGAGCACCTTCACTACAGTCTGATGAAAGACCTGGAAGGTAAGGATAAAGTTAGGGTGTTGCTAGCTCAAGCGTTATTTGGAAATCCTGATATCCTTCTTCTCGATGAGCCTACGAACCACCTTGATATTGAATCAGTAATGTGGCTGGAAAATTTCCTTGCTGATTTTAAGAATACAGTAATAGTTGTAAGTCACGACAGACACTTCCTGGATCAGGTTTGTACTCACGTGGCAGATATCGATTATGCTAAAATACAGTTATATGCTGGTAACTATTCTTTCTGGTACCACTCAAGTCAGTTAGCGACTAAACAAAGAGCTGACCAGAATAAAAAGGTTGAGGAAAAAAGAGCCGAGTTGCAGGAGTTCATTGCAAGATTCAGCGCGAATGCATCAAAATCCAAGCAAGCCACTTCAAGACAAAAACTTCTTGATAAACTAACCCTTGATGATATTAAACCTTCGAGCAGAAAATATCCTGCTGTAATCTGGAAGCCTGAAAGGGAAGTCGGAGATCAGGTGTTATCTGTAGATAACCTCTGCAAAATCGGCGAAGACGGAAAGCCAATGTTCAGCAATATTACTTTCAGTCTGAATAGAAACGACAAGGTTGCATTTGTAAGCAAAGATACACTTGCTATATCAATGTTCTTTGATGTTCTGATGGGAGTTCAGCAGGCTGATAAGGGGGAGTTAAAGTGGGGAGTTACTACAACACAATCCTATTTCCCTAAAGACAACAGCAGTTATTTCAATTCTTCTGATTTAAACCTTGTTGACTGGTTAAGACAATTTTCCAAAGAAAAGGACGAGAGCTTTATACGCGGATTCCTTGGTAAAATGCTCTTTACAGGTGAAGAGTCATTAAAGCAGTCTAAAGTATTATCAGGAGGAGAAAAGGTAAGATGCATGCTTTCTAAAATGATGCTTGAGTCTGCCAACGTTCTGGTATTGGATGAACCAACCAATCACCTTGACCTTGAGTCTATCACATCTTTGAACAATAGTTTGAAGGATTTTAAGGGCATTATTTTATTTGCAACCCATGACTATGAGTTTATGCAAACTGTTGCGAACAGAGTTATAGAAATTACTCCTTACGGTTTAATTGACAAACTGATGACGTATGAGGAATTTGTGAAGAGTGAAAAAGTAAAAGCGCAACGTGAAGAACTTTATTCAGTAATGAAATAAGAATAAGTTTTAAAGTAATGAAAAAGGAGGCTGGTGATAATGGCCTCCTTTTTTATTTGTTAAGGTTTTAAATCTTTTTCCTGAAGATCATGATTGGTAACTTTAGCTTAGCAACAGTTTGAGCACCAGCAACAGAATAATTTCTGCCTCCATTTGCTGTTGCTACCTCCTTAACTGACCAGGATCAGATCTAACAACAGCACCCCTGCAAGTCCCGTAACAGAGACAATAGTTTCCATTATAGACCAGCTCCTGATTGTTTGAGCAATGGAAAGGTTAAAATATTCTTTGAAAATCCAGAAGCCTGCATCATTTACGTGTGAGAACATAAGACTTCCAGCGCCAATGGAAAGGACAGTAAGCTCGGGACTAACATGTGAACTTTGAATTAAAGGTAGAATTATTCCTGCGGAAGTAAGTGCAGCAACGGTTGCAGAACCAAGAGCTAGTCTGATGATTGCGGCCATAGTCCATGCTAAAACAAGAGGAGATAGACTGGAACCACGAAAAATTTCAGCAAGATATTCTGCGGATTTACTGTCGATCAAAACTTGTTTAAATGCACCTCCTGCTCCTATAATCAGTATGATTAAAGCGACCTCCGATATGGCGACATTGTACAAATCCATAACTTCTTTTACTGATTGACCTCTTGAGATGCCTAGGTTATAGGTAGCTACAATGACTGCTAAAAGCATTGCAATAAAAGGATTCCCCCAAAAACTTAGGAGCTTATAAACAATAGTTTCTTTCGTTAAAAAAGGAATCAGGCAAGCTCCGATGGAAATCAAAAGTACAGGGAATAAGGCGGTGAATAAGCTTATTCCGAAGGAAGGTAATTCCAAGGGCTGGACATTTGATTTAGCAGGACTTCCTGAGCTTTTTATATCTTTTACAAATCTCCCGTAAAAAGGTCCTGCAAGCACGATTGCAGGAACAGCAATAATACTTCCATAGATTAGTGTGAGGCCAAGGTCTGCTTTAAAAATAGAAGCAAGAGCTACCGGACCCGGATGCGGTGGAAGGAAGCCATGTGTTACGGAAAGTGCTGCTGCCATAGGGATTCCTATGTATACTGGAGAGAAATTCCCGACAGCTGCGATAGTAAATACCAATGGAATAAGTAAAACGAAACCTGCAGTATAAAACAGAGGAATTCCTATAATAAATCCGGTAAGTACAACTGCCCAAACAACATTTTTGGGCCCAAACAGACGATTAAGACTATTGCTGATCTGCAAGGCAGCACCGCTTTCCCCCACTATTTTTCCTAGCATTGCACCGAAGACAACGATGAAAGTAAGACTTCCCAGAGTGTCTCCAAAACCTTTCTGTATGGAGGAAATCAAGTTGTCAGCAGGCATTCCGAAAGAGATGCCCAGAAATAATGATACAAGTGTGAGGGATATAAAGGCATTGAATTTCAGGAAAAGCATTAAAACAAGCAAAAGCAGAATGCTGCAGGTGATGAGGATTACTGGCATCTCAGATATTTTTATATGCAATTTACCGATTTTGCTCAAGATGTTCATTGTGAGCAAAATAAATTCTGTTTCTTTTTGCGAGACAACTCCAGCGAAATCATTGAATCGCTCATTGAAGACTGATTGTTAGGGGAAAACATAAATCTTGTTATCAGGTTGAATTTAAAGGTTTATTACTTTAATTTTTTCCGGAGTTGAACGTCATCATTGAAAAAGTAGGAGATAAATTAAGCCTTCTGTTTAGTACAGTTGGTGAATTCGTATTGATTATTTTGTATTCAAAGAATATTATCAGTTTTGGTTTATTTGCTGTTTGTATGCTCTATTTCATTATCTAAACCTATGAGATATATAAGCAGGAAAAACCGGAAGCCCAGAAAGAGGGGATTAGCAGATGACCAACTGGACCGAGAACACAAATCTGCATTTATCCGGAAGGTGCTGGGCACTGTTGCCAACACAATATACATTTATGATATAGAAGAAAAGCGGTTTGTGTATGTAAATGAATATGCCAGGCAATCGCTGGGTTATGAGCCATCAGAAATTGAAGCATTTGGAGAAGAGTTTTTTTATAAGATAATGGACCCGGAATTTGTCCATCTTAAATCTGATCATTTTAAGGAAATTCTTGAATTAAAAGATGGAGAGGTTAAAGTCACTAATACCAAACTCAAACATGCAGATGGCACCTGGAGATGGTTTATCCTGAAAGAGTCTGTCTTTGATAGAAATGAAGTAGGAGGAGTAAAACAAATCACAGGCACAATCACTGATGTTACTGAAAAGAAAGAAACAGAGAAGCAATTAAAGCGCAGTCTTAACTTTATTGACAAAGTGATGAATTCGAGCCCTTTCGATGTCTTTGTCTACGATGTATTGGAGGAGAAGAATATTTTTGTTAATAACAATGTTATAAATACCCTAGGCTATAGCGCAAAGGAAGTGGAGGAGATGGGTATAGGTTTTTTACAAAAGATTATTTATCCTAAGGATCTGGAAATTTTCAATAAGAATCATGCCGATTTAAAGGAGCTGACCCAGAATGCTATGAATACTTTTGAGTTCAGGGTAGTTGCTTCCGATGGAAGTGTGAAATGGCTGAACAATCAGATTTCTGTATTCAGTAGAGATGAACAGGGACGAGTTAAAGAAATCATCGGCGTTGCAAGAGATATTACTGAGAAGAAAGAAGCAGAGGAGTATTTGCGGGAGAATATCCACTTTGTAAATAAGATCACAGAAACCATACCTAGTTATATATTTGTTCAGGATATCGTATCACAGGAGGTCATCTTTTCAAACAGGTCAATTCTGGCAGATTTGGGCTATATAGAGGAAGATTTTGAAGATCCACTAAAGGTTTTCTGGGAAATTATTCATCCTGACGACCTGCCTTTGTTAACTAAATTCCAGGATGATCTTAAATATGTGGGAGATGGAGTCTTAAGGCAGGAGTTTAGATTCAGGCACGCTGATGGCTCCTGGAGATGGATACATGTAGCCTTGTCTGCTTTCAAAAAAGATGCATCCGAAAATATCATTCAAATTATAGCTTCGAGTATGGACATAACTGAAAGGAAAGAAGCTGAATTGCACCTTCAGGAAAGTCAGCATTTTGTACAAAGCATACTTGACACTTCTCCTAACTCTATTTATGTATATGATTTGGAAAAGAGAAGCAATATATTTTCGGCAAGGTCACCAGGAGATGATTTAGGTTATCCCACTGAATATTTTAAAAGTCTTGGAGATAATTTTATGCCTGCATTGTTGCATCCTGACGACTTTGATGAAAACGTTAAACATTGGGAAGAACTTAAGACACTGAAGAATGGAGAGGTAAAATCAGTGGAAGGCAGACTGAAACATGCAGATGGAAGCTGGCGTTGGTTTCACCTCAGACATAGTGTATTTAAAAGGGATGAAACTGGACAAGTAGTCCAGGTTATAGGAATTGCCACAGATATTACCGATCTTAAAAAAACTGAAAACCAGCTGGAAGAAAGTAAGGCTTTTATAACAAAGATTATGGAAGCCAATCCTAATGTAATAATCATTCACGAGCTGAAATCGCAAACTCCGATTTATATCAACAGGTATGTTGAAGAAATACTGGGTTATACTTCGGAGGAGATTCTTGCAATGGGCATGGATGCATTTAAAATACTGATTCACCCGGATGATCAACCTAAAATATTAAAGCATCTTGAAGAGTTTGCGTTAGGTGGCTTTGAAACCTCCAGGACTATTGAATACAGGGCCAGAGACAAACAGGGTAACTGGCATTGGGGCTTATCTAAGGATTCTGCTTTTGAACGAGATTCTGAAGGTAAGGTGACTAAAGTAATAGCTGCGGCAACCGAGATTACGGAAAGGAAAAAAATCGAGGAGGAAATTAAAAGACTCAATGCGAGCCTTGAAGAAATTGTGGAGGAGCGGACCGGTGAGCTTCGAAAGAACCAAGAGCAGTTGAAGGACAGAGAAAAACAATTAACGATAATTACAAATGCAGTGCCTGCACTGATATCATATATCGACAAGGATCTCAAATACGTTTTTGCCAACGATCATTACTATAAAGTTTTTAATGTAGAAGGAAGCATCAATGGTAAGTATATTTCTGAATTGATCGGAGAAGAAAGTTTTAAAATTATTTTCCCTATGCTGAAGCGAGTCCTGGCCGGCGAAGAACTTACTTTAGAAAATAATTTTCTGAGTAAGAATAATGAAAAGGTTTATTTTAAACTAAATTATATACCAGATACAGATAACAGGGGAGAGGTGAAAGGTTTCATAGTCATGGGGACAGACCTTACCGACAGATATAATTATGAAAGATCTCTTGAGGAAAGGAATGTCGAGCTTATTAAGATCAATTCTGAACTTGACAATTTTATATATACCGCCTCTCATGATCTTAAAAGTCCGATTGTAAATATGGAAGGCCTGCTTAAAAGCCTACTTGAAGAAGCAAATCAACAATGCAAAGGCGATATCAATGAAATGCTGAACTTTGTTGTGCTTAGTGTTGAAAAGCTTAAAAAGACCATAGAAGAACTTTCTGAAATCAGTAAAATTCAGAAAGGAACTGAAAATTATGAAGAGAGGATTGGAATAGAAGAGATCATCAGGGATTTTAAGGTTGAGTATTCAGAGCAAATTAAGTCATCTCATGCTGAGATTTTTTCTGACCTCTCTGTACCATCAATTAAGTTTTCCAGGAAAAATTTTCGTAGTGTTATTTATAACATGCTTAGCAATGCAATTAAATTCCGTTCTCCGGAAAGAGCTCCCATTATTTCAATACGATCAGAATCCATATCTGGTAATTATATCCTGATAACCATTTCTGATAATGGGATGGGGTTTGATATGAGTAAAAAGGACAAGGTTTTCGGAATGTTTAAGAGACTTCACAGCCATGTTGAAGGAACAGGTGTGGGCATGTATATAGTTAAAAGGATTATGGAAAATGCTTCTGGCAAGATAGAAGTGGAAAGTGAAGAAGGAGTAGGTACTAGTTTCAGATTATATTTTCCCGTTGGCTAATTAAGGGCTAAAAAAAGATCAGACATTGCTGCCTGATCTTCTATTTGCTGTTTTGTTCCGTTATTCAATTTTTTTCACCAGAGGAACAAGCTCTACCTTATAAGGTGCTTCTTGTTTCTCAGCTGTAATATTCAGAATAAAAATACCCTTTGCATTTCTTATCACTACAGGTTCACCTTTTTCTGCAGCATATACTTGCTCGTAATATTCTTTGTCTGTCTGATTTTCCCAGATCCAACCCAGATCTTTTCTTTTCAGGGCAAGCTTCTCTTCATCTTTCAATGCAATCTTATACACCTCTTTATCGTCTTTCTTCACAAGTGCTGTATACTTGTCTATATACTTTTTAATTTCAGCTTCATCTTTAAAAGACTTTGGTATAAACTGTATAAGATCTGCTTTGACTCTATTGAGAGGCTCGCTGAATTTTTTTACTTTAAATGAATAACAAAAAGAATCTCCTCTGAACGGTCCTACTATATCTCCGACTTTAGCAGCAAATATTTCTTTATCTATGTCTTCTTTTTGGTCACCAGGACTGAAACGAACTATGTAGTATGGCTTTTCACTGTTATTGACAACAAACAGACTATCATTCTTTGAAGCTTTAAAAGCTTTGGTCTTAGTTTGAAGCCAGTCCATTGCTTGCTTCTCCTTAGGGGTAAGGCTCATTTGTGCAAAGGATACCTTGTAGATAAGAAGAGAAATTATCGCAAAAACTATTTTTTTCATAATGCGGTATGGTTCTATTTGTTTTCTTTTAATGTTTTCTGAGATATTAGAAGTTGAGCATTCCCCTAACTTATCTGTTATCCAATTGTTTAGGTTTATGCCAATGCGTCAAATAAAATTTCTACCGGATGTTTGGCAGACCTGCCTGTTCCATCTTTTATCTGATGTCTGCAGCTTGTTCCCGGCGCAGCAATGATTGTCTCTTCAGAAGCTTTTCTGACTGCAGGGAAGAGCACAAGTTCGCCAACTTTCATGGAGACATCATAGTGTTCCTCTTCATATCCGAAGGATCCTGCCATTCCACAGCATCCTGATGGAATTACCTCCACTTTATAGTTTGAAGGCAGGGTAAGAATCTTCTGGGTATATGATACAGATGAAAGTGCCTTCTGATGGCAGTGACCATGAAGTTTTATCTGCTTTGCTTCTTTTTTGAAAGCATTGGCATCAATTCTTCCGGCTTCTGCTTCTTTTGCAAGGAATTCATCTATAAGTAAGCTGTTCTTAGCAAGGTTTTCCGCGGACTGTTTTTGTTCAGGTGTTGCTAGCGCAGGATATTCATCTCTGAAAGACAGGATCGCAGAAGGTTCTATTCCAAGCATTGGATGTTCTTTGCTTACTTTGTCTTTTAGCATGTCAATGTTCTTTCTTGCTATTTTCTGAGCTTCACGGATAAGTCCTTTAGACATGTATGTTCTCGCACTTTCAAGGTGCTCAGGTATTTCGACTTCATATCCAAGCTTGGTAAGCAAGGCTATTGCTTTGATTCCGATATCAGCCTCGTTATAGTTGGTGTATTCGTCACAGAATAAGAAGACCTTTCCTTTTTTACTTCCCTTTGCCTGCAGCGCTTCTTTATTTTTGCCTGCCCATTTTCTAAGAGTTACCGGTGAAAGAAGTGGTAATGGACGTTTGTTTGACATGCCCAGTACCTTTTTCATTATACCTCCTGTAAGACTGTTTTTCATGACAAAATTTGACAAGCCTGAGAAATTACTAACTATGCTGTTGGCTTTAGCAAAATTAGCTATCATCATGGCTCTGAAAGGAACTCCCTTTTCATCATAATACTGCTGAAGGAATTCTGCTTTCATCTTTGCCACATCGACGTTAGATGGACATTCAGATTTGCAGCCTTTGCAAGACAAGCAAAGATCCATTACCTCGTAAATTTCGTCGTGGGCAAATTTATTCTTTTTAGGAGATCTGGTAAGAAACTCTCTCAGGATGTTGGCTCTTGCTCTTGTAGTTTCTTTTTCGCTTCTCGTTGCCATAAAGCTAGGGCACATGGTCCCGCCTATGATATGTGATTTACGGCAATCTCCGGAACCATTACATTGCTCCGCAAGTCTCAATATTCCCTGGCTTTCTGAGAAGTCGAATACAGTATTAAACTGATTGGTAACCTGATTGGATTCATACCTCAAGAATTCATTCATTTTTGGAGTATGAACTATTTTCCCTGGATTAAAGATGTTGTTAGGATCCCATACATGTTTAAGATCTACAATCATGTTATAGTTCTTTTCTCCTATCATCTTTTTAACAAATTCCCCTCTTACTCTTCCATCTCCATGTTCTCCGCTGAGAGATCCTTGAAATTTTTTTACAAGGTCAGCTACTTCATCAGTGATAGTGAAGAACATTTGTCTGTCTTCTTCCTTTTTCAGATCAAGAATAGGGCGAAGGTGAATTTCCCCGTCACCGATATGCGCGTAAAAGACACATGACTTATTATGCTTCTCAAGTATTTGTTGGAATTCTTTAATAAATTCTGGCTGATCTTCTACAGCTACTGCTGTATCTTCAATACAGGCTACTGCTTTAGGATCGCCAGGAACATTCGCCAGCAAACCAAGGCCCGCTTTTCTAAGACTCCAGACTTTATTTACATCAGCTCCATGAAGTACCGGAAAATAGTATCCATATCCATTGGCTCTCATTTCAGCTTCCATTTCGCTGGCAAGCTTTTCAATTTCTTCTTTGCTGTCTCTAGCAAACTCAACTACCAATAATGCACCCGGATCTCCTTGCACAAAGAAGCGGTTTTTGGTCTGCTCGATATTATGTTTGGTGCACTGAAGAATAATATCATCAATAAGTTCGACAGCTCCTGGATTATACTTTAGCGCAATCAGGTTAGCTCTTGTACTTTCGTCGATGGTATTCATGTGAACAGCTACCACAGCTTTATGCTTTGGCGGCACATCCACCAGGTTAAGTTTGATTTCAGTGGTAAATGCAAGCGTACCTTCAGAACCGGCAAGTAACTTACACATGTTAAATGCAGGTTTACCAGAAGTGAATGGCTGTGATTCGAGCAACTCGTCTATTGCATATCCGGTATTTCTTCTTCTGATAGAAGGCTTAGGAAATTCTTTTCTGATTTCCTCAGCATTGGCAGAGTCGGAAAGAATATTCTTAATATGCTTGTATATGTTACTTTCGAGGGTTGAGCCTTTGGTTTTTGCTTCAAATTCATCAAGGGTAACAGATTTAAAGGTAGCATCAGAACCATCGCTCAGAATAGTTTTCAGTTCAAGAGTGTGATCTCTTGTAGTTCCGTAAATGACTGAGTGAGAACCACAGGAGTTGTTTCCCACCATTCCCCCAATCATACATCTGGTAGAGGTGGACGTTTCCGGAGCAAAGAAAAGTCCTTGTGGTTCAAGAATTTTGTTGAGCTCGTCAAGGTTTACACCCGGCTGCACTCTTACCCACTTCTCCGCTTTATTGATTTCCAGAACTTTTGTCCAGTGGAACGAAACATCTACCACGATTCCTTTTCCCACAACCTGTCCGGCAAGTGAGGTACCTGCAGTACGTGGAATGATCGATGTTTTATGTTGATTGGCGAATGTTATTAGTTTTTTAATATCCGACTCCGATTTTGGTCTTGCCACAGCCAGTGGCAGTTCGCGGTAAACAGATGCGTCGGTTGCGTAAAGAGTACGCATGGTAAGGTCTGTAAAAAACTCGCCTTCAAGTGAATTCTTCAGTTCTTCTAATTTCGCCAGCATTAACTTCTTATATTCTTAGGAAACTACAAATTTAACGATTTGCGGGATAACAAATGGGCAGAATATGACAATTCTGCTTTTTTATTATAAAAATCGCTATTTTTAAATTCAAAGTTCTATAAGTATGAAAAAAATAATCGTTCCGGCCGCATTTTTTATCATTTTAGGCCTTTCTCTTCTGAGCGTAACTTCTAAACCTCTTTTCCCGGATTATTGTCCGGACGCAAAAAAATACACTTCTCTCCAGGATGCACTTGCTGAGCCGGAGAAGGTGGTAAAGTTGGATATCAGTATGTTAAAGCTTACTGCCATACCTCCTGAAATCGGAAAATTAACCAACCTGGAATGTCTGGATGTTTCTTTTAACAGAATTACCACGCTCCCTGCTGAAATGGCGAATTTGAAAAAATTAAGATATATCGATTTGACCGGTACAAATTACATGGCAAAGCTTCCTCCGGTTTTGGCTCAGCTTCCTAATCTTCAGGCAGTGAACATTTCTGATCATGCCTATTGGAAACCGGCTCAATTTGAAGAGGCTAAGAAGTTTTTGCCAAATGTAAAGATGATTTTATCAAATGATTGAATGAAAGGTAAATGCTTGTCTGTATATTGAAAACTTACAGGCATTTATTTTCCAATATTTCTTGACGAGTCCTTCAGTTCTTTTGCCACATCTCTTACAGAATCTGCTTCTTTCTTAAGCTTTCTTGCTGCCAGATCTAAAGAGTCTGCTCTTGCCTTTTCCAAATCCGCTGCATTTTGAAGTTTATCTTCTTGCATTCTTGCCTTCTGTTCTTCAGGTGATTTGTTGCAAGACATCAGTGAAAATATCAAGCTGCAAAAAATTAGTCTTTTCATAGTTTTACATTATTTTTACCTAAAACTCACCTGAATAAGCATTGTTCTTCGTTTTTAAAGAAATCCAAAGCGAAATTACCCCGTACATAACCTTAGTTTATAAAATAGCAAAACAGAATTATGGACTCTATCCTTCATTTCTTCATGAATCATTTCTGGTGGATTGTTCCGCTGGCAGTGATAGTTTCGATAGCCATTAAGGACATTTTCTTCAACCGTGCACATACGATTAAGCACAATTTTCCTGTGGTTGGTCACCTGCGCTACTTGCTTGAGAAGATCGGACCTGAAATGAGACAGTATATCGTTGCTAATAACAGAGAGGAACTTCCTTTCAACCGTAGCCAGCGTTCATGGATTTATGCAAGCTCAAAGAGAGAAAATAATTACCAGGGATTTGGTACAGACCAGGACCAGAATGCGGCAGGGCATATTTTCATTAACCCGGCAATGTTTCCTTTCGGTCTGAAGCCGGGCCACCCAAATATTGAAGACCCTGCATTTGTGCCATGTGCAAAGGTCATCGGACTTGCGAATAAAAGAAAAAAGCCGTTCAGACCTTATTCTATAGTAAATATTTCTGCGATGAGTTATGGTTCACTTTCTTCAAAAGCTGTTGAATCTATGAATAAGGGCGCTTTGAAAGCAGGTTGTTATCATAATACAGGTGAAGGAGGTTTAGCGCCTTATCACTCTTTTGGTGCAGATGTTGTCTTTCAGGTAGGTACGGGATATTTTGGGGTGAGAGATGAATTAGGAAATTTCTCAATGGAGAAAATGGAGGCTTTGGTTAAGAAGAATACGTTTGTGAAAGCAATTGAATTTAAACTTTCCCAGGGTGCTAAACCTGGCAAGGGCGGGGTACTTCCTGCTGCCAAGATAACTCCGGAGGTTGCTGAGATTCGTCAGGTTCAAATGGGAAAAGATGTAATATCTCCAGCTTGTCACTCAGCTTTTGGCAATGTGCCTGAAATGATGGATTTTATAGAAAAGGTAGCAGACAGGACAGGCTTGCCGGTTGGAATAAAATCTGCAGTTGGTAAATTGGAGATGTGGGAAGAACTTGCTGATTTGATGGCAGAAAGAGGCACTGGTCCTGATTTTATTACAATTGATGGTGGAGAAGGTGGAACAGGAGCTGCACCTCCCGCATTTGCTGACCATGTTTCATTACCTTTTGCTTATGCCTTCAGTAAAATCTATAAAGTATTTGCTGAAAGAGGTTTGTCAGACAGAATTGTATTTATAGCTTCTGGTAAACTGGGATTCCCGGCTAAAGCGTTGACGGCCTTTGCTATGGGGGCGGATATCATTAACGTTGCAAGAGAAGCGATGATGTCTATTGGTTGTATTCAAGCCCAGGTATGCCATACAAACAGATGTCCGGCAGGTGTTGCGACTCAGAATAAATGGCTTGCTGCCGGGGTAGATGTGACCTTGAAGTCTGAAAGATGTTATAATTATATTAAAACACTTAGAAAAGAACTACTTGAAATCACACACGCATGCGGTTATGAGCATCCTTGCCAGATGACTATGAGAGATGTGGATCTTAGTATGGGTGATAACAACATGACAATAAAGTTGAGAGACTCTTACAAATACGATAAGGTAAAGGTGAACTTTACTAGTATGCAGGATATTAAGGATTGCCATTATCTTGGAGGACCGGCAATTGCGAAGAAGAAAGAAGGGCAACTGGTTTAGACGTTTGTTATTATATATTTAGGATTTTAGCATAAAGAAGGGGCCGTTAAGGCCCTTCTTAGTTAGCTTTAGAAGTAATGTTTGTTTGAAACTGAGATTTTTAATCTGATTAGTCTTACGTATTATTGTCGTAAGATTAAATTTTACAAAAATGAATAGAATTAAAATTAGCAGTCTTTTTTTCTTGTTTTTTATCCTGTTTTCAAGTGCTGTTTTGGGACAGTATTTAGGATTGAACCCTCTAAGCAAGCCTATTTCTTATAAGGATAAAACGCTTGTTGTAATTCTTGACGAGTCAGAGGAATATACAAATGATATAAAAGGACCATTGAATGAAGCATTAAAAACGGATTGGACATTAACCCCTTATAAAGTAGTCTCTTCTCATGAGCTTGAAGCTAAAATTGGTGACTATCAGAAAAATGAAAAATATATTTTTCTAAGTTTTGAATTTGTAAAGGTAGGAACTACCGTTGGTGGAGGATTGGCTTTTGGTAAAACGGTTAAAAGGAATGCTTATCTTGGGCCAGAGGTGAATGCTAAAGGAAAAGTAAAAAAATCAAATTTCATTTTCGTTCCAACCAGCATGCAAGAGTTTTCTTTAAAAGGAGGAATAATCAAAGATATCTATAATTTGCAAGGCTACTTATTGAATGGGATGGATGATCTGATTGCCCCGAAACAGAGTATCAGAGAAAAGACTATCTATGTAAATAAATTACATATAGGCTCAAGAGATGAGGAAGATATAAAAGCAAAATATCCATATCCGGTAAAAGTCTTAAGCGGAGAGGAATTTTCAAAAGCCCTAGAGGAGAAAAAGTCAGACGTTCTTTACTTTGATTACGTTGATAATGCTAAGGTAGGATATATCATGATTTATTCTTTAGATAAGAATGGAACTATACTTTGGAGGCAAGGAGCAAAAGGAGTAAATAATTTTGTTCACGCGAATTTTGATGTTCTGAGAAAGAAGTTGGATAAGGGGAAATAGTGATACAATGAAATTCTGAGCCTCTTAACAAGATGACGCGGAATCTAAAGGTTTGTCCTTATCTTGGATATGCAGAGATAAAGAGTTGGCTGAAGTAGGACAATTAATTAAATGTATAGGGAAAAGGCTCTCTCATTAAGAGATGGCCTTTTCTTGTTTTTGTTCCGGACAAAAAGAAACTATTCCTCATTTTCTAATTCTTTAAGAATTTTACTCACATCCTCTTCTGTTGTACTTAGTTTTGTCTTGCAGATTTTTATAAGTTGAGCAGCTCTTTTTACTTTATCTGACAGGTCATCTACGGAAATTTCTCCTTGTTCTATTTCTGAAACAATTAGTTGAAGTTCTTCAAATGCTTCTGTATAGCTTATTTTTTCACGCATCTTTGTCTGATTGATCTATTGATTTAATATTACTATCAATAACACCGTCTATAACTCTAGTCTGAATTAAATCTCCCTTCTTTAGCTTGTCAACGCTTTTTAATGCCTTACCATTATACAAGGTAATGCTATAGCCTCTTTTTAACACGCTTTCAGGGCTCATGTTATTGATGTTTTTTTCTATGTTTTTTAATTCTTGTGATTTTGATTCTATAAATCCTGGTAAGCGTTTAACAATCTCTTTTTTGTTCTGAGCCAAAAGCAGGAGAGATTGACGGTGGAGCAGCTTTAAATCTTTTCTCATATCTGCAGTCACCGTTTTCAGACAAAGGTTCTCTTTCTTCAGTATATAAAATGAATGATGCGATAATGATTTGCTCTCATTCACAATATCATTTTTGTATTTGTTAATACTATTAGTTGAAACAGACCTGAATAACCTGGAAGCGCTATGAAATCTGGCCTTTTCATCCGTGATCATTCGAAGGCTTTTGTCTTTGATTTTATCCTCAGCCTTTTGAACGGGAATGGAAAAGTTGTGAAATTTCTGTAAGAGAAATTCAGCAAGCTTCGTTGGGGTGATCTGATTTGAAAAGGAAATCATTTCTGCTACCGTTTCATTGGTTGCATGGCCAATTCCAGTCAAAACAGGGATCGGGAATAAGGCAATTTCTTTTGACAGCAAATAATTATTATAACATGACAATCCCACGTCACCTCCTCCACCCCTAATGATTGCAACAGCGTCGAAGTGCTCTATGACTTTTTTGATGTTCCTCAATTGTCTGATGATGTCTTCAACAGCCTTTTCACCTTGTAGTAATGAGGGAAAGAGAAAGGTAAAGAATTTATAATTCCATGAATTTTCCTCAATTACTTTCATGAAATCTGCATAACCCTTGCTCGTTTCAACCGATATGATGGCAAGCCTTTGTGGTAACAGAGGAAGCTTTAATGTTTTGTTTTGATGGTATATTCCTTCGTTTTGTAGTTTAAGAATAGTCTCTTTCTTTTCTCTCTCAAGATCTCCAAGAGTATAGTGAGGATCAATCTCAAGTATGTTAAGCGCTAAACCATATCCCGGATCAAAACATATTTTTGCAAGAAATAAAATCTTGATACCATCTTTTAATGGCTCTTTAAGAATCTTAAGAAACTTGTCGTTTGCGTTTAAGTAATCCGTTTTCCAAAGTATGGATTTTAACTGAGCAATAACTTTTCCCTCCTGCTTTTCAACAAGCTCCGGATAACAATGGCCTGAATGTTTATAATGGTTCAGCTTGTTCATTTCTGCCATTACCCAAAAAGCATTTTTATACCTTTCAGAAAGAGTCTTTTGTATGCTCTTGGTCACTTCAAGCAATGAAAATACACTCTTGTCATTGATCTGGTTAGGCATTTGTTGAAATGAGAACGGTTAATGGCTTAAGGCAAATTATTGAATTAAATTATAAGATTCAAATGGAGTGTAAAAAATAAGTTGCGGGTTGAGCTCAATCGTTATGGGAAATTAGTTAGATTGGTGGTTCCTGGGAGAATAAATCATATACCCTTTATTCTGATGTTTTTAGTCAATAAGTCTAATTTGAAAGAAGAACAATGAGCACTCACGCCGACAAAGGACAAGAGAACAAAAATCGATCAGTTTCGAATTTCGTTTCTCAAAGACAAAGTAGAAGCAATTCTAATTTTCAGTTTGTTGATAATCGGCCGGAAGCAGTTGCTCAAAGAAAACTTCAGGACATGGTAAATAACAGTCAGCAAGCGAAACAAGCAGCTCAACTGCAGACTATGGTTGACAATAGTACCGCACTCAGACAGCCACCTATTCAGAAAAAGGGAAACAATACAGGCTTGCCAGATAATTTAAAATCTGGTATAGAAAACCTTTCTGGGTATTCTATGGATGATGTGAATGTCCATCGTAATTCTGATAAACCTGCTCAATTCAATGCTCATGCATACGCACAAGGGACAGATATACATTTAGCTCCCGGACAGGAGAAACACCTGCCTCATGAAGCCTGGCACATAGTCCAGCAGAAACAAGGGAGAGTAAATCCGACCATGCAAATGAAGGGTGGAGTGAATGCGAATGATGATGCGGGATTGGAGAAAGAGGCGGATGAGATGGGAGGAAAGGCATTACAGGCTGTTTCTTATAACTCTCAGACGGCATTGAGGGATAAAGGACAATTGAAAGAAACAACAATCCAAAAGAAAGAAGTGTTTTCTAAGAAAGCATTTGCCGACCCAAAAGATTACATTAATAAGCATATTGATAAAAATGGAGTCAATGACATATATGAAGACGCAGGGAGTAATATGTTTGAAGGTGCTCCAATGAAAGAGAAGGTAGATGAATTATCCAAAAGAGCTACCAGAAACCCGTTAATAGAAAAAATTAAAAAATTTATACGCGATTCTACTAAAAAACTAGAGGCAGATACTACAATTTCACCGCAAGATAAAAAGTCTAGCGAAGATGCCAATCAAAGATTGGCACGTTTGATAATTGAAATTGAAAAAATAAAAGATGCCAATGATGCAGCACTATTTTTAAAACAAAATTCATTATCCATTTCGAAGCTTCCCTTCAAAACACAAGTGGATAGTGGTATTGGTATTCATGTGGAGTCTCAAAAAGGGACCGGAGGAAATGATAAAAACATTCACACCTTCCATTTCGACAAGAGTTACCAAAAAATAGCACCTACCGATGTTGGAAATGATCAAAATAAAGCAGACCTACTAAACGGACCTTGGAAGAGAGGCTGGGTACCAGGGCATCATACAATTACGAATTACCCACATCGATTTATTGAGCATGTCCATGTAAATAAAGATAAATCTGAAGATGATGGTAAAGTGGATATTTATAATACCGATAAAAGGGATGATGCTGGTTTAGCCATAAAACATGGTGAAAAGATAGCTGCGATGAAGTTATCGGGGAAGGAGTCTCAAGCGTTTAAAAATAAGAATGAAAGTTGGTATGAAAATCAAATTTCCACTCAATACCCTAAACCCCGTGGGAAGTAATGCCATAACATTCACTTTATGATTCTTTAATCTGTAAGAGTTAAACACAACATAAAAACATATTATCAGCTAAATGGCCGCGAGACGTAATGGCTCACGCTGCACCTCTCCTGCAACTGTATGTATTGCTAATATCACGCAGTATGCACAAAACTATACCTGCGAATCTTTAGTCATGCCCTGATAAAGAATTCAAAATTCCGTAACTTTAGATTTATAATTTTTAGTGTTCTTATGAAATATACTTTTGCCCTACTATTTGTACTCAATTGTACATTTGTTAAAGCCCAGATTAATAGTCCTAAAAAATTTGCAGAACATGTTTTTAAACTCATGCAAGAATGTAAGTATGAGGAATTAAAGAAAGTAATGGTTTCGGTAGATGCAGTTCCATTGATAAAGGAATATGATAATAAAAAAGAAACGGAAAAATCTACAGCGTTAGAAAGAGAGTATTTGAGAGGTTATTCGAAGGTGTTATCTGCACATAGTGAAATCTATGAAAGAGGTATAGGCTGGAAGTTTGTCAAATTTAAAAAAGCCTATCAGCTCCCTTCTAAAAAGGATAACGAACAAAAGTTTGTGCTGGTCACATTCAATATAAATGATACCGGCAACTATGTATGTATTGTCAGAACTGTCTTAACAAACAAGGGCTATAGGCTTATGGGCAGCTCGATAAAGTTTGATTATTTCCCTGATGAAGTGAAAAATTATTTACCTCAGATTGGCTCTCCTCAAGTATTGCCCGATGTAAGTAAAAGTCAAAATTTTCGGGACTCCAAAATTACTGACACAGTAGTTGTTAAATCGGAAAAGGGTGTTATTAAAACTTATTATTCCAATAAAGAAAAAGTTTATTCGACCACGGAAAATGACCAGACAGGAATATCAACTAAAACATATTTTTATAGAAACGGAAATATTCTCGACTCTACAATGGTTGCTTCAAATCAGGTACTTTTCAGATTGCAATATTCTCCTCTAGGGAAGTTGAAAAACGAATATCGAAGAGAAGGGAACATCCTTATTGGCCGGGAATATTACTCCAATGGAATTTTGAAATCTGAAGAATTGAGAACAGGTGGTAAACTGAATGGTCCGGACAAAACATTTTATTACACTGGACAAGAGAGGAAGATTGTAAATTATATAAATGATCAGCCTCAAGGACTTGTGAAGGAGTATGATTTATTTGGGAAACTTATTGGTGAGAAAAACTATTCGAATGAATCAGTTGCGGGTAAGCTTCAAGACCTGAGGTATTTCATCTCTTTCGAAGAGGTCTTTAAATACCTCATTACAAATTTTGAGACAATGGTTTATTTGCATAGGAAACCATCAGGCTGGTTTATTTCAACTCCGGAAACACCAGGGGGATTAATCATGCTCTGGAGCTTTAAAGATCAGAAGTTTGTAACTGCTCCCGGTTTAAAATATTCTGCTTATGGAAAAGGTGCTAATGAATATTATAAGAAGAATGCCAACCTTTTCAAGCCTAAGACACTTTTTTCCGGCTATGATGGCTGGTCAGAAGATGTAATTAAACTATTGCATGGAAAAGCTTCTGTTCCGGATTCATTGCAACCAAGTTTATTCGAAGCATATGTTGATCAGATCATTCAATCGCTGGAAAAGAAGGATACTACAGCTACTCAGTATTATTTCAAATCATTGAAAGAATTTTCTAAACAACCATTTGTTTCAAAAATCGGCCTAAATGAGAACTCTTTCGCATATAATTATCTGCTGATTGCTATTCGTGCCAAACATTTTAATAATATCAAAGAGTACAATCGATTTTTGTCCCTAGTCCATTTTACCCCAACTCTTTCAGCACACGGAAAGAGGGTTTTGAGTGAATGCGAGCAGAATGCTTTACTGTTTTCGCAAAACTGGCTGCTTTTGTATGGGATTCAGCTTACTGAAAATTATAGAAAAGATGTGATTGTAATAGGTGCAAATGATTTGCTGGCTGACTGGTATCGGGACTTTATTAAGAACGAGAACGATCTGAAGTTTAGCATCGCTGATTCGGTTTATAATAAGATGAACAGTTTTCAAATAGCATCAGGTAGCAGTATATATAAAAACATTTCGGTCCAGAGTTTTCTAGAATTGATTCAGGAGAAACAAGTTCTATCAGGCAAGCTCGAGTTGCCATACAATCTTTCTAATTTGGATTTGCATATCAGTAAGGATAGATTTTATCGGTTCCCACAAAAGACTTATTCATATATTGTAAAATCTGAAATCCTACAGATGGATTTTCTTCAGGCCTTTACTGAAAAGAATCCCAAGTATCCATTAATGTTTGAAAGCAATTATATATTCGGTGACGTCAGTTCTCGGAAAGGATTTATTGTGAATTTAGGTTTACCATTTGATTCCCTAGTAGGAGATAAGGACATATTTCTGAATGATCCTGCTTCAATTGTTTTTAGCATTAAAAGCCTACAACAGATAGAGCCTGAATACTATAATTATTATGCCTACAAAATTACTGGGCTTGCTTCTCTTTATTCCCGTGCTGGTAAGAAAGAAAATGCATCCCAGCTGATTAAAACCTATATGAAACTTTTTACTGGAGTAGGATCAGAAATAAGTCTACATGTGCGTGGGTCAGCAATTACAGCTGCTTACCAGGTTGGAGACAGAAAGGAAGGGGACGCTTATATGAATGAAACAATGCTTCTGATAAATTCTCCGAAGAGCAAATTTACAAAGGATGAAATAAGGTATTTTAAAAGTGATATCCTGTCATTATATGAAGCAATGAGTCTGAATGAATGCATAAAAAAATTCTATCCTGAAGAATATGAACGAAAGAAGCAGGAAGAGAAAAAATGGAAGGGTGAAGGAGCTGGAGGAGTAGAAATTGGAGATTCAAAGATGGAGGAAACGATTGCGAAATAATTTTAATCCTTAATCTGATCATTATCGAAAAGAGTTGAATAAAAAAGGCTGTCTTAAAAGACAGCCTTTAATTTCTTAAAGCTCTATATTCACCTGATTTCGTAGCAGGTCTTCCATTGTTTCTCTTTTTCTTATCAGATGCGCTTTGCCCTTATAAACAAGCACTTCAGCAGGTCTGAACCTTGAGTTATAATTTGAACTCATGCTGAAACCATAAGCGCCCGCATTTTTAATTGCAAGAATATCACCTTCGCGAACATCATTTAACACAAGTCCTGTTCCGAATGTGTCTGTTTCGCAGATATATCCTACTACATTATAAGGCTTCTCAACTCCTGAAGGATTAGAGATATTTACAATGCTGTGATAAGCACCATACATCATAGGTCGGATCAGATGATTCAATCCAGAGTTTACTCCAACAAAAGTCAGGTCTGGGGTTTCTTTTACAACGTTTGTCTGAACCAATAAATAACCTGATTCACTCACAAGGAATTTACCTGGCTCAAACCATAGCTCCAGTTCTCTGCCATAGTTTTTGCAGAATTGCTGAAATGAAGAAGACATTTTTTCTCCAAGCTCTGCAATATCTGTTGTATAATCTCCTTCTTTATAAGCCACTTTGAAACCGCTTCCGAAGTCAAGGAAACGAAGGTTCTTAAAGTTCTTAGCAAGATCAAAAAGAATATCAGCTGCTTTCACAAATGCATCTGCACTCTTAAAGTCAGAACCACTGTGAATGTGAAGGCCGATTATATCAATGTTGTATTTTGAAACTACTTCAAGAATTTCAGGAAACTGTTCTATCGAAATACCGAATTTAGATTCTTTATGGCCGGTCATGATTTTAACATTTCCTCCCGCATCTATATGTGGATTGATTCTGATGCAGCAAGGTACTGATGAGCCAAATTCTTTACCGAATTTTTCCAGGAAAGGAAGGTTATCAAGATTGATGGTTACACCTTTTTTTACACCAGCCTGAATTTCTTCATAAGCCACACAGTTAGGAGTAAACATGATGTCCTTTGCAGTGAAACCAGCCAGAAGGCCAAGCTCCAGCTCTTGTAAGCTCACTACATCTATCCCTGATCCGGCTTTATTTAAAAGTTTAAGGATGGCCTGATTGGTCAATGCTTTTGCTGCGTACTTAATCTTTAGATTTACACCGGAAAAAGCATTTTTTAACCTCTGAAACTGCGAAAGGATTTTTTCCGCATCGTAAACATAAACAGGCGAACCGAACTCTTTTGCGATTTCGGATAATTCTACACCCTGAATCTGATAATTGACCTCTTTGAGCAACATAGTAAAATTTATGAAATACAAAGATAACAATTCCATTGGGATTAGTTAATGCAATATTTTTTGTATAACTTTTGGACTTTCGGAAAATTATCAATTAATTTGAGTATTCGTCGATAAAAAAATGAAGTTAAACGTACATATGAGCTGGTGGTGGAGCATTTCTTAAGAAGTGTGAACACAAGAGCTATATATGCATAAAAATATTAAGGGAAGCTTGCTGTTCAACAACAGCAAGCTTTTTTAGTTTAAAAGGGGAGAAGATAAACTATGGTACAGTATAAACTTACGACATCTTACAAAAAATTATTAGCGGACACCATTACGCCAGTCAGTATTTATCTGAAAATCAGGGATAAATTTGCGAACAGCATTCTCTTGGAAAGCTCAGATTATCATAGCAATGAGAATAGCTTTTCATACATCTGCTGCAATCCTCTGGCAAAATTCGAAGTTTCTGAGGGAAACATCATTACTGAATTCCCTAACAAAACATCGAAGTCAGTAAAAATTACCGATAGAGCTCAGGTTTTGAGTGCATTAGAAACTTTTAAAAGCTCTTTTGAAACTGAAAAAAGTCCGTTTAATTTTAGCAACAATGGGTTATTCGGTTATATAGCCTATGATTCTGTCAGATATTTCGAAGACTTGGAAATCAAGACATTTGAGACTGAAGACAGAAAAATCCCGGAAATTCTATACCATGTGTATCAGTATGTGATTGTTATCAATCACTTCAAAAATGAGCTGTTTATTTTTGAGCACTGTTATAATGATGAATGTAAAGGACTTGATCAGGTAGAGTCTCTTCTGAAAAACAAGAATTTTGCTTCATATAAATTTTTTCCCTGCGAGGACGAAATATCAAATTTCACAGACAAGGAATTTCTGGATGTTGTGAAGAAAGGAATTGATCATTGTTACAGAGGCGATGTTTTTCAGATAGTACTTTCGAGAAGGTTTTCACAAAGTTATACCGGCGATGAATTCAATGTATACAGGGCATTAAGATCTGTAAATCCTTCACCATACCTCTTTTATTTCGATTACGGAAGCTTTAAAATTTTCGGCTCCAGCCCTGAAGCACAAATCGTTATTAAAAACGGAAAAGCAAGTATTCACCCGATTGCCGGTACTTTTAAAAGAACCGGGAACGATGACAATGATGCAGAGCTGGCCAGAAAACTTTTTGACGATCCTAAGGAAAATTCAGAACACGTGATGCTAGTCGATCTGGCACGTAATGATTTGAGCCGGAGTGGAAAAGAGGTAGCAGTAGAAACGTTTAAAGAAATACAATATTATTCTCACGTTATTCACCTTGTTTCTAAAGTAACGGGTGTATTGGAAGGCGATAAGTCTTCGTTAAGCCTTGTGGCCGATACGTTTCCGGCAGGGACGCTTTCAGGTGCGCCTAAGCATATGGCGATGACGCTGATCAACAAATTTGAGAATGGAAACAGAGGATATTACGGTGGTTGTATTGGTCTGCTTTCCTTCAATGGAGATTTCAACCATGCTATCATGATCCGTTCTTTCCTGAGTAAAAATAATCATCTGTATTATCAGGCAGGAGCAGGAGTAGTTGCAAAATCTGAATTGCAAAGCGAATTAAATGAAGTAAATAATAAATTGCTTGCTCTGCGCACTGCAATTAAACTAGCTAAAGAAATATAAATACAATGCGCCTTTTAGTTTTAGACAATTACGATTCTTTTGTATATAACATAGTTCATATTATAAAAGAGTTAGGCTTTGGAGCAAACATGGAAATTCATCGTAATGATAAAATTTCCATTGACGAGGTTAAGAATTTTGATAAAATACTCCTTTCCCCAGGACCTGGTGTCCCTTCGGAAGCCGGTATTTTGCATGAAATAGTAAAGAAATACGGAGCCGAGAAAGATATTTTCGGCGTATGCCTCGGTCATCAGGGAATAGGTGAAGTATATGGAGCTAGCCTTATCAATCTGGACCAGGTGTATCATGGCCTGTCGATCAAGACGAAGGTCTCTGTACCAGACTATATTTTCAATGGCCTTCCTCAGGAGTTTATGTGTGGAAGATATCATTCATGGGCTGTGGATCCTAAGAGTAATCTTGATCAGATTGAGGTAACTGCCGCAGATGAGAAAGGCAATATAATGGCCCTGAGACATAAGAAGCACAAGGTAAGAGGTGTCCAGTTTCATCCGGAATCTGTCCTTACTGAAAATGGCAAATTGATTATGAAAAACTGGTTAAACGGTTAATCCGATTTGATAATGAAAGAGATAATTCTTCAGCTACTGGAACAAAAGAGTCTGAGCAAAGATACAGCAAAACAGGCTCTGACTGATATTACCATGGGGCGCGTCAATCATAGTCAGATGGCGTGCTTCATGACTGTATACATGATGCGCAGCATTACTGTTGAGGAGCTGGAAGGCTTCAGGGATGCTATGCTTGAGCTTTGTCTTGCAACGGATTTGTCAGAATATAATCCTATAGATCTTTGCGGTACGGGAGGTGATGGTAAAGATACCTTTAATGTCTCTACCCTAGCATCTTTTGTAGTGGCTGGCGCTGGCGTCAGAGTTGCTAAGCATGGAAATTATGGGGTTTCTTCAGGCGTTGGTTCTTCTAACATCATGGAACACTTCGGTTATAAGTTTACCAATGATATAAGTACATTAAAAAAACAGATTGAGAATGCAGGGATATGTATTCTGCACGCTCCTCTGTTCCATCCATCAATGAAAAATGTTGGTCCTATCAGAAAAGATCTGGGAGTGAAAACTTTTTTCAATATGCTTGGACCAATGTCGAATCCTGCCTTTCCTCAGAACCAGCTTGTAGGTGTGTTCAGTCTTGAATTGGCAAGGCTTTATGGTTATCTTTACCAAAAGACAGGTAAAAACTTTGCCATTCTGCATTCACTGGATGGATATGATGAAATTTCTCTTACAGGAGCATTCAAACTGATCAGTAATAAAAAGGAAACCATTCTTCAGCCAGAAGATTTAGGTTTCAAAAAGCTTAAGGCAGAAGCCTTGTCATCAGGGAAATCTCTTGAATCATCGGCCAAAATATTTACGAATGTATTGTGCAATGAGGCAACGGAGGAGCAAACCTCTGCGGTCGTTGTAAATGCAGCGATGGCGATCTGGTGTGCAAGACCAGACCTTAGCCTGGAAGATTCTATCGGGCTTGCTAAAGAGTCTCTTGCATCTGGCAAAGCTTTGAGCGCATTTAAAACATTGCTATCTCTGAATTAATAATATGAACATACTTGATAAAATCATCGAGCGCAAAATAAAGGAAGTAGAGCAGAGAAAAAGGCTCACTCCTGCAAGTGTGCTTGAAAAGTCGGCTTACTTCGAGTTGCCGAATATTTCTTTCAGAAAGTTTCTTACAGATCCGTCAAGAACAGGCATCATAGCTGAGTTTAAAAGAAAGTCACCATCTAAAGGAGTAATCAATGACAGGGTTACTGTTGAAGAAGTTGTTTCTGCATATGATAATTGTGGAGCAAGCGCAGTTTCTGTCTTGACAGACATAGATTTCTTCGGCGGTTCAGATGAAGATTTACTTCATGCAAGAGATGTAATCAAATGTCCGATTTTAAGGAAGGAATTTATTATAGATGAATATCAGATACTGGAAGCAAAATCAATGGGAGCAAATGTAATTCTCCTGATTGCTGCAGTACTGGAGCCTCAAAGACTTAAAGCGCTGGCTGCCTTTACTAAAAGCCTGGGGATGGAAATCTTGATGGAAGTACATGATCTTGAAGAACTGGAGGCTAATCACTGGGATGAAATAGATGCTATTGGTGTCAACAACAGAAACCTAAAGACATTTGAAGTGAGCCTGGAAACTTCCTATAAGCTTTCGGAAGAGATTCCTGATAGATTTATCAAGGTTTCTGAAAGTGGCATTCATGATGTTAAAACCATTCTTCAGCTGAAGGAATATGGCTTTGAAGGCTTTCTAATCGGTGAGAATTTTATGAAGAATTCTAATCCGGGAGAGGCATTTGGAGCTTTTACAAATGAATTAAGAGAATTACAGCTGAAGCAATTTCAAACCAAAAAACCTATTTAAGAAATGATTAAGCTCAAGGTATGCGGGATGAGGGAGGAAAAAAACCTTAAGCAATTAATTCAGGTTGGACCGGATTATATTGGATTTATCTTTTATAAAAAGTCCAAAAGGTTTGTGGGTGATGATGAAGCTATATCTTTCATTAAACCTTTTAATATTCAAAAGGTTGGAGTTTTTGTAAATGAAGAGAATAATGAAATTATCAAACACGCAAAAGCTCTGGACCTTAATTTAATTCAGCTTCATGGAGATGAATCTCCTGATCAGGCTGAGGAGCTGAAGAGTCTGGGACTCAAGGTTATTAAAGTCTTTTCTGTCAACAACCAATTGCCGTCAAATGAACTGGATAGGTTTAAAAAAGTATCGGACTATTTTCTTCTGGATACAAAAACAGAAGCTTATGGTGGCAGCGGCCAAAGATTTGACTGGTCTGTTTTAAAAGATTATGATAATGAAATTCCGCTTTTTTTAAGCGGAGGAATTGGCGAAGAACATCTGGGAGAAATTTCGGATCTAAGCAAAAGTTTAAATATTCACGCCATTGATGTAAACAGCAGGTTTGAAATCACACCTGCCTTAAAAAATATAGACAGTATAACATCATTTGCTCAAAAGCTAAAAGCATTATGAATTTTACAGTAGACGAAAACGGGTTTTATGGAAGCTTCGGGGGTGCATACATTCCTGAAATGCTTTTCCCCAATGTAGAAGAACTAAAGGATAAATACCTCAAAATTATGAATGAGGAATCCTTTATCACAGAGTATAACAATCTCTTAAAGGACTACGTGGGAAGACCTACACCTTTATATTTTGCTAAGAGACTTTCAGAACACTTTAAAGCAAATATATATCTTAAGAGAGAAGATCTTTGTCATACCGGTGCACATAAAATAAATAATACGCTTGGCCAGATCCTTCTTGCTAAGAGACTCGGGAAGAGACGGATTATAGCAGAGACCGGCGCCGGACAGCATGGTGTTGCAACAGCTACGGTTTGTGCTTTAATGGGTTTTGACTGCATCGTTTACATGGGCGAAATCGATATGGAACGTCAGAAGCCCAATGTAGAGCGTATGAAAATGCTTGGCGCAACAGTTGTGCCAGCTACTTCCGGCAGCAAAACATTAAAAGATGCTACCAATGAGGCTATCAGGGACTGGATCAATAACCCTTCCGATACACATTATATCATTGGGTCTGTAGTAGGACCACATCCGTACCCGGATATGGTTGCAAGATTCCAGGCTATAATAAGTAAAGAAGTTCGAGCTCAGTTGAAAGAAAAGACTGGCTCAGAAAATCCAGATTATGTAATTGCATGTGTTGGTGGAGGTAGTAATGCTGCAGGTGCATTTTTCCATTATCTGAATGAAAAGGATGTTAAACTTGTGGCAGTAGAAGCTGCAGGAATGGGCATAGATTCAGGTTATTCAGCTGCAACGACTTTTCTTGGAAAACCAGGAGTGTTGCATGGAAGCAAAACTTTATTGATGCAGACAGCAGATGGTCAGATCGTAGAAGCACATTCAATATCTGCAGGTCTTGACTATCCTGGGATCGGACCAATTCACAGTCATTTATTTGAAACAGGAAGAGCTGAGTTTTTAGCAATCACTGACAAAGAAGCATTTAAAGCTGCAGTCTTATTGAGCAAGCTGGAAGGAATTATTCCTGCTCTTGAATCTTCACATGCGATAGCATCTATGGCAAAATTAAATCTTAAACCATCAGATACTGTTGTAGTGAACCTTTCAGGTAGAGGTGATAAAGATCTGATGACATATATAACCAGAAAAGAAGAATTTTTAAAAGACTAAGGTAATGGATACTAAAATTCAGGTAAAAAACCGATTGACTGCGGCTTTCAGCGAGAATCAAAAGCCATTGCTTAATATTTATTTCACAGCGGGTTATCCTGCTTTGAATGACACTCTTCCTGTTTTAAGGGCTTTACAGAATGCATGCGTGGATATGGTGGAAATCGGAATGCCGTTTTCTGATCCATTGGCTGATGGTCCTGTAATTCAGAGAAGCAGCGAAATTGCACTCGAAAACGGAATGACCATTAAAGGACTTTTCGAGCAGATCAAAGACATGCGTAAAGAGATTCATATACCTGTGTTGCTAATGGGTTATATCAATCCTGTTTTGAGATATGGTATTGAAAAGTTCTGTGAAGATGCTGCTGCTGTGGGTATTGACGGAGTAATTATCCCGGATTTACCAGTTAGAGAATATATGGAGGATTACGAAGAGATCTTTCAAAAGAACAACCTTTCGAATATTTTCCTTGTAACTCCGCATACCTCACCAGAGCGTTTAAAACTCATTGATGATCATGCAACTGGATTTATTTACGCAGTTTCTACAGACAGTACTACTGGAAATACAAAAGATATCAAGCAGCAGGAAGAATATTTTTCCAGATTAAAAGGATCCAAACTGAAGAATCCTTTAATGATTGGATTCAATGTGAGGGATAAAGAGTCATTTGCCTTTGCAACGAATTATGCTAAAGGTGCAATTATAGGAAGTGCATTTGTAAAGGCGATTACAGGAAGCAAAAACCTGGAGAAGGATATCGACGTTTTTATAAAAGGTATCAGATAAGACGTTTTTAAATTTTATATACTGCCATGATCGAGATAATTCCGGCAATATCAGTTGTAAAGCTCAGAGTAGCAAGGGTTCAGAACGGAAACCTTGATAACATTAAAATCTATGATGAGCGACCTCTGGATATGGCTTTGAAATTTCAGGATCATGGCATTAAAAAAATTCACCTGATTGATATTGAAGGGGCAAGAAAGGGTAGGATAATGAATCAGGAGGTCATTGAAACGATAGCTGGTTATACGGATCTTGCTATTGACTTCGGTGGAGGTATCAATGATGACGATGATATCAGACTGGCCTTTGAACATGGGGCAAATGCTATCCATGCCTCTACTATCGCAGTGAACAACAAGGATTTATTTTCTTCCTGGATTATTTCCTATGGTAGAAATAAAATAATCCTGGGAGCAGATGTCAATAATGACAAAATAGCTACCAGAGGCTGGTCCAAAAGTACTGAAGTTGATGTGCTCGACTTAGTGGATTATTTTCATAATCAGGGAATTTTGTATGTAAAATGTACGGATATTACCTGTGATGATTCCCTTGCTGGTCCTCCATTTGACCTTTATAAAAGGATACTTAATAAATTTCCTGATATTAAATTAATGGCAAGCGGCGGTGTTAGATCTGTAGAAGATATTGATAAGCTTCAGGATCTTGGGGTTTATGGAGTGATATTCGCCAAAGCGTATTATGAAGGTATGATTAAATTAAAGGATCTTGAAAAGTACTTTAGCTAAAGGAGTCTTTATTAGGTCCCAATTATTTTTTTTGTAATAGTCCCCTGACTTTTCTTACTTTTAGTTAATCTTATATTAGAATTTTTATTTTTGTAAAAGCAATATCATTGTTGTTTGCTTCACGTTTAGGTAGTAAATTTGTTTGAAATCAGTCTAAATAAGCATGGGCGAACCCAAAAAAAGCATTGCAGATCTTAAAATCGGAGAAAAAGGAATCGTCTGTTGTTTCAATGACGAAGAAATGTCTCTGAAGCTGCTTGAGATGGGTTGTTTGCCGGGTTGTATGGTGGAGTTGAGCAATAAAGCTCCTTTAGGTGATCCTATTTGTATAAAAGTTTCCGGATATAATCTTTCTTTACGATTAGAAGAAGCAGCAACTGTAATGCTGCGATAGTTAGTTAACATTCAAGTAAAATTAACCTCTGAATTTGAGTGCCGGATATTCCGGTTATCCTGCTTTAAATTCCTGGTCTCTGTTGGGATATGTCTATTGAAAAAACAACGAGGTTAAAAGTTGCCCTTCTGGGTAATCCTAATGCCGGTAAATCTTCTCTTTTTAACCACCTTACCGGTTTAAATCAAAAAATCGGAAATTTTCCCGGGGTCACTGTAGATAAAAAAGTTGGCACGAGTAAAATCAGTGACAATCTATATGCTGAAATAATTGACCTTCCGGGCACTTATAGTCTTTATCCCAAATCACTCGATGAACAGATAGTCCTTGATCTATTGCATAGCAAAAAGGACCCCGCTTCTCCTGACCTTCTTCTTGTTGTTATAGATGCCTCTACTTTTAAGAGGAACATGCTTTTATTCACCCAGATCAGGGATCTTGGGTTTCCCGTCATTCTTGTCCTGAATATGCTTGATCTTGCAGAGCAGCATGGGATAAAGATAGATCCCCTTAAACTTGAAAAAGAACTTAATGTACCGATAGTCGCAATCAATGCGAGAACTGGTGCTGGTATCCGTGAGCTTAAGGCAGCCATTGCCTGTCCGGTACACACACCTCCTGAAAGTTATTATAAACCTGGACCATTGGCTTCAGGAATTATATCTGAAGTAAAAGAGAGCTTTTCTCTTGAAAATGATTATCAGGCAATTTTGCTGGCACATCAGTATGACAACATGCGTGGGCTTCCCCAAAAGGAAAAAGAAGAGCTCGCAAGACTTGTCAAAAAATGGAGCTTTGATTCTAAAGGTTTTCAATCAAAGGAAACAATCGCCAGGTATGATGTAATTACACGTATTCTGAAAGAGACTGTTGAAGAGAAATCCGTAGACGATAAAGAATTAACTTCAACTAAGATAGATAGGATACTCACTCATAAAGTATTCGGTTATCTTATATTCTTCTTTATTTTACTGGTGCTGTTCCAGTCTATTTTTGCGTGGGCATCCTTTCCGATGGATTTGATAGACGGCGGAATTGCATGGATAAACGGAGCTTTGAAACAGAATCTTCCTTCTGGTCCGTTTACTGATCTTCTTACAGATGGCCTTATTGCCGGGCTGGGCGGCGTACTTATTTTCATTCCTCAGATTGCTATTTTATTCGCCTTTATTGCTGTCTTAGAAGAGTCGGGATATATGTCCAGAGTGATGTTTCTCATGGACAAACTCATGAGACCATTCGGGATGAGTGGGCGTAGCGTGGTTCCTCTTATATCAGGTGTCGCCTGTGCAGTTCCAGCAATCATGTCTACAAGAAGCATCGAAAATTGGAAAGAAAGGCTCATTACAATTTTTGTAACGCCTTTGATGAGTTGTTCTGCAAGGATTCCGGTTTTCACAATTCTTATTGCGTTGGTTGTGCCTGAAGTTGATTTGCTTGGATTTATTAATCTGCAAGGAATTGTTTTGATGGGGTTGTACCTTATCGGTTTTCTATCTGCTATACTGTCAGGATTTGTAATGAATAAAATTCTGAAAAATAAGCAGAGAAGCTTTTTCATAATGGAGCTTCCTTCATATAGAATTCCTAGATGGAAAAATGTTGGTTTAACAATTTATGAAAAAGTTAAAACCTTTGTTCTTGAAGCTGGGAAGGTAATCGTAGCGATTTCTATTGTGCTTTGGGTGCTTGCAAGTTATGGTCCAGGAGATATAGAAACGAATGCTGTGACTGAGATTAGGCGGGAACAACCTGAGCTTGTAGAATCAACTCCCGATTTTGACAATGCCGTAGCGGGTAAAAAACTTGAAATGTCCTATGCAGGTCAGTTCGGACATTTTATAGAGCCAGTTATCAGACCACTAGGGTTTGACTGGAAAATCGGAGTGGCACTCATCACTTCTTTTGCAGCAAGAGAAGTCTTTATCGGAACTATGTCTACAATATACAGTGTCGGAGACAGCGGTGATGACGAAGCAACAATTAAGCAAAGGATGAAAGAGGAGATCAATCCTAAAACCGGAGGACCAATGTATACTCCAGCTCTTGCTTTTTCATTGCTGATATTTTATTTGTTTGCCATGCAATGCATGAGTACACTCGCGATAGTGCGCAGAGAAACTAAAGGCTGGACATGGCCAATGTTACAATTAATATATATGACCGGCCTTGCTTACGGCTTGAGTTTTATTACTTATCATTTATTTAGCTAGAATAGACATTTTATTAATCCTGCATGACAAATTGCAGGATTTGATCCTTCCAAAATCAAAAAATCTCTGTTAAATGATTTTTCATTTTTAATCCATTTTTAACGTTAGTTTCCTCAAAACGCTACATTGCTTAATTTTTTTGAAATTATTCAAAAGCATTACCTGCATTTTTTAGATTATTTGAGTAAAAGTTTATTTTCCCAAGCTGCGTAACCCACTTTTAGTAAGTCTTTATAATTACATCTTTCATATAAAAAATTGTGTTTTGGGTAGTTTGAAATTTCATACTGACGGGTAAATACTATTTTGAAAATGACTGTTATAACTATCTTATTGGAAAAAAACCATATTTTTTTGTATTTATATTACATGAAATTTATAACTTGGCTGAACAATAATTGTTAAATCCTATTTTGTATCTATAAATTTATAAACCGGTTTTGGAAAACCATTCAATTAATTATTATGGAGAGAAAATTTACCCTATTGCTACTTTGTCTTGTTTCTGTTTTTCAGATACAGGTATTGCAGGCTCAAACGCCAACCTATGCTTATCCTCAAAACAGGAGTTATCCTTTTGGATTTCAGCAAAATGTTAAATCCAAAACAGAAGCTTCTGCTATTGCGGATTCCTGGTATAATGACTGGAAATCAAGATGGGTGGAAACCTGCGGAAGCTCAGCGAGAGTAAAAGATGGAGATGGTAAAACTTATTCTGAAGGTATAGGCTATGGAATGCTTTTGGCTGTATATAGAGGTGACAAAACGCTTTTTGATGGTTTATGGGCCTATTATAAAAATAACATGAACAACCATGGATTGATGAACTGGTGTCGGACTAGTTGCGGTGGTGGTTCTTGCGGAGATAATGGTGCAACAGACGGGGACCTGGATGCGGCAATGGGTCTGGTTATAGCTAGTTGCCAGTGGCCTTCCGGTTCTTATGCTGCAGACGCGAAAACATTAATCACTAATATCAAAAACTGGGAGTTTACAACTTGTAGCGGTTTAACAGTTCAAAAAGCTGGGGACTGGTTGGGAGGTTGTAACTGTACAAACCCTTCTTATTTTTCACCTGGTTATTATAGAGCGTTCGCTCAGTTTGTTCCGGATCAATCTTCATTTTGGTTAAAAGCTGCTGATGACAGCTATACTGTATTACTGAAATCTGCTCACACTACAACTGGATTGATTCCCGCATGGAGTGATTCAGATGGTGGAATTGGAGGATCAGGAGACTGTGATAAGATTCAACAAAACGGCGGTGGTACAAGATCTGATTATCAGTTTGATGCTGCAAGAGCACCATGGAGAGTTGCTATCGACTATCTATGGTGGGGAACTCCTAGTGCAAAGACATGGCTAACTAAGCTTACAGGTTGGGTTAAAAGTGGTCCGGGAATCAGTGGTATCAAAGCTGGTTACAAAAGAGATGGTTCTCAAAATGTGGATTATAGAAACTCAGCATTTACAGGTGCATTTGCTTTAGCAGCAATGGCATCCAGCCAGGATGATGCAAATTCTTTCTTCAACTGGTGGACACAGAATTCTGTTACTTCTGGTAATGTTGGCTCGAGATTGGACGATGCTCCATATTTTCAGAATTCTTTAAGAACTATCTATGTATTGCTTGCAACAGGTAACATGTGGTATCCTTGTGGAAATGTTACTCCTCCTTCAAGCTGCAAAAAACCAAATCTTGGAGCGGATATCAGTATGTGTGGAAGCTCTTTTCCAGTAACCCTTCAGTCAAAAACAAACGGTGGCGGAAATATCAGATTTACATGGAAGAGAACCAGTCCCTCTGCTGCTACTTTTATAACCAGTTCAAGCAATGCTGCAGATGCAAACTATAGTGTAACAGCATCGAATGGCGCAGGTACTTATGTTGTCGTTCGTGATTCTGTGGATGGTTCTGGTAAAGTGGTCTGCACAGAAACAGATGAAATTGTTATTTCTGCAACTCTACAAACTCCTGCGTTAGGCGCAGATAAAGTTCTTTGCAATCCGGCAAGTTACAGCCTTTCACCTTCTAACCTTTCTTCTTTTCCTTCCGGAACGACCTGGCAATGGCAGAAAGGTGGAACCAACATTAATGGAGCAACCAGCAGCACTTTGGCCAATGTTAATGAAGCTGCAACGTATAAACTTACAGCTAGCATCTCAGGATGTGCTTCAACGTCTGACGAGATTAAATTAACATCCAGCCTGCCAACTCCTGTCAATGGATGCAGATCTTCTGCAGGAACAGTTACCTTAAGTGTTACTGGTGGCACGGCGCCTTATAGCTGGTATAGCGGCACTTCAGGCGGTAGTGCCCTTGCGACAGGCAATACATTCACTACTCCGTCAATTTCTTCCACCACAACTTACTATGTGCAGGATGCATCAGGTGGAGGAACAAAAGGCAACGTCGGACCAGCAAATAATTCTATAGGAACTATTTGGGATGGAAATGATTATGCCTATAAGTTAAAATTTGACGCACTTAGTGCGTTTACACTTAATTCTGTTACCGTATACCCAAATGCAGCAGGTACTCTGACGGTAAGAGTCCTAAAAAGTGACAAGACTACTGTTCTTGCATCTAAATCATTTACTCTTTCAGGCCCTGGAGGTTCGCAGGTTTTAGATCTGGGATTTTCTATACCACAAGGTACAGATTACTACATGGACGGCCAGGTTACCGGAGGAGCTAAATTGAATATAAATGGAGGAGGTGCAACTTATCCTTATACTCTTTCAGGTGTTGTGTCAATAAAGGGTACAGATCCTGATTGGATTGTTGGACAAGGCTGGTATCTTTACTACTATAACTGGAGTGTAAGTGTAGGAAATGGATGTGCGAGGTTGCCTGTAGTTGCAACGATCAATGCTTCATGTACATCAACACCTCCGACTCAGCCTCAGGTATCAGGTCCCGATAATATCGGACAGGGTGCAAATGGTACTTATACAGTTACTCAGGTTCAGGGTGTAACATATACCTGGTCTGTAAGTGGCGATGCTCAGATAGTATCCGGTCAAGGTACCAATACTGTTGTTATTAAGTTTGGCAATAACGATGCTAGCGTTTCTGTTGTGGCTTCAAATTCAGGCGGAACAACACCTTCTCCGGCCAAGTTAGTTGATGTTCGTCCGGCAGGAATCAATGACGGCCAGGCTGAATCAATTAAAATTTACCCAAATCCTTCTAATCATGAATTCTTAATGGATTTGTCAACGCTTAATGGAGAAGCATTGGTAAAAGTTTATGATTTGAATTCTAATCTTCTGATTGATCAGAAAGAAGTATTCTCCAGTGCTCAGGTAACTATTGGGGCAGATTATCCGGCAGGTTTTTATATTGTTGAACTGATTACAAATAGAGGCAACTTCAGATGTAAGCTTGTTAAGCAATAAAATTAAGTATAAATTGAAAAGAGGGAGGCCGGACTTATAAGTCTGGCCTCCCTCTTTTTATTAGCATTCTATTATTATTGAGAGGTAGGTATTACTTACACCTCAGAATAAATATTTAATCCTTATCTATTTTTTGTTAGTTATACTATTCCTTTGTTCCACTTCACTGAGGCGCTCCTGAAGAATAGAATTATGTGAATTTAAGCTTTCTATGAGATTTTTTTGAGTTTCAATGACCATACGAAGGGCTGCAATCAAATCATCATTTCCAGATTTACTTTCTTCAGTTTTTTCTGAGCCCCCAGAATTGGTATTTCCTTGATTACGAGAATCATTAAGTTGATTTTTTTCTACTTTTTTGCCATTCTCTGTTTCTTTAATTGAATGGACATTATTTAAAGCCTCAACAAGTAAAGTATGGATGTTAATGCCGAAAAACTCGGATATTTTTATTAATGTCGACAAATTCGGCTCACTCTTTCCATTTTCGTAGTCAGACAGTGTATTTCTCCCAACACCAATAATTTCAGATAGTTCTGCTTGGTTTAAGCCTTTTTCTTTTCTTAATAAATATAGATTTTCTCCAAAATAGATCATATAAATAAAATATTTTCCGAAAATATTTGCATTTGTCGGTTTTTTCGGATTTCTTTGTTGTACCATTAAGTGGAACAACAGCAAAAGTAATGAGGATGGACATAAAAACAATAAAAAGCTCCGGAAAAAGACATGATACTTCTGTGATAGTCGCTGAAATGCATGATGTTTCGCTCAATATTGAATGGTAAAAAAGGAAATATGTATAAAAGTAATTTGATTTTTTATGAATTATAATTCACTAATTAGCCATATGTCTCAACAAGAGATTGACTCTTTAAAATTGGCAATTACAAACTACCTGGGATGGACAGAAGAGAGATACTGTCAACATCAATTTTTACAAGGAAGTCTGTTTATCGAGAATATAAAATTCCAAAATGCACCAATGGATCTTCATAAGGAATTAAGAGAAAGTAAATTCTTTTGGGAGTGCTGGAATATATTATGGTCCTATAGAGACATCCACTTCACTAATTTCCTTGAAAAGAAAAATCCTGATCGTCATGGAGCAGAGCAACTATATATAGAAAGCAATAGTCCTGAATTTTTATTGTCTTCCTTAAACCCTGTCTACTGTCAGATGCATGACTATATCAATGAAGCCATTCATCTGCTAATTAAGGAAGTTGTTAGAAAAAAGGAACTGTGTTATGCAGACAATTGATAGATGGAAGTTGCTGGTATTCATTTTTTATATCATATCAACATGTGTAAGTCTATTTTTTATATACAGAATTTTTATAGCATCATTTAAATAAATCAACAATGACAAGAATTAAGAAAACGCTTAGCGGCCCTGTAAATAGGACAGCCGCAGAGGAAATCTTTGCAGATTTCGCACTGGCTAGCACAAGGCACAATCAGCTTTTAGCAAAGAAGAATGAAGAAATTTCTTTTATAGAGAAAAAGTATAAAGAGGAAATCCAGCAATTGCAGGAACAACAGAAAATTGCTTTTGAGGCACTTCACTCTTATGCAGAGAGCCATAGAGAAGAGTTTAAAGGTAAAAAAAGTATAAAGTTCCAGGATGGTGTTTTAGGATTTCGTACAGGAGCTCCAAAACTCAAGACCAGAAAGGGTTATACTTGGAGTAGTGTTACTAATCTTTTAAAGGAATTTCTACCAGATTATATCAGAAAGATTGAAGAACCTGCAAAGGATAGATTATTGGCTGATCGCAATGATCCCGAAGTTAAACAGATGTTTGATAAGATTGGAATATTTGTTGATCAAGATGAGACCTTTTATATCAACACAAAGAAGGGATTAAGTCAATAATTTTAAATATAGTGTTTTGGTTGCCTGATCAAAACACTACTTACACAAACGGTCCTCAATGATCATATTCTAAGAACATATAAAAATTTATATCAATGGAAGCAAATACATTCTGCAGGGAAACTCAACGACTTATAAAAATACAGAGACTGTTAAAGGAACAAAGATTGATAGAATATAAGATGCAAGAGCTCAACGAAGAGCATTTTAAGTCGCTATTAAAGATTAATGAGATGATAGAAGAGATACATGAAGAGTATCTTAAATCGCAGCGAAAGCTTAATGAAATCAATGAAGAGTTGGAAAGATATAAAAAGGATTCTTAGATAATTCATTTTCACACTACCAATATGGTCAGGATACAAAACATACATTCTAATAAATTAAATCTGAACAAATTTATAAAGCAGTTCAAAGATGCGTACTAGTATATTTTCACCCACCAATGATTTATCGAATGCAAGATTTACAGCAGTAGCGAGAGATTGTTATTTGATAAAAGTTAAGAAGTCCGATCTGAGTGATATCGGAATTATGATTTTCATATGTCTGTCAGCTCAACCTGTTGATGATGAGCATGAATTGGAGATTCTGATATTGGAAGAATTAAAGAAAAGCTTAGAGAAAAAATTCCAAACCTGTTCAGATAATACAACTATAAAATTATCACGATCACAGGCCCGTACATTATTCTTATGGTTCAACGAAATTGATTTTGAACACCCTTTTCATAATATCCTTGCAGGAAAAATAGTAAAGCAGATATCTATGCAAATGGTGTAATCATAAAGGTGTTTGATTAAGTAATTGATTTTTAGATAAGATTTAAATTGTTAATTCCTTCAACATTTTCTTAATAGAAAAGCAACAGTATCAAGGCTCATGGCAGCATGAATCAATATGTTACAAAGGATTTTTAAACGATTATAAAGGGCTATGTAATGGAATCATTTGATACTGAATCTTTGAAGAGCTTTGATATTTTTTTTTTTGAGATTCCTGTTTCTTAAAATTAATCTTGGGGACAATGCCACACATTTTTCAAAGCAAAGACAGATGTTATTCTATCAATGAATACAGTGGCTAGAGAAGGCTGTATATTAATTTGTTATGAATTGAGTTGTAGAGATACAACTATATAAGACTTGTATGACAATGAATAAGCAGCATTGCTGTAGCAAATTATAAATAGATACTTAAATATATATATAGCATTTTTGATTGAGACAGAAAGAACCAGCTCAATATCAGATTACAGCAAAGCCAGTGAAATCAAAGTGACTGAAACTCATCATGTGCTATAAAGCAATGGCAATATAGAATGATTGATATCACCATCATCCTATATGATTGAGTTAAAGGATGGTATGTCGATATGGCAAATATTGCTTTACAATTATTCAGTAATGCAAATGAATTGCGAGCATATTTGATAGTTTAGTGAGACCAACTAAATTAAAACAGGCATAAATATTGTTTTTATTTAGTTGAAGGAAAATACAATGATATGATTTTCCGTTTACCAGTAACTTGATAAAATTTTTATAGTACTATTTAATTTTTGTAAAATGATGAAAAGAACAGAGCCCCTAACTACTGCCCTCGAAAACAAAATTACAATTTTCGCCAAGGATGCTGAAGAAAGACGAAGGTACATAAAGTCAGCTTTGGCCAGCGCTCTGAGGTGGTATGCCCTTTCGCCAGACAAGAGGCATGGAGATGAACAACATGCTGTAATATTAATCGACCTTTTATCGGACTTATAATCCAAAACCTTTTAAAATTATTTCTATCCCTATTCAAACTTCAGGCGCTTTCATGCCAACATTAAAAACTAGTATACAATTATGCGCGGATCACTAACCTTGTTTACAGATATCTTTGAAGAGTCTTCTACAACCTCGGGGACAAAAAAGAAAGGACGCAGCTCTGAACTTCATGCAAAACGAAATGAGTGCTTAATTCATCGTTACTATTTTTACGGAAACTTTTCAGACATGCGCTACACGGCCATTATAGAGGCTCTGGCTAATGAATTCTTCTTAAGCACTGCAACGATACCTGATATAATTCAGGATAACATACATATTCTAAAACATCTTAAGGATGATAGGCCTAATAAAATATTTTTTGTAAAAAAGTATGCTCATTTAAACTGGTAAGCGAAACATTAATTTTTAAATAAATAATTACTAATACAGTTATTAAGAACAACCATCTTTGAGTGAGATAAGAGTTCTATCTAAGTTTCTAAACGTATTTTCAATGAAGCCCTCAATAGCAGGGCTTTTTTTTATTAATGAATTTTCTTGTTAAACATTTGAAACCTGAGGATAAAATGATTTTGTATAAGTCTTCTTATCTCAAAATGAAAGAATGCGTCTTCACTTGTTTCATAAGCGTTCCAGATTGAGTTAAATTTTTATGTAAACTTCAGCTTTGCAAAAGATATTTTGGTTGACCTGCAAAAAAATATTTTGTGAGTTACATGTCTTTAAGTTTCAGAGCTTACTTATTAAGAAAATCAGAATTGAAAAAGTATCATACCGCACATAGATACATCTGGCTCTGCATCAGTGTTAGTAAGGCCAAAAGGCAATTTGTAATCTGAAAAATCATAGTGCACATTTGTATCATAATCGACGTCACAAGAACATTTTTAGGATTGGCAGAAGATTTACGAGCTGGGAAACGGAGACATATTTTTAGCTTATTGTTTAAACAGAAAAAAATGCTCATGTCTTCTCCGATCCATTTATAATGCTATACGCCCCGTAAGGCTGCGGCATTTGTTTAGCATACAAAAGCCGGAGGACGGCTTAAAATAAAAACAGTTTTAATTATGAAAAATTACCTATCAAACATTTTAGCAGGATTTGAATTTAACAACTCATTCGAATTTGTACAAAGCTTATTGCCTACCATTAAGTACAATCTCCTCACTTTTTTTATGATCCTGGGCATTCCGGTTTCAGTTATAAACAAAATATTCGGACTTGATGAATTGGCATTCGGAGCTTTGATAATTGCCATGATCATAGAAATCCTGAGTGGAGTCTATGCATCTCATATAAGAAGGCAAAATTTCAGCAGTCAGAAGTTTGCAAGATTTACCGTGAAGTCCGCTTGTTATCTTATTCTGATAGCAGTTCCCTATGTCTTCTCAAACTCTTACAGAGAGAGGGGAAGCGATACAGTGGCAGAAATTTTTGAATGGCTTCACTTGTTCTTTGTTGTTCAGATTGTTGCAGAGCACATCATAAGCATCCTTGAGAATGCCGCGATTATCCAAGGCAAAAGAAAAACATATTGGATTGATAAAATAAAATCCAGAATAGGTAATACTTTATAACGCTCTATTTTTTTACTGTGAACATTTATATACTGTGCGATAACATGGATCATCAGAAAGCTTAAAATTTTTTATCAATATTATGAATGCAATCACTGTAATATTAAAGAATGGCCAGTTCACCACATTGAAAGAATGGCATGAAAAATATGATCTGAAAGCTGGGTCAGATCAGATAGGTAAGCATTTCAGTCTTAAAGAACCAAAATTTATGCAGGATCTTAAAGAATACGGTGAGCTTATTGTGAATGAACAGTTAATCCGGGTTATGGATGGTTTGAGAGAAACTTTGGGAGTGCCTTTAAAGATCAATGCTTTCAATAGAAGCAATGCGAAGCAGGAACAATTGAGAAGAGCAGGATACCGGGCAGCTAAATTTTCGCCACATGTTGCAAAAATGGCTGTTGACATAGATACCGATTCTATCATCCAGACAAGGGAACGTGTAAAGAAATTGAAAGAGGTTTCTTCTAAGCTTGGAATAAAAATCAGAATAGGCTATGAAGAATACCTGCAGGCAGATCAGTCTTTTATACATATTGATGTTTGTCCTGAATATTATGCCAAAGGTAAACCATTCCATTCCAAACCACACCCTGACGTGTGGGAGCAAAGTATGACATGGTAATAAGCTTTATAGGCTATTATTAAAAAATATAATTAATGTAATTAAACTAAATCCAAGAAATTAAGAGAAGAGGTTATGAGATCTTTTTTAATAATTTCATAAAACATCTAAAAACATGCTATTAGCTGGACTTTTTTCAATGATGGGATTTACTCAAGATCAGGAAAATCTTGCAACTCCCACACTAACTGTATCTCCATACCCTAGTGAAGCGCCTAGCGGACTTAAATTAACCCTGGGTGATACAAATGAAACACTCAGACGAAAATTAACAATTGTTGTGATCGGATCCTCGTCTGCTAAAGGCGAAGGAGCTTCTGATCTGGCGCACTCATGGGTTGAATTATTAAAAGCGTCGCTACCAGCGTATAGCGCAAGCATCGATGTTCAGAATATAGCTCATGGTGGCTACGGAAGTTACCAGTTCCGTGAAACAGGCTTTGTTCCACCAGCAGGTTATCCTCTTCCGGATCCTGAATGTAACGTAACAAAGGCATTGTCATTTAATCCTGACATTGTAATATTCGCCAATGCAGGTAATGACATAGTCACAGGTGGTTATGATATAGCAACTGAGATAGTTCCTAACTATCAGGCTATAAAAACCCTTGTTGAAGCTTCAGGTGCAATGTTTATTCCTACTACAACACAACCTAGAACTGGCACTAACATTGTGAGGCGCACAAACCTGGAAACATTATCAGAGTATGTTAAAAGCAATTTTGATACATATATTAACTTTTTCGATAATCTGGTTTGGAGGACTCCTGAAAACACAACTACCAATTTAACTGCACTCACCAATCTGAGGTATGATGATACACACTTTAATGACGCAGGACATCAGATAATGTTTGAGCAGGCGCTTGCAGTGATTTCATCAGTTATTAATGAGACGGCAAGGGTTGATGAATATGTCATTGAAAGATCTCAGACTGCTGTTAGCGGTTACACAGAGCTAACTACGTTAACACCGTTTCAGACTATTTATCAGGACAATAGTGCAGTTGCAAATACTACTTATTACTATAGGATCAAAGCAAAGGCTTTAGCTCCCAGATTGGATTCTTATTATTCGACAGTAGTTTCCAGTATGGTTCCGGGGATTCAGTTGCTACAAACAGTGTATTTTAACTTCGGTGCAAGCACAATAGTAGTACCTCAATACAATAATATCGGCATATCCTCAGCGGACATATCATTATTAAATAGTCTGGGAACATCATCAGGTTTAAAAATAAAAACACCTTCGTTTTCAACCGTTTCTAATGGTGAAACAGTAGACATGGGGACTGGATATAGCTTTCCATCTGAAGCAATGAGAACAGCACTTAATAATACTGCAGCAAGGAGTATAACAGTTACCGGAAGGGCAGGGAAGAAATATAAACTGGTATTATTCGGCTCCCGGTCAAATGCTTCATCTGCCACAGCGCCAAGAGAAACTATTTGGACAATCGGAAGTGAGACACATAGTCTGGAATGTTTTCAGAATAAAACACAGACAGTAACCTTTGGAGCAACTGAATCAACAAGGATTGCATTGAATGGAAGTGATCAGTTTATTGTAACAGTTACCCCAGGTGCAGGTGGACAGGCATATACCAATTGTGGTGTACTCTATGAATATGGAACGCCTTAATAGGACTTTGTGAAACCTGATTTTATATATTATAACTCATTTTTATCATAGAATGGTGAGAGACTAAAAATCTCCTTTTTTCATCCATTTGTTTTTATAGTACTAGCATACTTATGACAATCGAACCAAAATACAGTTGGCTTACTGAAGAGCAGGGGCCAGTGATGTTAAAAAATGCACTTGCGCTTTACGGCACAATGGAAAAACCTGGGACTGCAAATAATCCGGTAATTCTTCAATGGGCAAAGGAAATAGGAGGTGGTGTATCAGATGTATACAAGGCCGATGAGATACCATGGTGTGGACTGTTTATGGCAGTTGTGGCGAAGAGAAGTTCAAAACAAGTTGTGAAGGACCCATTGTGGGCCTTGAATTGGGGAACGTTCGGGAAAGCAACAGATGTGCCTATGTTAGGTGATGTGCTTGTTTTTGTAAGAAAAACTAAGGATGGAAAATCTGCAGGTCACGTTGGCCTTTATGTTGGGGAAGACAATTCATGTTTCCATGTTCTCGGAGGTAATCAGAGTGATAGAGTATGTATCACCAGGATAGAAAAGAACAGATTATATACAGCGAGAAGAGCGGATTATATTGCGCAACCATCTAATGTGAGAAGAGTGTTACTAAACAGCTCTGGTCTTATTTCAAGCAACGAAGAATAAAGCGATATATAAGTCATTGGTAGATCTGTTTTAAGTATGCATAGGTACTAATCTCTTAAAGACGGAGGAAGGCTCTCATCCCTGGGAGGAGAGCGTCAAGAGTATCTTTCTTTTTGTCATCGTAAGTTTGAGAAAAGAATCCGAAAAGAAATATAAACAAAATATTATTTTGCAAGCTACAAGCAAAAGTGAAGGATAAAGGCTAAGTTTTGTCATTAGTCAAATAAGACTCTTCAGCATGCAAGCCCCCTTCACTTCTTATTAAAACTTGGACAGTTCACTAGGTCTAGAACCTGTTTATACGATAGATAAGTTAAACATAAGATGTGCTTGAAAAAATTTGATATAAAATGGTTATAGGAATCGATTGTTCAAAAGCAACACTAGACGTTGGCAAATCTGAAGGAGGCAAGGCTAAATCTTTGGGAAGTTTCTTAAATAATCCGACTGGATTTATGAGAATTTATGAATTGGCAAAATCAAGCCGTCTTGTAGTTATGGAAGCCTCTGGGCCTTATTACATGCCTTGGCATATTTTCTTAAAGAAAGAGGAGTTTCTGTATCTGTAGTAAATCCTCTGGTTATAAAAAGATATTGTCAGATGAAGCTCGTCAGGGCGAAAACCGATAAGAAGGATGCAATGATGATAGCTCGTTATGGGGAGTCAGAAACACCCCAGCTTTGGGAACCTACTTCAGAGATAATTCTAATGACACAACAATTAGAAACCTACCTTGAGGGATTAAAAAAGCGAAGAACGATGGTAACTAATCAACTTCATTCATTCAGACATACAGGAATACTCAACAAAGAATTGGAGAAAGAGCTTGAAGAAGAAATAGCAGACTATGATGAGAAGATAGCCAGGAAGGAAAAAGAGATAAAAGATCTTCTGGATAAGGAAAACAGAGAATTGGTTCACAATCTACAATCTATCCCAGGAATAGGTCCTAGAACTGCAAGTTTATTTATCATTACGACTAATGGGTTTCGTGATTTTGATAATTATAAACAGGTTATCTCTTATTATGGAGTCGCACCAAGAATATTTGAGTCAGGGACATCTGTAAAAGGTCGAGGACGTATTTGCAAATTAGGAATGTCCCAAGTCCGCAAAATATTGTATATGGCTGGTTGGTCAGCAATTAGATGTAACAAGGCATGTAGAGAATTATATGGACGACTCAGAGAGAAGGGGAAGCCTTTCAAAGTAGCAATGATAGCAGTAGTAAATAAGCTTATAAAACAAGCATTTGCAATAGCCAAAAGTGGGATTGAATATCAGCATGATTACAAACCTACTTTTGCCAGAACAATTGAACAACTAACATAGATGTGAAGATTTAAAGAAGTTGTGATCTGTTCAATTGTTCTGACAAAAGCTCCAACCGCTGTGTGCTACTTTAAAAAATGTAAACCTTTAATTCAGGGCGGAAGGTTGACAATATTTTGATTAATAGAAAAACAACAAAATATTATTCTGCAAAATATTAAGGGAAATTTTGAAATGAACACAGTTCATGTTGAGCTTGCGAAACATCTGGGCTTTCCCAAAGAATGAAATTTGACTATCTGTTAAGTTGTCAATTGAAATTGCAAATTATCTTTTGATATCAGATCCTTCGCAGGACTCAGGATGACAAAGCCATTGGTTGTTGTGTTTACAAAGTCGTTCATTAGTTTATAATTATGGAGAATAGAAATATAATTCTATATGTCTTATGTGCTGCAGTAGCATTGATATGTATCCAGGGCTTTTTCCTTTTAAAGCAATCAAGCAATCTTAGAGAGTCAAGAGAAATATTGACTCATGTATTAAATGAAGTGAGAGCCTCAAGAGACATTATTGAAGCACAAAGAGTGACAATTGAAGATCTTAAAAAAGAAAGTAAAGCATTGGTGTTGAAAGTGAACGAGGTAGACTCAATGAATACTGTTATTAAAAAAAATCTTGACGCGAATTTTAACAATGCAAATAAAACAATTAACGAAATAAGAAGAACCGTTGATGGTATCAGGTCAATTCAAATTCACTAGTTATGAAGGCAATAATTTTTACACTGACTTTTTGCGGAATATATTCAGTATTGTTAGGGCAGCCATCACAGGATATCATAATCAGAGAAAAGTCCGATAATGGTTTGGTTGATGTTGATACCTTGATTGGTATAAAGAATAAGACGCTGAGGTTCGAGTATGATACGCTTTATATTATAAATAAAACGGGACTTATAGAATTTGTGAGATGTGCAAACGACCTTAATAAAGTAAAAAATCTATCAGGCTCTCTCAATGGTTTGTCTTTCGACTTATCTGTGATTCAGAGCAATGTTGATTCTATGTATACAAACATGAAGTCAGTAACAACTTTTATCAAAGGCTATGAAAGAGATACAAAAGTTAAGCTTGATGTATTAAGTAATGACAATGATAAGTTGTTGAAGAACATGGAGTCAATGAAGAAAGATTTAAATGAAGCCAGACAAACGATCAAAGCTGAGAAGTGGAAAAGTATTGGTTCAAAGATTCTTTGGGGTGCTGGAGGTTTTGTTATTGGAGGGCTTTTGTTTACGAGTTTGATAGTCATACGATAAGCCTTGCAATACCTGTAGTTAATACTATCTAAAGAAAGATGTATATCAGTTGATTATTGATGGATAGTTTAAAATCATATTATAATTATCACTTTGTTTCTTGCTTCGCAAATGAATTGCGACAATAGCTTCTATGTTTGAGTTATTATTAATAGAGCAAGCGTGATAATGAGATCTGTGTTTAGTAGTTATATTCAATAAGAAACTTTCTTTTCAGAAGAAGATGATGGCAATGCAAGATGCTATTGTTCATAGATGAGTTTCTTTTTTCATATCGATTTTTAATAAAAACTTTTAAAAAAATTTTAATTATGGCAAATTCTAAAATTTCCGCTCTGGATCAGGTTACTTCAGTAAATGGAAGTGATGTTCTTCCTATAGTTCAGGGCACTAATTCAAAGGTCACCAGAAAAGTTCGTCTTGATCAGCTGCCTCAGTATGCAGGGAAGATTGATACGACGGTGGCAGATCTTCGGACTATGGTTGCGAATAGTCAGTTAAAGCCGGGGACTGTTTATGCGTTTGATTTTCAAACGAAGTATATTGTCCCTAACACAGGAGTAGAAGGTGTGTCTTATGGAGAAATTAGAACAGAAGCTCCGGAAAGACTAATTGTGATTGCTATATCAGAGAATAAGTTGTCACCATCAGCATATTCTGTATATTTTCCCGAGGATATAATTCACATAGACATTTTGAGTGCCCAAGCCTCCAAATGCGAAGATGGCACTACAGACAGAGATGGAAAAATTACATATAGAAAAGATACTAAACGTAATCTTGAAACATGGTATGATTTCAGAAATGTAAGGTTTAGAAGGTGGAGAAGTATTACTGCAGCTGTCAACCCAGATTTAGTCTGGAGTTCTTCCAAAAACTATAACTTGAATGATATTGTTTTGGATAGTAACCAATTTTATTTATGTAGGAGAGCTCACAACGCAGCTCAGGTGATTTCAATCAATAACGAGATCTATTGGACGAGACTGATGTTTAATAGTTTTTTGGATTTTGCATCGGAAAGATTGTTGTTTGTTTTTGGAAAATTGATCAATGCAGTTGGTGATACTTTGGTTAATTATTTTGAGACCTTTAATGGGAGCTGTGAAAATATTTCAATCGGTAGAGATGTGAATGGGAAATACAATAATATTGTGTTTAAAGAGGGCTCTAAAAATATTACTATAGGTGAAGGTTCTTCTGATATGACGTTTGCAGGTAGTTGCTATAACTTTGAAATCGGGCATGGTTGTAAAAACATTAGGATAGATACATCTTATTCGAATGTAATTGGTGATAACTGTTCAGATATTTCACTCAATGGTTCTAATAATAATATCGTTGGTCCATGGAATTCGGCGTTATACCTGGAGTCCTCTTTAGGAAATTCTTTCGGGACATCATGTTCGTATAATGTTTTAAGAGGTTCTTACAATAATAATTTTGGAAACTCTTGCGCTGGTAATTTTATGTTTAGTTCTACTGCGAATACGTTGTTGAACGAATGTAAATGGAACTCGTTTCATGGAAGTGGTTATAATTTTTTGCATAATAGCTGCTTTAACAATGTTATAGGTTCAGGCGCAAATAATAATACTTTGGGAAATGGTTGTGCGAATAATGAATTTTTGGATGCTGGATCAGGATATTCTTCTTACGGAGCATTTAGCTCGAACACTTTAGGTGCACTGTGTAAATCTAACAAAATCCGAGGGAACAGAATAATTTTAGATGTGGGCTGTGAAGGAAATCAGTTTAGAGCGAATAGCGAGGATATTTATCTAGCTCCTGGAGTAAAGAATAAAGACTTTAGTGCTGTTGTCCTCACTTCGTTCAGACTTGAGATACCTACTATTACGTCAATGACAATAACATCTAATTATTCAGGTCGGACAGTTAATTTGATTCAACCAGACGGTCAGCTAAAGTATTGGTCCATAAGTTCTGCGGGCGTGGCAAGTTTAGTGACTTTCTCTTAAAATCTAACATTAATATGTTTCAAAACTATTTCGATCATACTTATCTCATCAACCTAAAGCACAGAAAGGATAGGTTAGATAGAGCATTATCAGAGTGCAAAAATTTTGATTTTGAGCCGGAAATTATAACAGCAGTTTATGGTAAAGATCATTTGGATAAATTTATCAATCCACATGGTATACCTGAGTATGCATGGAACTCTGGTAGCATGGGTCTTTCGATGACAACCGCTAAGATTATTCAAGATGCAAAGCTAAAGGGATATAAGTCAATTCTGATACTGGAAGATGATGTTGAATTTAATAATGGTTTATCAAAACGTCTCGCAGATAATTTCCATACTATACCTTCCGATTGGGAGATGATCCTAATGGGGGGAGCACATCTTGAACATCTTATGAAGATCAATTTTCATATTTATAGAGTTCAAAAATCAAGTTGTCTTCACTGCTATGCAATCAAAGAGACTTGTTATGATTTTTATCTCGAACAGCTTGAAAAGATGGACATGCCTATAGATCACATAACGATGGATATTATTCAGCCGAGAGGAAAGACCTATTGCTTTTTTCCGAATATGGCCTACCAGCGTCCATCCTATTCTGATATTGCAGAGAGAAAAGTAGATTATAGTTTTTTGAGGTAGTAATATTCAATATTTATAATTTAAATATAATTTTTAAAATGGCTAATTTTTATTTTTTTACTGATATAGATCTTTTAAGCAGCCAGGCACAGATTGGTGCATTTGGCCCTGCAGGGTCTTCGGGAGGGAAAGATAAGTACCAGGTAACAAGTATACATAGCTCCAGTTCAGATTCAAATGCTTATGCAATCTCTGATGGAGTTGTTTGTGTACAGGAAGATGGTTCAAATGCGAACTTGGTAAATCTTATTCTTAAGCCTCTAAGCCAACCGCCTTTCGCTTTTTCTAAAATTAAATTTATCATTTACAGAGGTATTAAGAAAGATAGTTTATTCAATGGAAACGAAATTGCAGTTTCAACGAGCAATGATTTAACCAAAAGCATCTGGGAATCTCAAACAGCAAAAAATGCTAGCACTGGGACTTCCGAAAATCCTCCTAAAGAGGCTTTAGGAATAGATTTAAAAGCTCCAGCTTTCCCTGACAGTGGTTCAATCGATGATATCTTCTATAGAGACAATGTTGCCAATCAATTCCCGGTTGTAAAGTCCGGATGGAAAATTGGAAAATTTAATGCATCATCTTTTGGTATTGAAATCTTAACAGAGTCTATTGGTTTTGATCCGAAATTAAGTGTTGCGAGAGCAAACAAAAATATCATCGAAGTAAATACACTTCCAGTTAGTCCAACGCAGGCTCAGATGTTTGAGCACTGGCATGACAAAGAGGAGATTTTAAATTACATTGACCCTTGTGCGTTTTTTGGTTGTTTTAGTCATTCTCAGATTAGAGTGAAAAGGTCCACTTCTGATAATAGTGACAGATTAAGAGGAAACGAAGTTTATGATACTATACTTGCGAAGTTTAACAATAAGAATAGGATCTATCTTGATATAAGAAATGAATTTAATCATTCATTCAATTATTTTAAGAATTATGGTACAACAATTAATGCTGCTTTCGATGTATCTTCAACTCCTTCGTCTATCAACTATTATAGAAATGGGTGGCCAATATTGATTCTTGAAAATTCTGATTTCCCTGTGGGCAATACTTTAAAAAGAAATTTGATAAGAATTCAAATGCCAGATGGAGGTGGTGATAATACCCTTCCCTTAATGTATGTATGCAGTGGTTATCCAAGCCAAACATATCCTAAAGAGCCAAAGGGGAAAGGTAGATTTTATGATCTGACGGTTACTTCAGGTCACACAAATGAATTTTCGTTAACAACTCTTAATAGGGATGGGGGGGCAACGACTTCTGTATCATGCTATATAAAATTGAAGTATAACAAGAGGTTTGATCCAAGTCATAATCCTGCTTCTTCAGGCACCGTATTACGATCACAAAATTACCTTGATAATATTATTTCACCATTTAGTCTTGTAATTCCTTTTGCAGGTGATTCTAATCTGAAATCAAAGATTTATGATGATGAGGTTTATATAGATTTTAGGCAAAATTTGAAAAAGGATTTCGCAGCCAGTATAGGTATTGCAAAATATGACCAGGCTGTTGAATTATTCTATTCTGCTTCCAATGTGCGAAATACTGAGGAAAAGGAGCATAAAAGGTTTCCTCAAAAAAGTATTGCTTATAAAACGTCTAAGGCGTTTTTAGAAAGTATTGTAGATTCTATAAAGGGGGTTAGATTATTTAAGACACCTTTAAATTTAGCGGATCAAACTTTATCTGCTGGATATTTGACTCTTGAGACAGATTTCTCAGAGGATTTTTCAAGCTGTGATAGTTCAGAATATTTTTCTATTATACTAACGACTTCTCAGTGGAATTCTTTAAATAATATTGTCACTGGATTTATCCCTAAATACAGAGTTTACCTAGGGCTAATTAATAAAGCTAATGAAACGGATAATAACGGCATAAGCTACACGGTAGCTGAACTTGCTTTACGAGGTTATATCGAACAGAGTCAGCAAATTTTAATAAATGAATTTTCTACAGGTATAAAAATTTTTTCACATGGCAATCTTTAATACAACAGAGGCTCTTCAGGTTTTCCAAAATGTTCTTGTCGATGGTCCTTGCGTCTTAAGTAATACTGTTGGACTCGATGGTGTTAACAATGCTAATGATGTAAGAGCCTTACAAAATAGGTTAATTAATCTGGGCTTTTTAAGCCAGAACGAATTAGGTCAAGAGTATCCTGGCACTGGAGTAATTACACAAATAGCAGATACAAGTTTAGAGCAAACAATTGGTGCGATTTCTGATTTTACCCGCATGGCATTAGGAATACGCCTTGTTCAAATTCGTCCCAAATCAACAGAGCTGAAATTTTTAAATATGAATCGTCCGAGACGTGGCGAAATATCTCATATAGCTTTGTCAGGAGATGTCGGTGGGGTAATACCGAATATCACCAATGCTACAAATAATCTGACAGACGTTGAATTAGTAAGAAATAGATTAAGAGTCCTTGGTTTCTTGCCTTTAGATAGTCCAAACAACATGGATACATTGACCAATGCTATAAAAGATTTTAATTTTAAAATGGTAATGGGGAGTTTCAATAGAATCAGACCGAATAGTCCTGAGTTAGAGGTTCTTAATAAGCCACCTCGATTCAGGCCAAGTTTAATCAATCTTGAAAATGAAGTTGGAGAAATTACTAATAATCCTGCTGGAAATAAAAATACAGATGTAGCAGCAGTTCAGACAAGGTTAAATGAGTTGGGCTATCTTTCAACTTCCGATTTTAATAACGAACTTGTGTCTGTAACAGGAACTTCAACTATTAATGTATCTCAAATTCCTAAAACGATTGTAGCTCTTAAAGAATTTAAGATTATAAGAGGATTTACCTCTTTGGCTGCAGGGATAATTGCGCCAAGGTCCAGTGCTCTTAGAATTTTGTCAAATCCTTTATTACCGAATAGCAAAGGGATCTTTATTCAAGACTCTGTAGGAAGCACAAGAAGAGGGACCGTGCCTCAGAATAATAGGGCAGATGTTAGAGTTATCCAAGATAGACTTCATGAACTTGGGTTCTTAAAGCCGGAGCATTATGTGAGGGAAAAGGTTTCTAGTATTGGCACTCCTGCCACAATTAATCAATCTAGTATCCCAAGAACACGAGAAGCCTTAAGGGAATTTCAGGCCAATGCTTCTTTGAATGTGCCAACTGGTATTATTGAACTTAATACTCCTAATAGTAATGACAGATTGATGAATAACACAACGATCTGGGAAACAATAGTAGGAACGGTTTTTGCTCTCTTCGATCCTACATACGGATCTGGCACATATGTCAACCCCAATGCACTTAATCCTATGGCAACTGCTCCAACAGGAGATTTAACTCCAGACCAGGAAAGAATATATACAGCGATAATTCGTAGTGAATCTGATGGTAATGGAGAAATTCCTGCTCGCTTAAGAAATGGATCTTACACCCCCACTTCTTTTGGGAAAGTACAAACTATTGGGTCGACTGCATTATCACATATTATAAGCGACACGGTTTTAAGGAATTATTATGGGTTAGATAGTGATGAATTATCTCTAGTTAATGGAATCGCTAGAGACACGGAATCCATTTATTTTAGGATTGAAGATATTGTACTGGACGAAGATGATGGTGCTGTTGATGCCACTCTTTATGACAGAGTTGTAAATATATTAACTAGTGAAGCAATTAGTACTCCTATTTATAATAGAGCTGTAATTAGACTAACTAATGAAAGAATTTCTCAAGATACAACATATTGGAATGCTTTTTCCTTAGTTACAGGTCTTGATATTGTTTATCTCAGTAATATGATTGAAGTTAACATCTTACGAAAGATGCTTACCATCAACACTGCTGCACAAATATATGGTCGAGGTGGTGCTGCCAATACACCAGGTAGTTATTTCAATTATATAACTAATTTATTGGGCCTTAGAAGAAGTGACGTGAATCTTTATTCCCAGTCACCAAGTCAACAAGGTGAAATAAGAAATGGTTTTGTTACGAAATCAATTCTAAGTTCATCAATTGGTCAAAATATCAGAAATGCCATGACTGATAATAGCGGTCTTGCAATTGGTAAGTTAGTTGTAAGGTCAACTTTTAATAGTGTAAGGACAGAATATAATACAAATGCACAAACTCAGCAAATAGTAGATCAATATATATCCGAAAACCCAACCTATTTGAATAACATATTAGATGCTGATGCGGTAATTGCCGCATGCACTGCCAGAAGGCATAATGGTGGAGGGACTTCTCAAGAAAGATTAAGAAATTTGGGTGGACAAGGAGGTGTACTAAACAATGGATATGTTAGGGGTGTAATGCGTAATTGGTATAATTCTAGGAACTAAAATGAAAAGAAATCGAATTTACATTTTTGTCTTTATTTTTCTCCCTTATATCCTAAAAGGGCAGGTAGCTGAAAATCATTATGACTCGGCTTTAGTATGTCAACTTGGAATAAAAAAGATTTTATCAGAAAGAATTGGAGATAATTTGACCATTGAAAAAAGTATTTTGGTGAATAAGTATTTATTTAATGATAATTGTGAATTGATCCAAGATTCCTCTGCTTTGGGAGTTACTGATTATACATATGATCTGATTACAGGTAAACTTGTAAGTAGGCATCTTCAGAATATAGAAGAAGAAGAATATAAATACATTAATGACACTCTTACAATTTCAACAATTTATGCTTTGGATATCAAAAAACGGTATGTCACTAGATATATTAAATCAAAATCAGGGCGTACAAGAATCATCGTAAAATCTGATGCGTCCGACCCGCTATATTTTGATAGTTCTATATATAACTATGGGAAAAATGGCCTGTTAGTGGAAAAGAAAGTCATAACTCCAAGGCTTTATTTAGTTAGTAAATACATCTACGATTCTTCTAATAGATTAATAAGAATAAACGAGCGTACTAATCATTCAAATACTTATTTTGATTATTTGTATAGTTACACTGACAGCAGTTCATCTGTAATAGAAAGGTATTTTAATTTTGATGGAAAATTGATTGAGGTGTCTAGTGAAAAAGTATTTGATCAAGAAAAAAGGTTAATAGAATATAAAACTAAGGATGTCAGATATATTTATACATACAATTCCTTAAATAAACTTCTAGTATCAGAGATGATAAACCTTATATCTCACACAAAAACAATAAAAAAATACACATACAATGTCGATGGAACTATCAATACAATTGAGATGATTTTTCCAAACCGAAAGGTGAGTATGCTAAAATTTACTTATTATAAGTAAAAGCATTTTTTATAATAAACAACTTTTAAATTTTTAATCACATGTCAGATTTTTTGCCTTCACTTTCCACATTGTTTCCTGTAGAAAACATGCCGGAAAATTTTGGTGTCTTTAAAGACGGTATAGGTTCTGTCTTTTCTGATTTATATTATAAGAATCTCCAGATTGAAAGGAGTGTTGATTGCGATAGTGCATTTTACAGCCTTAAAATTAAAACCTACAAGAAGCTTGCTTTGGAAATTCCTGGTACTGGTGGATTGGGCTTACTTCTGAATCCTAATTTTGATGGGACTAGTACAGAAATTCCCATATCTTTGGATTATACCTGGCCTATTTTAAAGTATTCCAAAAGCTTCGAACTTGCAACATTTGATTGGTCGCCAAAATCTATTTTTGATATTTTACTGGAGATTTCTGGAGTAACTGTAGAAGATCTATTAACAGAATCAATAAATAGTTTAATAGATAATCCTGATCCCATTCAGAAGTTTGTAGATGATTTTAACGCAAAATATCGTCCGGTAAATCCTCTCTCAAAAAGTACCAACCAAGATGATACTTTGGTAATTTTAAATCTTATCGATCAGATTACAGATTTATATGTGAACAATACAATTTCAGTTGACATTTATACTGTAATTTTCGATATGTTTCTGGGCATTCCTGCTGAGCTGGGAGATGTAACAGGACGAATTGAAACTCTCTTCTCAAAGTTTATGGGTAATTTTACTCAAGAAAACATCAAAGAGCTTTTCATTCCTAAAGTTTCGCTATTCTTGGATAACATAGATCTTGCATTGGAATTCCCAAGATCTATATTTACCCCACTAGATGATGATAAAAATTCACCTACCTATGGAAAGCCTTTGCCAGATTCAGCTAGGACATTACTTACATTTAATGTTGGATCTTTTTCGTATAGTACAGATAAAGGTTTGGAGTTTAAAGGAGAGAACAACCTTAGTTTCCAAAAATCTTTAATTGGGAATACTGGATTAACCATTGATTTCGAAGGAGCTAAGTTAGACTTAAGCAGAACTCTAAATATTCCGGAGGCAGCAGCCGATGGTCGTCCAGATAACTTTGTTGGCGTTTTCATTGAGAAAGCGACTATAGGTCTTCCCGCTTTTTGGACTAAAAGCAGTACTGACAAGGTCGAAATATATGGTCGGAATCTAATTGTAGGAACTGGTGGTTTCAGTGGTACAATTGGTATGGAGGCTATCGATCCTAAAGATCCAAATCCAGTATTGTTAGAGACAAAGTTCGGAGGTGAATCAGGATTCTCTTTAGCTCTAGATACCTTTGAGATGACATTCAAACAGAATGTTATTACCGGCAGCAATATCCATGGCCGCATGACCATTCCGAAATTCAGTAAAGATGGTAATGATAAAGAGCCTGCAGTACTAGATGTTAGTGTTTCCTTTGGAAACGGTGAGTTCATGATATCTGCTGCAATTCCGGAACCTTTGAAAATCACTCTTCCTGGTCTTCTTGATGTTTACATCAACTCAGGAAAGATCGGTAAAGAGGATGATAGGTTCTACTTTGAGATCACAGGTGGGCTGAAGTTCCAGGACATGGGTGGAGCCATTGGTGAGTTCCTTCCCGAGAAGATCGATATTCAGCGTTTCAGAATCTGGAGCGATGGTCAGGTGGAGATTGCTGCAGGTGGTACAACCAAACTGAAGAGTCCTAAAACATTAACGATAGGTCCAGTTAAGCTTACCATTACAGCCATCCACTATGGTACTCATGAGCAGATGCATGATAACCAGATGAGGAAATACTGGTACTTCGGATTTGATGGTGGTGTAAGCATTAACCCAGGTGGTGTAGATGCAAGAGGAGATGGTATCAAGTTTTATTTCACTGTCGATAATAACAAATCACAAGGTAGAGAACCACATTTCTTCCTGCGTATTCAGAGTATCGCAATAGATCTCATTATTCCCGGCGGGTCCAGCCCAGAACAGGCTGCCTTATTGTTGAGCGGTTACTTGTCAATGAAGGATCCTGCTGAAGGAAGCAAATACACGGGAACTGAATACATTGGTGGTGTTACCTTCTCTCTTCCTAAAGTCGGTCTTTCCGGAAGTGCTGCCATGCGCTTGAACCCTGATGTCCCTGCATTCTTGATAGATGTGGGTCTTGAACTTCCTGCTCCTATTCCACTTGGTCCAACAGGTCTTGGTATCTATGGTTTCAGAGGTCTGGTAGGTAAGCATTATGTTGCCACCAAAAATGCAGCAGGCGTTCCTGAAAGCGGCTCCTGGTATGAATACTATAAAAAGAAACAGGCACCGGATTTTAAAGAAGGTATACAAGTTTCCAAGTTTGAACTGGAAGATGGCTTCTCTATTGGGGCTGGGGTTTCTTTTGCAACAGCTACAGACAGCGGTAGAACATTCTCAAGCAAAGTATTCTTGTTGCTTTCTATTCCTGAATTGTTCGCAATACAGGGACAGGCAGCATTGCTAAAAGAAAGAATCGGTATAGATTCTACTACGGATCCTCCGTTCAGTCTGTTCCTTGCCATTACCAAAGAGTCTGTAACCTCTGAGTTCGGTGTTAATCTTCGCATTCCCGAATCAGGTGCTGTATTTGACGGCAAAGGTCTCATAGAAATGGGCTTCTTCTTTAAAGATGCCGGTGCGTGGTACATGAACTTTGGTCGTGAAACTCCGAATGATAAGAGATTGCAGGCAAGAGTGTTGAGCTTGTTTAACATGTACTCTTATCTGATGATATCAGGAAGCGGGATAAAAGCTGGTGGAGGTGTAAGCTTTGGTTTTGACAAAGGCATAGGACCTTTAAGAGTTAAGCTTTCAGCCTACATGGATATGGCAGGAAGATTAAGCTTCAGACCTGCACAGCTGGGCGGCTCAATAGCATTGGGTGGTGAAGCTGCAATACAGGTATTTTTTATAAAGCTGGGGTTAAAGGTATTTGCCTTCCTCGCTGCTGAAGCTCCTAAACCATTGATGGTTACAGGTGCTGTAGGTATCAGCGTTCCTAAACCAAGCATTTTCAGAAAGAAAAAAGGTGGAGGAAAAACGATCAACGAAACCATTGATTTCACATGGACGCTTGACAGAGAGCTTAACATGGACGAGATTCAGATCCTTGAGCCTGGTAAAGCTAAAGCGCTGAACATTATGAGCGGCGAGACTTTTGATCTTTTATATAGTCCGAATGGTTTACCAGCAACTCCTCCTGATGTTCTGATTGAAAACCACGTCATTCCGGTGGATAGCTTTGTGGAGATTGAGTTCTTGCGTGGAATGGGATTTGATCCTTCGTCACCTACAGTTTCCAATTTCTATCGTCCTCCATACGGAGCAAGTTATACGGAGCTTTATCCTCCGCAGAAAGGAAAGTCAAAACAGGTAGAGCATAGTTATCTCCTTTCGCAGCTCAATATAAAAATATGGAATCCAACAAGTAGAAGTTGGGAAGACTATGAACCATATCAGGCAATGGCTCCTGCACTCACAAATACAGTGGTGAACTTTAGCGGAAATATTGCAGACTTAAAATATGGATCATGGCAGGCTTATCAGCCTAATAACTATAACAGGTTGCGTCTTCTTTGCCAGAACCCGTTAAGTTACATGGAAGCCAATCCGCTTCCTACGGAGACACTTGGCTTCAGAGATAACTTCATGAGCTGTCTTGAGCCAAGAAGATTTAAATCTGTAAACTTTGAAAACTCACCTGTATCCATATTTAGAAATAGTAATGAGTTTAATTTTTACAAAAATACAATTCTTGTACGAATGCTGGACGGAGACGGAAGGGTTACCAGTGAAAGCAATACATTTGGTTTTACCAATGGATTAGTCCTTCCTAACGGGTCTGAGGTTGAGCTTTTGTTTGAACAACCAGCGGCAAAGATAGATCTCAAGCTTAAGACTCTTATATCACAGGTAGAAGTAAAGTATCTTAAAAAGGTAAAAGTTCCTGATCACTTTGTTAAACTGATTCCGGGCAGTCAATGGCAGGAAGCTGCACCTTCTGCAATTGTAGATGCTGAAGATCTTACAGCTGCTATTTCATTTGAAGCAAATAGTGATCTAAGCAATTGTGTTGATAAGATAGTTATCAAAGGTTTGGGGACTTGCACGGAGGTTGCATGGTTATTGGTAGAAGACGGATTTGACTTGTTAAAAGAAGACCTGGGCAATCTGCTTCTGGAAGATGGAAACTCCTGCACTACCTCTGTATTCGAAATGCGTTGGGAAGATAAAACGGATTATCAGTTCAATAAGACGCTTCCTGCAAATCAGGCAGCTGTTGATGCGGATAACGATCTGTTAAAGCAAGCATTGGAGACAACTGTTCAGCCTGTGTGGAGACCTGATTCTATCTTTGGAATTGAGCTTGTTACCAAAGACCATTTGGTTGGAAATGAAACGAAAGACTATGATCATCAGCATACTTTTATGTTCAGAACTGCTGGTCCTGTCGGTCACTTCCATGATTTCAGCAAAGAATATAAAAGGCTGGAAAAAGAGGATAAAACCCAACAATATAAGCTAAGGTCATTGGGCCACTATATCGATTATAGCAAGTGTTATCCTAATGCAGACGGAAAGCTTACAGATGCCAAACCTTTGTTCTATGAAGATCCTGAACTAAACCTGTTCTACAAATACAATTTTGTATATACGATGTTCCAGGATTTCGGAACCTACAAAGGCAATACTCCTGTGACTTCTAAACTTCAGGCATTGATTCTTGATCCTTCAAATTCAAGCGGGCAGCAGCAAGCAACAGATTCTGAATGGAAAGAGACAAGTAAGACAGGAAGTGAAGAGGATAAAGTAGCGCCGATTATAAGAGGAGATGTAAAGGCATTGCAGAATCTGTTGAATCCAGAAAATCCTGGAAACTGTTCAAGCACGCCATTGGAAAATCCTCTTAATATAAAGAGTACTTTCGTTACGGATACTTTGCTGCCAGATAAGCTATACACAGCACTGTTCCAGTCTGCATTCAACGGAAGTATTAATGGACGTGAAAAAACCGCAGAAGTGCATTCTTATGTTTTCAGAACATCCAGGTATAAGGACTTTGCAGATCAGATCAACAGTTTCTTTGTTAAATATAAAGAAAGCGAAAATTCTACTGAAGAATTAGTAACTAAGTCCTTGTTCAGCATAGAGAAGGAATTTGAAAGTGCAGACTTGAGTAAAGTTTCATCTCTGATAAGCGCACCTGAGACATTTGATCAGTTAAAAGGTCTTTATGCAAATGGATATGACCGTATCGTAACTGGTTTCCTTAAGCTTCCTGCAATTGCACCTGCAGATAGTATGGAGATTAACATCATCAAGAATATAACTGCAGAAAATGAACGCATAGTTGGAGTTATTGTCAGAAGCCCTGAACCGTTTAATGATCCTAAGATACCAGAAAGCGAATTGCTTGGAAGTATTAAGATGAAATACTCAGCCACACAGGGGGGAACTATAACAAGAACCAATCAAGCGAGTGAAATCTTCTTGTCCAAAGATCGTTCAAGTGCCTTTATAACTTTTAATGATAACGGTCCTGTGATTCAGCCTGGTTATCTGTACTTCGATTTCAAATACCTGACATGGAATGGAAAGGCATATGTTCAGAAGAGTTCAGTGACCAATTTTGAAGTTCAGGTTCAGTAAGTCTTAAACAGTTCTTAAAGAAGAGCTGAATGGATAAAACACACTTATTTTCATGATTAGCAGGTAAAGCCATTTACCTGCTGTTATCAACCTATATTTTTATAAAAATAAAACAAGTTTAGATTTTTAACTTATGAGTAACATTTCAAAAACTAATCTGTATACAGCGTCGCCGTACTTGTATCTGCAGGCAGCTGGATCCGATGGTTCAGACGGTACTTCCGAAGGTATACACCTTAGGTGGGAGTTTGATGGTTATTTAGGAGAGCAGCATATTCCCAAAGGAAATTATGCAGGCCCTACAGGAGGATTCCCCGCTGATTTTGGCTTTAACAAAAGTAATGACTTTGTAAAAATATACAGAAGTGCATATACAAACAGATATGCAGCAACTGTAGACTTTTCCTCAATGCTCACAAACAGTTCTCAACTGGTTGAAAGTGGTGAGATAAGAGAATGGACCTTTAACACTACACCTGTTAGTCAGGAGTCATTGGAAAAATGCTATGTTAAAGTCCGTTTCCTGGACACTTTCCTTTATGACGATGCTCGTGCTCTAATTAATCCAGTCAACAATGCTGTTAATTTTTTAAAGAGTTACAGAGGGGCTATCCAGATCACTGCAGACGGACATTTATGCTTTCGCGCAGAACTGGAGATGAAGTCCATTAATACTTCTGCTTCAGCTCTATTAAGGGTGGAAGCAATTTCAGGAGTTGATCAGGCTTCTGAAGAAAATGACGCGGTAACATATAGGAAGAGCCAGAGTCAGGAGGCTACCAGTGCTGTATTTTTCCATGATATTGTATCCGAGAGAATTCGTACTGTTACTTTTACCACTGATAATTGTTATCCTGTAATAGTAAAACTTGAAACCTATTTTCACTATATAAGCGGTGTAAACCATGAATCTGGCGGTTGGACAAGTGTAAAAGATCTTTCTTTGTCTCTGGATAATACAGAAGTTCATAACAGGTTAGATAGTTCAACATTGCTGGTGGATGGTCGCTGGCCAAAGTACAATGGAGGGGCTAAAGTAAAAGTCAATAATTATAAAGACAAGTGGGAGCGTCCGGGGAAAAATCTTTTAGATCCATACAGAGATGAAGATCTAAAAGATGGTGTAACTGCATACCTTTTGGGTAGTATGGATCCTGACAATGTTCGCGTATCAAGGTTGCTTGGGGGCGACAAAGCTTTACCTGATCTGAAGATTTCACAAAATCCTCCTGATGAAGAAGGCTGGATCATCGGAAACGGAGCGAGAAGGGCAGACGGTCAGCAGTTTGAAGTAAGCATGCAATCAATGCTTCGCATGGCTGCAGTGGACTTTCATGTGGCCAGAATGCTGGGCTTCGGACATATTGACAACACTGGACTTGCAAGCGGAACTTCAACGAAATACATTTATCTGGCTGTTTATACCACATTAATGAGTGCTGAAGATGGCGTAACAAGCGTAACCAAGGATCATGCTGCTATGTGCCTTCCCACTTCAAAAGCTGATTTCAGATATCCTGAAGTACCTAAAGTGCTTCCAATTACATATGGGTTGAAATTTGATACGGGAACAGGACAGGAAATAAACCTTACTGATGAGGAAGGTTATGCACAGCAGGAAGCAATTCGTTATATCAATATCAATATTGACGATCCTGCTATATACGAAGAGCCTGAAGCATTTTTTATAGGTCCGGAATTCACAACTCATGATAAAAGCGAGTCTGTGGGTTTTGGTATTGAATATAAAAGAATTACTCCCGAAGGTCAACCAGACTGGGTTGTTCCAGAAATTTCCCATGATGAGGACTTCCTGGATGCCAATGAAAATCCAGAACCAGTTCCTGTTTTATTTGGTGGATCAAATCCATTATACGTTCATAAAGAGATTGAAGAAGGAGTTCACCAGTATGCGGTATATGGAATCAACACGTTTTCAAGAATCTCTGCTTCGCAAGTTACGAATCAAACGAACAACACTGATTTTCCATCTAGGAATACTATTATTCCGCCTTTAAATCTTGCAGCACATCTTGTTCAGGAAGAAGGGACTCCGTTACTGTTTACAACTGCATCCGAACAAACTGCTTTGGCTGCACTTAATGAAGATTCAACATTGTTGAGAGTTACATTTAACTGGAATCATATTAATAATATGAACCAGGCTATGACCAAAACCAATGGTGTTCCGAATAAAGCAACTAAGGTTCAGTTCTTATTCCATAAGGCACTACCCGAGTCTGTGCGGGGCAAGGTGAAAAGTGTTTTACAATTGGAAGACGGAAGAATAAAAGTAACTACAGAAGGTTACAAACTTTATAGCTCTGGCAACGATGCATCGGTAAATCCTGTTTTAGCCCCTGAGGATTATCCTTTCTTCAAAGGAAGTGTAATGGTGATCGATAAGGCTGACTTTATCGTCAAAGATGTTGAAACCCCTTATTTTTCAAGTGAAGGACCGGTATTCTATCTTGCAAAAAAGGAAGAAAGAACAATAGAGGAACCAGATAATGATAATACGATTATTTCTCCGATCAAGAGCTTCTTGCCTAAGGTTGGAGACAGGTTCCTGGTTCCTCGAAATATGGCTGAAAAGGAATCGTGGAATTATACTTTGAATAAGGAAGTTGCTATTCATTATTTTTCTGAGCATACCGAACTTGTCACTGACAGTGATGGAAATCAGACAAACTACCTGATGGGTGGTATTGCCGAACCTGCACTAATTGAAGAAAAGAAGGATAAAGGATGGGTCTATAACGATTCATTGAAGGTAAATGTGGAGGCGGAAATTGAAGAATCGAGAACAGGTGTGTTCACAATTACTTTTGACGGCAATCCACTAACTGCACATGCGGATCCTGACTTTGAATGGTATCAGGGTGTAGTCAGAATAGAAAAGGAAAATGATAGTGCTGAGAAGAAAGAGCTTCAGGTAATAAATATTAATAACAGTGGAGCTGACCTCGTAATTACTGTTTATGATGCTGACTTTAAAGTTGATCCTACTACCTATAATCCTATTAATGGCTATGAGCCAATTAAGACGGGTACTGTATTCGTAAACTTTCACCCAGGCTACAGACTTTATCTGAATGCAGAAAGGGACAGTGATTTCGTTAATAGTAACCTTGTTCCCTCATCAGGCAGTGATGAAAGTCTGAGAACTACTGTATTTGCTGCGAGGGCAGTAGATGCAAGAAATGGTCAGACGTCTTACATCAGTTCCCCTGTTCCTGTTATAGGAAGAAGGATTATAAAAGCTGCAATACCGGAGAACCCAGAAGGACCATCATTTGCAACGCGTCCTGATTTTTATGGTAAATCAACTTATACCTTCGATACTCCGATGAATGTTGAGGATGGAAGAAAGCCTTTTGCTCTTGTTTTTTACAGAGGAAATCATAGATCGATTCTTGATGTATTATACAAGCGTGAAACAGTTGCTCAAATTCTTATTGACTTAAATGAAATAGTCGATGACACTATGGCTACTGCTGCAGAGAGGTGGAGAAATCTGGTAAATGTAAAAACTTATAGTGATGAAAGTGGCGAAGGATTTGAGGTGGTGAATGGTTATGGTTTTCAAAAGCCGGATAACCCAGCTTACAGAATTCCTTCTCAGGATCCAAATGCTTTACCTGTTTATCCATTTGCAGGAAGTTACGACATTGAAGAAGCAAAGGACATTATACGAAGAGCCATAGAATCCGTCTTCGTTCCTTTGACTGAACAGCCAGTATTGTATTCACATATTAAAGAAGGGAAACAAACTTCTCAACGTCCACCAAAAATCAGAAACAGCAATGACGAACGTCTTTCGAAAGAAGATGCTGAATATGATCCCTATCCGATGGTTGTGAAACTTCCGGGAGAAGATAAGGTTCGCTTTACAGATTATAAGATTGACGGTGCGGCAACTGAGTCTTGGTATTTTTACTTTGTCAAAGAAATTACGGATGCTCTTGTACAAGGAGGTGGTTCAGATATGCTGGGCCCTGTAAGATTGATAGATGCTTATGCACCTGCAGCACCAGCTGTAACGGGAGTGTTTAGTCGGCCAGAGAATCCTGTTATCGGGGAATCAACAGCAGTGAGGTTTACAGTAAACCCTTATCTGGAAGCTGAGAATATAACTGCATTCAGAATTTACAGAACAACCGACAGAGGTAAAGCAACTTCGGTTAGAACGATGGATCTTGCTGCAGAGATCAATGCAACAGATCAGTTGGAGGATACCTTTACAAATCTTGATTTCCCACCATTCGGTGAAAACATCTATTACCGTATTGTAGCTTTGCGAAACATCCTCAATGAATCTGATGAAGAAGAATTGGTGCCATCCGAAGCTTCCGGTCTGATTCTTGCCAGTGTCATTGATGTGGTAAATCCAGCGGCTCCGGAGCTTTCTTTTGAAGCAGCTGAAATTACGGAAACACAGCTAATCGATGTTACGCTAAAATGGTCGAAGACAACGCACAATGGGAAGTATTATCTGTATAAGATGACCGACTCAGGTAACTGGAATAAAATCCATGAAGTCAAAACGAATGATGCAGAAATTACATTCAATGCGGGAACACTTGAAAAGCTTGATGATGAAGATAGCAATGTCTATCACAGGTATAAAGTGGATGTTGAAAACGCATCAGGACTTTTAAATACTGAAGAAAAGGCACTCACCATTCAGAACGAGATTTTGCCTTCACAGTATGAAGGACTCTCTCTGTGGCTTTCTGCGGATAAGCTGGAAGGACTGGAAGACGGTGATCCTGTTGCCGAATGGCAGGACAGATCTTTGAATAGAAATCATGCTGTTGAAGTAGACCCGTTGAATAATCCTGTTTACAGGGAAGATGCAGGTAGTGGATATCCAGCTGTTGAGTTCGCGGGAAGTCAATATCTTGTTTCAAGTGATTCTATAGATATTACAGGTTCAAAAGCATCTACAATTTTCTTTGTAGCTGAAGCATCAGCAGCCGGTGATAGGACTGTATTGTACATCGGTGATGCAGCAGGAACAAATGCCAAAACAAGAATCTATGCAGCCAATGATAGCCTTAAAGTAAGCTTCAACAATGGATACAGAACTTTTAGTAATGGATTAACTGCTCTTGATGAATTCAATGCTGTTTCTTTCAGAAACGCTCAAGGTGCTAATTACGGCCAATACCAGGCATTTCTGAATAATACCTCCTTGACTGAAAATTCAGTATCTGCAGATACAACAGTTCCTAATACCTCAGGAGATCTGTTCTACATAGGCGCTTCCAGAAGCGCAGGAGTGTTTACTTCAGGAGCCTTTATGAAAGGAAGCATTGCAGAGATCATTGTCTACAACCGAGCGTTGAATGATCACGAAGTAGAAGACATTTTTAACTATATCAATAATAAATACAATCTGTATTAATAAACTTTTTTGAATTATGGCAAATTTTAATGATTTAAAAGCCCGTTTCCAGAATGGTGACAATCCATTGGAAACAGATTTTTCAGCCCTGATAGATGCAATAGCGGAAGCAGGAGCACGCGAGCCTTCTCTGAATGTATACGCCAGTGATATCAGGAACATGATGGCGGCAAATAGTCTTAAAAAGGGAGCTTTATACAGAATCCCTTTTCAGACCAAACATGTTATATCCAACACTACAGTGGTCAATACAGGTGCAACGGAGTATTTATTGTTATATGCATTGACAAGCTCTACAGTTTCACGCTTTGTTTATTCGGAAAGTTATCCTCAAGATGTAATTGCTCTTGATTTGAGTAATGTGATATGTGAAGATGGAACTACTTCTAGAGAAGGTAAGATTACTTACAGAAAAGATTACGATAGGAATCTGGAGACATGGTATGATTTTAGGAATGTGAGGTTTAGGAGATGGCAGGTGGATACAGCTTCCAATGCTTCTCTTGCATGGCAGGCTTCTCATGCCTATGCTGTTGGTGATGGAGTTTTATTTAATTCGCTATTTTATAGATGTGTAAAATCGCATACTTCTGGTGTTACCTTCACTTCCGATAATTGGCAAATTATTTTTGTTACCGATACAAATAATAAATGGGCTTGTAATACTACCTTATCCATGATGGGCGTGAGTATTAATGCTAATCTTTCCGTATATGAGGATTATTTAACTTTTAACGATTCAAGTTCAAAAGATATTTCTATAGGTAGGATGAATGATGGAAGTTATAATAATGTTGTTGTACTACACAGTTATGGTAATTCTATAGGTGAAGACTCCAAAAATATAACATTTGCATATGGGTCTTATGGAAATATAATTGGAAATAAAAGCAGTGATATTTTATTGTTTAACTCTGCTTATTCTAACATAATAGGTGACTCTTGCAATAACGTTGTAGTATGTAATAGTGCATGTTATAATTCTATTAAAAGCAATGTGAACAATGTATTTTTGGTTTATTCTGCAACAAGTAACTGTATTGAGAGTGGTGCATATAATTCAACATTAGCTTCGGTAGCAAATTGTACCTTACATGGAGGAAGCTATGGTAATAAAATCGAGTATAGCTCCGATAATTCTGAGATTGGATCTGATTCGTTTGGGAACAATATAGGTTATAGTTCAAAGAATGTAAAAATTGGGTCTAATTGTTCCTATAATTCGGTTGTTCATAATTCACAGAGTTGTGAGATTGGAGATAACTCAAGCAATAATAATTTTCATACATCTCCCTATAATAACCTGGGAATGCAATGTTCTGATAATTCATTTTTGGCAGATTCCCAACATAATACTTTGGAGGGAGATTGTACCAATGTCTCTTTTGATCAGAGTTCAAGGAATGTCGTGAAAGAGTGTAATAATTCTACATTTGAACGCTCGAGTTATAACAAAGTAAAAGGAGCGGCATTATCTCTTACAGATAGTTCTTCTAATGAGTTTAGTGGGACTATGTCTGGTATAGAAAATGGTTCGTATAATTATTTGTCTGGAATTTCAAACTCTGTAATTAGTGGTTTAAATAATCATATTGGTGGAGGGAGTTATATCTCTATTAATGGCAATGGAAATATAATTGAATATAATTGTTTTAATATTTCAATGCCTGAAAACAACAATTATAATAAGATTGGCACTGGGTGTACAATGATAACCTTTGACAATGGCGCTTCGCATAATGAAGTTTCATCTGGATGCTATAACATTAAATTTGAAACAGATCTCCCTGAGAATACATGTAATTATAATTATGTAGGTAAAGAGAATCTTTATAATATTATTCGCGGAAATCACATCGTGCTGTCCACCGGCTGTTCAGGCAATGAATTTGCCTTTGGCACAAGCTGCATTCATTTTGGAGTATGTGTTTCAAACGTAAAATTCCTCGACCCTCAAAATGATCTCCGCTTTGAAGTTTCAGGAGATATTGATAAAGTCTTTGATGGTACCTATCCAAATGCTACTGTCAGCAAAGTTTCTCCTGATGGTTCTCTATGGTATGAGACTATAGACAACGCTGGTGTAGTTACACTTCATAAATTAACAGAGTATGTGGAAGAGCCAGAAGAACCAGAACCAACCGGTCCAACGCTTCTTCAAACGATCAAGATTGACTTGGGAACATCTGCTACAACCACAGATACTACATGGAATTATGTAACAACGAACTATACTTCCGGTAGTCCGTTTGCACTCAACAATATAGCAGGCGCAAGCTCAGGATGTGTTGTATTCCCTGTATCATTCGCAATTAATGGGGTAACCGGAGCATCTCCGGATTCCGGAACAGGCTATAGTATTCCTACGGATATTATGAAAAGCTATTTCTATGTATCATCTCCGAATGCGCGTAATTTGACCTTTAAAGGTGATCCAACCAAGGTCTATGATATTATCATCTACGGTAGCAGAGCTACTTCAGGATCTACTGCCCCTAAAGGAACTATTTATACGATAGGCGGCGTGGCTAAAAATCTGGAATGCTATGGCAATACCAATACTACTGTAAGTTTTGACAAGGTTGTACCTGACGGAACAGGGCAGATCGTAATCAATGTAGCTGCCGACACTACTGGTGGAAATACAACAGGTTATATCAATGCTGTCATTGTGAAAGAGTATGCGGTTTAGTTAAGCAATAGTACATGAATAAATATTCTTGCAGATGCTAGCTGAATTTTTCGATCACTGTTATCTGATCAATCTCCCTGAAAGGGTTGATAGAAAAGAGTTGTCTTTGCTGGAATGCAAAGCAGTTGGACTTACTCCTGAAATCTTTCCTGCCATCAATGGCAGGAAAGATAATATTGTGTATCATAATCCCGGAAATATCGACCCTATTGCCTGGAACCTTGGAGCCGCTGGGTTGATGAAGACAACAGAACTGATACTTCTGGATGCTAAAGCAAAGGGTTATGATAAGATATTAATATTAGAAGATGATGTGGAGTTTCATCCTCAGGTAAATGAAATCTTTGATGACTATAAATCAACGATACCAGATGACTGGGAATTTTTCCAGCTGGGATGTTGTCACAAAGAGATCCCCGAAAAGGTAAATTTCAGAATTTTCAGGATTACAAATGCAGACTGCTTGCATTGTTATGGAGTACACTCACGTGTCTATGATTCTTATCTTGAAAAAATTCAGAAAATGGATATGCCATTGGATCATGTATCTGTAAAGTATTTTCAACCTAAAGGAACGTGTTATTGTTTGTTCCCGAATTTTGCCTATCAGAGGCCCAATTTTTCAAACATTGCTGGCAGAGATGTTAATTATTGTTTTTTAAAGTAGCTCACAGTACAGATTTTTTTCATTTTTTTTGGTTCGCCGCAAGTTTAAGTGCTTTTTCTCGAAGAACGAGGGAAAGCACTTTTGCTTTTAAGCAGCTAAATTTATCTTTTTATGTCTGGTGATATGATTTATCTAAGGCAAAATTTGATTTTACTATTCTTTTGAGATTCAATTGGATATAATATTAGTGTTGCGTTTCTGTACATAGTAGTAAACTATTAGAGGTGAAAAATTAAAAAACATTAAAGATTTATTACATGGTTGATTTTGAATGGGTGCTCAAGCCCGTTTTGAGTGCAATTTTTTATTAGTAAATTCATAGATTATAGAGTTGTCAGCTAATGAAAAAGATTTCTCAAGTTTTATTTATCCTCACCCTTCTCAGTCAGACAGTGTTTTCCCAAACTCTCACAAATGCAGATTATCAAAAAGCATTATGGATGACCACGAGGTTTTATGGTGCACAAAGGTCAGGAGAGAACAATTGGCTTTTATACAATCATCTACCTACAGGCGTTCCTGCAGCATTAAGAGGAAGAGCGTTTATTGCCGATGCAGATGGAGCATATGATCTTTCTGGAGGTTGGCATGATTGCGGAGATCATGTAAAGTTCGGGCAAACTCAGTATTACTCCGCTTATTTGCTTCTCAAAGGTTATGCAGAATTTAAAACCGGTTATGACGACAGATATTCTTTTGATTACCAAGGCTACAAGGCAGCAAATAAATGGAACTTTGAAGACAATGCACATGATCCGAATTGTATTCCGGATGTATTGGATGAGATGAAGCATGAAGCAGAGTTTCTTATAAAATGTATTCCAAATTCAACTACTTTTTATTACCAAATTGGGAAGGGAGGGTGCCCCGGGGATCATTGCAGGTGGGAGACTGCTGTTAAAATGCAGACCAATGATGTAAATAATGGTGGGCAACCAAGACCAATATATAAAAATCCTCAAGATGCTTCTATGCCGTCTTTTTGTGGAGCCACATTAGCTTTGATGTCCAGAGTGTATAAAAAGTTTGATGCAACTTTTGCAGCAACTTGCCTCCAGCATGCTGTCTATGCCTATAATTATGCAAAGGCTAATCCTGGTACTGTTGGTTCTGCAGGAGGAGGCCAGTATGGTGCCAAAACAAACTGGAAGGACGATTTTGCTACTTTATGTGCTGAATTGTATTGGGCTACAGGAAATGTTGCTTACAGAACTGAAGCAATTAGTCAGGGCCCAATTACTCCAAACATGGGCTATACTTTTGATTATGCAAATACCGGGGAAATTGCCTTATATAACTTGGCAGTACTAGGAGACGCGACTTCGTTGACAACTTTTAATAATCGGATAACAGGCCACTTTCTGGCTAATGGGAGCAGAAATGGTCTGGGAGTTTATAATGCATATGGAGGAGGTTGGGGAGCGCTGCGTTATAATGCTAATTCTTCTTTTCTGATAGCTTTATACTGCAAACTAAATAACAATTATACTGCACCAGTTTTGGCAAAGCTATATGCAGACATTGATTATATAATGGGAGGGAACGCTAATAAGAGATCTTATATAGTAGGGTTTGTTCCTGGAGGTACGGGATATATTTCACCATTAAAACCTCACCATCGGAATGCTTATCTGAGAGATGACAACCCAGCCAATACTGATAATAGTCTGACGATACCGATAAAAAATCAGCAATTGGGAGCCTTGGTTGGCGGCAAACGCGATGGTACATATAATGACAATAGAGACGATTATGTTAATTCGGAGGTTGGAATTGATTACAACGCTGGATTAGTTGGTGCACTTGGTTTTATTAACTCAAGAGTAGCTCCCATTGATACAAATAAGTTTTGTGGCAATCCACCAACTTGTTCTATCCCTTCACTTGGTGCTGACATAAACACATGCGGCTCTTCATTTCCTTTTCAGCTGAACTCAAATACATCTGGAGGTAGCTCTATTAGATTTACATGGAAAAAAATTAGTCCGGCAGCATCCGTTCTGGTTAATAATAGTAGTAATGCAGCTGATAATAAATATTCAGTGACAGCTGCAAACGGAGCAGGTACTTATGTTGTCATACGAGATTCTTTGGATGCTGCAAATGCAGTGACTTGTACCAAATCAGATACTATTATAATCAGCAGCACATTGCCTTTACCTGTAATATCACCAACTGGCCCGATTAATTTGTGTAATCCGTCTTCTGTTGATCTCACAGTTTCTAATGGTGCAGCATTCCCCGCGTCAACTACCTGGCAATGGAGTCTGGATGGTAATAGTATTACGGGTGAAGAAGCGAAAACTTTACTTAATGTACGAAAAGCGGGAGTGTATAAAATTACAGCAAGTATATCCGGTTGCGCTTTTACTGAGTCTAGTATTACTATTACATCGAGCCTTCCGATTGCAGTTGATGGTTGTGCATCTACTGCTCCTATTAATCTTTCCATTGCAAGTGCTACGGGGGGACCATACAACTGGTATGCAACTTCAACTTCTACCACTCCTCTGGCTACAGGCGTAACTACCTATAATGCGCCAGCTGCCGGAACTTACTATGTACAGGACATGAGCAGCACTACAGGAAGTGTAGGACAGGTTACATCTCTGGGTTCTGGAACTAACTGGGGAGTAAGTGCAACCAATATGATGCTGTTTACTGTTACTAGTGACTTTACTCTTCATTCTTTCAAGGTGCCTCTTGGAAATATTAATGAAAATAAGTCTGCGACTATCACTGTGGAAATTTTGAATAACTCAGGAAATTCATTTACTCCTGCTAAAACGTTTACTTCGGACCCTGTAAACATTACAATGGCTATGGCCAATAGCCTGATTACTTTTAATTTTACAGGGTTTGACATTAAAGCAGCTTGGGGGCCAAATCTAAGAATGAAAGTTTCTTCACTGGGAATCAATGCCGATATACTCTGGAATTCAACAGGGGCAGGTTACCCATATGTTTCAAATCCATCAGGAATAGTATCTATTACTGGTTCAGCAGGCGGGAATAATGATACTGACGATTACATGTATTTCTATGACTGGAAAATTTCAACAGGAAACAACTGCAGCAGGCTTCCAGTCATTGCAACTACCGGTGCTGGATGTATGACGACTCCTGTAAGATTGTTGGAGTTTAAAGGAATACGTGAAAACAATATGACTTCTTTAAGCTGGATTACTGCATCGGAGGAAAACAGCAGTTACTTTGAAATCCAGAGATCAACTAACGGAACAGACTTTAACGCAATTGGCCAGGTTCATGCAGCAGGTACAAGTTCATCGGTAATATATTACACATTCGAGGATAGTTATCCTGTAAACGGTTTGTTTTATTATCGATTGAAACAGGTTGATATAGATGGTTCTCATGAATTAAGTAAAATTGTTTATATTTCTAATGAAGATCAGACGAGGTTAAGCCTTGTTCCAAACCCATTTCAAAAATCATCTCAGCTATCTGTTGTTTCTCCTTACAGCAGCAGTTATTCTGTATATGTAGTGGACTTGTCTGGTATGATAGTTGAAACTATTGAGAACCTTGGTATTGAAGATAAAGTTGAAATCGGAGCTTCCTTAAGCTCTGGTATGTATCTTCTAAAGGTTGTTGTAAATGGGAAGACGTATCATTTGAAGATGGTAAAGAATTAAGTAATAAGTTTAAAGTTTAAAGTTGAATATAATGGAAGGCTATCTGAATAAGATGGCCTTTCTCTGTTTTATGTCACACCTTAAATTATTAAAATGCAAGAGGGAAGACAATCATTAACAGATCGTCTTCCCTCTTTGTACTTATAACTTTCAACTTATTTAATGTACTCTTTCCTTTTCAAAATGCTATCCATAAAACGAATATCATTGTCCGAATTGAAGATTTTAAAAGGAAGGTGAATGATCTGAGCTTTATTGATAATTAACAGATAAGCATCTTTAGTTTTTTCAGCAGCTACCACCATATTCCATTGTATCGGACTTCCTTGTTTTGGGTTCAATTTGATGAGTACTTGTCTGCTGTCAATTTCATAAGTAAGTTTATCAAACATAATTTGATTTTGTGGCAGTTGGGTAACTCCGGTAAACTGTATTGCCCAGAATAGAATATAACCAACTACTGCAATGATTGCAGTCACTATAAACCACCATTTGTAATCCGGAAGAAAAATGGCAATACATCCGAACAGTATTGGTCCGAAAATATACCACCATTGTTTTTTGACAAGGTTTGTAAGAGCAATTTTTACGTAGGTGTTTTTAGGTAACTGGTACTTTTTGGTTTTGATAATCATAATTCCTGATTCTTCTGTATATAAATTTTTTAAAATGCTTTAAGACTAAGGTCCAGACTTCTGAATGAGTGGGTCAAAGCACCACAGGAGATGTAATCAACGCCTGTTAATGCATAAGACCTGATAGTTGATTCATTGATGCCACCGGAAGCTTCGGTCTCAAATTTCCTGGCTATTAGTGCTACTGCTTCTTTCATAAGCTGAGGGCTCATGTTGTCAAGCATTATTCTGTCAATTCCTCCTACATTAAGCACTTCTTCCACTTCTTTAAGTGATCTTGTTTCCACTTCTATTTTTAGTGATAAAGAATGCTTCTGAAGGTAATTTTTTGTAGATTCTATAGCCTGTTTTATTCCTCCTGCAAAATCAATATGATTGTCTTTAAGGATAATCATATCATATAAGCCGAATCTGTGATTAACTCCACCTCCGATTGCAACCGCCCATTTCTCCGGTAAGCGAAAGTTTGGTGTGGTCTTTCTTGTGTCAAGAAGTTTGCAGCCTGTATCTCTGATAAGTTCGTTGTATGTTGTTGTCAGCGTTGCAATTCCGCTCATTCTTTGCATACAGTTGAGCACTAGTCTTTCACCTGTTAAAATAGACCTGGCCCGGCCATGCACTTTAAAAGCCACATCTTTTGGCTTTACTCTGATTCCATCCGGAATAAGGATTTCCATTCTGAGGTCCGGATCCACTCTTGAAAATATCATTTCCGAAAGCGCTACACCGGCCAGCACTCCTTCGTCTTTTACTAAAAGCTGAGCTTTATTGATAGCATCTGCAGGAACAGAAGCCAAGGTGGAATGATCGCCGTTCCCGACGTCTTCCGCAAGGGCTGAGTCTATAAACTCAAAAATTGCTTGTTCTGAAAGAAAATTCACGGGACAAAAATAAAAAAAGCTCTGAATATCTTCAGAGCCTTCGAGAAATTTGCGTTATTTATTATTTACTCTTCAAATACGATTGAATCTATCAGGTAACTTCCGCGGAATTGTTTTACCACTGTTATTACTCTGAAAGTGCCTCCGCTATATATATATTTTCCAATTGTGTATTTCATCCCTTCTTTGGAAGATCCCTGGTGCACATATTGAAAATCTGTCGGAGGGTACTGTTTGAAAAAATCTCTTAATATGAATTCTGCCTGTGTTTTGCTGTAGGTTTTTTTATCCTCCTTGTTCAGGCCAATTTCTACCATATCGTTAAAATATTTTGAAAGGTCTTTTGAGCTGCCGGCCTTCAAGGCATTTTTTGTACCTTCAAGTACATCGGACTGGCCTATGGCATTCTTACTAAATATCACCAGAAGTATAGTAAGAATTAAAAAAGAGCGATTTCTCATAAATTAACTCGAATTTTAATATTTTTCATGTAAGCTAAAATTATGCCAATAAGTTAAAAGAAATTAACCAAATTATGCATAAGCCATTAAAAATCCTGTTAATCATTTAATTCCAGCCTTGTTTGCATCTTATAATTTATTCATTAACAATTACATTTTTTTTAATTGTTAATCCTGGTTAACTTTTAAGTTTTTTAAATTTTAAGTAACTAGTGATCGTTTTTAAAAATATTTATTGAAATGAATAAGAAGGTAATCCTAATCATTATGGATGGATGGGGCCTAGGATCAAATCCTGAGGTTTCCGCAATTGCCAAAGCAAACACTCAATTTGTTGATTCTTTATATGCAAATTATCCCAATAGCAAACTAGAAGCTTCGGGACTTGCGGTTGGGCTTCCGGAAGGCCAAATGGGTAACAGTGAAGTTGGGCATATGAATCTTGGAGCCGGAAGGATTGTTTATCAGGATCTTGTCAAGATCAACAAAGCAGTAGACGAGTGTACATTGGAGCATGAGCAAGCTTTAGTTGATGCACTTGATTATGCTAAAAAGAACAACAAGAAAGTCCATTTTATGGGCTTGGTTTCTGATGGTGGTGTTCATTCTCATATCAATCACTTGAAAGGCCTTTGCACTATTGCAAAGAAAAAAGGTCTTGAAAATGTGTTTATACACGCATTTACTGATGGAAGAGATACAGATCCAAAAGGTGGTATAGGCTATATCCGTGATCTACAGAATCATCTTGACGCTTCAGCTGGGAAGATTGCTTCGGTTATCGGAAGATATTATTCTATGGACAGAGATAACAGGTGGGAACGCGTTAAGCTTGCTTATGATCTTCTGGTTAATGGTACTGGTACTAAAACGAAAGATGTTCAAAAGTCAATTCTTGATTCATATGCAGAGGGCGTGACGGATGAATTTATCAAGCCGCTTGTAGTGGTAAATGACAAAGATCAGCCTCTTGCCCTTATTGAAGAAGGTGATGTGGTGCTTTGCTTTAACTTCAGAACAGATAGAGGAAGAGAGATTACCATTGCGCTAACTCAGAAAGATTTTCCTGAGCAAAACATGAAAAAGCTTGATTTGTATTATGTAACACTTACAAATTACGACGATAGCTTTAAAGGTGTAAAAGTTATTTTTGACAAGGATAATCTTAATCAGACTCTTGGTGAAGTATTGTCTGCAGCAGGCAAAAAGCAAATCAGGATTGCTGAAACTGAGAAATATCCTCACGTTACTTTCTTCTTTTCAGGTGGAAGAGAAAAGGAGTTCACCGGTGAGAGCAGAATCTTGTGTCAGTCTCCAAAAGTCGCAACTTACGATCTACAGCCTGAAATGAGTGCTTTTGAAATTAAAGACAAAATTATTGCTGAAATTAAAAAGAAGGAAGTTGACTTTGTATGTCTGAATTTTGCCAATCCGGATATGGTTGGACATACAGGTGTTTTCAGTGCAGCAGTAAAAGCAGTTGAAACAGTAAACGAATGTGTTGAGGCGATTGTAAAACAAGCGCTTTCTGATGGATACACTCTTTTGATTCTTGCAGATCATGGAAATGCAGATGTTATGATCAATGAAGATGGAAGTCCGAATACAGCTCATACAACTAACCTGGTTCCATTTGTTGTGGTTGATAACTCATATAAAGGTAAGCTGAAAGACGGAAAACTCGGTGATGTGGCTCCTACAGTTCTGGAACTGATTGGGGTTGAAAAGCCAAAAGAAATGACGGGCGTTTCTCTTTTAGGGTAAATTTCAAGATAATTTTCTCTCAGGAGTATATAGGGTTGAACTTTAATAGTTTAACCCTATTTTTTTTCAGTGGAATTTCCCTTTAGCTTATTTGTTGATACTTTTTAAAAGTGGCCATATATAGGTCTATTAAAAGTCCCCCCTGACTGCTTATAAGCCCAATTTTACTTGTTTTTGTATTGCTGATTCGCTCTTTCGGTTCTTTTAATGGTTTAATTCTTCTCTTGTTCTCCTCAATTTTGGGGTTTATTCTAAAAATTGCCTGTTTTCAGATTTAGACTTAAAATTTTAAGCATGAATTTATGAAAGTTCCTCTTTTTTTAATTTTGATGTTATTTTTTTATTCATGGTTAATATGAATTCATAAAAATCGGTCACTGAGGATCATTTTTAACAACTTTTAAGTCTGTTTGATCAAATTGAATTCTTTTTAGCCTAAAAATTACACATCAAATCAGATAAAATATGGTTTTTTTTAAAATATAGGTTAAAATTTTAACTAGGTTTTTAATAAATATAACATTTTAGGTATGGCATGTATTAAAAACTAATACTAATGTTTTAAAAAACGCTGTTTTCTTTGATTTTTGCGGCTTTTCTTGATTTCATCATATTTTTAGAAACAGGTCTTAAATTGTATTATTTCTATATTTGTCAAATTTAAATTTTATCTTTCTTAAGCTTTAAAATTGGACAATTTCAATTTAATGTGTTCTTATTGCCTCGTATATGCCGATTATTTAATATTTATTTTGGATTTTTCTATTAAGGCTATTGACAGGGAAATAAAAATTATCTAAGTTTACATAGGCTATATTATGATTATTTCAATGTGAAAGACCAAAAACACAACCTTTATTAATTGACCTTTATAAATTATTTACTAACTAAACAAACAAGTACTATGCGTAAATTTAACTTACTGCTATCGCTGACTTTTTTACTAAGTGTATTGACAGCAAAAGCACAAGATTCTACAGCTGCTGAGCCGGGAAAATTAACAATCACAGGTTACATCGATTCTTATTATAACTGGGCTTTCAACAGACCTAAATCTGGAAGTTTACTTGGGTCCACCGCTGCAGGAAGGGCATTTGACAGAACTACAAATCAGATTGCGCTTGGCTTGGTGCAGACTAAATTCATGTATTCATCCAAAAAAGTTGATATCGTAGCTGATCTTACTTTCGGTCCGAATGCGGAATTGGGAAACTTTGGTAACGTAAATGCACAAGGCTATACTACAGGCAGCGCAAACCTCTATACAAATCCGGCATTTTCAAACATTTATGGTTCATCGGTTTCTATTAAGCAGGCATATGGAACCTATAAAGCAACAGAGAAACTTTCATTTACTGTTGGTCAGTTCGGTACGCACATTGGTTATGAAGTAATTGACGCCCCTGTTAACTATAACTACTCTTTATCAAACCTATTCAATAATGGCCCATTCTACCATGTTGGTGCAAAAGCAAATTATGCTTTCAGCGACAAACTGGGTGTAATGATAGGTTTGGTAAACAACTGGGATAACCTTTTTGACAACAACAAGCAAAAATCTGGTGTGGCTCAGTTATTTGTAAGCCCGATTGAAGGAATGAATGTTTATGTAAACTGGATCGGTGGTTACAATGATGATACTTCTCTTGACACAACAGGTGGAGCTACTCCTTGGTCTGTTAACTACAACAGACACTTATTCGACCTTACTGCAGGATACCAGCTTACTGAGAAATTCTATGTTGGTTTGAACGGAGCATATGGTTTCTACAAAGCCGCTGACAATAATACAGAAGAAGCATTCAAAGCGCTTTCAGCTCCTTATGGTGAAGACAAATCAACACTTACCTGGGGAGGTATTGCCGGATATGCTCATTATGATATTACAGATTTCCTAAGTGTCGGTGTTAGATATGAGCACTTTAAAGATAAATATGGAATGAGATATTTGAAAAGCACAAACAACTCTTTGACTATCACTGCTCCGATCACTCTTGCAGAAGGCGCTTTCATCCTGAAGCCTGAGTTCAGAATGGATACTTCTCCAACCAAAATCTATGAAGATAAAAACGGAGAAGCAGTAAATAACCAAACAACATTCGGCTTAGCTGCAATCTTTAAATTCTAATTAGTTCAGAAGAAATAAATGTTAAAAATTTAAATGATCATGTGTTAGGTTAAATTTTTCAGGTTTATTTTTTTCATCTGGTTAGTTAAAAGCCCCGCGTCTGTATGGCCGGGGTTTTTATTTTTAGTAATTTTGAGAAAAAACAGATTTCAATAGTGGAATTTTATCAGGATTTTAAATTAGGAATTCTTGGCGGGGGTCAGCTGGGAAGAATGCTTATTCAATCAGCCGTAGACCTTAACCTTTATGTTTGTACTCTGGATCCTGATAAAGAGGCTCCTTGCGCAAAAATTGCGCATGAGTTTGTTCTTGGAGATCCTACAGATTATGACACTGTTTATAATTTCGGAAAAGATAAAAATCTCATAACTATTGAGATAGAAAATGTGAATGCTGATGCGCTTCAAGCTCTTGTAAATGAAGGGAAGACTGTTTTTCCCCAGCCTTCATGCATTAAAATCATTCAAGATAAACGACTTCAGAAGCAGTTCTACAGAAATAATTCGATCCCAACAGCTCATTTTGAGCTTATAAATGACATAGACGAGCTTTCAAAATTTCCTCAGCTGTTTCCTGCATTTCAAAAATTAGGAAAATCAGGTTATGACGGAAGAGGTGTCCAACAGTTAAATTCTGTTTCGGACTTGTCTAAAGCTATGGATGGTCCTTCTCTTATAGAAAAGCAAGTTGATTTTGAAAAAGAAATTTCTGTAATCGTTGCCAGAAACAGCAAAGGTGAAAAAGCACATTTTCCGGTTACTGAAATGATTTTTCATCCTGTACATAATCTGGTAGAATATCTTATGGCTCCGGCTCAGATTACTGAAGCACAGGAAAAAGAGGCTGTTGAAATTGCAGAAAAAGTAATAGAATCTTTGGGTATGGTCGGATTGCTCGCTGTGGAGATGTTTCTTACTAAAGATGGAAAAATTCTGGTAAATGAAGCTGCTCCGAGGCCACATAACTCAGGCCATCAAACCATAGAAGCCAATTTCACTTCTCAGTATGAACAACTTTTGAGAGCAATTCTTGGACTTCCACTTGGATCTACAAAACAATTGAAGCCAGCTGCCATGGTTAATTTATTGGGAGCAGATGGATTTTCCGGGCTCGCAAAGTATGAGGGTTTAAATGATATCCTTGGTTTAGAGGGGGTTCATATTCATCTTTATGGAAAGAAAATCACCAAACCATTCCGCAAAATGGGCCATATCACAATTTTGGATGATGAAGTTTCTGGGTTAAAACAAAAGGCTGATATTATTAAAGAAAAGTTCAGAGTGATAGCTTGAGAAGCTTAAAGTATTTAAGTTTTAGGGAAACTAAGATATAACAGATTAATCATAAAACTACCATCTCAAGTTCATACTCCTTCAGGAGAAAGATTTAGGATGAGGTAAAAAACAAAGAAAACATGGTTGGAATTATAATGGGAAGTCAGTCTGACTTAAAAGTGATGTCTAAGGCTGCAGAAATTCTGGATGAATTAAAAGTTCCTTATGAAGTAACAATAGTTTCTGCGCACAGAACACCTCACAGAATGGTTTCATATGCTGAAAATGCAGCAGACAGAGGAATTAGAGTAATTATTGCCGGTGCCGGTGGGGCTGCGCATCTTCCGGGAATGGTTGCTTCCATCACTACACTTCCTGTTATCGGGGTGCCCGTAAAATCGTCCAATTCTATAGATGGCTGGGATTCTGTTTTATCGATTCTGCAAATGCCTGCAGGTGTCCCAGTTGCAACAGTAGCTCTTGATGGTGCTGTAAACGCCGGTATTCTGGCTGCCCAGATTATTGGTTCTCATAATCAGGAAATTGCTGCTAATCTTAAAAAGTATAAAACTTTTCTGAAAGAAAAAGTAGAAGAGTCAGTTCAAAAGCTTGAACAATCAGGATATAAGAATCTCCTGTAAGCCCAAATTAACCATTAAGATTCTGTCTATCCTTTAATCAATGCTTTACTAGAACTCAGAGTTTTGATTAAGATTGACAAATTATTTAATGCATAATCCCTGTTAAACTTTACCTTTTATTTGCTTGTTTTCTTAAGAAAGGGGAGGAGTGAAATCATGCAAACAGATTATGTCACCGCATTAGTAGTCAATCAGTTGATTGAGACCTGTAATGCCAGAGAAGCAGATTATAAGAAAGCTGCTGACAGCATTAAAGATCCTTACCTTGCAGATATATTAAATAAATTTGCAACAGAAAGCGGCAAGTTTTTTCTTGAGTTACTTCCATTTTCTGAAAGTAGAGATGAAATGGAAGAGGAGGAAATCACTATCCTGAATGTCAGATACAAAGGATGGATGGACGTGGCATCAGGAAATACACTGGTTGACAAGAAGGGTTTATTCGAGGGTTGTATTGATCGGGAAAGGTCTGCAATAGAAGTTTATGAAGCGGCATCTACTGAGGAAATTCCTGAAAAACTGAAAGTTATAGTAATAAAACATAAGAGCGCATTTTTTAAAGCATGCTCTGATTTGAATAGCTTGATAAAAGAGCTTAAACTATGATTTATTTGCAATAATCACTTTTTAACGGTTATTTGCGTTAAGGATTATATTAAATTCTTTTAAGAAATGCTTGAACCATTCCTGACTGCCGAAGGCATTGTCAGTTTCCTTACACTCTCAATTATGGAGGTCGTATTGGGAATTGATAACATTATCTTTATTTCCATTCTTTCTGACAGACTCCCTGCTGAAGATCAAAAAAAAGGAAGACTAATTGGTCTTAGTCTTGCACTCATTATAAGAATCTTTCTGCTGATGATTATTTCAATCATCGTTGGCTTTACAAAACCGGTGATTGAAGACTTTTACGGGATAGATATCAGCTTAAGAGATATTATCTTATTTTCCGGAGGTCTTTTTCTTATTTATAAGAGTACTGCAGAAATACATGAAAAACTTGAAGGTGAAGAAGAGGATCCGGCTAAAACAAAGAAACTATCACTTGTATCTGCTGTTATCCAAATCGTATTGTTGGATATAGTATTTTCGTTTGACTCCATTCTGACTGCAATAGGACTTGTTAATAATCCTCACAGGGATTTACCAATTATGATTGCGGCTATAATTGTTTCTATTATTGTTATGTTGCTTTTTGCAAAAAGCATTAGCCATTTCATCAATACGCACCCTACAATTAAAATGCTTGCGCTTACTTTCTTGTTGCTTATAGGAATTTTACTTGTTGCGGAAGCCTTCCACTATCATGTGCCAAAAGGCTATATCTATTTCGCAATTGGATTCTCATTGGGTGTTGAAATGCTTAATATGCGTGCGAAGAGAAAATCCAAGCCGGTTAAACTTAGAAATAATCCGGATCTGGAAGAAGAGGAAGAGAAGCTGCATAAAGAACACTGATAATTATTAAAATAATTTTAAGTTTGTAGTTCCTGCAAGTGACCCCTAAAAGGTTTTTTGCAGGAACTTGTATTTTGTATATTTCGGTAAGAATTAATAACCCTAACTGATCCTCCAGGATCCGAAAATAAAAGAAATGGTAGCAATCCTCATTAATGAATGCCTTAAGGTAAGCGTGAAAAGCTCAGGGGCAGAACTGATAAGTCTGAAAAAAACAATGGCAAACAAAGAATTCCTTTGGCAGGGAGATCCTGCATTCTGGGGAAGAAGAGCGCCAGTATTGTTCCCAATCGTTGGAAAGCTGGCAGGAAATAAATACCATTCAGACGATGAGGTATATGAATTGCCTCAGCATGGATTTGCAAGAGATATGCATTTTGACCTGGTGGATCAGCAAGATCAATCTCTTACTTATAAGCTTTCTAGTTCAGAAGAAACGTTGAAGCTTTATCCGTATAAATTTGAGTTGACCATTGAGTACAAGCTTCAAAAAAGCAAGCTGATTGTTTCTTATGAGGTAAAAAACACAGATGATAAAACTATCTATTTCTCAATAGGAGCTCACCCTGCATTGCGTTGTCCAATTGAACAGGGAGAGGAGTTTACAGATTACTATCTTGAGTTTGAAAAGAATGAAACAGTTAACAGACATTTGTTGACAGATGGTTTACTTAATGGTAAATCAGAGCCTGTTTTGAATAACGAAAACATTCTGCCACTATCAGTAGATCTTTTCACTGGAAAGGATGCAATCATCTTCAAAGATTTGAAATCCAGTGTTGTAAGTCTTAAGAGTAAAAAATCGTCACATAAGATAACGATGGACTTTTTAGGCTTCCAGTATCTTGGGATCTGGACTAAGCCAGGACCTTTTATTTGTCTTGAGCCATGGTTAGGAGTTGCTGACAAAGTTGGGTATGAAGGGCAATTTAAAGACAAGGAAGCAATGAGATCTCTTGTAAAAGGAAAAACATTCAAATGCGAATATTCAATAGATGTTCAGTAGAAGCTGAAAGTAAAAAGTGCAAAGCATAAAGTTTGGCCCCTGATTTTGATGGATGTCATAGTCAGGAGCCAATTATTTTTAGCAAATCTAAAGAAGGACTTACTGGTTTTTATATGGACTTAATTCCTTCCGAATCCATAGTCAGTCTCGTCTGCATCAGGGTCATTACCAAGGTTAAACATGGTACTCATAAGATCTTTAAACTGTATCCCTTCATCCAGTTTCTGTTTACTTATCTGACTTGTCTCAGCAAGTCCGTGTAAAACTAGTTCCATCTGTAAAGTGAGATCATCTTTACTAAGCCCGGGTTGATAATGTAAAACAGTCTCCTTTAATCCAGGAATGCCTTCCAAGGATTTTTGATATTCGAGATTAGACATGTTTTGAACAAGGTCTATATAGTTGCCGTCGCCAAACCAGTCTGTGATCTTTTTATAAGGATTGTCTTTTTTAGATTTTTTAATCTTTTCCGGTGAAGGGTAGATTTTTTCAAATGCCTTTCTAACTGTTTTTCCGACAAGAAAGTAGGCAACATTCGAGATTCCTTCCAGTTCTCCTTCATAAACTAATTCAACTTTTCCGGTAATTGAAGGAATAGTTCCGAAAAGGTCACTTATTCTACCGGAAGTACTGTTTTCTCCATTAATAAGCATGCGCCTTTCTGCTGTGCTATACAAGTTTTCAAGTGCAGATATAGTAAGTCTTGCAGATACTCCGCTTTTCTGATCAATGTATTCGCTCGCACGGGCTTCAAAAGACACATTTTCTAAAAGGTCCTTGAGAAGCTCAGGCATTTTTATACACTCTTTCTGAAACTGAGTTAATTTCGCTTCCTGCAAAGTTATTTGTTTAGAAATGTCAGGAGACTTAGGATAGTGTGTCAAAATCTGGCTGTCTATCCTGTCTTTTAAAGGCGTGACAATGGAACCCCTGTTGGTATAATCTTCAGGGTTTGCGGTGAAAACAAATTGAATATCCAAAGGCAAACGCAGTTTAAAGCCTCTTATCTGAATATCACCTTCCTGTAGAATATTAAATAGTGCAACCTGAATTCTTGCTTGCAAGTCTGGAAGCTCATTGATAACAAAGATGCTCCTGTGTGATCTTGGGATAAGACCGAAGTGAATAACCCTTTCATCAGCATAGGTCAGTTTTAATGAGGCAGCTTTAATTGGGTCAAGATCTCCGATCAGATCGGAAACAGAAACATCAGGAGTAGCAAGTTTTTCAGTATATCTCTCTGAACGGTGTACCCAGGAAATAGGTGTGTCATCACCTTTTTCATCGATAACATCTTTTGCATAACGAGTTAAAGGGTTCAACGGGTCGTCATTTGCCTCGCTGAACGCTACAATTGGCATATATTCGTCAAGGAGATTGGTCATCAATCGGGCAATTTTAGTTTTTGCCTGACCTCTTAATCCAAGAAGTATGATGTTGTGTCTTGAGAGAATTGCAGTTTGTAACTGAGGAATTACAGTTTCCTCATATCCTTTAATTTCTCCGAACAGATTTTTCTTTTCCCTGAGTGCCCGGACCAGGTTTTCCCGCATTTCTTCCTTTACACTTCTTGAAGTATACCCGGAAGCTTTCAGCTGTCCGAGTGTTTTTATCTGACTGTTAGGATTCATGGTTTAAGAGGTGATTATCTCACTGTTTTTTTTCTGTTTCTAATAAAATCTTCAAAGATATATTCCCCAAGTCCGGTAAGTGAACTGTAAAAGGCCCGTCCGTTATTTGTCTTGGTAAATTCCTGAACAAACTGCTGAAGATAAGGGTCTTTAGCAATCATAAAGGTAGTTATTGGGATGTTTAATCTCCTGCACTGGCCCGCCATTTCAAGTGTCTTATTTACAACCTTTCTGTCCAGACCGAAACTGTTTTTGTAATATTTTGTTCCTACCTTTAAGCACGTTGGCTTACCATCCGTGATCATAAAGATCTGTTTGTTATTGGTTTTTCTCCTTCTGAGGATGTCCATGGCAAGTTCTAATCCCGCGTATGTATTGGTATGGTAAGGTCCGACCTCAAGATAAGGAAGATCTTTGATTTCGACCGGCCAGGCATCATTACCAAATACAATTATATCAAGCGTATCCTTAGGATATTTTACTTTCACAAGCTCAGCCAAAGCCATGGCTACTTTTTTCGCAGGAGTAATTCTGTCCTCTCCATACAGTATCATAGAATGGGAAATGTCTATCATCAGGACAGTGCTGGTCTGAGATTTATGTTCCTTTTCCTGAACCTGCAAATCTTCATGGGTAAGCTTAAATTCATCAATACCATGATTAATCTGTGCAGTGTGAAGCGAATCGGTAATGTTAATCGAATCCAGAGCATCTCCAAACTGGTATGGTCTGATGTCTGCACTTGGCTCATCGCCCAATCCGGTTTTTGAAGTATTATGATTCCCTTTCTGATTCTTTTTTAATTTTCCGAATATTTCTTCCAGGGCATTTCTTCTGATCACTTGCTCTGATTTTCCTGTAAGCTTAAAAGTTCCTTTTTCAGAACTTTCTTCTTTGATAAAGCCCTTGTCGTTCAAATCTCGGATAAAATCACCCATTCCATAGCTGTCATCTGTCAATCCATGTTGACGGTCAAGGTCATTCATCCAGTTAAGTGCTTCGGAAACATCCCCTGAGGTATAATTCAGCAATTGGAAAAAAACCTTTGAAAGGTTGTCAAACCCTGAATCTCCCTTAGGCGGAGGTGTAAATTTTGAAAATCGTAATCCCTTCATTTGGAGTTTTTCTAGTTAACCTTTTAACATGGGTGGAAAAGTAAAAGTTTGTATGTTCGAGAGCCCATTAATTTAGAATATTTTTACCCAAATTCAAAGATTTAAGATTTACTCACAAATAGGCTCCTTCCTCCATTCTCATGAGATTTTAATGTTTGAGGTCTTTTTTGAAACTGTAATTTTTTTAATGGGAATTTAATGTAAAATGTTTAAATTCAGCATGTTTGTTGTTTTGGTTTTAGCGCGCTTTTGATTTGAAACCGTATATATATGCATTTTTTACATTAAAAATTGATATATAGCTGATGATATTTAGTAAATTTGTAATTATTATCGCATAAAAAAGTGGAATTGTGGCGAACTATTAAATGTTACGAGATTAGAAATGTTTAAGTCATTCAATATATTATTTAAAACCCTCCTTCTGCTGAAAGTCAAATTTTCAGTTGGGTGAGGCATTTAAACGAATAAAAAAGGCCATTCTCAACAACTGAGGATGGCTTTTTCATTAAAAATATACGTTTGTAGAGAAAACAAAAAGTTATGGCTAAAAGAGTTTATATTTTTGACACAACACTTCGTGATGGAGAGCAGGTGCCAGGCTGCCAGTTGAATACTGAAGAGAAAATCAGGGTTGCCAAAGCATTGGAAGAACTTGGTGTTGATGTTATCGAGGCAGGGTTTCCGATTTCAAGCCCTGGAGATTTTAACTCCGTTGTTGAAATCAGTAAGGCAGTAAAAGAACCGATTATCTGTGCGCTCACCAGAGCAAAAGAAATGGATATCGATAGTGCAGCTGAAGCCCTTAGATTTGCCAAAAGAAAACGTATCCATACAGGTATCGGAAGCTCAGATATGCACATTCAGTATAAACTGAGAACAACAAGAGAAAAAGTTATCGAGCAGGGTGTCGCTGCTGTTAAATATGCTCGCAAGTTCGTTGACGATGTTGAGTTTTTCTGCGAAGATGCCGGACGTGCTGATGTCGTTTTCCTTGCCCAGATGGTTGAAGCAGTTATCGCTGCTGGTGCTACAGTCGTTAATATTCCTGATACCACCGGATATACTTTACCGTGGCAATTCGGTGAGCGTATCAAGTATCTTATGGACAATGTTAAAAATGTAGATAAAGCTATCATATCTGCCCATTGCCATAATGATCTTGGTCTGGCCACAGCAAATGCTATCGCAGCTATTGCAAATGGTGCCAGACAGGTAGAATGTACCATCAATGGTATCGGAGAAAGAGCAGGAAATACTTCTCTTGAAGAAGTGGCGATGATTATCAAAAGCCATCCTTCTCTTGGAATTGAGACGGGTATCAATACTAAAAAATTAGTGCCAACCAGTGACCTTGTTTCTTCTTTAATGAGAATGCCGGTTCAGGCAAACAAAGCTATCGTTGGTAAAAACGCTTTTGCTCACTCATCAGGTATTCACCAGGATGGTTTCCTTAAGCATAGAGAAAACTACGAAATCATCGACCCTTCTGATGTTGGAGCCGATGCATCCTCCATCGTTCTTACTGCAAGAAGCGGAAGAGCAGCATTGAGTCACCGTCTTACAACTATTGGCTATCAGCTTTCAAAAGAACAACTGGATCAGGTTTACAAAAAATTCCTTGATATGGCTGATCAGAGAAAGCAGATTGAGGATGCTGATTTAAATGAATTAATGGCACCTTACTGCTAAGAATCTTTAGTTAAAGAAATCAATAAAAAGTTTAGAGTATAAAATTTTAAAACCCTAATTGCCTTGGCTGCTAAAACTTTATTTGACAAAGTCTGGGATGCACACGTGGTAACCGAAATAAAAGGTGGCCCTAGTGTATTGTACATTGATAAACATCTTGTTCACGAAGTGACAAGTCCTCAGGCTTTTGCAGGTCTTGAGAAAAGAGGTATCTCTCTTTTCAGATTACAAAATACACTTGCTACTGCTGACCACAATGTTCCTACAAAAGATCAGCACTTACCTATAAAAGAAGCTTTATCAAGACAGCAAGTAGAAAAGCTGTCTGAAAATTGTGATAAATTCGGAGTTACACTTTATGGTTTAGGGCATCCTTACCAAGGTATCGTTCACGTAATTGGTCCTGAATTGGGAGTAACTCTTCCTGGAATGACTATGGTATGCGGAGATAGCCATACTTCTACACATGGTGCTTTTGGTTCAATTGCTTTCGGTATCGGAACCAGCGAAGTAGAGCAGGTAATGGCAACACAATGCCTGATGCAAAGCAAGCCTAAAACCATGAAAATTGAAATCAATGGTAAATTAGGGAAAGGTGTTGTTTCTAAAGACATCATTCTTTATATCATCTCTAAAATCAGTGCGGCTGGTGGTACCGGTTACTTTGTGGAATTTGCAGGATCTGCAATCAGATCTCTTTCTATGGAGGCAAGAATGACCATCTGCAACATGAGCATTGAAATGGGTGCAAGAGGTGGAATGATTGCTCCTGATGAGACTACTTTCGAATATATCAAAGGCCGTGAGTTTGCTCCTAAAGGTGCGAAGTTTGATGAAGCAGTTGCTTATTGGAAGACTTTGTTCTCTGATGAAGATGCAAAATTCGATCAGGTTCTAACATACAAGGCTGAAGATATTGAGCCAATGATTACATATGGAACAAATCCGGGGATGGGAATCAAAGTAAGTGGGCATATTCCTGCTGAAACAGAAATCGATGCAGCAAGCAGACTCTCATTTAAGAAATCTCTTGAATACATGGATTTCCAACCAGGTGCAAGTCTTATCGGAAAACAGGTTAATTATGTTTTCATAGGAAGCTGTACTAATTCAAGAATCGAAGATTTGAGAATGGTAGCGGAGTTTGTGAAAGGAAAGAAAAAAGCTGCAAATATTAATGCATACGTGATACCAGGCTCTAAGCAGGTTGAGAAACAAGCTATAGCAGAAGGTATAGATAAAGTATTGGCAGAAGCAGGTTTTGAGTTAAGAGAACCAGGATGTTCTGCATGTCTTGGAATGAATGAAGATAAAGTACCGAAAGGAGAATACTGTGTGTCTACTTCAAACAGAAACTTTGAAGGTCGTCAGGGGCCGGGGGCACGTACATTGCTGGCTAGCCCATTAACTGCAGCAGCAGTAGCGGTAAGCGGTAAAATTGTTGATGTTCGTGACTTTAATCTGAATTAATTCCATGGAAAAATTTGTAACTATTACTTCAAATATAACTCCTCTAGCTATTGAGGATATCGATACAGATCAGATCATTCCGGCCAGATTTCTTAAGGCTACTACAAGAGAAGGATTTGGAGACAACCTTTTCAGAGACTGGAGATATGATGAGCAGAATAATCCTAAGAAGGATTTTGTTCTGAATAATTCTGATTATGCAGGATCAAGAATTCTGGTAGCTGGCAAAAACTTTGGTTGCGGATCAAGTCGTGAGCACGCTGCCTGGGCAATTACAGATGCCGGGTTCAAAGTTGTGGTATCAAGCTTTTTTGCAGATATCTTTAAAAACAATGCTTTGAATAATGGTCTTTTGCCAGTTCAGGTTTCTCAGCAGTTTTTAAATACAGTTTTTGAAAAAGTACAAGCTGATAAAAACATAAAGCTTAATGTAGATCTTGAGAAGCAAAAGATTGAAATCGTTGGACACAATGTTTCTGAGTCTTTTGAGATCAACGACTACAAAAAGACTTGTCTGATCAACGGCTATGATGATATAGATTATCTTCTAAGCATTAAAGACAAAATCGAGGCTTACGAAAAGGGAAGTAAATACCTGAGTTTAGTAAAATAAGCAATGAAGAAGTATTTACTTTTTGCGCTGATTGTTTGTGCGGCTATTAAGTCTGGCGCTACTGATATTGGGGGAATATTGGGAAATATGACCCTTACAAAAGAGAATAGCCCATACCATATCACAAAAAATGTTCTTATTCCTTCAGGTGTAAGGGTTGCTATTGATCCTGGAGTTGAAGTAGTGGTTGAGTCAGGTCTTTTTATTCAGGTAAACGGTACATTAAGAGCCATTGGTACTATTGGGGATTCAATTTATTTTAAATTGGCACAAAATGGCTCCAATTGGAATGGTATAAAATTTTCTGGAACTTCGGAAAGTTATGACCCCAAAAGTGGAGAAGGCTCAATTATTTCATTTGCTTCATTTAAGCTTGGAGAGTTGTTGCTTTTTACTGATTTAGCTGCTATTGACATAGTAGATTGTAGTCCTAAAATTTCAAATAATACTATAGCAGGTGGTGGTAATGGGATAAAAATTAAAGCTTTATCCATAAATTCAACTATTTCTGATAACCGTATTTATGGGGGATTTACAGGCCTTGCAGTTGAAGGAAACGTTACTATAGTTGAAAATGAAATATTTGCAATTTGGGATGCTGGTATTAATATTTCAGTCGGAGATGTTTATGTTGTAAATAACGAAATTCACCATAGTGGATTAGGGATTTTACAGTATGATGAGTACTTACCTTCTTCATATAATTTTATTGGTAATTTCTTTCATGACAATTATAATGCATCGATAAAGGGTGACAGCAGAAACATTGCAATAAATTGTAATACATTTAAAGACAATAAAGGTCCTAATATCAGTTTAGGGTGTACATTTATCCCTAAAAGCATAAAAGGAAATAATTTTCTTAATTATACAAAAGCTAATTTAGCAATTGGAGATGGTTTTAATTGTTGGATTACCCTCCCTGAGGGAACGTTCTTCCTTCCTTTAGAAATTGAAAATAATTATTGGAATGGTCTTTCAGAAAATGAAATTGAAAATTCAATTTTGGATTTTGATGATGATTTCAGTAAAAAAATTAAAGTAGTAGTTGTTTCAACCAGCAGTGATTCTTTAGTATATGATTCGGCTTATTGTTTCGCTGGGACTGTAACTTCTGTGATGCAGCCAAATGATAAAATTACAAATTCAATAAACGTTTTCCCGAATCCAAGTGTCGGAGGAGAACTAACTTTTAATTCAGATGATTCCACAATCGAAGAGATTACCCTGGTAAATGCATTGAATCAAAAGGAAGTAATCAGAGGCAACAAAGTAGAAACCACTTTTAAAGGTCTAGTGACGGCTATTGTAAAAACGAATAAAGGTATTTTTAATAAGAAAATAATTATTTATTAATTAAATGAAAAAGAACATTGCAGTCCTTAAAGGAGATGGTATCGGTCCGGAAGTAACGGATCAGGCTCTTAAAGCTCTTAAAGCCATTGAAGAAGTGTATGGCCACGAATTTACTTATACTGAAGCTTTAATTGGTGCTATTGCAATTGATGTTACAGGAAATCCATTTCCTGAAGAAACATTCAAAACTTGCCAGGCTTCTGATGCAATTCTTTTTGGTGCAATCGGTCATCCTAAGTATGACAATGATCCGAACGCTCCTGTAAGGCCAGAGCAAGGCCTTCTTGCTATGAGAAAAAGCCTTGGTTTGTTCGCTAACATAAGACCAATTAACACTTATAAAATTCTTGCAAACTCTTCTCCTTTGAGAGCTGATCTGGTTGATGGAGTTGATTTTGTTGTTTTCAGAGAGCTTACAGGTGGTATCTATTTCGGACAGAAAGGAAGAAGCGAAGACAGAAACATAGCATTTGATAATTGCTCTTATTCAAAAGAAGAAATTACAAGAATAAGCAAACTGGCTTTTGAAGCTGCTCAGAAGAGAAACAAAAGAGTAACGCTTGTTGACAAAGCTAACGTGCTTGCAACTTCAAGACTTTGGAGAGAAGTTGTGAAAGAGTTTGCAAAAAACTATCCTGATGTAACGCTTGATTTCATGTTCGTTGACAACGCAGCAATGAAGATCATTCAAAATCCTAAATTCTTTGACGTAGTGTTAACTGAGAACATGTTCGGTGATATCCTTACAGATGAGGCTTCAGTTATCACAGGGTCTCTTGGTATGTTGCCATCTGCTTCTGTAGGGAGCAAAACTGCCCTTTATGAGCCGATTCACGGTTCTTACCCAGAAGCTGCTGGTAAAAATATTGCTAATCCTAACGGTGCAATTCTTTCAGCTGCAATGCTATTGGAAACATCTTTCGGCTTAAGCGAAGAAGCTTCTCTGATCAGAAAGGCAGTTGAAGAGTGTTTAAATCAGGGTATTGTTACTTCTGATATCCAGAAAGACTCTAAGTATACAACTACTCAGATCGGTGACAAAGTTGCTGAGCTAATCAAAACAAAGAAGAAAGAATTGCTTGCAGTTTAAGCAGCGTGAAAACAATATTTACATTACAGGAATTATTCAATGGAAAAAATAAATAAAACTAGCTCCAGATTAACTCAGGATGTGACGCAGCCTGCTTCTCAGGCGATGATGTATGGTGCGGGATTTACAGAAGAAGATATGAGTAAAGCTCAGGTGGGCATTGCAAGCACAGGCTACGAAGGTAATACTTGCAATATGCACCTGAATACTCTAGCAGGATGGGTTAAAGAAGGTGTTACCAAAGCTGGTTTGAAGCCGCTTCAGTTTAATACAATCGGGGTGAGCGATGGTATGTCAATGGGTACTCCGGGAATGAGATATTCTCTTATTTCAAGAGATGTGATTGCAGATAGCATTGAAGCAATTGCAGGGGCTCATTACTATGACTCACTTGTTACTATCATGGGTTGTGATAAGAACATGCCAGGTGCCCTTATCGCAATGGCTCGTCTGAACAGACCTTCATTGATGGTTTACGGTGGTACAATCAAAGCCGGAAACTGGAAAGGTGAAAAATTAAATATCGTTTCTGCTTTTGAAGCATTAGGTAAAAAATTCGCTGGAACAATTACTGAAGAAGATTTCAAAGGAGTTATTCAGAACGCTTGTCCAGGAGCCGGTGCCTGTGGTGGTATGTACACTGCCAATACAATGGCATCTGCAATTGAAGCATTGGGTATGTCTTTACCATACAGTTCTTCTGCCCCTGCATTAAGTGATAAGAAAAAGCAAGAGTGTTTTAATGTGGGTGAGGCAATTAAAAACCTTCTTATCAAAGATATTAAGCCAAAAGATATCATTACATACGAATCAATTACCAATGCGGTAAGAGTAGCAATGGTACTTGGAGGTTCTACAAACCTTATCCTTCACTTCCTTGCTATCGCAAAGGCAGCAGATGTGAAGTTTAAGCTGAAAGACTTTCAGGATCTATCAGATAAAACGCCAATGCTTGCTGACTTTAAGCCAAGCGGTAAATATATGATGGAAGATATGGACAACATAGGTGGTCTTCCTTCTGTCATGAAAATGATGTTAAAAGAAGGTCTCCTTCATGGTGATTGTTTGACAATTACAGGAAAGACTGTAAAGGAAAATCTTGAAACATTCCCTGACCTTCCTAAAGATCAGACTATCATCTATCCATTGAGCAATCCGATTAAAGCAACAGGTCACCTTCAGGTTCTTTATGGAAACATTGCTCCGGACGGATCTGTGGCTAAAATCACAGGTAAAGAGGGAGAGCGTTTCGAAGGAACTGCTAAGGTTTATGATTCTGAAGAAGAGATGAACCTTGGAATTGAGAAAGGGGAAGTAAAAGCAGGTAATGTTGTTGTAATTCGTTACGTTGGTCCTAAGGGTGCTCCTGGAATGCCAGAAATGCTAAAGGGAACATCTCTTATCATCGGGCAGGGCCTTGGTAATTCAGTGGCATTGATTACTGATGGAAGATTCTCTGGGGGTACTCACGGTTTTGTGGTTGGTCACATCACTCCAGAAGCTCAAGAAGGTGGTCCGATTGGTCTTGTAAGAGATGGTGATAAAATTATTATTGATTCAGTCAACAATACAATAGATGTTTTAGTTTCCGAAGAGGAACTTCAAAAAAGAAAAGGTGCTTGGGTGAAACCAGCATATAAAGCAAATAAAGGTTTGTTATACAAATACCTTAAAACGGTTTCTTCCGCTTCAGAGGGTTGCGTAACAGATGAAATTAAATAGAGACAGTCAACCCGCAATTTATGAAGACCAGAATTAAATTAAGAGGTGCCGAATACATTGTAAAACTAATCGAGCTTTTAGGAGCAGAAGATTTGTTTGCATATCCAGGTGGAGCAATTCTTCCGATATATGATGCATTAGCATTCAGCAAGCTAAACAGTGTTCTTGTTCGTCACGAGCAGGGAGCTTCTTTCGCAGCGAATGGCTATGCAAGGGTAGCAGGCAAGCCGGGATTTTGCCTGGCGACTTCAGGCCCGGGAGCAACAAATCTTGTAACTGGAATTGCTGATGCCTATGCTGATTCAGTTCCGATGATTGCGATTACCGGACAGGTAGCACTTCATCTTGTAGGGACAGATGCATTCCAGGAAACTGATATCACAGGTATTTGTATTCCAATTACCAAAAAGACTTACCTGATTACTAAGCTGGAAGATGCTGCCTCTATTTTTCAGGAAGCTTACAGAATATGTATTGAAGGCCGTCCGGGCCCTGTACTTATTGATATTCCAAGAAGTGTTCAAGGTAACTATATTGATCTTGATGAAGACTGGGAACAGCATTTTCAAAAACCACAGCCTCCGAGAAAGTGTTTAGTTGTAAATGAAGACATTCATAAGGCTGCTACATTAATCAAAAATGCAAAAAAACCTCTTGTAATTGCTGGACACGGTGTATTGTTGGCAAAAGCATGGGATGAGCTAAGAGAGTTCGTTCATAGAGAAAATATTCCTGTAATTTCTACAATCCTTGGCACTGGCGCAATGGAATACAATGATCCATTGTTTTTTCAATGGTTGGGAATGCATGGAATGAAGTATGCTAACCTGGCTGTTCAGGAATCAGATTTGATCATTGCATTGGGGATTCGTTTTGATGACAGGATTACAGGTACGCTTGCAACATTTGCTCCTAAAGCAAAAATTATTCACTGCGATATTGATAAAAGCGAGCACGGCAAAAATGTTAAAACCGATGTTTTCCTTCATGGAGATTTGAAATTGGTTTTACCACAATTGCCTGATACAAGAGATTCAGGAAACAGCAAAGCGCGTGCAGAATGGTTGATGAACCTTAATGAGTCGCGTGAAGAATTCCCGATTCTCGTACCTGATTATACTGAATTTAATGAAGTAACTGCAATAAAGGTGCTTGAAGAGATGATGGCTTCTGATGCAATTGTAACAACTGATGTTGGTCAGCACCAGATGTGGGCTGCTCAATATATTGTGAGAATGCAGCCAAATCACTTCCTTACTTCAGGTGGCTTAGGCTCTATGGGCTTTGGTTTACCAGCTGCAATGGGAGCTCAGGCTGCTGCGCCAGATAAAGATGTTTGGTGTATCACTGGCGATGGTTCTTTCCAGATGAATATACAGGAATTAATGACTTGTGTACAGGAGAAATGGCCTATAAAAATATTGTTGCTTGATAATTCATATCTGGGAATGGTGCGTCAGTGGCAGGAGCAGTTCTATGCAAAGAACTATTCAGGTGTTGAGCTCATGAATCCGGACTTCGTATTATTGGCAAAAGCTTTTGGACTGGAATCAGTAAGTGTTGAATCTGTTGATCAGCTTAAAGCTGCAGTTAATAAAGCACACAATCTGGATAAGCCATTCTTAATACATGCTAAGGTTAAGAAAGAAGAGAATGTGCTTCCAATGGTTGCTCCGGGTACAAGTTTATCGGATACGATTTATTATCCGGTTCACCCAGTGAAAGAAAAAGTAACTAAATAAAGTAGTTTGCAATACAGTAAAAACCGGATTATTTCCGGTTTTTTTGTTTAATGATAAGCTTATAATGGATGTTAATGTATGAGAAATAAAGCATTATTGTTTTTGGCGGCCCTTATAGCTCTTACCATTTTTAGTTATGTTTCACATGCAAGAGTGGAGCTTTACAGCCGAATAAATAAGAAGATACAAAAAGGACAATTTTTAGAGGGAGACATTATTTTTCAAAGTATGGATTCTGATCAATGCAAGGCAGTTAAACTTGCAACACATTCTAAATTCAGTCATGTCGGGATCATTACTTTGGACAAAGGAAAAGCCTATGTTTTGGAAGCTGTTGAACCTGTATGTATTACTCAGTTAGAGGAATGGATAGAAAGAGGTAATAACGGCTTTTATACTGTTATGAGGTTAAAAGAACGTGATAAATACTTTGTTACGGACAAAGTTTCTATAGCAAAGAAACTTGGTAAGGATATGGTGGGAAAACATTATGATATCTATTTTGGCTGGTCGGATGATCAGCTATATTGTTCGGAACTGGTATGGAAAATATATCAAAGGGCATTTGATTTGGAGCTTTGTCCGCTGAAGAAGATGAAGGATTTTGATTTAAGTTCACCTGAAGTAAGGGCAATAATGGAACAGAGATATGGTAAAAATCCACCATTGGAAGAGCAGGTCGTCGCACCGTCTGATCTGGCAGAATCTAAATTACTCTATGTTGTAGAGAAAAATAATCTGAAATAAACAATAAATAAATTTTCACAGTTCTTTTAATGAAGACTGACTGAAAGCTTATAGATTCAGAGAGAGAGGGAGCAGATTTTTTTTCAGTCAGTCTTTCCAAATATTTTCCTCGAAAGATTATGTTCTTATTTTAACCTGCACCAGATCCTTAAGCGGCTCTGGTAGCTCAGCTGCTATATCTTCGTATTCTCCTTCAGAAACATATTTGCCAAGGCAATCTAGTACTGTTCTAACTATTTCTTCAGTTGAAATATCCCAATCGAACCTGCTTTCTCCATAAGCTCTTTGTTCTTCCTCAACTGCCCTGGTAAAATCTTCAATGCTTTTATGTCTTCTTGGTTTTTCCCTGTATTTCCAGTTTTCTACATAAACAGCTTTTAAAAACATTGGCAATTGTGAAAGTACATTAAGTGATTCTGGAATTGCAATGCTGTCTCTCAATGTATGTAAAACAGCTCTAATTATTATACTTGCCTGCGTTCTTCTGTCGGGGTAGTTGAACCGCATACACAGTTCCTTTATAAAAGCGTTCCCATCAGAAGCAAATTTATCAAAATGAATAGACATATTACCTCCCTTTATTTGAGAACATCATAGGAATATATTCGTTCCCTTGGAATTGGAAGTCTATATAATAACCTAATGGTTCAAATCCCGTTGAAAAATTAGTTTTTAACCAGGGATTATGCATTAAAAGAAATGTGATTGTTAATCAAGCCAGAGTAATTATAGTTAAATGTATTGATCAGCGGGATTTTTCACTTGCTAATGCCTAATTTGTTTTTAAGTAATTATATTAAATCCAGCAAAATAAGTTTTTTATGATAAGTTTCAGTAATAAAAACAGGAATCTGTTTAAAGATCGTTTGGTGAATGAGAAGTTTGATCTTCTGATTATTGGTGGTGGGGTTACAGGAGCAGGAATTCTTTTAGATGCTCAAACACGCGGATTGAAAGCTGCACTAATAGAGATGCAGGATTTTGCACAGGGGACTTCCAGCCGTTCTACAAAACTTATCCATGGTGGATTACGATATCTCAAACAGTTTGAGCTTGCCCTTGTTGCTGAGGTTGGTAAAGAAAGGGCAATTGTTCATAAAAATGCTCCTCACCTGACTATAGCAGAAAAGATGTTGCTACCTCTTACTGAAAAGGGAAGTATTGGCAAGCTCGGCGCCAGAATTGGACTTTGGCTATATGATTTTCTTGCAGGAGTAAAAAAAGGGGAACGGCGGATAATGCTCTCAGCTGATGAAGTTCTGAAAAGGGAACCATTGCTGGATAAAACGAAAACTATTGGTGGTGCTTTGTATTATGAATACAGAACAGATGATGCACGTCTTACTTTTGAAATAATTAAGGAAGCTGTGCTCAGGGAAGGGCTTGCACTTAACTATCTGAAGGCAGAGGAAATGTTATTTAATAATGAAAGAAAGATAGTTGGTGTGAAAGCTAAAGATCTGATCACCGGGGATCTGTTTTCCATTAATGCCGATTATGTAATTAATGCCACGGGGCCATGGGTAGATGAGACAGATGCTCTGGATCGGTCTTCAAAGAAATCGAAAATTATTCATACAAAAGGAGTTCACATCGTCATTGATCATAAAAAACTTCCTATAGGCCAGTCTGTATATTTCGATGTGCCTGATGGAAGAATGGTTTTTGCAATACCAAGGGAAGGTAAAACTTATATTGGTACTACTGACACATTTTATACCGGAGACATGATTAACCCGGAGATATCACTTGAAGATCAAGAGTATTTGATTAATGCTACCAACCAGATTTTCCCGAATTCAAATTTAAAGCTGAGTGACATTGAATCGGGATGGGCAGGGCTTCGGCCACTGGTCAGAGAGGAAGGGAAGTCCCCATCTGCTATCAGCAGGAAAGATGAAGTGTTTGAGTATGAAAGCGGACTTATTACTATAGCCGGTGGAAAATTAACAGGTTATAGAAAGATGGCAGAAAAAGTGATAGACATCATCAGGAAAAGAATTAAGGCCAATAAAAGTACAGACATTGGTCAGTGTCAAACAGGTGCAATACAGCTTGCCGGAGGCAAGTTTTCGGAGAGTCTGGAAAGGGTGCTTGCCAACTGTATAAAAGAAGGGGAAAAAATAGGGCTTTCTTCCAAGGAAACAGAAAAGATCTTTTTCCGGTTTGGATCAAATACGGAAAGAGTTTTGAAATACGCTCAGAGAGGGGCTTTAGACGGAATTTCTTTGTATTGGAGTATTCAACTTCAGTATTGCCTCGAAGAAGAAATGATAGCCGGTGCAGAAGATTTTTTTGTTCGCAGAACCGGAGCACTTTATTTTGATATAAGTGAGGTAAGGAAGTATAAAGAAGCTGTGGTATATCATATGTCTAATTATTTTCAATGGCCAGAAAATGTAAAATTATCTAACTTGAAATCAGTTGATAATCTGATGCTTAATTTTCAAAGTGGCAAATAAATTTTAAATTTTAGTGAAGAAAAGTATTCCTTATATTTTATTTTCCGCAAACGATGCAAAATGTTAATTTTGCCCCAATTATTAATTTCTTATGAAAAGCTCAAAGTACGCAGTTGACGAAGTCAGTTTTGCCGGTTTATTAATTACGCTTGGAATTATTTATGGTGATATAGGGACTTCGCCTCTGTACGTAATGAAAGCGGTAATAGGGGATAGTAAAGTAAATGAGGATTTGGTGCTGGGAGGCTTGTCATGCGTATTCTGGACTCTGACACTTCAGACTACTATCAAGTATGTGATCCTTACACTGAGAGCTGATAACAACGGTGAAGGAGGAATTTTTTCTTTGTTTGCGCTTATCCGTAGAAGAAGCCCTTATCTGGTATTTCCTGCAATGATTGGCGGCAGTATGTTGCTTGCTGACGGTATAATTACTCCTCCTATTTCTGTTTCCTCTGCCATTGAAGGTTTAAGGATCTTTAATCCGGAGATAAATACAATGCCTATTGTAATCTGTATTCTCGTTCTGCTCTTTATCATCCAGGGGCTTGGTACTAAGTTTATGGGTAATGCATTTGGCCCGATCATGTTTATCTGGTTTTGTATGCTGGCAGTTATGGGTATAAAAGAAGTAATACAATTCCCTCACGTATTGAGCTCTGTCAATCCTTATTATGCATACAATCTTTTGATGAATTATCCCGGAGGCCTTTGGCTTCTTGGCGCAGTATTTCTTTGCACTACAGGGGCGGAAGCATTATACTCTGACCTTGGCCACTGTGGAAGACCGAATATCAGAATTTCATGGATTTTTGTAAAATCGTGTTTGTTGCTGAACTATATGGGCCAGGGAGCATGGATATTGCATAGCTCTGGAGGCTTTTTAAATGAAAGGAATCCTTTTTATGCAGTAATGCCTCAATGGTTCCTGCCGATTGGTATCGGTGTAGCTACAATGGCAGCCATCATAGCCTCTCAGGCTTTAATAAGCGGTTCTTTTACTCTTATTTCAGAAGCTATCAGACTAAATTTGTGGCCAAAAGTGAAACTTAGTTTCCCTACCATAATGAAAGGCCAGATTTACGTTCCGAGTATTAACTGGCTGATGCTTGCAGGCTGTATTGGTATAGTAATGTATTTTAAAGAGTCTTCGCAAATGGAAGCTGCTTACGGTTTGGCGATCAACATTACCATGATCGTAACTACCATGCTGCTTTGTTTTTACCTGTATTTTGTAAGAAAGGTGACTTTCTTCTGGGTGGCTCTGGTTTTTGTGGTATACATGGCAATCGAGCTCACATTCCTGGTGGGTAACCTTACCAAATTCATGCATGGTGGTTATGTTACGCTGGTTATCAGTGGTATTCTGATTTATGTAATGTACACATGGTATGCTGCACGCAAAATCAAAAACAGACTTACTGAATTCATTAAGTTGGACGACTATATTCCTTTGCTTAAGGAACTTAGCAATGACCTTTCTATTCCTAAATATGCTACTCACCTGGTATACCTCACCAGTGCAAACAGTCTTAGAGAAATAGAATCAAAAGTGATCTATTCAATTTTTCAGAAACAACCGAAAAGGGCAGATATTTACTGGTTTCTCCACATCGATGTTCTGGATGAACCTTATACCATGGAGTATAAAGTAAGATTTCTCGAGCCGAATGATGTTATCCGGGTAGATTTCAGACTTGGTTTCAGGGTAGAACACAGAATAAATCTCTTTTTCAGAAAAGTTGTAGAAGATCTGGTAGCAAATAAGGAAGTGGACTTTACCAGCCGGTATACATCACTTTCTAAAAGAAATGTTATTGGAGATTTCAGGTTTGTTGTGCTAGAGAAACACCTAAGTCATGATAATGACCTGTCGGCAGATGAAAGGCTGATCATGAACAGCTATTTTATACTGAAAGAAATCAGTTTGTCGGAAACGAGCGCCTTTGGTCTGGACACTAGCTCAGTCTCAGTTGAGAAGGTTCCTCTCGTGATTGCACCAATGGAGCATTTCGACCTGAAGAGAATTGAATAACTTAAAATAGCATCCAGGTAGGGAACAGAAAATCCTTAAATTTTCTTTCCTTACTTTTCTTTTCATTTTCTTTGGAAGAAGCTTCCGAATTTTCAGTGGTTTCTTCAGAAGGATTATTTTTTATCGCTTCAAAAATTGTAAGTGGTTTTTTGAAATCCTCCTTACGATTTGTATTATTTGCTGAGTTTTCCATAATATTTATATTTTCTTCGTTAGCCTTCCTAATATTAAAAGCTTAATTTACTTTAAATTGTTTTAGGGGGCAAATTGGTAAATTTCACAAAATCAATGAAATGTGTAGTTTGGTATTGTGTTTTTTCAATATGGTAATGTATTAGAACGAAGAAAATCTTAGTAGATTGTATGATTGGACTAAAAAAAATTCAATTTGTTGGGTAAGGAAAAATTAAAATGATTCAGAATTTTTAATTGAATTGCAAGAAAAGTCTTTATTGAATTGTCTTTTCTGGCTCAAGCTTCTATCCTTTGCTTATTTAAATAAGAGAGGGACAAAATTTAAATCAGGATGGAAACAAAAGGTTTGAGTAATGACTCGTGATGTAACTAATTCCATTGTTGTTTAACTATAGTGCTGATTTCTTGATAAGCTTTTCCACAGGCTAAAACTTCCTTTCCTGAAAGGAAATCATTGCCTCCCTTAAAATCTGTTACGATACCTCCTGCTTCTTTAACAAGCAGAACACCCGCAGCTATATCCCAACTGTTGAGGTTATATTCAAAACAACCGTCCAGTCTTCCGCATGCTACATAGGCGAGATCTACCGCTGTAGATCCTAGCTTTCTAACACCATTGGTAGTCTTAAAAAACTCGTACATAATTTCGAAATAGGCATCCGTTTTATCCTGCTGCTTATATCGAAATCCTGTTGCTATAAGAGAAGATTCAAGAGAGGTATTGGGATTTACAAATATTCTCTTTCCGTTTAAATAAGCACCACCACCTTCCCAAGCATAGAAACATTCGTTAAGGTTCACTTCATGAACCACTCCTAATATTATGCGACCCTCAGACATTAGCCCTACACTTATGGAAAAAAGAGGCATTTTATGGAGATAATTTGTAGTCCCATCCAGTGGATCTATAATCCACGTATATTTTTTTTCCTCCCGTGAAATTGTTGCTTCTTCTGTGATAAAGCCTGCTTCAGGAAGAATGTCTTTCAATCTTCTGACAAGCAGCATTTCCGATTGCTTATCGACATAAGATACAAGATCATTTTTCCCTTTATGCTCAATTTTTGAGTTATCAAAATCTTCTTGTTCCTTCTTTAAAAAGTTAAGTACCTCTTTTGTTATTTCAGCGACTTTAAGGCAAACATGCTCCAGATTCATAATAGCTAGTAGTTTTATCTCCTACTAGTAAAAGGTCTGTTTACTCTTAATTGTTTTTTTAGGTATAAACTAATGAATTTAGGAGTTGCCAATTTAATGGGCTATTGATTTAACTTTTCCAAAATATTCCGGATAGAATTTTAGAAGTAAACTATATAAAAAGTATTGGTAGAAGGTAATTGAGTTTGTCTAAAATTGTTTTTGAGAAAGTTCTTCTTCAATTTTTTTCAGGTCAACCGAACTACAAGAACAACCGTTGTTGCATTGTCCTTTTTGGCTAAAGTTTCTATAAGCCAGTCGAATTAAGTAGGCCAGGGATAATAGAAATAAAACTGCGATTAAAAAGGTTTGCATTATTCTTTAATAGTCAATGTGTTACTTAATTCCAGCGTTGTTTTATCACGGAACTGATTTCTTCAAAAGCTTTTCCGCAGGCTAAAACTTCTTTCCCTGACAGGAAATCATTTCCTCCCCTAAAATCAGTTACAGTTCCACCTGCTTCTTTAACGAGCAGAATTCCACCTGCTATATCCCAAATTTTAAGATTGAATTCAAAATATCCGTCAAATCTTCCACAGGCAACATAAGCAAGGTCTACTGCTGCAGATCCCAATCTTCTGACGCCATGGGTCTTTTTTACGAAATCTTTTATAATTTCGAAATAAACATCGGTTTTGTCAAGCAAACTATAAGGAAATCCGGTTCCAATGAGAGACTCGGCAAGTTTGGTATTTTTATTAACAAAAATGCGATTTCCATTTAAGTAAGCTCCTCCTCCTTCCCAAGCATAAAAACACTCATTAAGGTTCACCTCATGCACCACTCCCAAAATTATTCTTCCCTCTGTCATCAAACCTACGCTGATGGAGAAAGAAGGTACCTTATGAAGAAAGTTTGTCGTTCCATCCAAAGGATCAATTATCCATGTATAGGTTTTCTCTTCTCTACTGATGGTAGCTTCCTCTGTAATAAAACCTGCTTCAGGAAGGATGTCTTTCAAGCCTTTTACAAGCAAGGTTTCAGATTGTTTATCTACATAAGATACCAGGTCGTTCTTTCCTTTATGTTCAATTTTTGAAAGATCAAAATTTTCAAGTTCGTTTTTGATGAAGTTACGCACCTCTTTTGTCAATGCGATTACTTCAAGGCAAAGATGCTCCAGATTCATAGAGGGTAGTAATTTATTCTTTTGGTGATTTTATAATAAAGGGTAAATGACCTTATGATAATAAGCAGTAGAAATGGAATAACTGCCATATTAATTTCCTGAGGAAGTACTGAAATGCAAGCTGTAAAGATCAGGACAACTATACCGTTCAAAAGAAAATAATAACCAGTCGTAACACTTCTTTTCTTTTTAAAGAGGAGAATTGCAGCAATGATGTGTGTCGGAAATGCCCAAATGATGTTCCAGTTGTGCACTGTTACCTTATGGTCTGTGCCGAACCAAAGAAACAACAGTAACAGACCGAATAAGCCAAGAATCAAAAACAGAATTCCATCCATGGTAAATGTTTCAGGTCTTTTTTTCCAGGTAATAAAAGTAGAGAAGCCTCCAATCAATAAAAGGGCGGCAAATACCATCGCAGGAGTCACTGGTGCGCCTTGGTCTTCTGGTGGATTTGCTTTAAAAAGGACGTTGTTTTTGGCCACAAATGCTGTTTTGCCCGAGTCTGAAAGCACAGTTGCATTGCCTATGGCATTCATTAAGTGATCAGGAAGAAACATATATTGTGAGGGTGTGGCAATTCTATCTGCCGGTGCGCCCAGCCCAAGATCCATACCGAGATCCTGAAACTGCTTGTTCACAAGATAAGGATCTATCAGTTGCCTGAAACTTTGATCTTTGAAGACTATGTTTTTAAATTGAAGAGAATCTCCCATTGCTGTTTTGAAGGCATCTCTCAATCTTGATGAACAGTTGTCGTAAAAGAAGTCATATTTATAGAATCTGTTTTCAGGAAGGTAATTGGTCTCTAGGAAATTATAAAGCTTCTGCTTTTGTGACAAAGTCATGTTAAGTTGCTGTTCAATTACTGATCTTTGTTCCTGCTCCGCTCCATAAAACATGTAATCAGACCTTGAGACCGAAAGCATATACAGCAGCTTTCCTCTTACAAACTTTGAATAAAATCCGGGTGTTTCGAAATCGAATGTCCCATAGTTATAAATTTTGTCTATATAGTTGGAATCGTCTTTTATCCAGATCGCACTATGGCCAAAGCTTGAATACAATTCTTGTCCCGGAGCAACTGTGATGAGGCTCACTTTGGCGTATGGGGAAAGTTTGGGGAGTGAAAAAGATATGAATGGTATTAAAGCGGAGAATAGCAGCAGCCAGAATTTTTTCATTATTCGATCAGCGTTTTGAAACTTAAAATTAGAAAGGTAAAAATAGGGGATAAGTTCGTATTCAAGCCACTCTTCTTAACAATTAAATATTAAATGAGGTTAATTTTTTAGGAGTTATAGATTTTTAAGGCTATGAAAAGAATAGGGTTTGTGGCAATTGCGGTTCTCGGAATTTCCCTTTCATGTGAACAAAAGGAGCAGAATAAAAAAACAACTCAGGTTCCGGAGGATCCGGCCCCTATAAGCAAAAATCTTTCAATTGAACCTATAATAATGGTGGAAGAGGTAAAAAGCAGGTTCAGAAAAGGAGCAAGAGGTTGCCAGGAAGGGTTTGGAATATGTGATGTTGTTACTGCTAAAACAGATACTCTGGTTATTGATACGGTGCAGGAGGAGTATAGAGCGAAGTTTGTCTTGAGCAAAGACGATAATGAAATGCTGATTGAGTTTACTGAACACATTCCTCATTTTTCAAACGAATTTGTAGTAGATCTTATGAGAGGAGTTCCTGAACTGTTTGGCTATGAGTATGTCAGATTAGTGCCTGGAATTTATCAGACAGATGGAGGGATCGGAGAATTTGGCGGTGTTGTGGTTAAGGTTGAAAAAGGAAGGAAATTAGACGAGCATGCAGCGGGAGTGAATTATTATCTGAAATTTTCCGGAAAAAATGGTCTTCCAATAAATTGGTTAAAACGTGATTAGCCTTAAAATAAAAAAACACGGCAACCATCCGTGTTTTTTCATTTAGTTTAGTTTAGAATTAAGTTGATAAATGAAGCGAATTGATGTTCTCTTTCATCATCCGGACTCCCTCTCTGCCGAAAAGAACCTGTGCTAATTTCAGGTTATCTCTTTCGAACTGATCCAGATACATTTGACAATTTTTACCACTGTAAAGATTGGTGTAGTACTCATAGTTTCTCTTAAATCTTCTTATGAAAAGCTTGAGATTTATTGTTGTGCGCCTGTCCATGACTTTTAATCGTTGGTGCTGGTTATATATACGTGACAGGCGAAAACAGGGATTAAAAATGTGGATAAATTAAAGGAGAAATATGTTTTTTCCATATCATCCACATTCATTTTTAGCTACTTATTTATAAAAATTAGAAAGCTTCTTAACTGTATAATCTATTTCTTCAATTGTATTGTATTTGCTAAAAGAGAACCTGATATGTCCTCTCTCGGGGTCAGCTTTTATAGCATTCAATACATGAGATCCTGCATCGGTGCCGCTAGCACATGCGCTTCCTGCAGACGCAGATATTTTATTTATATCCAGATTAAAAAGCAGCATCTCATTCATATCTGAAGGGGGAAGACTTACACTTAAAACAGTGTATAAGCTGTTTTCAGGATCAGCACTGGCACCATTAAAATCCACTCCTGGTATTTCAGTTTTCAAAGAGTTGATCATGTAGGTTTTCAGCTTGCTTATATGTTCTTTGTGAGTCGTCAAATTCTGATATGCCATCTCCAACGCTTTCGCGAGACCAACTATGCCATAGATATTTTCAGTGCCTCCTCGCATATTTCGTTCCTGTGCACCACCATAAATTAACGGATCTATTTTACGGTCACCGTTTACATAAAGGAAGCCAACACCTTTTGGTCCGTGGAATTTATGGGCCGACCCAACAATAAAATCTACTTTCAGCTTCTGAAGATCATGTTGAAAATGTCCGGCAGTTTGTACTGTGTCAGTATGGTAAATAGCGCCATGTTTACGGCACAGTTCACCTATTCTTGAAATGTCGCTGAGGTTTCCGATTTCATTGTTTCCATGCATTAAAGAAACAAAGCAATGACTGTAGTTCTGAAGCAGATGTTCAAGGTCATCATAGTTTACTTCACCTTTCTCATTAAGCTTCACATAATGCAACTGTATTTTTCCCTCTTTTTCCAGATGCTCAAGAGTATGAAGCACTGCATGATGCTCAATCGGTGAAGTGATTGCATGTTTGATATTAAAACCATTAATACTGCTTGTAATGGCAGTATTGTCAGCTTCTGTTCCTCCTGAGGTAAAGAATATTTCTGAAGGGGAAGTATTGAGAAGAGAGGCAACTGTTTTTCTGGCTTTTTCGATAGCAGATTTTGCCTCTCTGCCATGTGTGTGAATCGAAGAAGGATTGCCAAAATGCTCTTTAAAAAAGGGCATCATGGCATCCAGTACTATCGGGTCAAGAATTGTTGTAGCGGCGTTATCTAAGTAGACATGCATGTCTTGAAAGTAGCTCCTTTATGTCCGTAATAATTTTATTGGCGAGGTGATCTGCAGTTGCCTGTGTTTCGGACTCAGAATAAATTCGGATAATTGGTTCTGTATTTGATTTTCTTAAATGAACCCACTCTTTGTCAAACTCAATCTTCACTCCGTCAATATTATTTATAGGCTGCTTGTTGTACTTCTTTCTGATCTCTTCAATTACGCAATCTACATCGATATCCGGAGTAAGTTCGATTTTATTTTTTGATATGTGATAAGGCGGATACTGCATTCTCAACATTGAAATCGATTTGCCGAATTTGGCAAGATGTGTCAGGAACAATGCGATACCAACTAAAGCATCTCTCCCATAGTGTAACTCCGGATATATAATTCCTCCGTTACCTTCACCACCAATAACAGCATTATGTTCTTTCATTGCAGTTACTACATTCACTTCACCAACAGCAGAAGCAAAGTAGTTGCCTTTTGCCTTCTCAGTAACATCTTTTAAAGCTCTTGTAGATGAAAGGTTAGAAACAGTGTTACCTGGCTTATTCTTAAGCACATAGTCAGCTACTGCAACCAATGTATATTCTTCACCAAACATGCTGCCATCTTCGCAGACAAAGCAAAGTCTGTCAACATCAGGATCTACAACAATTCCAAGGTCAAATTTTCCTTTGGAAATCTCTCTGGAAATATAAGTCAGATTTTCTGGTAGTGGCTCAGGATTGTGAGGAAATTGTCCGTTAGGTTCGCAATAATACTGAGTTACGTTTTTAACCCCCAAAGCTTCAAGTAGCATTGGCAAGGCAATACCTCCGGTGGAATTGACACAATCTATGGCGATTGAAAAATTTCTTTGTTCAATCAATTTCTTATTGACAAGCGGAAGTTTAAGGATCGCCTGAATATGCTTTTTAATGTAGCTGTCATCAGTTGAATATTGTCCGATCTTTTTGATTTCGGAAAATTCCGTCGATTCATTCTCGGCAAATTCCAGAATTTGTTTGCCATCTGCTTCAGATACAAATTCTCCCTTTTCATTCAGCATTTTTAAGGCATTCCATTGGATTGGATTATGGCTTGCAGTGATTATAATTCCTCCTGCTGCCTTTTCCATTGTAACCGCCATTTCCACGGTTGGAGTAGTAGACAAACCTAGGTCTATTACATCCAGTCCCATAGATATTAGAGTAGAAGTAACAATTCCTGAAACCAATTGTCCGGAAGGCCTTGCATCTCTTCCAATTACAACTGTTCTCCCTTCACCTCTGGACTTGATCCATTGTGCGTATCCCGTGGTGAATTTCACAATATCAATTGGAGTAAGACCTTCTCCGCTTTTGCCTCCTATCGTACCCCTAATGCCTGAAATTGATTTGATTAGTGTCACTTTTTATTGATTTATTTTCTGTTTAAAAGCTATTCCTGCCGTAAAAGTAAAAGGTTTTCCGGTATTTTTTGTTTATTTAAATAACGTGCCAAAAATAAATTTTATGTCAAAATTTCTGGTTTTTCAGGATGAAATTTTTAACGGCAAAACCTTATTATTGTATAGAACTAGGAATAGCGAAAAATGATTTATAATGACTTAAATAAAGGCGAAAGACGGAAAGAAATGCTTTCTGCTTTTGACAAATTACTCACCATAATGGACGAACTCAGAGAAAAGTGTCCCTGGGATAAAAAGCAGACTATAGATTCTCTGAGATATCTGACTATTGAGGAAACATTCGAGCTTTCAGACGCAATTGTTGAGAAAGATAATGATGAAATAAAAAAAGAGCTTGGAGACATTCTCTTGCATATTGTCTTCTACGCAAGGATAGGCTCTGAACAAAATAACTTCGACATTGCAGATGTCATCAATTCATTGTGTGAAAAGTTGATAAGAAGACATCCACATATTTATGGTGATGTTAATGCTGAAAATGAAGAGGAAGTGAAGAAAAACTGGGAGCAGATCAAACTTAAAGAATCTGAGGGCAAAAAGACAGTGTTATCTGGTGTGCCCAAATCTCTCCCTGCCTTAGTAAAGGCGATGAGGATTCAGGAAAAAGCGCGTGGAGCAGGTTTTGACTGGGAGAAAAGGGAGCAGGTTTGGGAAAAGGTGGAAGAAGAGATGGCTGAGTTTAAAGCGGAATTTAACGTTGTTGAGAATAAAGTGATTGAGAAGGAAAAGGCTGAAAATGAGTTTGGAGATTTGATGTTTTCTTTGATAAATTATGCAAGGTTTTTAGATATAAACGCCGAAGATGCGTTAGAAAAAACCAATAAAAAATTCATCAAGCGATTCAATTACCTCGAATCGGAGAGTAAAAAAGATGGTAAGGAATTGGGGAAAATGACTCTTGCCGAAATGGATAAATATTGGGAGGCTGCTAAGAAGCTTTAGGTTTTTTCAGAAGTATCATGCTTTTATAAATATCAGGACTGCCGGCAATCATTAAAAAAGCCATTCCTGTTATTGACTGAAAGTTAAAAGTCTCTTCAAAGGCAAGATAACCCCAAAGGATAGACATCATCACTCCAAGAAAATAAAATGGGATAAGGTTGGATGCCTTTTCCTGTTGATATGCCTTGGTGAGGAATAATTGAGCGAAATGGGCTAAAAGACCGACACCTGAAAGCAGAAAGATTTCTAATACGGAAGGAGTTTTCCAGTAAAAAATGGCAAAAGGGGTAACCAGAGGCAGCGAAACCAAAGGCAAATATGTCATTACTTTTACAGGGGGATCATCCTGGTTTATGACTTTGATGGTAAAATGTGCACCGGCAGTCATGAGCGCAGAAAATATAGCGATGCCTATATCAAATGTAGTAACTCTCAGGTCAAAACCTTTGATTAACAGGACCCCTGAAAATGCGAGAAGTAAAAGCAACCATTGGAACCGGCTTATTTTCTCTTTTAAAATCATGGCAGCGAATATTCCGATAATTAATGGAGCAAGCTGACTGATAGTAAAAGCGGTAGCCAAAGGGATATTCTGAAGTGTATAATAAAAGCTGAAAATTGAGGCTGTTCCGAGTAAGCCTCTAAACCAAAGCATGCTTTGCCTGTTACCTTTCAGACTTAAGCCGGATTTATTGAGAAGGTAAAGGCAGATGCTCAGACTGATCAGAGCTCTGAAAAATGCAATTTGAAATACATTGAATCCGCTTAAGAATTTAACAGAAACATGCATAAGTGAAAACAGAATAGTTGATATAAGCATGTTTCGTTTTCCCATAAATAGCTTTTTTAATAACATTAAATTATAACCTTAATTAGTATGAAAAAAATTTTATCTGCTTGTTTTATCGTATTCACTGTACATCTGGCAAATGCTCAGATTACACTTACTTCAGCAAATAATTATGAGATCGGTGACAAATTTACAAGTCGTGAGTATGATGGGTCCGCTCTCACTGTTGGTGAAATAAACACTCCAGCTACTTCCAGAGATTTTTCAGGTTTGACTGAAAACAGCTCTTATACTAATGAAGTAGTAGCTGTTCCTTCAGGTGATGTTGCTACTTACCCTAACGCGAATCTTGCACTAAAAGCAGTTAAAGCAACAAAAGATGAATATCAGTATTATGAAGCTACTACAAATGATTTGATTAACTGGGGATACAAAAATACGGATATTGGAAATGCTGTAAATACAGATGGTTATAAATATCTTACTTATCCGTTTTCCCTTAACAGCACTTTTACAGATAATTTTAGCGGTACGGCGACCCTTTCGTTTTCGGGATTTTCCGGTAGCTCAACAAGAACTGCAACTGTTACCTCCATTGCAGATGAAGAAGCTTCTCTGGTTCTAAATAACGGAGTCACTTATGAAAAAGCTTTAAGGATCAAAAATGTAGCAACTATAACAGATGTAGTAACGATATTTCCATTGCCTACTCCTGTTACTGCAACAACGAACATTACTTCGTTTACCTGGTATACTCAAACTGCAAAATTTCCCGTACTGACAATAATCTTTTCCGAAACAAATATACCTGGATTTGGAACTCAATCTCAGGTTTTATTTATTCAGAATGCAGTAGAGCCTGCGACAGGAATTGCATCGCTTGAATTGTCTAAACAAATAACTCTTTTCCCAAATCCTTCAAACAGTCAGATAAATTTAACTTATGGCCTGAAAGAAGCGACTCAGTTAAAAGTGAATGTAAATTCAATAGATGGCAAATTGGTTAAGACACTGTATGAAGGAAGACAAACAGCCGGAGATCAGCAGATCTTTGGAGATGTTTCAAATCTGCAGAAAGGAATGTATTATGTTGAAATAATTGCAGGTGAGAGAAGGCAGATTTCTAAGCTTGTAATTGAATAATAAGTTATAATTAATAAGATTGTAAGTAATAAGTGCTCAAGTTGATTTATTCTTAAAACTTATTACTTACAACTTTTAACTTTATTCATATTCCACATAATTCTCCCACTTCTCAATCGCATCTTTAAAATCCTGAGGAAGTTCTGAATCAAATTGCATAAACTCTTTGGTAGTCGGATGAATAAAGCCTAATGTTTTTGCATGAAGCGCCTGTCGCGGAATAATGCTAAAGCAGTTTTCAACAAACTGCTTATACTTTGAAAAGCTTGTCCCTCTTAAGATTTTATCACCTCCATAAGTCACATCATTGAATATGGGGTGCCCTAAATGCTTCATATGCACCCTTATCTGGTGTGTCCTTCCCGTTTCAAGGTTGCATTGAATTAAGGATACATATCTGATATTTTTCAATACCTTATAGTGAGTAATGGCATGCTTGCCTGTTTCACTGCCCTCCGGATATACAGCCATAACTTTACGGTCTTTCAGACTTCTTCCCATATTGCTCCTGATTGTTCCGGCATTTTCTTTTGGTTCACCCCAAACCATGGCAATATAAGTTCGCTCTATAGTGTGGTCGAAAAACTGTTTGGCCAGATAGGACATGGCAAATTCAGTCTTGGCGATTACAAGCAGACCGCTAGTGTCTTTATCAATCCTGTGAACTAATCCCGGTCTGATCTCTCCATTTCTGGATGTTGGAAGATTCTGGAAATGATATGCCAAAGCATTTACAAGCGTTCCTGTCCAGTTGTTATATGCCGGGTGCACTACCATTCCCGGAGGCTTATTGACGATCAGCAATTGATCATCTTCGAAGACAATGTTCAGCGGAATATTTTCAGGTATTACAACGTCCTCTCTGGGAGGATGAGGGAGAGAAACCGTAACAACATCCAGAGGCTTTATTTTGTAACTGCATTTTGTAGCCTTGTCATTGATTTTAATCGCTTCCGACTCTATGCCATTCTGGATTTTGTTTCTGGTAACATTGGGCAGACGATCCATCAGAAATTTGTCAATTCTGATCGGAGCTTGTTTTTTATCTATTTCAATCCTAAAATGCTCATACAGATCGGCATCTTCTGAAAGTTCGTCATGGTCATTCTCAATTTCCTCAGTCATAAAACCTCGCCGCTTTTTTTATTCTTAAAATTGCCGCAATTTAGCAATAAACCAGTTTAAAAGTTAGGTTAACAGTGAATCCAAAGCCATTTCTTCAGGAAATAAATCACCCACTTTGTCAGGAAAAAAATGTCAGATTTTCTATTTGGAGGGAAGATTTAAATCACCCATGCATTTCGGGTAATAAATATTGGAAACTGAAATACAACCTTGAAAGGGCTAAAGAATTGAGCAATAAATCTTTACTGACTTTTGGAGGAGCACATTCCAATCATATCTATGCATTTGCGGCAGCAGGTAAAGAGTTTGGTTTTGAAACAGTTGGGGTAATCAGAGGAGATGAGTGTCGGGAATTAAGCCCAACCTTAAAATTTGCTACAGAATGTGGAATGAAGATTTATCAGGTTTCCAGGGAGCAATACCGAAAAAAAACAGAACCAACATTTTTAAGCGAGTTGGCGGAAAAATTTGGAAGTCCTTTCATAATTCCGGAAGGAGGAAGCAATGAGTATGCAGTAAAAGGATGTGCCGAAATGATTGAAAATCTGAAATGCTCCCCTGATTTTTTATGCAGCCCAGTAGGAACAGGAGGGACATTGGCAGGAATTATCAAAGGAATGAATGGAAGGCCGAAGATATTGGGCTTTTCTGCGCTAAAAGGGGGAAGATTTTTGAAAAATGATATTGAAAATCTCCTTGGTGATGAAATTTTTACAAACTGGGAAATTATAGATCAATATCATTTTGGCGGTTATGCCAAATGTACTGCTGAACTGGCATCTTTCATTAAAGAATTTAAAAGGCAATTTAATGTTCCACTGGAACCGATTTATACAGGCAAAATGGTTTGGGGAATCCTTGATCTGATAAGCAAAGATTTTTTTCCAGAGAATTCTGAAATTATAGCCATTCACACTGGCGGCCTTCAGGGCCTTAAAGGTTTTGAGGAAAAAGGGGTTACTTTTTCATAACAGGAGTAATTCTATACTTAGGGGGAAAATATTAAATGGCTTGGAAATTTCTGAGCTTAAAGTTGTATTAAATCATCGATCGAGAAAAGGCAGATTATTAAATTTAAAATTAATTTTAAGTCATTAAAAATCTGTTAATCATTATAATCAATAACTTAGTTATATCATCGAGTGAATTGATTAAGACTGACACTTTTTTAATGCTTAATCCCAGTTTAATTTTTATAATTGCAGTATAAAACAATCTTTGGGCAAAACTCTTTTTGAGCAAAGGCTTTGAGCCTGTGTCATTTTATGAATACATACATTGAAAAAAACAAAGACAGATTTCTTTCAGAGCTGTTTGATCTGTTGCGAATTCCCTCTGTAAGTGCTGATAGCAAATACAAGCAGGATGTGCTCAAGGCCGCAGATTTCATTAAAGACAAGTTATTAGCAGCCGGGGCAGCTAAAGCAGAAATTTGTGCAACGAAGGGGCATCCTATTGTTTATGGAGAAAAACTTATTGATCCTAAAGCTCCTACAGTTTTGGTGTATGGTCATTACGATGTACAGCCTCCCGATCCTCTGAATCTTTGGAATAGCCCCCCATTTGAGCCCGTGATAAAAGATGGCAGGATTTATGCGCGAGGTTCTTGTGATGATAAGGGGCAGATGTACATGCACATCAAGGCACTTGAAACCATCCTGAAAAACAGCGAATTAAACTGCAATATTAAGTTCCTTATAGAGGGTGAAGAAGAAATAGGTTCAGACAATCTGGATACTTTCGTAAAAGAGAATAAGGAAAAGTTAAAAGCTGATGTGGTTTTAATTTCCGATACATCGATTATTTCCGAAGATTGTCCTTCTATAACTGTTGGCTTGAGAGGATTGTGTTATCTTGAAGTTGAGGTTACCGGTCCTAAAAGAGACCTTCATTCAGGCATTTATGGTGGAGCAGTGGCAAACCCGATCAATACTTTGTGTAAAATGATTACTTCTTTGAAAGATGAGAACAATCATATCACCATTCCGGGATTTTATGATGATGTAAAAGAGCTATCTGCAAAAGAGCGAGAGGAATTGAATAAAATCCCATTCGATCTGAATGATTACAAAAAAGAACTTGACATTGAAGATATTGAAGGAGAAAAGGGGTATACCACAATTGAAAGAACTGGTATTAGACCAACCCTGGATGTAAACGGAATTTGGGGAGGTTATACTGGCGAAGGAGCTAAAACCGTTCTTCCTTCGAAGGCTTTTGCAAAAATTTCCATGCGATTGGTGCCTGGACAGAATTTTGAGAAAGTTACAAAGCAGTTTAGCCAGCATTTCAAAGCTATAGCTCCTAAATCAGTGAAGGTGGAAGTACATCCGCATCATGGAGGAGAGCCGGCTTTGATACCGACGAACTTTCCTGGTTATGAAGCAGCAAGTCTGGCAATAGAAGAGGTATGGGGTAAAAAGCCTTTGCCGACAAGAGATGGAGGCAGTATACCAATTGTAAGTTTGTTTGAAAAGGTATTGGGTCTGAAAACAGTATTGATGGGATTTGGACTGGATGAAGATGCTATTCATTCGCCGAATGAAAGTTATAAAGTAGATCATTACTTCAAAGGAATAGAAACGATCACTTTATTTTATAAGCACTTTAGTGCGCTCAACAAAGGAAAATAAGAATAGAGATTTAATTACTGCACCAATTATTTTATGAAGATCAGGATTTTAATTTTCTTTTTAATGCTGGGTATTTCTGCGAGTCTGATGGCCCAGATAGAAAAGCCAGTTACATGGAGTACTACTATTTCAAAAAAGGAAGTAAAGGCGGGTGAAATAGTAGAACTGATATTTACAGCTCAGATCAAATCAGGATGGTATTTGTATTCAAGTGACTTTGATCCGAATCTTGGTCCGAATGTAACGGAAATTGAAATCGAAAAAGATCCATCATTTGAAGTAGTTGGAAAACTTATATCAGTAGATTCCAAAAAGAAATATGATTCCCTTTGGGGTGGAGAATACAGATATTTTAAAGGCACAGGAGTATTCAAACAAAAAGTAAAAATCCTTAAAGATAATCCTGTGATCAAAGTATCATTGAATGCACAGGCCTGCACGGATGTAAGCGGAAAGTGCGTGCCTGTGAGCGGAGAGTTTACTTTTGATGGAATAAAAGTTACAGCGGGCCAAGTAAAAGAGACCCCTGCTCCGACTAATCCTAAAACACCGAATAAACCAACAGGTGCACTGGATAGGAATTCATCAGTAGCAGAGCTTGAATTACAAAAATCAAAATTGATTACACGTACCCCTGATGGTAAAGACGAATCCATTGAAGTATTGAAAACATTTGCGAGAAAATGGGGAAATTAAAGTTTATAAAGTCATTATTTTTTTCTCTTCTGTTTATTCTTCCTATAGTTTCCTTTTCACAAGGTACTCCTTCAAAAGAAGAATTAAAGAAAGCAAGTGAGCATATTGAAAAGCTCATCGAGAGAGATAGTTTGAATAATCTGATTATTCAGGAGCTGAAGTCGCAACTTGACGGATCGGCCAAAAAGGATTCTAGTCTATATACAAGAACAGTTGAAAAATCACCTGCACCAACGGCGCTTGAAAAGCTTGAGAGAAAGTTTAAAAAACGAAATAGTGGTCCGGGGCAGGTATCATTGCTTGCTTACATAATAATTTCATTTGGCGCTGGGTTTATTGCATTGTTCACACCATGTGTTTTTCCGATGATCCCTATGACTGTGACCTTCTTTACAGGAGGGCATCAAAAAAGATCTGAAGGGGTTAAAAAGGCGATCATTTATGGATTGTCCATTATCCTATTGTATTTTATCATAGGCTTGTTATTTGGTCCTGCGCTTGCAAATTTGCTGAGTACCCATTGGTTGCCTAATGTTATTTTTTCGGCAGTATTTGTGGTTTTCGCCCTTTCTTTTCTTGGAATGTTTGAAATTACTTTACCAGCATCAATCGTTAATAAGGCGGATGAGCAAGCAGATAAAGGAGGATATTATGGGGTTTTCTTTATGGCGGTAACCCTCGTTTTAGTTTCCTTCTCTTGTACGGCCCCTATTGTTGGAAATATATTAGTAATGGCCTGGTCAGAAGGGCAGGTGCTAAGGCCAGCCTTAGGAATGTTAGCCTATTCAACTGCATTTGCTGTGCCATTTTCATTGTTTGCCTTATTTCCATCATGGTTAAGCAAGCTTCCGAAATCAGGCGGATGGTTGAATGTTATAAAGGTAATTCTAGGTTTTATAGAACTGGCACTCGCCCTTAAATTCCTAAGCATTGCGGATCAAGTTTACCATTGGGGCATTTTAGACAGAGAGGTCTATATTGCTATTTGGATCGTGTTATCTGTTTTACTAGGATTATACCTTTTAGGTAAGTATCAACTTCCACATGACAGCGCTTTGCATAAGATAAGTGTCCCAAGACTTTTATTGGCAATAATAGCTTTTTCTTTCGCAATGTATTTAGTGCCGGGATTATTTGGTGCACCATTAAAAGCATTATCAGGTTATCTACCTCCTATGTCTACTCATGACTTTGATTTGCCTGGAATCGTTCGGGAATACACCAATTCACATGAAGCTTACATTTGTGATGAACCCAAGTATGCAAGTTCAAATAAGAAGCTTCCACATGGTCTGAATGGCTATTATACATATGAGCAGGCGAGAGAATGTGCTAAGAAGAAAAATCTACCGCTCATGATTGATTTTACAGGCCATGGTTGTGTCAGTTGTAGAGAGATGGAGGCAAATGTCTGGTCGGATGCAGAAGTTTTGAAGTTGTTAAGTAATGACTTTATTATTGCTTCTTTGTATGTGGATGATAGAACGAAACTTGACTCTTCAGATGTCTTTGTTTCTAAGTTGGATGACAAGAAGAAAACAACTTTAGGTCAGAAAAATGCAGAATTGCAGATAATGAGATTCAAAAACAATGCTCAGCCTTACTATGTACTTATTGATCCGTTTACTGAGGAATTGTTGGCTGAGCCTACGGCCTATGATCCAAGTGTTACTAATTTCCTTGATTTTCTTCATGAAGCTATCTCCAACTTCAGGGCAGATCACCCAAAAGAGTAATTTGATCATGCAAACTAAGGTTATTAAAAAAGCTGTTCTTGAAAACATTCCTTCTGCTTCCGGTGTCGAGGTGGTAGATGGAATGATTTATATCATTGGAGATGATAGCAAGTATCTGTTCAAGCTGAAATACAATCTTGAGCTTCTTGAAAAGATTGAATTGTTTAAGTCTGATGCTGAATATAAAATCCCCAAAAGTGAAAAGCCGGATCTTGAGTGTATGACTGTTGTTACCATTAACAGCTATAAGCATTTACTCATCTTCGGTTCAGGCTCTACAGATAAAAGAAATAAAGTCTTTCTAGTTAAGCTGCCTACCAGGTATAACAAAAACCACTTTGTACAACAGTTTGATCTCACGGAATTTTATAAGCTACTTCAAAGTAATTATGAAATTACTGGGGGCGAGTCTCTAAACCTGGAAGCTGCTGCGTCGGATGATCAGCATTTGTATTTGTTTAACAGGGCCAACAGAAAAGGAAGTAATTCGGTGATGGTGATCAAACTGGAGGAGTTTATTCCTTATTTGTGTGAAGGGTCACAATTAGTGCCTTTCCCTTTTGTTAAGACCTATCATTTACCACAAATTGGTGGAGTACCATCAGGTTTTTCTGGAGCATCTGTATTCGGGAAAAGGCTTTATTTCACTGCAAGTGCCGAAGATACAGATAATGCTTACCTTGATGGTATTGTGGCTGGAAGTCATGTAGGTATTTTTGAGCTTGGAGAATTCGACTATCTGAGAGGAGGTATGAATAATCTTCTTCCGGCTGAGTTTCAAATGGGTCCGATCGACGATAATGGACAAATGTATAAAGGTAAGATCGAATCCATTTCAATATTTGAAGAGGAATCTTCCAAAGAGACAATAGCCATTGCTGTAACAGATAATGATGCTGGTGATTCTGAGCTGTTGATGCTTTCTGTGAATTTTTAAGAAATCTATTTTTTCCTTTGATAGGATTGTTTGTGATAACCCTCAATGGGTTGTTCTGCTAAATTTTTACTTTCTTTTTTAAACTCCCCAAACATTTCTCTGAAAGCCTTGTTATACAGATTGGCAATTTTTTATTGTTATAAATAACATGGTGTTAACGCCAGGTTAATATTTGCCTTATAATTTGTCTTTTCATGAGTCCAAGTGTAGCATTAACATGTTAAAAACATACAAATCAGTAGGCATTAACCTTTTGCTTTTTATCATAATTTCTTTTCCTGCTTTAGCGCAACGTTTTCAGCTTACGAAAGAATATGATGGCTCCGGAATTATTCTGCCAAAGGGCGTCCGCTATGACCAACTATTTAGGCAAGGAGAGATTGTAGTAAATGTTAAAGGAGCTAAGACAACTTCAAAAGGAGAACATGATTATAGTTGTTTTATTCCAAAGGGAAAAAATGGCATTGATGGTTTTCTGTTTGTATCTCACGAATCTAATGACACAAGCGCAGCATTGGGAGATGGAGGGGGGGCAACCGTTTTTGAAATAAATAAAATTGATGGAAGATGGATTAATAAAGGTGCTTTTAATGCTGTTGATTTTTCAAAGGTTGGTGGTACTTTTAAAAATTGCAGCGGTGCTTTAACTCCTTGGGGAACTATCCTAAGCGCTGAAGAATTTCCGCCAGCTTCAAATGCAGAGCTGTACAATGATGGGAGTGGTTGCAGAGATACAAGTGATTTTAATGGGATGAAAAGATATCAGAATATGGGCTGGGTGGTAGAGATTGATCCTGTTTCAAAATCTGCTTTAAGAAAATTGTATGCAATGGGAAGATGCTCCCATGAAGGCATTTTACTTATGCCGGACAGTGTTACGGTTTATCTTACAGATGATTTTACACCCTCAGTGTTTTATAAATTTATCGCTGAAAAGGCAGGTGACCTATCAAAAGGAAAGCTGTTTGCATATCAGCAAAATGCTAATGGAAACGGAGGTACCTGGATACATCTTCCTTCAGATATGAAATCATTGATTGAATCAAGAAATATTGCCTTACAGCGGGGTGCAACAAGTTTTGTACGCATGGAATGGCTTACGCTTGTTGATGGCAAGATATACATATCAGAAACAGGCCAGGATGAAATCAATTTGGATAAATCGGCTATGATAAACTCCACATGGGCGAATCATATACAAGCTACTAAAAATGAAAAAGGGGAATACGATTATCCGTTTGGAGCTGTTCTTGAATTCAATCCTTCCTCTAACTCAATTAAACCTTTGATCTCCGGAGGCAATGGGCTTAAAAATGCTGACAAACACTTTTCTAATCCTGATGGGATTACCTATGCTAAGTTAAAAGGTAAGACATATCTGGTTATAAATGAAGATATCATTAAAAACACAAGGGGCAGAGTGCCCGAAGAATTTCTTAAAAGAGACAAAGTTGTAAATGAAATCTGGTGGCTTGATCTAAGCATTAAAAATCCTGTAGTAGATGATCTGAAGAGGTTTTTGATAGCTCCTGTAGGTGCGGAAACTACCGGAGGTTATTTTACCTCAGACTACTCGACCTATTTTCTGAATGTCCAACATCCTGACACTGATAATCCTGAGCCATTCAACAGGTCTGTAACCATTGCAGTAGGACCGATAGTGAAGAAGAAAGGAAAGAATAAAAGATAACCTTTTTTTGTGTTTTTGACCTTTATTTCTGAATTTATACAAAAGTTTTGTTTAAGTGAGGCTCATTTCACATCCTGTCTTATGTAATTATTATGTCACTTATAGATGCAATGCAAGTTGCTCCTTTTGTGATATTTGGGAAAAACCTTCTCCATATGTTACTCTTGAGCAAGCAAAAGCTAACTTCAGGGATCTTAAAAAACTTGGAGTAAAAGTAATTGATTTCACAGGAGGTGAGCCATTATTGCACCAACAGCTTGACCAACTATTGTCTCTTGCAAAAGACATGGGATTTATTACAACTGTTACCACTAATACACTACTATATCCTAAATATGCAGAGAAATTAAAGGGCAAGGTTGATATGCTACATTTCTCACTTGACTCTGTGCATAAAGCAGAACATGATAAATCAAGAGGTGTGGCATGTTATGACTTCTTTGTAGAATCAATAAAAATAGCAAAGGAAATCGGAGAGCGGCCTGATATCTTGTTTACAGTATTTGAGAAGAACATTGATCAGATAGAGGAGGTTTATAAAAGGTTCGCCTTGCCGAATGATCTTCTGCTTATCCTTAATCCTGTATTTGAATATAACGGTGTTAATACTAATGGCGGCCTTTCGGATATTGCCTTAGCTCGACTGGAAAAGATAGCATCAGAAAAATTAATTTATCTCAATCAGGCATTCATCGCTTTGAGAAGACATGGTGGAAATCATATTGATAATCCGGTTTGCAAAGCTGCAAGCACTACCATTGTGATTTCACCTGAGAATAAACTTTTGCTACCATGCTATCATCTCGGAATGGAGGCTCTTGATATTGGTGATAATCTATATGACCTTTATACATCAGAGAAAGTACAAAAACTTGTAAAGTTGGAAGGAAGGTATGAACAGTGTGAAGGTTGTGCAATCAATTGTTATATGCAACCTTCTTTTGCAGTTGATATAACAAAATATTTCTGGATGGCGTTACCCAGTACATTGAAGTATAATATTATTAAAGGAACCTGGAAGAAACTTTTAAAGCGTTAAGCTGAAACTTACGTAGAGACGCCGTGCATGGCGTCTCTACGTAAGTTTCGAAAGATTGTAAAATTTTGGTTGGATTTTTAAATTACTTTAAACTTGACTCTTTCTCTGTCAGCATCAACTTGATCTCGTTTAGTTTTAACAATGCCTCTACTGGAGAAATAGTATTAATATCTAATTTTTTAAGTAGTTCTCTTGCCTTCTCATAACCTGGATCTGAAGGCTCGAATAGTTGCAGTTGAAAGTTGTTTTTAGGTATTTCTTTAATTTTGTCATCACTATTGTTACTTACCTTTTCTTTCTCCAGATGGTGCATAATTTCATTTGCTCTTAACACTACCGGGTTTGGCATACCAGCCATTTGGGCCACGTGTATACCAAAGCTATGTTCGCTTCCTCCTTCTTTCAGTTTTCGCATAAACACTACTTTGTTGCCCACTTCTTTCACAGAAACATTGAAGTTTTTAATTCTAGGAAAATCATTGGCAAGCTGGTTAAGCTCGTGATAGTGTGTTGCAAATAAAGTTTTGGCTTTATATTTAGGATGGCTGTGAAGATATTCCACAATAGACCAGGCTATAGATATCCCGTCATAGGTGCTTGTTCCTCTTCCGATTTCATCCATCAGTACAAGGCTTCTTTCGCTAAGATTGTTGAGGATGCTTGCAGTTTCCGTCATCTCCACCATAAATGTAGATTCCCCTTTTGATAAGTTATCGGAAGCACCAACACGGGTAAATATTTTATCAACCAGTCCTATGTCTGCTGCAGATGCAGGAACAAAACTTCCTATCTGTGCCAGCAGGACAATTAAGGCAGTCTGTCTTAACAATGCGGACTTACCGGCCATGTTTGGTCCTGTAATGATGATGATCTGACAACTTGAATCATCAAGGAATATGTCATTAGGAACATATGATTCGCCGGGAGGCAACTGTTGTTCAATTACCGGATGGCGGCCTTCTTTGATTACAAGTCCCTTGCTTTCGTTTATTGTTGGCTTTACATAATTGTTTGAAACAGCAGTCTGTGCGAATGAAGAAAGGCAGTCAATCACAGCAATAGCCCTTGCATTCTGCTGAACTGGCAATACATAATCTTCTGCAAAGATTACCATTTCATTGAATAAGCGCTGTTCAATCTGAAAAATCTTATCTTCTGCATTAAGGATTTTTTCTTCGTAGTTTTTAAGTTCTTCTGTGATATATCTCTCTGCATTCACAAGCGTCTGCTTTCTGATCCAGTCAGTTGGAACCTTGTCTTTATGAGCGTTTGTAACTTCAAGGTAATATCCAAATACTTTGTTGTATGCGATCTTAAGTGAACTAATGCCTGTGCGCTCAACTTCTCTTTGTTGAATCTGGATGAGGTAATCTTTTCCACTGAAGGCAATTTTTCTTAATTCATCAAGCTCTTGATTAATGCCATCCTGAATGATGTTTCCCTGGTTGGTAACAACCGGAGGATCATTCTTAATCTCTTTGTTTATTTTTTCAGTAAGTAATTCGCAGTTGTTCAACTGTTCTGCAAGCTTCTTCAGCGCCTCAATACTGCTTTGTTCAAGAATTGCTTTTACCGGTTTGATATGCTCCAGTGCTCTTTTAAGTTGCAGCATTTCTCTTGGATTAACCCTGCGAACAGCTACTTTTGAAATAAGTCTCTCTAGATCTCCGATATGTCTTAGCTCCTGCGTAAGGCCTTTTAAAAGATCTTCATCTTTGACTATAGCATCAACTACATTTAATCTTTCTTCAATCGGTTTCTTTTCTTTCAGAGGAAGAAGCATCCACTTCTTAAGCATCCTTCCTCCCATAGGAGTAAGTGTTTTATCAAGGATTTGAATTAAAGGTATTGCTTCTGTATTTTGAGGGTAGACAAGTTCAAGGTTCCTTGCTGTAAAGCGATCAAGCCACATGTATTTTTCCTCTTCTATTCTGGAGAGGTTAACAATGTGCTTTACTTCTTTATGTTCTGTCTCTGCGAGATAATAAAATACAGCTCCTGCAGCAACTATACCTTCGGGAAGATTCTCCACACCAAATCCCTTTAATGATGCAGTGCCAAAGTGTTTTGTCAGAAGGTCATAGCCGTAGTCATAAGAATAAACCCACTCATCAAGACAATAGGTATTATACTTGTCTCCGAAATGTTGTTCGAATAATTGTTTTTTAGCTTTGGAATAGATTATTTCCGAAGGATTAAAGTTGATAAGAAGTTTTTCTATATAAGAAGTATCTCCTTGAGCTGTAAGAAATTCTCCTGTGGAAATATCTAGGAATGATATGCCTGTAAAATCCTTTCCAAACTGAACAGAAGCCAGGTAGTTGTTCCTTTTAACTTCAAGTAGGTGGTCGTTGAAAGACACGCCCGGTGTTACCAGTTCTGTTACGCCTCTTTTCACAATACCTTTAACTGTTTTAGGGTCTTCAAGCTGATCGCAGATCGCTACACGTTGTCCTGCTCTTACTAATCTTGGAAGGTAAGTATCAAGGGAGTGATGGGGAAACCCGGCAAGTGCAACTTCAGAAGCCGTTCCATTACCTCTTTTAGTCAGCGTAATTTCGAGGATTTTACTAGCCTTAATTGCATCCTCTCCAAATGTTTCATAAAAGTCACCCACCCTGAAAAGTAATAAAGCTCCCGGGTGTTTTGCCTTTATAGCGTTATACTGCTTCATCAGAGGCGTCTCTGAAAACGATTTGGTCTCACTCATAATAAATTATTTTAAAACGATGCTGGAGAACGGATTAAGCGTTAAAAGCCTTTCTGTTCCAATCTTAAATTTACGGTTTTTGCTGTTTACCTCCTTTTTTATCCATTGATTGTGAATAACTTTTTATCCCTCATCAATAAATGGCCACTGAAATTCCTGTTAATCACTAAAATCAATCACATGCGTTTAATCCTAATCATTTGATTGCCTGTAAATTTTTTTAATGCTCAATCCCGGTTTATTTTTGTTGCCTTAAAAGTAACTATATGAAAAAACTTAAACTTGATGAGTTGAACCGCCTGAGCGTTGAAGAATATAAAAGTGCTGATAAACATCCTGTTGTTCTGGTGCTTGACAATATCAGAAGTATGCACAACGTGGGTGCTGCGTTCAGAACCGGTGATGCTTTTAAAGTTGAAAAGGTCTATTTGTGTGGTGTTACAGCCAGACCTCCTCACAGAGAGATTCATAAAAGTGCTTTGGGAGCAGAAGATTCCGTTGCATGGGAATATTATTCAAAAACCTCTGATGCAGTAACAAGGCTGAAAGAAGAAGGATATGTAATTGCCTCTATCGAACAGGCACAGGGCAGTCAGATGCTTCAGGATTTTACTCCTGATAAAAATAAAAAGTATGCCTTTGTATTTGGCAACGAAGTATTTGGAGTAGAAGAAGATGTAATTGCTTTGACAGATATTTGCCTTGAAATTCCTCAGTTTGGGACCAAGCATAGCTTTAATGTCTCAGTTACGATGGGGATTGTTTTATGGGATTATGCTACAAAGGTGGTTTTATAAACGCTGTGAATTTAACTTTTTTAATATTTTTTTATCTGTATGAAAAAAATATATATGAAGATGATTGAGATGAGTTAATACTTTGTCATAAAATATATTTTAGATTGCCATAAAAGTTTTAACATAAACCAATATGCTCAATCTTAGACTATTATTCCTTCCTTTTGTGCTGTTTGTTTCAGCATCATTTATATTAAATTCCAAATCCGGAGAGCCAACTCTTGAAAAGAAATGGGAAACAGAAGCCATTCTGAAAACTCCCGAATCGGTGATCTATGATGAAAAAAGAAATGTATTGTATGTTGCGAATATCAATGGCGACGGATCAGCTCATGATGGCAATGGCTTTATAACGAAGCTTGGTACAGACGGGAAAATCACAGAATTTGAGTGGGTCAAAGGATTAGATGCCCCAAAGGGTATGGGTATCGTTGGAAATAAATTATATGTAACAGATATAGATAAAGTTGTTGTTATAGATATCCAATCTGGTAAGATTGAAAATTCATATAAGATCGAAGGGGCAGTTTTTCTGAACGATATTACTACAGATGCATCTGGCAATGTTTATATATCTGATTCTTCAAATAAAAAGATTTATTTACTGAAAGATGGTAATTCAAGCTTATGGCTGGAGAATAATTCATTTGAGAAGCCCAATGGTTTGCTAGCCCTTAAAGATGGCTTAAGAGTGATAGATATGAAGGGTGGTAAGTTTTATAATGTTTCTTATGATAAGAAGAATGCTGAAGTTATTGCAGAAAACGTTCCTTCAGGCGATGGCATAGTTGAAATTACTAACGGCGTTTACTTGATTTCAAACTGGAACGGTGAGGTCAATTATATTAAAGGTAAAACTGTCAGCAAATTACTTGATACTAAAGAGCAAAAAATTAATTCGGCTGACATCTGGTATATTCCGCAGCAGAAATTGGTTTTGGTACCAACCTTTTTTGGGAATAAATTGGTGGCCTACACTTTTGTTGGCAATTAAAATATTTGCAGGGCACAAAACAGACCTTTGTTTTGTGCCCTGATTTTATATTCCTCTTTTAAATTGCTTATTTTTCAAATGCTTAAAGGGGAGTGATGACTTTGTTTCCCCAAACAAGTATCATTTTTTATAATCTAGTCGGGAACGAATCTTTAATCAGGAGTCTATAGTTTAAGGGAATAGTAATATAAATTATTCTTAATGATTTTTAAGTAATAAACCTAAACTAAGGCAAGATGAAAAAAACATTACTTTTTGCATTCAACTTATTGCTTATGGCAATAGCAGCAAATGGACAATCCCCCGGACTTCATCCTTATAATTTTTATGATGATTTTAGCTCCTCAACACCTTACAACGGTGCTACTTGGTATGGTAATAGTACATTATATTCTCTCGAGAGAAATGGGGATGGAAAATTAGTGATACATTCCTCCGGAGCCGATCCCAATTATGATTCTTTTGGTCTTTATTTAGGAGATACATTGGACTTGAGTTCAAATGCTTTTTTAGATTTTAATGTTGAAAATACTAGTGCTACCAAACTGACGATTAATTTCAGCTTGGTAGATATGAATAACAATATAGCCTATATAGAAAAAGACACGGGCGATGGGACATGGACAAATCTTAAAAGAAAAGTAGCAGATACCATCAATCCGAATTCTTCCAAACAGGTTCAGATTGATCTTAGCGGTATTTATCCTGTTGAATCTTGGGAATGCAGCAGTCCGGCAACTTGCCCGAAAGTTAAAAATGATTTCAGATGGGATAAGGTGGTTGGAGTTATCTTCCAATTTAATGGAGGTGCAGCTGGTATAACTCCTCTTCCTTTATTTTCAGGAGATGTTTATTTCAGAGATTTTAAGCTCGGGGTGGAACCTTGTATGGCAGTGACGAAGGCAATTTTAGGATTATCCACTGTATGCAAAAATTCAACTGGTGTTGAATATTCTGTGCCGCTAGTTGAGGATGCTACAAACTATTTATGGTCATTGCCAGAAGGTGCAGAGATATTGACAGGAGAGGGTACCAATGCAATTACAGTTCTTTTTGGATCAAAAAGTGGAAAGATTTCTGTGGTTCCATCAAATGAAGAATGTATGGGATCAAGAAGAGAATTGGCTGTTACTGTATATAAACCGTTTGAAAATCCTACTTTATTAAATGGACCAACCAGTGCATGTGGTAACTCAGAGGCTAAATATTATGTTTTGCCGTCTCCTGGAGTCACTTATACCTGGCATCTTCCTGATGGCGCTATTTTGTCCAATGTAACTGGAAGTACGGTTACCGTGAAATTTGGTAATTCCTCCGGAGATGTTTATGCAGATTTAACTAGTGTTTGCGGCACAGATGTATCTTCTAAAATAACTGTAAGTGTTACTCCTGTTGGAGAGGCTCCAGTTGTTGCAAAAGACGGATATGAACTGTCGTCTTCAGAAGCCTCTTACTATCAGTGGTACAGATATAGTGAACCAATTGAAGGCGCAAACGATCAAACCTATACGATTACCTATTCAGGAGAGTATAAAGTTAATACTTCAGAATCTGGGTGCGCAAACTTCTCTAATTCTGTGTTTGCAGCAATTTCCATGTTAAATGGTGTAAATAGAACATTTGTTCGTGATGACTTTGCGACAGTTGAACCTTATACAAATGTTGCTTCCGGTTTCCCTATGGCCTGGTGGGGATCTTCTGTATATCAGTTGACAAGAAATGGTGATGGCAAATTAAAGGTTGATGTTACAGATGGGGATCCTTATTGGAGTTCTTTTGGACTGCAATGGGCAAGCGAAAGTACTGATTCTACATTAGACCTTACCAATAATGCTAATGTTCATTTGGTTGTTGAAAATACAACAGATCAGGATTTCGATTTTTGGGTTCAACTTACAGATATAAATGGTATTACTGTTAATGTATTGAAGCCTGAAGGAGAATGGGAACTGTGGAAAACGATATATGCACAGGCTTTAATTCCGGCAAATACAGAAAAGGCTGTCGACATAGATCTTACAGGTGGTATTGCTATTGATTGGAGCTGTCTTTGTCCTGTTGCATTTGACTGGTCTAAAGTAAAGAGTGTTATATTCCAGACCAACCCTGGTGCGGGTAGTGTTTTCAATACTGAATTGTTTAATGGTACTCTATATCTGAAAGACTTTATGCTCGGTACTTATATTGAGCAAGAAGGTTCTTCACTTAAGGCAACAGAAGCGAGGTCATACAAATGGAAAAGAAGTGGTCAAGCTATCGGAGGCGCAAATCAAAGAATCTATACTCCTGTGCAAAGCGGAAATTACAGTGTAGAGTTGGAAGATATTGATGGAACAAAATTTGAATCTTCAAATATCTCTTTTGTTATTACCGGTGTTGATGAGAAGCAAGATAAGGTTTATAAAGTATATCCAAATCCTTCTGACGGAGTTTATAATTTTACTTCTGAAGCAACCTCAGATGTTACAGTAACAGATGGCCTTGGAAGAATTGTTCTGACTCAACGTGGAAGCTTACTGCAGCTTGATCTGACATCTTTATCCAAAGGATTTTATTATCTAAAGGTAAAGCAGGGTAATGAAGAATTTACAGAGAAGTTGATTAAGTATTAGATTATTTTTTAAGTCAATTTATAACATTGCATCAGCCTTGGTTAATGGCTGATGCATTTTTTTTGTTTTAGGTTAATGTTCAATGCCTCGCTAAGACATAACATCTACTTAATGGTATATAATGTGTTATTTATAAAGATTTTTCCGGGAACGATTTTTCTGTTTGAAGTCTACTATATGTAGATAATTCCTACAAACTTTTTTATTATAAACCTAAACTTATGTTAAAATGAAAAAAACATTTTTTTTTGCGGTCAGCTTGTTGCTGCAAGTAATATTCGCAAATGCGCAATCACCGGGACTAAGTCCTTACAGTTTTTACGATGATTTTAATACCCCCACTTTTTATCAGGGTTCATACTGGTTTAACACTGATCCAAACGTTTATGCATTTGAGAGGAATGGAGATGGCAAATTAACGATCCATGCGACAAATGCTGCTCCTCAGTTCCAATCTTTTGGCATTACTTTTAGTGACACGCTTGACTTAAGAGGAAATGCTCTTTTAAAATTCAATGTTGAAAATACAGGTGGAACACCACTCACTATCAATATAGCCCTTACCGACATGAATAATAAAATTGCATGTATTGAAAAGGATACTGGAGATGGTACATGGGCGAATCTCAAGAGAAAAGTTGCAGTGACAATTGATCCCAATTCTGTTAAACAAGTTGAAATTGATTTAAGTGAGATATATGCTGTCGAAAATTGGAACTGCACTAGCCCAGCTACTTGTCCAACGGTTAGTCATGATTTTCGTTGGGATAAAGTGATAGGAGCAATCTTTGATTTTAATGGAGGAGCTGAGTTTATTACTTCAGTCCCAATGTTCACTGGAGATGTATACTTCAGAAACTTTATGCTAGGGGTGGAACCTTGCATGCCATTGACTGGTAATATTAATGGTACTACCAGCGTATGCGAATCAGCGAAAGGTGTTGTATATTCTGTTCCTTTAGTGGAGGGAGCCACAAACTATCTTTGGTCAGTGCCTGCAGGGGCTGAGATTGTATCAGGTCAGGGTACTAATGAAATTATAGTTGATTTTGGTAACAATGGAGGCAGTATTTCTGTACTTCCATCGTACAATGGATGTTTTGGGGCAACAAGAAAAATTAATGTTGCTCTTACCAAATCATTGTCAGGGCTTATTGTATCCGGTTCAGATAGTGCATGTGGGAGATCGGAAAAAACTTATTCAGTTAATGCGAATAGTTCAGTTACCTCTTATTTCTGGCATGTTCCGGGTGGGGCTTCAATAGTTGCCAATAATGGCAATAGTATCGATGTGAAATTTGGAGCGGCATCTGGTTATGTTTATGTAGAAATGACGAATGCGTGTGGAACAGCAGAATCTGACAGGCTTAAGGTATCAGTTAGTCCTGTTAACCATGCTCCTGTAATTGAAATCAATGGCTATGAGTTAACTTCAACAGGTGGAGCTAATTATCAGTGGTACAGATATAGCGAACCTATCAGTGGAGCAAATTCAAAGACATATACAATTACACGCTCTGGAGAATACAAAGTCAATATTTCAAAGTCTGGATGTCCAAACTTTTCAAACTCTATTTTTAAAGCTATATCTATGCTTAATGGAGTGAATAAAACTTTTGTCAGCGATGATTTTGCAACGGTGGAACCATATACAAATGTTGCTTCTGGTTTACCAATGGCCTGGTGGGCTTCTCCTGTTTATAATTTAACAAGAAATGGTGATGGGAAACTTAAGGTGGATGTTGCTAATGGGGCTCCTAATTGGGAATCTTTTGGCCTTCAATGGGCAAATGTGAGTACAGATTCAACATTAGATCTTACTAATAATGCAAATGTTCATTTGGTGGTTGAAAACACTGCAGATCAGGACCTCGATTTTTGGGTACAGCTTACAGATATAAACGGAGTTACAGTTAATGTATTGAAACCTGAAGGTGATTGGGAGCTGTGGAAAACCATTTACGCACAGGCTTTAATTCCGGCAAATACTGAAAAGGTAGTCGATATTGATCTCACAGGAGGTGTTGCTATTGATTGGTCTTGTCTATGTCCAGTTGAGTTTGACTGGTCTAAAGTGAAAAGTATTATATTTCAAGCCAACCCTGGTGCAGGTACTGTATTCAGTACTCAATTGTTTAATGGTACGATTTATCTGAAAGACTTTATGCTTGGCACCTATGTTGAACAGCAAGGTTCTTTACTAAAAGCGTCAGAAGCAAGATCGTACAAATGGAAAAGAAGCGGACATGTTATTGATGGAGCCGATCAGAGAACTTTTACTCCGGTGCAAACAGGAAATTACAGTGTTGAATTAGAAGATATAGATGGAAGAAAATTTGAATCATCTGGTATTGCCTTTGTTGTTGCGGGTGTTGATCATAAGCAAAATAAAACTTATAAGGTATATCCAAACCCTTCAGAGGGAATTTATAACTTCACCTCAGAAGCCTCGTCTGAAGTATCGGTTACAGATGGCCTTGGAAGAACTGTATTGAATCAAAGTGGAAGTTTGTTGCAGCTTGATCTGACAGCTTTATCCAAAGGTTTTTATTATTTAAAGGTAAAGCAAGGTGCTGAAGAGTATACGGAGAAGTTGATTAAATACTAATCCTAGTTGATCAGATGATTCGAAAATCAAAGGGCTCCAATTGAAGCCCTTTGATTTTTATTTTATGCCTTCATACCTATCCACATAATCCGAAATCAACCCATCCACTCCAATCTCAATCAGCTTCTTCATCTCAGCAACTTCATTAACAGTCCATGGAATAACCCGCATATTATTATCCTTTGCAAACTTCATCAATCCCGCATCAACGAGTATATACTCAGGGCTATAAATAGCAGGAATAAAGCCAAGCATTGAAAGATTTTCTTGAAAGCTTAATGTATTTTCAACAAGAAAAGATAAGGTTATATCAGGTCTTGTTTTGTGAAGATATTGAAGAGGTCGTAAATCAAAGCACTGCACAATTGTTCTGTTCAGGATATCTTTCTTCTGAAGCACTTCTATCAGAAGATCCGTAAACTTATCATATTGGGGATGAAAAATATTATCGCCTTCTATCGTAGATTTGATCTCAATGTTATAAAATAATTGGGGAAGATTCAATGTTGAAGCATGAGCTTCTGCCACATCAATAACATCCTCCAGAAGCGGCTTGTAAACAGACATTTTTTTCTGTTTAGGAAATCTTGGATGCACTTTTGTTCCGCAGTCAAAAGCTTTAATTTCCTCATAAGTCATTTCGAATAGCTTATAATTTCTTTCTTCCTCTTCTTTGATTTCAGATCCATCAGGCTTAAGGCAAAACTCGTGGGAGAAAAAAGGATCATGTGACACAACAACTTTCTTATCCTTGCTGATCACAACATCCATTTCCAACGTAGTTACACCAAGTTCTATCGCTTTTAAAAATCCAGGAATAGAATTCTCCGGCATAAGTCCTCTGCAGCCTCTGTGGCCTTCAAAATCAAATTTATGTTTCATTTAAAAATGTGTTATAAGTTGGAATCTTCAAGTTTTAATATTGAAGGATGTTGAGGTTCAGATGAAGCATCTTCCTGAAGCCTCGCAGGAAAAGGAATTACTATTGAATTTGCTCTGAAGAGCTTTTGAATATTTATAATAGCATTATGCTTTACCAATGATACATTCTTTGTAAGTGTCAGGTTTACCCAAAGACGAAGTATAAGATTAACAGAAGTCTCACCAAAATTGTCAAAGTAAACTTCAACATTTTTGCTTGTATCTCTGCCAGGAACACTTTCAAGAGCAATTCTGGCAAGGTTTGCAACCTTTTCCAGGTCATCGGTATAAGAGACTCCAACAACAAATTCAATCCTTCTTTCACCGAATGTCGTAAAATTTTTAATAGGCTTCTGAAACACCTCTTTAGAAGGTATGATGACTTGCTGTCCTTCAAATGTTTTTATATGTATCGCACGTATATCAATCTCTGTCACTATTCCGGCAAAGCTATTTGTTTCCACATGGTCTCCTACCTTAAATGGTTTTTTAACAGCAAGCATAAAGCCTGAAATAAGGTTAGTAGCAAGATCCTGAAAGGCAAAGCTGAGTGCAAGACCAATGATACCGGCACCGGCAAGAAGTGAAGTAACTGTTTTTTCAAGATGAAGAATCCCCAGACAGAAAAAAACTCCTACAAGAATAATGACTATCGACAGTATTCTTGTAAGAATTAAAATGATGTCTTCTGAAATACTCGTCTTTAAAAGAATTTTATGGGACATCTTTTTTGCAAACCTGGCCAGGAGGCTAAAGGTCATGAATATCAGTATTGCAGAGATAAAGTTAGGAATCATCAGTGCAAAGGTGTGAAACCAAGCAAGTAGTTTCTTAAAAATCATTTCATAAGCTTGTGTAAACAGACTTATTTCCACTTTTATGTCTTTCATTTCTTTGCTTTAAATAATTTTAATTTAACGGTATTAAGGGATTAAAAGTAATGCTTTACAAGCAACAGAGGAAACATTGTTTCCCTGAAAATAATTCAATTAAGTATTTAATGTCATCCCTTACACATAGGGAATTCATAACCTTGGCATATTGTTTTAAAGTAGGGATAAATTTAAGTTTTATGGAAAATAAAGGCAAATCCAGTAATAAATCGTTGATATCTAAATATGGTTCCAGCAAAAGCGTCTGGAAAGGGGCGGGAATTGCGGCTTTCCTTGGTGTATTTGGTTATAGCGCTAGATATTTTCCTTATTTGGGCGAAACAAGTAAGATAAAAGAACTTGCTAAAGAAGACCAGTTGATGTACGATAAGGAACGAGCGGAGCTGGAATCCTAACCAGGAACTTATAAAATTCCTGGCTGGTTAGGATTGAGATAACTAAATGTGATGCTGATGAAATATCTGTTGGGATTGATTATTGCATTGAGTTTGGGATTTAATTCCTTTGCTCAGACACCTCAGGATAAAGAACAGGATGAGGATTCCTTCGTCTGTTATCAGGTGGATGAAAATTCAATTAGTTGTTATTCTGACTATGATCCGGCCTATGATGAAACATTTCAACAAGGCGTTACCCCTGAGGGAGATATCTATTCAATGGAGGAAAACGTGATTGAATCTCCGGATCAGGAAGAAGAAATTTCTGAGGAATCTTATCAGATAGAACCTCTTGAACTAGAAGGTACTCCTCAATGTGAGGCTAATGAAAAAGAAGAGGCGGAAGCGTACAATAGGCCTGAGAATTATGAGGATAAATCCAATGAGGATATTTCACAAATAGGAGATCAGGAATTCGGTGAAAATACAGTTAATGCCGAAACTTGTGGTCAGTTAGAAAGATCAGATGGTAAGTCTTTCGGAGAACCTTATAATTTTGAAGAGGCACAATGTTATTGTCCAGACATGGAAACCACCACTGAGGGAGATTATAAATTTGGAAACCCAGATGAGGAAATTAACCCCGAAGATGTTCATATAGAGACTAATGTGTCTACAGATGAAGGGGGAATATATTAAAAGCTCCTCCAAAAGACTCTTTTATCAACTCTAAAAGGAAAGGCTGTAACCTTTCCTTTTTTGTTTTTTTTTATCAATAATCATTAACCATTGGAAAATTAGGTTATTCATTTTATTCAATTACTGTATTATAGATTTTAATAAAATTGATTGGGGAATGATAAATTTTTTAAGGTTTAATCCCGGTTTAAATATGGTTATGGCTTAGATTTGTATATGGCCAGTCAATTCGATCAATCTTTTCAAGACGAACTTTCTAAATTAAATGAGGCTCAGAAAAGTGCGGTAGAGCACCTTGAAGGCCCCGTTTTGGTTATTGCAGGACCAGGCACAGGAAAGACCCAGATCCTTTCTGCAAGAATTGGTTATATCCTCAGTTCTGCTGATACTCAGGCTCGTCCTCATAATATTCTCTGTCTTACATATACTGACGCTGGCACAATTGCTATGCGGAAAAGGCTTCTGAAATTCATTGGTCCGGAGGCATATAAAGTACACATTCACACTTTTCATTCTTTTTGTAACCAGGTTATTCAGGAAAACCTTGATTATTTTGGTTTCAGGGAGTTGCAACCTATTACCGAGCTTGAGTCTATCCTGCTATTCAAGGAGCTGATAGATGATCTGGGGCCCAAAAATCCATTAAAGAGGTACACAGGCGATGTTTATTATGAAGTGAGAAGACTTCAGGTTTTGTTTAACCTGATGAAGAAGGAAAACTGGACGCCTGAGCTTATTGAGGAGAAGATCAAAGAATATCTGGATAGCCTTCCATTCAGAGAAGATTTTATATACAAACGGGCTAATGCTAAGCAAGGGATCAAAGCAGGAGATATAAAGAAAGATAAGATCAGTGAAGAAGAAGCAAAACTAGAGCTACTTAAAGCTGCTTGTCAGGAGTTTCCTAGATTTGAAAGCATGATGCGTAAAAAGCGGCGGTATGACTATAATGATATGATTCTTTGGGTTTTGGAAGCTTTCAGAAACAACGAAGAAATACTTCGTCGTTATCAGGAGCAATATCTCTATTTTCTTGTAGATGAATATCAGGATACCAACGGTGCTCAAAATGAAATTCTTAATATCCTGACCGGATATTGGGACAAGCCAAACATATTTGCTGTAGGAGATGATGATCAGTCTATATATAGATTTCAGGGAGCAAGTGTAAAGAATATCATAGATTTTTATGATCGTTTCAAGGAAGATGTTAAAACGATTGTTCTTACTGAAAACTACAGATCTTCTCAGAATATTCTTAACTCTTCTGCAGGTCTTATCAACTTCAATGAAGAAAGGCTTGTCCGCAAGATTAACGGGCTGAGTAAGGATCTCTATGCCAAAGGTTCATTTGCAGAGTCGGAGGTGGAAGTTAATGTTTTAGAATATTACAACATAATTCATGAAGAGGCCATTATTCTGAATCAATTGATAAAGCTGTATGAGGATGGTGAAGATCTTAGTGAAGTTGCAGTAATTTACCGTAGTCACAAGATTGTAGATAACCTTGTTCGTATGCTTGAAACAAGGAATATACCTTTGAATGTGAGGCAGCAGACCGATATCCTGGATCTCCCGTTTGTAGAATCACTTGTTTCTCTTCTTACATATTTGTCAGAAGAATATACCAGGCCGCATTCCGCGGAATTCCTTTTGTATGAGATCATGCACTACAACTTTTTCTCTATCAATACAAGAGATATTGCCCGCATTGCTCGCAAATGCTATGAAAGCAAAGAGTCATGGAGAGAGGTGATCAGCAGCAGAGAAAAGCTTTTTCTTCTGAACCTTGAGTCTGCCAGACATATTTCTGCTCTTGAAGAAAATTTATCTTATTGGATTAAGGAAATACCGAATATTACCTTACAGACACTCTTTGAAAAGATTATTATAAAAGGAGGTATCATGAGTTACATCATGAACAGTCCGGATAAGATATGGTTGATGCAGGTTGTGAATACATTTTTTGATTTCATCAAAGACGAAACGGCAAAGGATCCTTCTCTTGACTTACCAGCCTTTTTAAGTCTTTTGAAAGAAATGAAGGAAAACGGAATTTCACTTACAGTCAACAAAGTAATACAAGCTGAAAAAGGAATAAACTTTGTAACTGCCCACTCTTCAAAAGGGCTGGAGTTCAGACATGTATTTCTTATTTCATGTACATCGTCTAATTGGGAAAAGCAAAGAGCAAGATCTCAGACATATAAAATCCCTGATACGCTTACAGAAGCGGATACAGAGGATAAAACAGAAGAAGAGAGAAGGCTTTTCTATGTAGCAATGACAAGAGCAAAGGAATATCTTCATATTTCATATGCAGCTCGTGATAATGCAGGTAAAGAACTTGAAATGTCCAGGTTTGTTGCAGAGGTGTTGGAATCCGAAGTTATTAAGGTGAAGCACCCAGAGCTCAATGAAAAGGAGATATCGGACTACCAGTTCTCTCTTCTCGCGAGCGAAAGACCAGCAGCACTCAGTTTTACCGATGTTGAATTCATGAAAGACTCTTTGAAGAACTATAAAATGAGTGTTACTCATTTGAATAAGTTCTTGTCATGCCCTCTTTCTTTTTATTTTGAGAATGTCTTGAGAGTGCCATCCGCGAGAAGTGAGAGCATGGGGTTTGGAAATGCGATGCACAGCGCACTTTATATGCTGTTTTCAAGAATGAGTAAATCCGAGAGTAACGAATTTCCAACTGCAGACGAGTTTTATTCTTTTTTCTCTGTTGGTATGTATAATCATAGGTCTCATTTTACGGACAAGGAGTATGAGCGGAGATTAGAATTTGGAAAGGAACTCTTATATGACTACTATGCCAAATATGTTGGTCAGTGGAATAAAATTGTGACTGTAGAGCATAGGATTAACAATGCAGAAGTCGGAGGTGTACCAATTACCGGAGCTTTGGATAAGATTGAATTTGATGGCAAAAAGGTTAATGTAGTTGACTATAAGACTGGAAATCCTGAAAATGGCAAAAAGAAATTAAACAGGCCTTCTGAAAAGGATCCTAATGGAGGTGATTATTGGAGGCAGATCGTTTTTTACAAAATTTTGCTTGATAGTGATAAGTCCAAAAATTATGAAATGCTTTCTGGTGAAATAGATTTCCTTCAGAAAGACAGTAAAAAAGAGTTTATCAAGGAGAAAGTTTTTGTACTGCCTGAAGATGTAGAAATAGTTAAAGGACAGATTAAAACGACTTACGATAAAATTATGAATCTGGAATTTACACAAGGTTGTAATAAAGAGGAATGCTATTGGTGCAATTTTGTCAAGCATCACTACCGGACTGAGATCCAGGATTCAGAAATTGATGAATAAACATTTTTTTAATTTATGAGTTATTATATTGGATAGGTCTGTGTAAGTACCCTTTGCTGGTAGTTCTTTTAAATCTTGACCGATTTCTTTTAGGAGTGCCAGTGACTTTTTTCTTCTAGAAGGTATTCAGATTGAATTGTGGTTTTCTTATGGATAATTTATTGAAAAGTTGAGGGAGGCGGAATGATGTGTTTAGACATCAATTTATTATCTTTAAATTCGAAATTAAGAATTGGCTTTTTTCAAGAGAAAATATTCCTGCTGGCGCAATTACTGAGGGTTTTCAAAACCGGAAAATTTTTTTAGCGTAAAAGGAATATGTTAAAATACAGGGAGTTTTTGTAATTATCTTATTATTAATATATTAGGCTTTTTAAATCCTCGTATGAGAAAGAATCTCATTATTACAGTCTTATTATTTTTCGTATTTACTCAAATAAGCAGTAATGAAACTTCCTTTAACCGACTTGAGGATTTAAGTGATTTTTTTGGCTTAAAATGGAAAAGATTCATCGGGGGGACATCTTATCGGACAAATATTTCATATTGTAATAGCAATATCATAGTGGGTTCAAATGGAATGCATTATGCAGATTATTCTGTAACAGATAAGAATAATGGTGTTTATTTTTTAAATGCTAAAACCGGAGCTGTTTTAAAACATATAGAAAAGGAAGGTTTTGGTGATGAAGATGTTAATGGGCTTGGAATTCATAATGGCAGGCTATTTTTTGGGAATGATAATGATGAGATATTCTGCTATTCAACAACTGGAAAGTTACTGTGGAGTATGCCGGCATCAGGGGATATAGAATCAGCACCTGCTTTGATCAATATTAATGGTGATAATGTCAAAGATCCTGTTTTTGCAACAGAAACGGGAGAAATTGCAGCGTATAATGGCGTAAACGGCAAAAAGCTCTGGAGTTTCAAACAGGAAGGCTTCAATGGCTGGGAGCAAACTCAAAACAGGTTTGTGTTTCGTATAGCAGCCCATTTTAAAAATGGATCGGGCTTTATGTGCAAGCCACTTACTTATGATATTGATAACGATGATGTTTTAGACATATTAGTTACGTCTAAAGATGGTATTGTTTATGCTATAGACGGATCAAATGGTGAAGAGCTTTGGAAATACAATACTTTTTTCTTTGGCACAACCCAATCGCCCGTCACTATCAAATATAAAGGAAAGAATTACTTTGGGATAACTTCTGGAAAATCTATCCTTTTGTTAGATAAGGCTGGCAAAAAGCAATTCGAGTTTGCATTTTCACACTGGATTTCGGATGCGCTTCCGGTGATGCTTCCGGAAAATAAACTGATCGTATGTCATGAAAATGGAATAAGCGTATTGAATTTTGATACAGGGGACATAAAATATTCAGCGATAGAGGGTAAAATCACTGCCACCCCGATTGTAGAAGATGCTCTTGAAAAGGGTGCCAGTCAGGTAATAGTTCCTATGGAATCTGGTAAACTTGCTTTTTTAGGTATAGATGGAAGTATTCAGAAAGTATTTTCCTTTTCCCGCGGTTCAGAGTGTTCTCCGCTGTTTGTCGATGTTGACGGAGATAATAAAAAAGAGCTGCTTATAAGCAGCTATGATGGTTATTTGTATTGCTACCAGATTAAAAGATGAAAAAAGTAGTCAGAAATTGGTATCTATTATTATTGCTGGCCTTTTTAGGTTGGGCCGGGGTTTTTTATTACTTAGTAAAGAAAGAAACACCGGTGGTAATAGCACCATTTGAAAAAGTGAACGTCCCCTATGAAACGTTCGAAATATTTGGAGAAGAAGGTGGAGAATTCATTTCTCAAAGAGGAACAAAAATTGTCATTCCCGCAAAAGCTTTTATTGACAAAAGCGGTGAAGTGATAAATGAGAGAGTATTGATAAAATACAGACAGCTGGATAATGCTGCGGATATCTTTTTAAGTGGCCTTCCAATGAATTATGATTCTACAGGTGAAAGGCTTCTTGAAACTGCAGAGGTTATTGAAATTAAAGCATTCGTAAGAAATCAACCAGTATTTCTGTCATCAGGAAGTAAAATCGATTTGAAATATACAGCTCCTACACCTTTGACTTCGGATTATGGAGTTTATCATTTTGATACTCTTAATCTTGTTTGGCAATATTCAGATGCTTATTCAGCAGAAAAACTACCGGCATTTGAGGTGGGAAATCAAAAATACCTATCTAAAGTAAGATTACGTAAAGAGGATTTGTTTCTTTTTGACCTCGAAATTGACCAGAACGATTATCCTGAATTAAATGAATTTAAGGATTTAAAATGGGCGTATATTGGTAACAACGATAAAATAGATCCGAGAAAGAATTCCTGGGCATTTAAGGTTTTATGGACCAAAACCCAACTTAAACTTATTGATAAAAAAAATAAGGTATATCAGCTTGTTTTATCTAACAATGAAGGCAGAAGCTTTAAAACTCTCATTACTCCTTTTAGAGAAGAGCTGCTGCAAAGCCGCGAGGAATATATAGTTGCTGAAAAAGGTAGAAGTAGCAAGGCTTCGAAATCAGAGGAAACATCTATTAACTATCAGCTGTCTATTAATCAGACCGGTGCGTGGAATATTGCAAGAAAAAGGCTAAAGGAAGAGGAGCAGGTATTTCTCTCAACTCTCAAATTTTCAAATCCATCTCAGAGAATTTCTGACAATGATGTTTATCTGCTGGATATGAAATTTAATACTGTAAGGAAGATTTCAGGCAAAACTGCTCAAAAAGTGTATTTAAAGCCATCTTCTGAGCTTATCGTCATATCTGTTGATGATGATAATCAAATCTCATTTGATAAGGTTTCGGAGGTTAAATCAGGCCCTGTTACCGGCGTGCTTGAATTCTATTTGATGCAATGTGAGGAAACCATAAAATCTTATAATCATTTTCACAAATTGTTAACTATGTGATTTTTATAAAGTAATTTTTTAACCTACATTATTTTTAATTGTAAGTAGTAAGAGAATATTTATAATAATTTTAAGATTTCTATCTATTTTTTACCTATTGTTTGGTAGATGTTCAATCTTATTTATCACTTGATGAGCGCTTTTTTGGAGCATATATTCTATAAAATTAATAGACTAATTGCTGCTATTTTAGTGCCACAATAATTAAAAAAAATCTAAAAATAATCCAAGATAATATTGGTTTTTTCGGAAATATTAAATTTCCTGGCTTTAATAATCCAAAATTGCTGGTTTTTTTAACATTTTTTTTTTATATTTAATCAGTCGTCTTTGAAAAAAACTGCCTTTAAAATGTTTGATCAGGTCGATAAAAGATATCAAAAGATAGATGTAAGAAATCGGGGGGATTTGTAAGTCTTTTCTTGGATAATTTGAGGTAACTTTGATAAGAAGACCCATTTTCAGAACCCCTGAAATGGGATTTGGAACCAATTTTAGATTATTCAGGTAAAGATTAACACGTTATCGTTAAGAAGATCCCACTAAAATTTAGAAATATCATAATACAGATTGTTGGAAAATAATTTCAGGTTAATGGCAGAACAAGAAACTTCTGGATTGTACGATTCCAGCTTTGAGCGTGACTCATGCGGTATCGGATTTGTCGCCAACGTGAAGGGAAGAAAATCCCATGAGATCGTTGATAATGCTCTCAAAATGCTTGCAAGAATGGAGCATAGAGGGGCGTGTGGTTGCGAAAACAACACGGGTGATGGAGCGGGTATTCTTATCCAGGTTCCGCACGAGTTTTTCGTAGACGAGTGTGTCAAGATCGGAATTAAGCTTCCGCCATTCGGACAGTACGGTGTGGGAACTGTTTTCTTTCCTAAGGATGAGAAGCTTCGTGAAGATTGCCGAGCGATCCTCAATAGAAATATTGAAAAACTAGGATTGACTTTGCTTGGTTACAGAAAACTTCCTACAAACAATTCAGAGATCGGTCCAAGCGCTATTGCAGTGGAGCCGACTATGGAACAGGTATTTGTTCAAAAGCCTGACAGCATCAAAACCAGCGACGATTTTGAGAGAAAGCTGTTTATCCTGAGAAATTACACTACCAGAATCGTAAGGGAAACTTTCCAGCTTCCTAATATCAATGACGCCTTTCATATTGTGTCATTGTCTTACAAAACAATCGTTTACAAAGGTCAGTTGATGACCGCACAGGTAAGATCTTTTTTTCCTGACCTTCAGAATAAAAGAGTTATATCTGCAATTGCAGTAGTTCACTCAAGGTTCTCTACCAATACTTTCCCATCATTCAGACTTGCACAACCTTTCAGATACATCGCTCACAATGGTGAGATCAATACTGTAAAAGGTAATGTTAACTGGATGAGAGCTCAGGAAGCTGGTTTTGAATCTAAATACTTTACCAGAGAAGAGCTGGACATGATCCTGCCTATCTGTGACTCTACTGCTTCTGACTCTGCTAACCTTGATAATGCTATAGAACTTCTTGTTCTTAGCGGAAGATCTCTACCTCATGTTATGATGATGCTTGTTCCTGAAGCTTGGGATGGCAATAAGGACATGAGCGAAGAGAAGAAAGGTTTCTACGAGTATCATGCAGCGCTTATGGAGCCATGGGATGGTCCTGCTTCTATATCTTTCACAGATGGTAAAATTGTTGGTGCTACACTGGATAGAAACGGTTTAAGGCCATCCAGATGGTGTGTAACTGAGGATGATATTGTAATAATGGCATCTGAGGCTGGTGTTGTTGATGTGGATCCGGCTAAAATCGTGAAGAAAGGTAGACTTCAGCCTGGAAAAATGTTCGTTGTTGACCTTGAACAAGGTAAAATCATCAGCGACGAGGATCTGAAGAAAGAAATCTGCACAAGCAAGCCATATAAAGAGTGGCTTAAAAATAAAATAAAGATTAAGGACCTTCCGGAGCCTCTTGGGACATTCCATCAGCCTGACGAAAGCACTTTGTTAAAAAGACAACAGGCTTTTGGTTACAGCAAAGAAGATCTTAAAACAATCATCGCAGAAATGGCTGCAACAGGAAAAGAGCCTATCGGATCTATGGGTACCGATGCTCCTCTTGCTATCCTTTCTGATCAGAGCCAACACTTATCTCACTACTTCAAGCAATTGTTTGCTCAGGTGACCAACCCTCCAATTGACCCTATCCGTGAAAAGATGGTTATGTCATTGGTGTCTTATGTTGGTGGTTCTCTTAACCTTCTTGAGGAGTCTCCTCTTCACTGCAGACAAGTTGAGCTAAGTCAGCCAATTCTTACAAACAAAGATCTTGAGAAATTAAGATACCTGGATCAGGCATACTTCCAGACAAAAACTATCAATATTTTCTTCAAAGCAGAAGATAAACCTGGAACGCTTGAAAAAGCGCTTAACAGAATTTGTCAATATGCTGCAGATGCTGTAGAAGATGGATTCTCAATTATCCTTCTTTCTGACAGAAGTGTTGATACAAGCCATGCTGCAATTCCTTCTCTTCTTGCTACAGCCGCAGTTCACCATCATTTGATGAGAAAAGGCCTTAGAGGAAAAGTAGGTATCGTAGTTGAAGCTGGAGATGCATGGGAAGTTCATCACTTTGCTACTCTTATCAGCTTTGGTGCTTCTGCTGTTAACCCTTATCTGGCATTTGAAAGTATTATTGACCTTAAGAATAAAAACATTCTTAAAGTTGATCTTCCTGAAGAGAAGTTATTCTATAACTATATCAAAGCAATTAATGAAGGCTTGTTGAAAGTGTTCTCTAAAATGGGTATTTCAACACTTCAGTCCTACCAAGGTGCTCAGATCTTCGAAGCGCTTGGTATTCATAAAGAAGTAATCGACAAATACTTTACTAATACAGTTTCTAGAATCGGGGGTCTTACTTTAGACGGAATTGCAAAAGAGGCTTTATTAAAGCACGAAACTGCATTCCCTGAGACTCCGGTCTACAATCCGAAACTTGAAGTAGGGGGTATTTATCAGTGGAAGCGTAGAGGTGAATTCCACTTATTCAATCCTCAGACAATTCACTTATTACAGCAGGCTACAAAAACAGGTGATTATCAGGTTTACAAGAAATATGCAAAACTGATCAATGACCAAAGTGATAAAGCTGCTACATTAAGAAGCTTACTAAAATTCAAAACAAGCAACGATCCGATTCCTTTAAGTGAAGTGGAGCCAATGGAAAGCATTTTCAAACGCTTTGCTACTGGTGCTATGTCTTTCGGATCTATTTCTCACGAAGCCCACTCAACTCTTGCTATCGCCATGAACAGAATCGGCGGAAAGAGCAATTGCGGAGAAGGTGGAGAAGATGAAATCAGGTTTGAGAAAAAGGCAAACGGAGACTGGGAAAGATCTGCTATAAAACAAGTTGCATCAGGAAGATTTGGTGTTACCAGCTACTATCTTGCTAATGCGGATGAATTACAAATTAAAATGGCTCAGGGTGCTAAACCTGGTGAAGGTGGTCAGCTTCCTGGTCATAAAGTGGATGACTGGATAGGTCGTGTAAGACACTCTACTCCTGGAGTAGGTCTTATTTCTCCTCCTCCTCACCACGATATCTATTCTATTGAAGACCTTGCTCAGCTGATCTTCGACCTTAAAAATTCGAATCCGAAAGCAAGAATCAACGTGAAACTTGTTTCTGAAGCTGGTGTTGGAACAATCGCTGCCGGTGTAGCAAAAGCACACTCAGACGTAGTTCTTATCGCGGGTCATGATGGTGGAACTGGAGCTTCTCCAATAAGTTCTATCAAACATGCTGGTCTGCCTTGGGAGCTGGGTCTTGCTGAAGCTCACCAGACTCTTGTAAGAAATAATTTAAGAAGCCGTATCACTGTTCAGGCAGACGGCCAGATGAAAACGGGAAGAGACCTTGCAATCGCAGCACTTCTTGGTGCTGAAGAGTGGGGTGTTGCAACAGCGGCACTTGTTTCTACAGGTTGTATCATCATGCGTAAATGCCATCTGAATACTTGCCCGGTTGGTGTTGCAACTCAGGATAAAGAACTTAGAGCATTGTTTACAGGAAAACCTGAGCATGTAGTGAATCTTTTCACTTTCATGGCAACTGAACTAAGAGAAATCATGGCAGAGCTTGGCTTCAGAACGATCAACGAAATGATCGGTCAGGTAGATAAGCTCGAAGTACGTGATAACATTACTCACTGGAAGCATAAGAACATCGATCTTTCTGCAATCCTGTTCAAGGCACCTGCAGGTCCTGAAGTAGGTATCTACAAACAGATGGAGCAGGATCATGGTATCGATGCAATACTTGATCTTGAGATGATCAAGCAGGCTAAACCTGCATTAGATGCTCAAAAACCAGTTACAGGAGAATTCAATATTACCAATATTGATCGTTCTGCAGGAACGATGCTTTCCTACGAAATCTCTACGAGATACAAAGGACAAGGATTACCAGCAGGAACTGTTCACTATAAATTTAAAGGTTCTGCCGGTCAAAGCTTCGGAGCATTTGGAGCACCTGGTATCAAGTTCGAACTTGAAGGGGAATCAAATGACTACTTCGGAAAAGGACTATCAGGAGGACGCTTAATTCTTTACCCGGATAAATCTTCGAAGTTCAATCCAAGTGATAACATCATCGTTGGAAACGTTTGCTTCTATGGAGCTACTTCTGGAGATGCTTATATCAGAGGACAAGCAGGTGAGCGTTTCTGCGTGCGTAACTCAGGAGCTAAAGCAGTTGTAGAAGGAGTTGGAGATCATGGTTGTGAATACATGACTGGTGGTATTGCTGTCATTCTTGGAGAAACAGGAAGAAACTTTGCAGCAGGTATGAGCGGTGGTATCGCTTATGTTTACGATCCGCAAAAGAAATTCCCTGCGAGATGCAACATGGAAATGGTTGAGTTTGACAAGATATCTGACGAAGATGCAGCATCTCTAAAAGAACTGATCAAAAATCATCACACTTTCACAGGAAGTGATGTAGCTGAAAATATATTAAATAACTGGGACAGTGCACTTGCTGACTTTGTAAAAGTAATGCCTACAGATTACAAAGCTGTCCTACTAAAAAGAAAACAATTAAATAAGGGAACTACAGACAAGGAGGTCTTGGTACAACATGGGTAAGCCAACGGGATTCATGGAATTCGGCAGAGAACTGCCAAAGAAAAGAGATCCTAAAGACAGGATCGGTGATTACAAAGAATTGTATTTGGAATTCGGAACTGAGAAGGTAGAAACTCAGGCCTCCAGATGTATGAATTGTGGCGTACCTTTCTGCCACAGCGGTTGTCCTCTTGGCAACATCATACCTGAATTCAATGATGCAGTTTATGAAAAGAACTGGGAGGAAGCGGCTGAAATCCTTCTTTCTACAAATAACTTCCCTGAGTTTACAGGAAGAATTTGCCCAGCTCCTTGTGAAGCAGCCTGTGTATTAGGTATCAACAAACCTCCTGTGACGATCGAAGAGATCGAAAAAAATATAGTGGAGGTTGCTTTCGCTAAAGGTTATATCAAAGCTAAAGCTCCAAAAGAAAGAACGGGTAAAAAGGTAGCTGTGATCGGGTCTGGTCCTGCAGGCCTTGCAACTGCTGCTCAGCTGAACAAAGCAGGACATTCTGTTACTGTTTTTGAAAGAGCTGATCAGATTGGTGGTCTTCTTCGTTACGGTATTCCTGACTTTAAATTAGAGAAGTGGGTAGTTGAAAGAAGAGTGAAGTTGATGGAAGACGAAGGAGTTGTCTTCAAAACAAACTCTAACGTTGGCGACAATGTGAAGGTAAAAGATGTGTTGAAAGAATTTGATGCAATCGTTCTTACCGGAGGGTCAACAATACCAAGAGATGTACCTATTCCTGGAAGAAACCTTAAGGGCGTTCATTTTGCAATGGAGTTCCTTACTCAGCAAAATGGCCGTGTAAGCGGAAAAACTTTCAAACCGGAAGAAGAGATCTGGGCTACAGGTAAAAATGTTGTTGTAATAGGTGGTGGAGATACAGGATCTGACTGTGTTGGGACTTCTAACAGACATAAAGCAAAATCAATCACTCAGGTTGAATTATTGCCTAAGCCTCCTGCAGAAAGAGATGCTACCATGCCTTGGCCAAACTGGCCAATGATTCTGAGAACCTCTACTTCTCACGAAGAAGGATGTAACAGAAACTGGGCGATATTTACCAAAGAATTCGTTGGTGATAGCGATGGTAAGCTTACTGGTATCAAAATCGCTGAAATGGGCTGGAGTACTCCTGAAGATGGCAAAATGCCAAAGTATCAGGAAGTGCCTGGTACTGAAAAAGTCATTCCTTGCGAATTAGCTCTTCTTGCAATCGGATTCCTTCATCCGCAACATTCAGGTATGCTGAATGAGCTTGGCGTGGAGTATGACGAAAGAGGAAATGTTAAGTGCAACGAGAAATATCAGACATCTGTGCCGAAAGTATTCTCTGCAGGAGATATGAGAAGAGGTCAATCGCTGGTAGTTTGGGCGATCTCTGAAGGTAGAGAAGCTGCAAGACACGTTGACACATTCCTTATGGGAGAATCCAAGCTTGAATCTAAAGATGTCTCAATGCTTAACGTTAACAGTCTGTAATGCATTAAAGCTAAAAAGCTTGTTATATGAAAAACCTTCGGCGTACACCGAAGGTTTTTTTATGCTCTATATTTTATATATTTATCCTAAATCAAAAATTCAAGATGCCAATAATAAAAGCTTTAAATGGTCAGAAACCTGAGTTCGGGGAAAATATCTATGTAGCTGAAAATGCTACTATCATTGGAGATGTAAAGATGGGAGATGATTGCACTGTCTGGTTTAACGCTGTAATTCGCGGAGATGTAAATGCAATCAGAATAGGAAACAAAGTGAATATTCAGGATGGTGCCTGTGTTCATTGTACTTATCAGAAGGCTGCAACAACAATCGGAAATAATGTTTCTATCGGCCATCATGCAATAGTTCATGGCTGCACGCTTGAGGATAATGTGCTTGTTGGTATGGGTGCAATTATTATGGATCATGCGTATGTTGAAAGGAACTCTATTATAGCAGCAGGTGCAGTGGTTCTGGAAAATACAAGAATAGAATCTGGTAGTATCTATGCGGGCGTTCCGGCCAAAAAGGTGAAAGATGCCGGAAGCGAACATGTGGAAGGTATAATTAATCGGATTGCAAATAACTATGTGAAGTATGCAGGCTGGTACAAAGATAGCAGTGAAGATATTTCTTTATAGAAATGAACCGCCTGAGCAATTACCTTTTCTTTGGCTTTTTACTGCTGATAATAGCCTATCATCTTTTTACTCTTGAAATACAGCCGCTGCCGTGGTTTGATGAGGTTTATTTCGCGAGTATAGCTGATAATTTTATAAACAATGGAAGTCTAGTTCCTGAAATAGCATCGTATGCAAGAAACGGACGTCCGGCACTTACTTACGGACCTGTTTACTTTTTTCTTACAGGTTTATCAATGAAGTTCTTCGGTTTAGGTATAGGGCAATTCAGAATTGTTGCTTTATTGTCCGGTTTGCTTTGTGTGAGGCTTACCTATTCAATTGTTAAAAGCCAGGTTGCTGCTGAATCATGGAGATATAAGATTTTGATTATTTCTATTCTTACAGATCCTTTTTTCAGTCTTGCTTTTCATCAAGGTAGGATGGACCTCACGGCATTATGCTTTTGTCTAACTGCTATATTTTATTTTCTAAAAGGTGGGAATAAAAATATATTGGTCAGCGGTATTGCAGGTGTATTGTCTTTGCTTACAACTCCAAGAGCCATTGTTGTGCTTTTGCCCTTGTTTACATTTCTCTTGATAGATATTTTTAAAGAAAAACAATATAAAAAAGCTTTTCTTTGGGCTTCACCATTTTTATTGATATATCCATTATGGGTATATATCGGATTTGGAGGATTTGGAGCTTTTGTCAATTATTACCTGACAATAAACGGAGTTACAAATTCAGCCAATGGAGACTACATTGGTCCTAATCTTTATATCCCATCTCATGAATACTGTCTTATTTTTGTTGCTTTCATTGCATTGACATATGGTATGATAAAACAAGGCAAGACTTATTTTAAGCCAGTTGTTGTAATAAGTCATATTGCTATTCTCTCCTTTTACCTAATAGTTTTGGATTGGGGACCTTATTCCTCTTTTATCATTCCATTTTATTATATAATCATATTTTATAGTTGGTCTCTGGTCCCAGAAGCAAGAGGAATAAAAGCGTTTTATTCCTTACCTGTGTTTTTAGTTTTAATTTTTAATCTGACTTATTCTGTTGTTAAAGCAGATCAGGTATTAACAAGCCGAAAAGTAAGAGATCCTAAATTAGCAGATACCTTCGTTAGTGAAAATATTTCTCCGGGAAGCAAAGTAGTTGGAGATGCACTTTTTTATTATTCAGTTAAAAAAAATGGGTCAGACTTTCAACTTTTTGATCAATATGATACGTTGGAGTCAAGAGAAAGAAAACATAGGTTAGATTTTAAGTATAATTACCTCATTGCAGCTGAAGTAATGAAGCCTAAGAATGCTGAAATTACTGAATATTATATAAAAATGGGCGGTCTTGAAAAAGTTGCAATTTTCAAGTCTGAAATGACAAAAGCCGGAAATTGCGAAATATTATCTAACCTTGAAAAAGTTGGTTATAGCGGCTCTATTTATCTAAGAAAATGAAAAGATTATCTGTTTGGTTTTTATTTATTGTATTTAGTCTTTTTTCCTTTAGAAACTCCGGATGGACAGATGAGGAATTGGCTATGGCTAATACTGCGAAAGACGTGACCTATTTAACCCAGGTCGAAAAGGATATTTTTCTTTCACTGAACTTGGCAAGATTATATCCTGCAAAATTTGCAGATTATGAAGTAGAGCATTATACCCCTCCAGCAAAGTACGGTGACTATCTGAAAAATTCTCCATATGTGAAATCACTTTTGAAAGAGTTAAGGAAAATGGACCCTTTGCCGCCTGTGTATGCTGATGAGGACATGTATAAAGAGGCTTTGTGCCTTGCAAAGGAACAAGCTAAATCAGGGAAGATGGGCCATGAAAGAAAACGTTGTGAGTTAACTTACCAAGGAGAATGTTGCTCTTATGGCATGGACACAGGACGTGATATTGTGATGCAGCTACTTATTGATGAGAAAATTAAATCCTTGGGGCATCGAAAAATTTGCCTTGGAAATTTTTCTAAAATGGGTACTGCTGCAGGCTCCCATCCGAAGACAGGAACCTGTGCAGTACTTGATTTTCACTAAGGTGGTAGTAAAAATGTATTTTTGGTATTTAAAGCTGAAGTAATTAGCCTTAGTTAAAGCTTTAGGCTAAGGTACTGTATTAATAATTTTAACAGGAAAATGTTAAAAAAATGTAAATGCTGAATTTGTTGCTTGTCAGCTCTTTATATACAATCTGGATATAATTAGATTTGAGGTAAATATACCATTTTTTATATGAAAAAGACAATTATTTTAAGGAATATATCCACATTGTCCCGGGAATTTTTAAAAGTATGATTATCACAGGATTTTAAAATTTGACTCTTTTTATAATACAATTCTGATTCGCTTAATAAAACAAAAACCCTGTATAAAAATTTACAGGGTTTTTGTTTTGAGCCAATTCTGATGGTATCTCATTTTAGTTATCACTTGTTTCTTTCTTTTCTTTCTTTACAGAAGTATTTCCATCATCATCCACTTTTGTTTTCTTTTCTTTAGTGGTTGTTTTACCATCTTTAGTTTTTACTTCTTTTTCAGTGGATTTTGAATCTTTGTCTTTTTTACTTTTATCCTTTTGATCTACATCCCCAGGCTGGTCGAAAACTTCTTTTGTTGCTTTATTATGCTTAGTTTTATCCCAGGCTGTGCTTGCGGCGTCTCCTGTTTTTTCAGCTCCTTTTTCTACAGCATTTCCTGTTTCTTCAGCTCCTTCTTTTACATCTTCCTTAGCTTCTTCTCCAACATGGTCATCGTCCTGGTAAGATGCAGTTTCATTCAACCCTTCTTTTTCAGCCTTTTTTTGTTCTTTTTTCATGGCCTTTTTCTGAACCTTTAATTGCCTTTCTTCAGCATTTTCAGGTTGGTCGAATATCTTCTTGGTTACTTTATTATGTTTTGTTTTGTCCCAAGTCCAGCTTGCGGCATTACCCACGCCTTTACCTGCACCCCTGATACCTTGAACAGTTCCATGACCTACATTGTCAACTGTCTGACCAGCACGAGTCCGATCTTCATAAGATTTATGTTCCTTTTCTTCTTCATTTTTTGCTGTTACCACTTCCTCTTTTTCCTTGACCGTTCCGTCAGATTTGACTTCGGTTTTCTCTTTTTTTATCTCCTGTTCTGAGTCATCCTGTGCATTTACAACGTAAGTACCAAAAACAGCAAACAGAACTAACACAAATACCTTTTTCATACGTTTCTTCCCTTTAGGTTCCATTCTATTATCATTAAAACAGCACAGAGAAAAAGAGCGTTCCTTAGGGAATATTTTTCCTTTTAATTAAGGGGAAATGAGGAAATTACCTTGTACTTAGGACCTGAATGCGTTAGTTCACTCTCCCAAAGTTCCATTTTTTCAAAAGAAATAGTATGCATCTCAAATTTCGTGTCCCTATGCAGGTTTTTAATGTAACCATTTTTCAATCTGGCCAGGTTAATATGAGGAAGTGGCTTTCTTTTTTCATTTAAATTCAGTTTTTCCCTGAGTGCTATCGCAAGATCGGTAAAGGAATTATTTTCTTGAAAAGTTACCCATATCATCCCTGATGGCCCCTTAACTACTTTTATACTTAGAGTTTTTAAACTGAAAATAGGTGTTGATTCACTGATTTTTTGTAAAACACTATTGATTCCGGAAATACGTTCAGTAGGTGTTGTACCGATAAATGCAAGGGTGATGTGAAGATTATCCCTAGGAATCCATTTTATGTCCGGTTGTTTATTTGCCTGAAATTCACTTATCAGATCTTTTATCGGGTCGGGCAAAGGCAGAGCGATGAACAGTCGATGTTCACTCATTTTAATTTTTTCTTTTAAAATTATTTATTCAATTTCAACCGCCCAAAGAGGGGCAAGGTTTACAAAGACCTATTTAAAAAGATATTTCATAAGCGGGATGGCGTCTATTACATTTTATGGTGGGGCAAAACAAGTAACCGGAAGCATGTATCTTCTGGAGTTGGAAGACAATTATAAAGTTTTGATCGACTGCGGAAAAGATCTTGAAAGTCCAGGAGAAGAGATATTTGACTTTGACCCTTCCAGCCTAGATCTGGTTGTATTGACTCATGCCCATTATGATCACTGCGGGAATATTCCGCTTTTATTTAAAAGTGGCTATAAAGGACAGATCTTATGCTCTGCACCTACTATTGCCCTCACCGAACTTGTTTTAAAAGACTCTGCAAGTATTTTTGATATCAAAGCTCAAAAGAAGAAAAGTTTTGGCAAATCAGTCTTCAGACACAAGACTGAGAGGCAATCTGAATATGGCTATTCAAGAGGCGAGGTTGAGCAAAGCCTTGATCGCTTTATTTCTATAAGTCTCAATTCAAAATTCATTATCAGTGAAAATCTATCAGTAACTCTGATTCCTGCAGGGCATCTGCTTGGTGCAGCATCTGCTGTTTTTGAAATTAAGGAAGGGGGAAACATAAAGCGCATTGCTTTTTCTGGAGATCTGGGTAGAAAAAGCTCTCCTCTTTTAAATGATCCTCTACCTTTACCACAGGTTGATTATCTGGTTTGCGAAAGCACTTACGGAGGCAGAGTTCACGAAGGGAAAGATATGCCTGAATCTCTTCTTGAGAAAATAATATATGAATGTTGTGTGGAAAAGCGTGGAAGACTGATAGTCCCGGCCTTCAGTATTGGAAGGACTCAGACTTTTCTATACTTGTTAAATAAACTAAGCAAAGAAGGAAAACTCCCGACACTAAAAGTTTTTGCTGATAGCCCAATGGCTAAGAGAAGCACAAAGGTTTATGATGACTTTCTGGATCAGCTTAATGAAGAAGCCAAAGAATTTTATAAGGCTAATAAATCACTTTTTGATTTTGACAATCTAATACAGATTGAAACTGAAAAGGAAAGTAAATCATTGGCAAATTTTATGGAACCCTGCATAATCATTGCTTCTTCAGGAATGATCACCGGTGGTAGAATTAAAAGCCATGTGCGCAGCAATCTCAGAAATGCATATAGTACCATTCTCTTTATTGGATACTGTGCAGAAGGAACCATTGGACATAAGCTGATTAATGGAGCCAAAAGTGTCAGGATGAATAAGAAGGAAATTCCTGTGCATGCTAAAATTGCAAGAACAGATATCTTTAGTGGACATGCAGATGCAGATGATTTAATAAGCTTTGTTAAGCATCAGCAAAAAGGTCAGTTGAAAAAGGTCTTTCTCGTCCATGGGGATCAGGGAAATATGGAGGCCTTTGACAGAAGGCTTAGCAGCGAAGGATACAAAGTTGAAGTTCCGGAAAAGGGACAGGTTTTCAAGCTATAATATTTTTAGGAGAAAATCTTCTACGTTTTAGTAGAAGACTTTCGAGGTTATCTTTTATTTAGGTAATCCCTCCACAGATGATTGTTTCCATTCACCATCAGGTGTATACCACCATATTGAACCATCACTTAATAATGCCACATAACGCGTTCCGTTTTCAACATTTTTTTCATAGGCTTGAAAGTTGATGATTTTATATCCTGCAGGAAGGCCCTGTGTTGATGATTTTTTCCAGGGATTATTTGGAGAGAACCACCAAATTGAATTGTCTTCAAGTACCACTACATAGCGTGTTCCATTATCAACATTCTTTTCATACGTCGAAATGAATTTTATACTTGCTTTCGGGAGCCCTTCCAAGGAGCTTTTGTTCCAGGGTTTACCAGGGCTGTACCACCAAATGGAATTGTCATCAAGTACAACGACATATCTGGTACCGTTTTCAACATTCTTTTCATATGATGAAATTAATTTGATTTTTTGTGCATGTACATCTAGCACATTCAGTAGCAGAATAAGAGTTATAAAAAAATAATTTTTCATTGATTTTTTGTGGTTGTTTAGGTGAAAGATAAAAGATAGATAATTTAGTTCTTAGGTCTCAATTGGTCATCCATTTGATATACTTTCAACTGGTCATAAAATTTAATGAACCAGAATATGTAAAAAGATCTTTAAAAATACCAGATGATACTTCTTCTTAGACAAGAGGATCAATTATGTTTCTTAAATAACTATCATTATCAAGACAGCATTTTGAGCTAAAAAATAAAATCAAGACTTGATGATTAATGCTGTCCGTCCAGCCTGTTTAGCGCGGCATTAAGGGATTTATTCATTTCAAGAAATCGGGAAATAACACTATCCACAAATTCCTTGTCGTTCAAAAGCTTTTTAATCTCTTCATCTCCGGCAACATCCATTTCACTTACTTTGTAGGTTTGTTCATAAGATCCCTTTTCAAACTTAATGAGATATTTGTTGTTCCATCCGAAAATGGTAATTCTGAAATCATGGTGCGGTATCTCTGCAATTACTCTCATGTCTAATGAATAAAGATAATCTGTTGCTAAATTATCCATTAGAGTCCATTAATAAAATTTTATGTTAGTTAAAAAGTGGTCTAATCGAAAAAAACTTTCAAAAACATCATTAAATTACACTGATTTTCAGTGTTGTGACATCAGAAAAAGCTGTTAAGTACATTTAGAAGCTCCAGGCTTATCTTTCGGTCAGACTCTTTAATTTCAACTCCTTTCCAGAATGCAATTTTATTTTTCAGCATATAAGAAAACTCATTAGGTTCCGGATAAAACCATGCAGCGTCTTCATTAGTCTTACCATCTACATATATATGAAAGTAATGCGCTTTGCCTTTATAAGGGCAAACACTTCTTTTGCCGCTTTCAATAAAATAGCATTCCTTGATCGAATCAATAGGGAAATAGTAAGTTCCATCCAGTTCTTCTACATCATCAGATTTGGCGATGATTTTTCCATTCCAGATTGCTTTCATTATTTATAATTAAACTTGTATAATATTTTCAACCTGCAAGTGTTTTTTTTGTTTAAAACAGATAGAATATTGAATTTCTAATGCCATAGGCCTGGTGGTATAATTTCAAGCACATTTCCATCAGGATCTTCAAAATAGAAGGACTTTAGTTGTTGATTCCATTCTTTTTCATATAAGATCTTAATACCTTTTTCATACATCATCTTTTTCCATAATTCATAATCTCCCTCAGGGACTTCAAAAGCTACATGTATTTTGCCATAAGCATAATGTGGGGGTAACTCTTTTTCTAATTTGGTAACTTCAGGAAGAAAACAAAGAAGTACGGAGCTCCCTACTTTCAAAAAAAGGTGCCTTTTTTCTTGATATCCAATTATCGGGAACCCAAGCAAGCCATTATAAAATGCTTTTGATTTCTCCAGATCATTTACATAAAGACAGGTCTCTTTTATCTGATTAAGTTTCATATAGACAATATGGTATTCATAATATAAACTAATTGGTATTAAAGATTGGTTTAAAAGTATATTGGAATAGAAAGAAGGGATTATATGAATACAGACTCAATCTGGAAAGAAGAAAGCGGCAAATGTCCTGTTTTCGCAGCCCTTGAGAAGGATATAGAGACAGAAGTCCTGATCATTGGAGGGGGGATAACCGGGCTTACACTTGCTACGCTCCTTAATGATGCCGGTATACATTCAGTACTTGCTGAAGCAAGTCATATCGGTAATGGGACTACAGGGATGTCCAGTTGTCATCTTACTACTCAAATCGATACTCAGTATAGCAAAGTATACTCAGATTTTGGGGAAGAAATTACAGCAATGGTTGCAAGGAGTCGGGCAGAGGGGATAGATTTTATAGAACAACTTATAAAAAATAAAAGTATCAATTGTGACTTCAAGAGGGTGGCCGGGTATCAGTATGCAGATAAACCCGAACAAATTGCTGATCTGGAGGCAGAATACAGATATGCGGGTTATATCGACCTTCCTGTAGAGCTTACAGATAACACAGATCTGCCTATTCCGGTTATTAAAGCGCTGAAATTTGATAACCAGGCAGTTTTCAATGCTCAGGCATTTATTAATGGTCTGGCTGAAAACCTAGTAAACAGTAAATGCCAAATCTTTGAAAATACAAGAGTTACAGATATCAGAGAAGACAGAGGAATCTTTACTGTGACTGCCAATGGAACAACTGTGAGAGCTTTAAAAGTTGTAATGGCTACTCATATCCCATTATTCTTTAATGTGTTGCAAACCCTTGCTTTCCCCTATATAAGTTATGTGATAGCCGCTACGATAGAAGGCAATACTCCTGAGAATTTATACTGGGATATGGACGAACCATATCATTATATCAGAAGTACTGAATTCAATGGCAAGAAATATCTTATAGTCGGTGGGGCAGATCATAAGGTGGGTCATGAAGAGGAAACATCGGAGAGATTTAAAGAGCTTGAATCTTATGCTCGGAAAAAGTTTAATGTTAAATCGGTAGATTTCAAATGGTCTGCTGAATTTTATGAATCAGCTGATGGACTGCCCTTTATTGGAGAAAGTCCATTTTCAAAAAATCTATTTGTAGCTACAGGATTTGCAGGAGATGGGTTGGTTTATGGCCCATTGGCAGCTCTTATAATAAATGATTTGATACAGGGCAAAACAAATAAGAATTATGATGCTTATGATTCTACAAGAATCACCATTGCTGCTTCTATGGCTGATTTCTTTAAAGAAAATATTGATAACGTCCGTTCATTTGTTGCTGATAAGTTCGGAAATGTATCTGAAGAGACTCCCGACAATCTTGAGCCTGGACAAGGTAAAATTCTGAATCTGAATGGGGAAAAAGTTGCTGTGGCTAAAGATGCCAATGGTGAAGTCCATGCCGTCTCTCCTGTATGTACTCATTTGAAATGCAATGTCCATTATAACAATGCCGAGCAAACCTGGGATTGTCCTTGTCATGGTAGCAGGTTTTCCATTGATGGATCAGTGGTATATGGTCCGGCAGTTGATCCTTTGGAGAAAAAGGAAATTGTAGCAATTTCTGAGAATAAAAAATAATGTGGTGGGGTAAGTCAGGGAATCGGTGCAAAGCTCTTGTATCCCTTTCCCTGATATTTATTTTAAGCTTTAATAATTCGACATGACCTGGATAATTGTTATTATAAGCCTTTTGATTTTTTCCTCCGTTTTTGTTTACTTACTTACAATAGAATATAGAAAGCGGGCATTTATCCAATTAAAGCACCATGGCTGGAAGAAAAATTTTCCTGAAAGTGTAAGCCCTCCTTTTTATTCATTGTTCCTGATTGGTGACGCAGGCGCTCCATCGGTTTTACATCCTGATCCAACCTTAACATTATTGAAACGAAAGTTGAAGGAAGCAGGGGATGCCTCAGGTTTGTTTTTTCTGGGAGATAATATATACCCAACTGGTTTGCCAGAAAGCAGTGATAAAGGCTTTTCTCTTGCAGAAAAAAGATTACTGGCACAACTGCTTGTTGCAGAGCATCACAAAGGATTAAAAGTATTTTTATCAGGAAATCATGACTGGAAGAAAGGCAGAAAGGGAGGTTTTCAAACCATGATGAGGCAACAGGAATATGTTGAAAATTTTTTTAACAGTAAAGAAGTTTATCTGCCACGAAATGGTTGCCCTGGTCCTTATGAAATATCAATCAATGAAAAACTAACTTTTATTGTTCTTAACACTCAATGGTGGGTTCATGGAGGGCATAAACCTCTTGGGAAAAGTGAAGGTTGTGTTGTTGATAATGAGCATGAATTTTTTCTTCTACTGGAAGATCTTCTTACTAAAAACCGCTCGAAAAGGATTGTTGTATTGGGGCATCATCCACTCTATAGCTTTGCAGTTCATGGGGGCCGCTTCACTATGAAACAGCATCTTTTTCCACTTACAGATGCAAACAAAAAATTATACGTGCCATTACCCATTGCAGGATCATTATATCCTATTTACCGAAGATATGTTGGTTCCAAAGAGGATATGTCACATCCTCTGTATAAGAGATTACGGAAAAGGTTGGTTGATATCTTCAAGAAATATAATAACCTTATTTATGCTGCAGGACATGATCATAATCTACAGTATATTTATAAGAACAATCAGCACTTTATAGTGAGTGGTGCCGGAAGCAAGCTGAAGCACGTACAAAAAGACTCAAATGCTGTTTTTACGCATGCTCACAAAGGATTTTTTAAACTTTCATTTTATGAGGATGAAACATGGCTAGAGGTCTTTGAGCCTCATAAGAAACAGGAAGACGGTCTTTTGGCCTTCAGAATAAAAATGTTTTGATGACTAATCAACCAGTAGGCTTGGGCAGTATTACTTTCAGACTTCTAGGTAGAATTTCCACTTCCAGTTTTTTGGTTCTTTCTGCTACAGGTTCTCCGTCTATATGGAAAAATTCTTTCCAGGAATTGCTGATCGTTGCTTTCTTTAATCTTAAAATCTTGAAATATTTAGATTTAGATATTCTGTTACTAATCAGCTGAAATAAAATCACGGGAGCAAAGATTTTAGGAAAGGGTTTGATGATGCTGATTTCAAAGTATCCATCATTAATAACGCCAATGGGATTTATTGTAATATTTGTCCCGAATTTATTGGCATTTGAAAGCACCATCATAAATGCTTTTCCTTTTTTTCTCAGCTCAGGAGAACTGATTTTGTAGGCAAAGAACTTGTATGAAAAAAACTCTTTCAATGCATACCAAAAATAACTGATTTTCCCCCTGAAACTGCTTTCCGCAAACCTATGTACGACTCTGGCATTAAATCCAAGATCGCTCAGGTGAAAACAATTTTTGCCATTGATTTTTAAAGTGTCAATTTTTTTTGTGTGAAAGTTCTGAACAATATCCAGTGCTTCCTCAAAATTTACCGGGATATTCAGATCTTTGGCCAATCCATTAGCCGAGCCAGCAGGAATAATACCTAATGCAGTCTCGGAATTCAGCAGTAAATCTCCAACCATATTTACTGTGCCATCTCCTCCTACTGCAATAAGAGCTTCGGGTTTTAGCTGATCCATTAGCTTCAGAATTTCTTCTTTATCATTAAGTCCTGTGGTTTCATACACATGTGGAAATAAAGATCTGCCAGTACAGCATTGTTTTATTTCTGAAGTTATTTCAAACTTATTTTTACCTCCAGCATGAGGGTTAATCACAAACAGCAAGTTGCTATGCTCCATACGCAGTTTCTCCTTTTCAGCAATGGGAGGTGATGTAACAGGAGACAGCCTTTATTAATAAATCAGGAAAAAAGCGGCTATCCTCATCAAATCAATTCTTCATGTGCTGAATTAAAAAATTAACTGACAGGAGCGTCTGAATGTTCCGGGGCAATTCTTTTGCTGCCACTATAGAGTTCATATTCGAGTAATCTGGCGTCAATGGTGCCATTGTAAAACTCTATCCGGCGTTTAGTTTTAAGGCCTATACTTTTTGCAAGTTCAAGGTTGCCTGTAAATACATATCCAAGGTAGCCTGTACATTTCTTCTTAAAAAAATCACCTATGGCAGTATAGATTTCTTCCAGGTCTTTATCTACCCCCAATCTTTCTCCATATTCCGGGTTTATCATCACTACTCCTTCTCCTTCGGGTACTTCTGTGTCTCTGAAATCACATACACGAAATTCAATAAGGTGGTCTACTCCTGCAGTAGCAGCATTGTTTTTGGCAGCATCTATTGCAAGTGGGTCCAAATCTGTGGCTATGACACGCGCAGGCATTTTTCTGAGTATTGCAGATTTTATCTCTTCTTTCGCTTTGTCATAATAAGACATTTCAAAATCATTCAGATGCATAAAGCAATAGTTGCTTCTGAAAAGACCAGGATATCTGTTTAAGGCAGTAAGGCAGGCTTGGATTGCCAGCGTACCACTTCCGCACATTGGGTTGATAAATGTAGACTTTCTATCCCATCTGCTGGCATATATCAGGGCAGAAGCAAGGCTTTCCTGCACAGGGGCTTTAAATGGCTTTTTTCTATATCCATGCTTGGCAATTGTTTCACCACTTGTATCTATGTAAAGAGAAGCCTCTTCATTTTTCCAATGGAGATATATTACAACTTTATTTTTTTCCGGTCCTGAATCCGGACGCTTTTTAAACAAGGAAGTAAATCTGTCTGCAATAGCATCTTTTACTTTATAAGAACCGAAACGGGAATCAGTGATGGTCTCGTTCTCAACATTTGCAACTATGGTAAAATAGCTATCTGTAGAAAAATACTTTTCCCAGGCAAAGTCTTTTGTAGAAGAATATAACTGATCAGGATGTGTGCAACGAAATGTTTTTAAATGGAACAGCACTTTATGAGCAGTTCTTAGCACAAGGTTTAAGCTAATGCAATCAATAAGAGTACCTCTTGTTGAAATGCCAGTTTGCATCTCATTTTCAATTATATAGCCTGCTGTGGTAATTTCCTCTGCCAGATATTTACCTATTCTTTTAGGGCATGTGACAAGAATGGTAGATTCCTGTTGGAAGGTATTTTCTGTTCCTTTCACTTAAATTTTTATTCAAAAATAGAGGGAATAATTTTAATTGGAGGAATTTTAAATAAGAAATTTACATAAGGAATGTTGTTTGAAAAAATCTGTGAGGACTAATAGGAGAAATTATTTGTAAAGATTTTGATATTTTTTTTTCTTAAACCATAACTATTAAGGGATAAATTAGTTAATGCAGAATTATTGGGCCAGAAATTTGAGAATGATTTTTGAAGCGTAATTAATTGGAAATTTTTTAAGTCATGGATATAAAAGCAGAATTTGAAGAAGCAGTTAAGCAATCAAGATTGCTGCCTGCTCAGTCTAATGAAAACCTGTTAAAGCTTTATGGGTTATTTAAGCAGGCTACTGAAGGAGATGTAAATGTTGAAAAGCCAACCAATTTTTTTGATTTGGCAGGCATTGCTAAGTACAATACATGGAGCGATCTGAAGGGCATGAGTATGGACGAAGCAAAGCAAAAATATATAGCAACAGTAAAGGACCTTTCGGGAAAGTAAAATGGATTCATTAATTGATTCAATGGTAAAATTCAAAAATGTTTTATTGGTAGATGATGATTATGTAAGCAATTTTATTGCAGACCATCTTCTTACAAAGCTTGACCTGTGTGAAAATCTTACATTTTGCAGAAATGGAGATGAGGCCCTGAAATATCTGAAATCCGCAGGAGATGATTTCCCGGAAGTCATTTTTCTTGATATTAATATGCCTGTGATGGATGGCTTTGAATTTATTGAAACATTCCAAAGACTAAATCTCGATAAGAAGAAAACAAGGATTATAATTTATACATCTTCATTCAGTCCTAAGGACCTTGAAGTTTTGAAAAATATAGGTTTTAATGATTTTATCATCAAGCCTTTAACCGAAGAAAAATTAATGAACGTGTTAAAACTTTTTAGTACAAACTAGGTTAATTTTTTAGAAATTGACCTAGAACTAAGATGCCCTACTTTAACACAATTCTGCTTGTTGATGATGATTTTGTCAACAACTTTATAACAGAAAGAACTCTAAGACGATCCAACATCGCCAGGGAAATTAAAACTGTAAGGAATGGCGAAGAAGCTCTGACTTTTTTGACAGAACAAATTAATCGCTGCCCGGAATTAATAATTCTGGATGTAAATATGCCAGAAATGAATGGGATCGATTTTCTTAAGAATTTTAAGAAAATGGTTCTGGAAAAGAACATTAAAGTAGTGCTACTCACCAGCGTCATTAGTCCTGGTCAGGAGTCTTCAATTTCACGTCTGGGCTTTGAAGATATTATGATTAAGCCATTCACAGAAGAGAAATTGCTCAAAATTCTCAAGAAAGATTTAATTGCCAGGTAAAAAAACTAATCTTGTCGGAATAGCCGACAGGATTAGTTTTTTAATTTATAAACTAGTTGTAAATCCTTCATTTTGGTGCAATTTATTTCTTTGACTTTTTAAGGGCCATTTCATTTTATATTATTGCACAAAATTCGCGCATATGTCAGTTTTATTGTCAATTATTAAGTGTAAATGTCCCAAGTGTCATAAGGGAAATCTTTTTGTCGATCCCAACCCTTATAAATTAAAAAAGATGGCTGAAATGAATAAGACATGTTCAGTTTGTGGCCAGCCTGCAGAACCGGAGCCAGGATTTTATTATGGGGCTATGTATGTGAGTTATGGTTTATGTGTGGCTGTTTGCGGGTTTAATTTTATACTTACAGAATTTATACTAGAGCTTCCCGCATACTCATTTCTTGTGGTCAATACATTAATTTTGATTCTACTATGGCCATTGGTTTTCAGATATGCGCGGGTGCTGTATTTATATTTATTTGTTCGTTTTGATCCTAATGCGGGTAAAAACAATAAGTTCAATTAATTTTTAAAAGCCATTTTAAGCATGTTGTTGATTAACAGATTTTTAAAAGATTATGTAAACATTTTCTCCGTCCGATGTAGAAAATAGCAGGAGAGCAAACCAATCTTAAATGGGGTATGTTCTGAAGTAAATTTAATTTTATTAGAAATCGGGGAATTTACATGGAAAAGGTGAATTGTGTTTTATTGGTGGACGATGATGAAATCTCTAACTACTTGTCTGAAAGGGTGATTAAAAAGCTTGAATTTTCAAATAAAGTCAAGAAATCAACCAATGGGGAAGAAGCACTTCTTTACCTTGCCAAACATTGTTGTACTTTCGATGACATCTATTTCCCGGAACTAATATTGCTGGATAATAATATGCCTGAAATGACCGGAATTGAATTTCTGGAATCTCTCAAGGCTATGAATATCAGTACGAACGATCGGATGAAAGTGGTGGTTCTTACTGCTACTGCTAATCCAAAAGAAGAAGCAAGGTTGAAAGAACTGGGAATTAGCGGTTTTTTGACCAAACCACTTACTGAGGAAAAATTGCTGGAAGTGGTAGCAGCTATTTAATAATTTATAAAAATATTATTTCAGATACAGCATCTGATTTCACAGCCTCATTGATCTTTTCTATAATTTTATGTTTAGAAAAGGAAAGTTCGTTTTTCAGTGGGGCACTGTTGATTTTAATAAATAATTTTTTGTCTTTAAAGTAAATTTCTTCAGTTCGGCTGGAAATGGTTTTGCCCATGATTTTTTCCCAATTGCCGGTAATCTCTGCTTCACTTAGTCTGCCACGAAGCTTGTATACATTAATAAGATCATCGATGCAATCTTTTAAAGAGGCGACATCCGAATTTCTTGATGTAGGAGTTTTTATTTTTTCAGGCTTCTTATACATTCTGAACAGAGAGAATTTTCCCTTTGGAGATGTTAAATATACGGATTTGTTTCTTTATGTTTTTAAAGTATTCCAAACTTCTTTCCAGTTTTGCTTCTGTGATTAAAATTTGACCAAAATCATCCCGATCTATTATTTTGAGCAAACTGATTATTCTTTCTTCGTCCAGTTTATCAAAAATGTCGTCGAGCAAAAGAATAGGTTTGGTTTGGGAGTATTTTGCCAGAAGTTGAAATGAGGCTAGTTTTAAAGCTAATACATAAGATTTCTGTTGTCCCTGTGATCCGCTTGCTTTCACTGATTGTCCTTCAATGAGGAACTGATAATCATCTTTATGAATACCTTTTGTCGTTCTTTCAAGAATCAGATCTTTTTGAACTGCATTTTTATATATCACTTTAAACTCAGGATCAGCTACATCAGATTGATGTGTCAGCGAAACCGTTTCTTTTCGGTGTGCCAGGAGGTCATAAGCATTATTGAACATCGGAAGGAACTCTTCAGTGAATTTCTTTCTCCACGCATAAATTTTAAATCCTTCTTCCAGGAGCGGCCCGTCATAAGATTCCAGCAAGTCAAAATCCGTATACCTTTTTTCTGCAAATTGCTTTAGCAGGCTGTTTCTTTGCTTGAGAAAATGATTATACCTGATTAAAGAAATAAGGTAGCTTTTATCAATTTGTGAGAACAGGCTGTCAAAGAATTTCCGCCGCTCTTCACTACCTTCCCTTATTAAGTCTGTGTCATAAGGAGTTACAAGTATTAAGGGAAAACGGCCTATATGGTCCGTAATTTTCTCATAACTTTTTTTATCTGCCTGAAATATTTTCTTTCCTGCCTGAAATAAGGTTGAAATAAGGTAGTCTGTGTTGTTTTTATTAAAAGTTCCGGATATTGAAAAAAAACTTTCGCCTCTTTTTAATGACTGATTATCTGAGGTATGAAAAGCACTTTTACTCATGCTAAGAAAATGAATAGCATCCAGTAAATTAGTTTTTCCTGACCCATTGTTTCCGGTGAGAATGTTTACGCCTTCAGTAAATTCCAAAGATTCCTCTTCGTAATTCTTGAAATTCAGCAAGTTTAAATTTTTAATCCTCATGAAACTTTCGTTATTCCTTTTTTGTCCGAAGAATGTGGGTTAAAAAAACTGGTATTTAGACTGTTATTTGTGAATTGCAATTGTAGAATTTTGATAATCAACAGTAAATTTTATTTATTGAAAATTGAATGTTTTTATTAATTTCGCATATCCGAACGTTTAGAACTATAACGATTTATGGCAAGTGTTAAAGAACAGTCAAAAGCAAAAGTAAACGCCTCTTCAAAATTTTCAAAGGAAACGTACCTGTTCTGGTATGAGAAGATGGTTCTTCTAAGAAAATTTGAAGAAAAATCAGGTCAGTTATATGGACAGCAAAAGATAAAAGGATTTTGCCACTTATATATCGGTCAGGAAGCTTGTGCCCTTGGCGCGGTTACTGCCCTTACAAAAGATGACCACTGGATTACAGCATACCGTGATCACGGTATTCCATTAGCGCTTGGTACTTCTCCAAATGCAGTAATGGCAGAGTTGTATGGAAAAGCAACGGGCTGTTCTAAAGGAAAAGGTGGTTCTATGCATATTTTTGATAAAGAAAGAAACTTTGCAGGTGGTCACGGTATTGTAGGAGGTCAGATTCCACTTGGAGCAGGTCTTGCATTTGCAGAAATGTATAAAGGAACAAAAAACCTTTGTATGTGCTATATGGGAGATGGTGCTGTAAGACAAGGAGCATTCCATGAAACTCTAAACATGGCAATGACCTGGAAAATACCTGTAATCTTTGTTATCGAAAACAATGGTTATGCAATGGGTACTTCAGTAAAAAGAACCAGTAACGTAACTGAACTATATAAACTAGGAGAGTCTTACGATATTCCATCTGAGCCGGTTGATGCAATGAGTGTGGAAGAAGTACACCTTGCTGTGGAAAGAGCTGCGGAGAGAGCAAGAAATGGAGAAGGTCCAACTTTGCTTGAATTCAGAACTTATCGTTACAAAGGCCACTCTATGTCAGACCCTGCTAAATACAGATCTAAAGAGGAGCTTGAAGAATATAAGGCAAAAGATCCGATTGAGCTTGTAAGAGCTACAATTCTTGAGAATAAGTACGCTACAGAACAAGAGCTTGAGGAAATAGACAAAAAAATCAAAGGAATTGTTGATGAAAGCGTAAAATTCGCCGAAGAGTCTCCGTACCCTGCTGAGGACGAAGCGTTTAAAGACGTTTACGTTGAGCCTAATTATCCATTTATTATTGAATAATTTAAGAAAAGGATCAAAAAACTTCCTCATTACAAATATTTTACAGTAAATTTGCAGCCTAATATATAAATAATGGCAAAGTTAAAGGAAAGCAAAGGTGAGCCGGTAGCAGAAAATCCGGAATTGGTATCAAATAAATTTGGTCAGGCAGAAGATTTTCTAAATAAATACAAAAACGTTTTATTCGGAATTGTTGGTGCAGCTGTACTTGCCGGTGCCGCATACTTCTTTTACAATTATCAGAAGAGTAATCAGAACAAAGAAGCTCAGAATGCAATGTTTGCATCTGTTATAGCTTTTGAAGAAGATTCTCTGGATAGAGCGCTTAAAGGTTCCGGTCCCAATGCCCCGGGTCTTATAGATGTTGCAGATGAATTCAGCGGAACCAATGCCGGAGATCTTGCGAATTTCTATGTTGGGGTAGCTTTTATGAAAAAAGGAAAGTTTGAAGATGCGATCTCTCATCTTAAAGAATTCAATGCTAATGATTTATTAGTTCAGGCAAGAGCTTATAGCCTAATTGGTGATGCTTATCTGGAGCTAAAAGATGTGGAAAATGCGATTACTTACTACAAAAAAGCTGCAGATTACAAGCCAAACGAGCAATACACTCCTTCTTACCTTATGAAATTGGCACTTGCATACGAAGTTTCAAAAAACTTTGAAGATGCAGCTAAGCAATATGAAAAAATTATTACTGATTTCCCTAAGGCTTCTGAGGCAAGCGATGCAAAGAAATATCTTGAGCAAGATCAGGAACGCGCAAAATAATTAATTCATTAATAAAAATATTAAAGGGATAGGGCATTCGTCTTATCCCTTTTTAATTTAAAAACATCATCAAAAAATGGCAACATCACTAAAAAATCTTAGCAGTCATACAGGAAAGAATATTATAGATATTTCAGGCAAAAAATTTGGGATAGTAGTAGCTGAATGGAATTCTGAAATTACAGAGTCGCTTTATGCTGGTGCTTTGGATACATTGCTGAAGCATGGTGCAAAAAGGGAAAATATAATTAAAAAGATTGTTCCAGGATCTTTCGAACTTAGTCTTGGAGCACAATGGATGGCACAGCATGATGAGATAGATGCTGTAATTGTGCTAGGTTGTGTGATACAAGGCGATACAAGACATTTTGACTTTATCTGTGATGCTGTAGCTTATGGTATAACAGAAGTAGGTTTAAAATACAACAAGCCTGCAATATTTGGAGTCCTTACAACCAACAATCAGCAACAGGCGTTGGACAGGGCAGGAGGGAAACATGGAAATAAGGGTGATGAAGCTGCTATAACAGCGATCAAGATGCTGGGATTTTAAATGTCTATTCCTGAGCTTTCAAAATTTTGATTCAGGAGGCTCAGGAATAAATTGATCTGATTTTTCAGTGAAAATTTCCCGAACAATTTCCCATACCAATTCCCCTTCATAACCTTTTGAAACCCCAAATCGGGCTACTTTTTGTTGTTTTTTAAATAAATCTGGCTCATTTGTTTGCACAAATTTTCTTTCAAGAAGGTTTTTTAGAGTTTTTCTGTAAGTTTCTTCATCAATTTGTTCGTCTAAAGCCTTTTGAATTTCTGTTTCTGAAATACCTTTACCTGAAAGGGTAAATTTTATTTTGTTTCGTCCCCAGTTTTTTAATCGAAATTTTCCACCTGTGTAACTGCGAACAAATCTTTCTTCACTGAGGAAGTTTTCTTCGATTAATCTCGAAATTATTACGTCTGCTATATCCGGAGAAACCCCGAACCCGTATAATTTGTCAAGAACTTCCTGTCTGGATCTTTCCCGGTAAGCACAAAAAGAAGAAACTTTCTGAAATATTTCCTTAAGACCGAACTCTTTTTCTTTTTTTGTGATACCCATTTTTCTAATTTTACGAATTAAGTTAAAAAATTGAAAAATAAGAAAGCTTTAACCCTACTCTTTATTTCCAATGGAATCTCAGGGTTCGCACAGGGTATTTCCATGCTCTCTATTCCCTGGTATTTTACACAACAAAATCAGTCATCTTTGTTTATTGCATTTTTTGGTGCTGTAACACTAGGGTCATTATTTTGGGGATTATATGCCGGAGCTTTAGTTGACGGGTTTAATAGAAAAGACGTTTTTCTGGGAACCAACTTTATTGAGGGATTAATTATTCTTTCTGTTGCCTCATTGGGCTTTAAAGAAGGCATACTGCCCGGAGCTTTGATTATGCTCGTGTTTACCATTACTTTTTTCGGATATCATATACATTATCCTAACTTATATGCATTTGCTCAGGAAATAACTGATCCCAAAGATTATACAAAGGTTACTTCTTATATTGAAATTGTCGGACAATCCACCTCTATTGGAGCTGCCGCTTTGGGTGCCTTGTTACTTGAGGGTGTAGATACTGTGCAGACTATTCCATTCATTAATCTTGAAATTCCCATACATATCGAAAAATGGGAGCTACATGAAATTTTCCTTATGGATGGACTTACTTATATCATATCGTTTATTATGATTCTCTTTATCACTCATAAGCCATCAAGAGACATTACTCATCTGGAAGAGGGGGATTTGAAAGAGAAATTGAAATCTGGGTATGACTATTTAGTTAACAATAAGTTGGTTTCTCTATTTGGTATTTGTTCTTATTCGATATTTATAGTTACCCTGGTTGAAATATTCAGTTTGAGGCCACTTTATATAAGCCATCATTTGCAGGAAGGAGGAGATATTCTCGGTCTTTCGGAGCTTTTATATGCTTCAGGCTCTCTAGTTTCCGGTATTATTATTAATACGCTATTGAGCAGAATGCCCATACCAAGATCTATTGTGATTTTGACCTTTCTGACAGCCTTTGCTTTTTTTGTGTGTTCCTTTACACAAAATGTAATTGTCTTTCTGGGTATTTCTATGATTACCGGATTCACAAATGCTGGTTCCAGAATATTCAGGGTCTCTTATCTTTTCAATTTGATTCCAAATGAATTGACTGGAAGGGTGAACAGCATGTTCAATGTAATCAACACGGTGTTCAGAATGATTTTTATAATCGCATTCATATTCCCATTTTTCTCAGAAGGATCTAATGTGGTTTACGCCTATTTGATTTTAGGTTTGTTTACTTTAATCGCTGGCATCGTTTTAATTTTCCTATATAAAAGAATTTTGCGATTGACGGAACGAATTTCCGAAGTTGGGACTTTGTCTCATTAAGATATGCTCCAAATCAATCAAATTATAGATATTGTGGCCGGCTCGCTGGTTTGCCACTCTGAAAATACTATTATCGAATACCTTCTTCTGGATAGCAGAAAGATAAGTATTCCATCATCCTCTTTATTTTTTGCTATTCAAGGAGTTCATCACGATGGACACAGATTTATCGGTGAATTATACCATAAAGGGATCAGAAATTTTATCCTTGAAAAAGTTCCACAAGACTTAAACCTGTTTCAAAATTGCAATATTATCCTGGTGGATAATGCAGTTTGTGCATTGCAACAAATTGTAGAATTTCATAGAAACGCGTTTGCTTTGCCAGTTTTAGGAATAACGGGGAGCAATGGAAAAACAATTGTTAAAGAATGGCTTACTCAACTTTTAAGCAAGGATTACAATGTTGTAAGAAGTCCTAAAAGTTATAATTCTCAGATCGGAGTGCCATTGTCAGTGTGGGAGATAAATGATCAGCACCAGTTTGGGATATTTGAGGCTGGGATCTCGCGGCCAGGGGAAATGGAGCGTCTTGAACCCATAATTAAACCGAAGTTAGGAATTTTCACTAACATTGGGCCTGCACATGACGAGGGATTCGCGTCAAGAGAAGAGAAGATTAAGGAAAAGCTTCTTCTTTTTAAGCACTCTAAAGTAATTTTCTCCTGCGCCGATCATAAGGAAATTGCTACCCTCATCAAATCAGAATTACCAGATGTTAAAAATATTACCTGGTCCTTTAAACGAAGCGGTGATCTTGTTATAAAAGATGTTGCCTTGGAAGGTAATATGATCAGAATCCATGCTGTTTACAATAAACTGTTCTTGAATCTCGCTCTTCCATTTTCTGATGAAGCCTCTTTGGAAAATCTGATGCATTGTATCCTTGTGTTACTTTATCTGGATGTGAAACCAGATGAGATTCAATCAAGGCTGAATGCTCTTCAGAAAGTCGAAATGCGTTTAGAGCTCAAGGAGGGAATTAATGGCTGTTACGTTATCGATGATACTTACAATAATGATCTTGCAGGATTGACGATTGCTTTAAATTTTCTTGATCAGCAAAAGCAAAAAGAAGAAAAGACTGTAATACTGTCAGATTTGCTTGAAACTGGTCGGGATGAAAGTCATCTCTATGCAGCAATTGGAGATTTGTTATTAAGTAAGGGAGTTAAGAAGCTGATAGGTGTCGGCCCAACAATCACCAGAAATGCAGATCTCATAAAAGTTAAATCTATCTTTTATCCAGATACGGCATCGTTCCTGTCTGACATGAAGACTGCAGATTTCAACGAAGAGATTGTTCTCGTAAAAGGTGCAAGGATTTTCAGGTTTGAAGAGATCGTTAAAAAGCTTCAGCAAAAGGTACACGGTACTGTCTTTGAAGTCAATCTGGATAGTTTGAGTTCCAATCTGAATTTCTATAGATCTAGACTGGGGCATGGTACCAAGATTATGGTGATGGTTAAAGCCTTTGCTTATGGAAGTGGTAGTTATGAAGTAGCCAATCTGTTGCAATTTCACAGGGTTGATTACCTGGCAGTCGCCTATGCAGATGAAGGAGTAGCATTGAGGGAGCATGGGGTAAGTTTGCCAGTAATGGTAATGAATCCATCACTTAGCACTTTTGACAAATTATTTCAATATAATCTTGAACCTGAAATATACAGCTTTAAGATCCTAAAGGAATATTTAGAATTTATCAAAGCCAATGACATTGCATCCAAAATACATTTGAAATTGGATACCGGAATGCGTAGGCTGGGGTTTGAGGAAAAGGACCTTAAGGATCTGGTCGGATTACTGAAAAGTATGACTAACATAAGGGTAGCAAGTGTTTTTACTCATCTGGCGGGAGCAGATGAAGGAGTTCATGATGAGTTTACACAATCTCAGATCGAAAAATTTAAAATTTTTACTGAGCACTTAAAAAACGAGTTGGGTTATAGTTTTTTAAGACATGCTCTGAACAGTGCTGGTATTATACGCTTTCCAGATGCACAAATGGATATGGTCAGATTGGGCATAGGTCTTTATGGCATTGAAGCTGGAGGATTATTGCAGGATCAGGTGCAGGCAGTTGGGACTTTGAAAACCATCATTTCTCAAATTAAAGAAATAAAAAAAGGAGAAACTGTTGGTTATGGACGAAAGGGCATTGCCGAAAGAGATCTTCGTATAGGTACAATAGCAATTGGTTATGCAGATGGGTACGACAGGCGCTTTAGCAATGGAAAGGGGAAGGTGCTTATACAAGATAAATTATGTCCTGTAATTGGAAACGTGTGTATGGACATGTGTATGATAGATATTACTGAAACTAATGCACGAGAAGGCGATGAAGTTGTAGTTTTTGGTAAGAAGCCATCTCTAAGGGATCTTTCTCAAGCGATAGGGACGATTCCTTATGAAATTTTAACCAGTGTGGGCCAGAGAGTTAAGCGTGTTTTTTATTCTGAATAGAAATTATTCAATCTTAATATTACACTAACTATGAGTTAATGAATTCTGATCATATTTACTTTCATAAAATATCTTACTATGGAAGTAAAAGGGTCAGAGTTGGTAGTGAGTAAAAGAAATTTTAGGAATCACCAAATTGAAATAGAATTACAAGTCTCTGAAGTCCGCATGGTAAACTTTAGAATTGTAAATATTATTGGTGAAGTCAGGTCCTCTTTCTGGAAAGAATTGAAAGCAGGTTATAATTCTATTTCAATGAATATTACCGGTCTGCCTAAGGGTTCATATCAATTTTTGATAGTGGATGGTGACGGCAATATAATTTTGGAAAGATTCAATAAATACTAAACTCGCACTAATTCCGCGATTTCAATTTCTTTGATTTCGTCAATTCGGAAAAAGCAATAGACAGGATTTCGTTTTTCTTTTAACGAACTATATTGTTCCTGCATCGTAATCCCTTTTAATAAACTTTTGATTTCATCAAATTCCACAATGTGGAAGTTTCGTAGAAGTATATTGCCGTTCTTCAGGATCACATCAACCGAAGCCTTGCTTCCGGCAGTATCCATCAATTCTTTAAGGGTAGCTTTCAATTCCATAAAGCAGCATAATTTTTCTTAAAAATATAAGATTTTAATCTAGTAAAAGATTAAAAGTGCGTACTGCTTGTTACATGCTTTTTTGAGATGGTTTTTCCACTTTTTTGTCCACATTTTGCTTTTGGTAATATTTTTCAAGGAAAATTATCCACAAGAGTATTTAAAAAAGGCTGAAAAACTGACACTCTTCAGAATTTCTTAACAAAAATTTAACATTGAAAGAAAAAACAAAAGCCGGGAAGATCCCTAAAACTTCCCGGCAAATTTGAAACTGTAAATAAATGAATTAAAGCAGATGCATCTAGAACCTTTGACCACTCATTTTGTTCCAATTCCTTAGTTTCCTTTACTTCTATCCGGGGATTTTATATGTAATATTCATTTAATCAAAGTATTTAAAATTACTTTAAAAGTTTTAAAATGCCCTAAATTGTAATGTTTTAGCTAAATTTTGAATGTAATATAAGGTGCAAGATTGAACCATATTTATAGTCTATCAGTTTCATTAAATAGATAGAGACAAAAGATAGAAACGATGAAAAGATTGTTGGTATGTGCAGTTTCCTTAGGATTTCTGTCAATTTCTTACGCTCAGGAATGTCCCGAAGGAATGGTAAAAAGGGCCGATATAGAAGGAATTGAAAATTCCGGTGGTAAATTTCGCCAAAAAGGTGAAGCGGGCTACCTCGAGGATGATCATGCTTATACAAGAGCGATTGATCAGGTAAGAACAGAAAGTGATGTCGATCCCTATGCTGAGACGTATGCTTATGTATATGGTGGCGATACTACAGTTGTTTCTTCGCTTAATGAATGTGTTTTCGAAGATTCGTTACAAAACAAAGAGTATCTTCAAAATGAGTCATCACAAATAGTGGACCCGGATTATCTAAGTGATGAAGAAGCGTATAGCTTCAAAGAATCTGAAGATGGTCCCGTTAAATGGAATGGTGGAAAGCTTGAATATGAGTCTGAAACTTATAAAGATAACAGAAGGGTTAAATATAAGGATGATAATCTAAGGTTTAAGTCTGAAGAGTCAGGGAGCGATGAGAAAAAAGTCAAATATGCTGATGATTTAGAGGGGTATAACTACGAGCGAAAGAAAGACAACAGCAAGTTTGATTATTTCTACGAAACGGAAACTGAGGCCATGGAAGTGAAGAAGAAAAAAGACGGAGAGGCTAAAGTTTATTATGACGGGGAGTTTGACAATTTAGATGAGGTAAATAATTCTGAATTAATTGAGATGAAGGAGTTGGAGTGAGAGAAATGAAATGATCAGAGTTATTTATCAAAAAAAACAGAGGCCCAAAGCCTCTGTTTTTTTATAGTAATTATTTCACAGCTACCTGCTTAGAAACTTCGCTGAATCTTTTAGCAACTTCATCCCAGTTAACAAGATTCCAGAAAGCGCTAATATAATCAGGTCTTCTGTTTTGATATTTTAAGTAATAAGCATGTTCCCAAACGTCAAGTCCTAATAAAGGAAATCCTTTTACTTCAGCAACATCCATTAAAGGATTGTCCTGATTTGGAGTAGATGTTACTTTTAACTCACCACCATCTGTAACTATAAGCCAAGCCCAGCCAGAACCGAACCTTGTAGCTCCGGCATTGTTGAACTCTTCTTTGAATTTATCAAAAGAACCGAATTTTTTGTCAATTGCAGTTGCTAGTTCTCCAGAAGGTTTTCCTGCGCTTTTAGGAGAAAGAAGTTTCCAGAACAAAGAGTGATTGTAGTGTCCTCCACCGTTGTTTCTAACAGCCGGAGTTGCTTTGCTGATATTTTTCAGAATTTCTTCCAAAGATTTAGTTGCCAGCTCAGTACCCTCAATAGCCTTATTAAGGTTTGTAACATAAGCCTGATGATGCTTTCCATGGTGAATTTCCATAGTAGCTTTGTCAATATGTGGCTCCAATGCATCTGGTGCATATGGTAAAGCCGGAAGTTCAAATGCCATATTAATTAATTTATTAAGGTTATTTTAATTGGTTTAGTTAATTCAAATTTAATTTAATTTCTGAGCTTATTGAAAAATTCGATAAGCAGATCGCTACATTCCTTTTCCATAATACCTTTCATAAGCTCGGTTTTGGGATGTAGCAAATTCACACCGGTTTTTAAAAAGCCTTGTTTGGGGTCTGATGCGCCTATAATAACTTTTTTCATCTGGCTCCAATAAAGTGCACCTGCACACATTACACAAGGTTCCAGAGTTACATAAAGCTCACATTCATTCAAATATTTGCTTCCAAGAAAATTTTGAGCTGATGTAATCGCAATCATTTCTGCATGTGCGGTAACATCACTAAGTCTTTCGGTCTGGTTATGCGCTCGAGCAATGATTTTATTTTTGCAGACTACCACTGCGCCCACTGGCACTTCATTATCTTCAAAAGCAAGTAAAGCCTCCTTATAGGCTTCTTTCATAAAATGGGCGTCACTATAAACTGAAAGCTCCACTATTTTGTTTTTTTCTTTCTTGCGTTTTGATCCTTAAGCACTTCTTTAGCATCCTTTCCTCTTAAAACAGGTTCTTTAGGATTGGCCGGCTCTACATCATATAGTTTTTTAGGCTCTATGTGAACAGTGTTCATAGATGCTCTTGCTACCGGCTGCCATTGTGCTTTAAGGTTTTCAGGAGCGGTATAGTTGAATATATAGATAAATCCGTTTACCAGTGCATATTGAATGAAAGAATATTTCTTTGTCCCTTCGGAAGTGGATACGATTTCAAATGCTATTAATCGTTTTCCATTGACAGGAAGTATTGTATCCTGAATAAAAGTCACTTTATCGTATGTCTGAAGGATGGTAGCTTTGTAAAAATCCTTAATAACAGAAAGATCAGTCCCTGGAATCCTTGATTTGGTTACGTTTAAACCAAAATCTACCATTCTGTCTATGTTTGTGTACATTGCAAGCGGTTTTTTGGTTGAAGGATATTTTGTGGCTATATCATCGTCTGCCATAACATAAAAATCTTTAGGCAGGCCAATGGAAATGCCATCAACCAGTTTGGTCTGAACTAATTTTGGTTCCTTTCCGGTTAATCCGGCAAATAGAGCAAGTAATAGAAATGAGAAGATTTTCATATAGGTATACAAAACTTGGTGCAAGTTAAAAATTAACGGTAATTTTTGCCTGATTAGTTTATTTTTCTCAATGATATTGATTTTTGCATTAAATAATTTTAAGAGAAAAAGTGGCAATTGAATATAAGTTACGAAATGACAAGAAGGTCTATTTTAACTGTTTTCCTGAAAATAATGACCGACTCCTTGTAAAAAGGAACAAACTAATTTTTAAATTCGCAGCTTAATAAAAAATATAATTTCTTATGCTTAGAACTCATACTTGCGGAGAGTTAAGAATATCAGATGTGGGAAAAGAGGTTACCCTTACCGGTTGGGTGGCAAAAATCAGAGACAAGGGTGGAATGATCTGGATTGATCTTAGGGATCGTTATGGAATTACTCAGTTGATACTTGAAGAAGGTAAATCTGATAAGAGGGTAGTGGAAGCTGCAAGAGGTTTAGGTCGTGAGTTTGTTCTGGAAGCCAAAGGAACAATTGTAGAGCGTGTTGCTAAAAATGACAAAATTCCTACTGGGGATATTGAGATAAAGGTTTCTGATTTGAAAATCCTAAACCCTGCCAAATTACCTCCATTTCTTATCGAAGATGAAACTGATGGTGGCGAAGACCTTAGAATGAAATACCGCTATCTGGATCTTAGAAGAAATATCGTCAGAAAAAATTTAGAACTGAGACACAGGATTGCTATTGAAGCAAGAAAATATCTTGATAGCCTAAATTTCCTTGAAGTTGAAACCCCTGTACTTATCAAATCAACTCCAGAGGGAGCAAGAGATTTCGTCGTACCTTCAAGAGTGCATGCAGGTGAGTTTTATGCGTTGCCACAGTCTCCACAAACATTCAAGCAGTTGCTGATGGTTTCTGGCTTTGACAGGTATTATCAGATTGTGAAATGTTTCAGAGATGAAGATTTAAGAGCTGACCGTCAGCCTGAATTTACTCAGATAGATTGTGAAATGTCTTTCATAACACAAGAAGATATTCTGAACACATTTGAAGGAATGATCAGACATCTGTTCAAGACAGTGAAAGGTATTGATCTACCTCCATTTCCAAGAATGACATATGCTGATGCTATGAAATACTATGGAAATGATAAGCCTGATACCCGTTTCGAAATGAAGTTTGTTGAGCTTACAGACGTTGCGAAAGGCAAAGGCTTCAATGTATTTGATCAGGCAGAGCTTGTAGTTGGAATTGCAGCAAAAGGGTGTTCGGAATATACCAGAAAAGAACTGGATGAGATTACTGAATTTGTAAAGAGGCCTCAAATCGGATCCAAGGGTTTGGTTTATGTGAAACTTAACCAGGACGGAACTATAAAATCTTCTGTAGATAAATTTTATGGGGAAGCAGATCTTAAGGTTTGGGCTGAAAAACTAAATGCTCAGAAGGGTGATCTTATTTTGATATTATCAGGAGATGCAAAACAAACAAGATCTGCATTGAGTGAGCTTAGACTTGAAATGGGAAAGAGACTTGGGCTGAGAGATAAAAATACATATTCTTGCCACTGGGTTGTAGACTTTCCTTTGCTTGAGTTTGGAGAAGAAGAGAAAAGATGGTTTGCAATGCACCATCCTTTTACATCACCAAAACCTGAAGATATAACATTACTGGAATCAGATCTTGGCAAGGTACGTGCTAATGCTTATGATATGGTAATCAATGGAGTTGAAGTTGGAGGTGGCTCTATAAGAATTTACAACAAAGATCTTCAGGCGAAGATGTTTGAGATTCTTGGATTTTCTGCAGAAGAAGCAAAAGCTCAGTTTGGGTTCTTAATGGATGCATTTGAGTATGGTGCTCCTCCACATGGTGGTATTGCATTTGGTTTTGACAGATTGTGTTCATTATTTGGTGGTGTGGATTCTATCAGAGACTTTATTGCATTCCCAAAAAATAATGCAGGAAGAGATGTGATGATTGATTCTCCTTCTCCTATTAGTGATGCTCAGTTAAATGAGTTGCATATCGGCGTAAAAGCTGAAGATCTGAAGAAATAGTTATTAGTGCTATTATATGTGATAAACAAAGAACTCCGGCTTGCCGGAGTTCTTTGTTTATATAAGAATCTGTCAAAAAGAAGAAAAAGCTTATATAGATCTTCTGCGGAAATAATAGTTTACAGATAATTGCAAATACAAATCTCTGAGTCTGTAAGTAAGTCCATCCCATCTCTCGTTATAAAGACTTCTAAAGGAAAATGTGCCTCTTAAATCGGCACTCAGTCTTGGAGAAACTGCATATTGTGCGCCTACCAATACTCCCGAGAAATGTGTATTAACATGGTTGCTGTAATCATATTCTTTGTGGTCCACTGTATTCGGTTCAGGGATATCAGTTCTGCCGACAATTCCTGTTGCTGTACCTTTATTTTTTCTGGATATAGCTCTTGCATAATATGCTCCGGTTTGTAAGCTCCATTTGGAGTCTATTATATAATGCAGATTGAGCGGAATCTCTATGTATTGAATGTCAAATTTTCCTTTGGTTTCTCCTGTAAAAATTGTTTCAACTTCATAAACATATGGCTGATTATTTACGGATACGGTGACCTTGTCTCTGTACCATTGATTTTGAACAGTTGACTTATAAGTTACCTTTCTTCTGCTATAAAAAGCTTCAAGAGAAACTGAAAGTTCGTCTAAAAGATTATAGGAAACTCCCAGTCCAACCAATGGGTTAAAACCAGGAGCTCCAGACTTACTCACTATTGTTTCACTATGGTATATTGGTCCTCCTGCCTGAATTCCTGCTTTGGCATAAATGTTAAATGATTTTTCCTGAGAAAACCCTGAGGTGCATATAAAGAGAAATAGGAGTGAGGAGGCAATGAACTTCATTACTTTTAATTATTGAGTGATTATAAGCTTTGTTGAAAATGATTTTTGCTCTTCACTTACAATTTTGCATGTATAATATCCTGGAGCCAGGTCAGACACGCTGATTGATGGAGATACGGCACCATTCCAAACCTTTGTAGAAATTAATGCACCCTGATTATTGTAAAAGTACATTGTTCCTGATGCAAAAGGAGCATTGTTTATCTTTACTTCATCTTTTGTAGGGTTTGGAAATAGAGATGCTCCCGTAGTTGCGAAAGGACTCGTTGTTGAAAGCGGGGTAAAATCAAGAGAAAGATTGTCAATGAATAATGTGCTTCCAACCTGACCTTTAAGTTCTTTGCCTCCTGCACTTGAGGAGAAGGTCATTGTTGCAGAATCCGGAGTCACTTGAGATTTGTATGTCACCGGTACTGATAGCAAGGTATAGTTACTAACCTCCTGATTTGTCTGGAAGTAACCAATTCCGACAGTATCCCTGCTTTTATTCACTGAATTCCATTTAAACAGATAAATAGCGATAGAACAAGAGTCGCCATTTACAGGGTTATACTTGTAGTATACATTAAAACCAGTCGGTTTGTCAGTATATGGTATACCAAATTTAGCACTGCTTGCGGGATTCATTATGTTTAATTTGAAAGTTCCAAGATATAAATTTCCAGCTGCCAGTTGATTAAATGCTTTTCGTGATGTTAGTTTAACAGCATATGTTCCGTTTTGAGCATCTGTTGTTTTTTCAGTTGGAGGTTGCACTCCTGTTGCCAATTGAAGTAGGTCATTTCCTGAAGCCCAATGATCAGCCTGGTCATAAGATGTAAACGGGGCATTTGCTGAATAATGTGTCCAATTCTCAAAATCACTGTTCTGGAATTGCTGCTGCGCAAATAGACCAGTTGATGCTAATAGAATAAGTAAAGTGTAGATATATCTCATAGATTATTAATTTTTGTTCTTGCTAATATACAAAAAAATGAATGCGATGCTTTCCAATTTAAGAGAGTGGCATTGGCGTATTAATCGTGCTTAAAGGTAATATACTTGTACTGAGGTAGCTTTTGGTTCTTGTTTGTAGAATAATTTTGCGATTTGTAGAAAGAAAATTTTGTAGCGTTTCTAAGCTCTCTCCATTAGCTGCTTCTTTATAAGATATAGTTACATAAAAGAAATTAATTGCTTGAAAATTACCCCATAAGATTTTTTGTTTCAAATATATCTTTAGATTTGTATTAATAATTTTTACAACGGCTATGGAAAAATTGATCTCTGACTCAGGAAGTCTTATTCTGTTTTTAATAAAAGCAGATTTAAGAGCGAATAAATTACTTGCGAGTATGCAAGAGGCTGGCTTTACCTCCGGATATTATTATACTGACCTTTATATCCCAATATTTGAACTGATGAACTTTGATGATAAAGAGCGTGAAGCTGTTGCAGATATGTATGTTCAATATGTTGAAGGGTTTTGCAAGCTGGAGATCTCTGAGTTTTATTCCAGGCAGAATGAGTTAGCCAATATGCTTTATAATAATCTCCTAAAATTAAAATAAGCTAAAGGTGACTTAAATGTATTCATTGTCAGATTGTTGTAATGGATTTAATCCGTATTCGCGCACATAAGTGAAACTTAGGTTTCAGTATGCCGTTTAAACTTGCTCTGCGAGGCAGGATTACTATTTTGATCAGCATTAACTGGCTTATGTATTGTACAATAACTATTGTTATTGTGTACGAGATAATCACAGGCCATTTTTAGTATGGATTTGGTTATGGTATTTTAATATGAGGTTAATTTTTACAGAGTGTTATTTATTACTATTTCTTCTCTGTGGATGCTCGTTTAAAAATGAGAACATCACAAAGTTAAAAAGGCCTGATAACAAAATATTACAGGCATTCAATTTTAATGAGAAGTATGATGTCGTTTATCAATTCTATCAGGAATATAAGACTACTGAAAAAGTCAGTCACATGATAGCTATTGTAAAAATGCCCGATAGGGGCTACAAGCTTCAGAATAGTTTGCCAATCAGCAGATCGTCATTAAAGCAACTAACTAAAATAGAGAAAAGTAAGTTTCTTGATGGAAGGCCTATAATTTTCAATCCTGAACGAAGTCTTAATGAAGATATACGTACTAAAGCTATGGAATTTGGCTCTGGAAGAGATTATAATGTTTTTCACTCTGATGGTTACTATCAGATCATATCCAACAGTTGTATGGAAGCTATAGTAATTTGTGATACACAAAATGACTTAATGTACATTGAGGCAGTGAAATAATTTCTGCGGACATTTGCCGATTTTAAAAAGATAGCAAGGAAATTTTCGTGCTTTTTTTTGTAGCTTGTTTGCTGAAAGCCAATATCATTGTGATTATAAATATCAGGCAAGAAAACCAAAGTGATTATGATGTTACAGAAAAGCTTATTCAGGAAGCTTTCCTTAATGCTGATTACTCTAATCATAAAGAACATATACTTGTTCAGAAACTTAGACATACAGAGAATTTTATTCCTAAATTGTCTCTTGTTGCAGAATTGGATAATCAACTGGTTGGTCATATACTCTTTACTATAGTGAATATTGTGGCGAATAAAACTAAAGAATCACTTGCATTGGCTCCTCTATCAGTGCTTCCGGAAGTTCAGCGTCAGGGCATAGGATCAAGGCTTATGAAATATGGTCTGGCAAAAGCAAAAGAATTAGGATTTGAGTCCGTTATAGTCTTGGGGCATCCGGAGTATTATAAGAAGTTTGGTTTTATGAAAGCTTCAAAATGGAATGTTCAATTTCCATTTGATGTTCCTGATGAAGTATTTATGGCCCTGGAATTAAAAGAAAATGCTTTGGCTGATGCTGCAGGAGTTGTACGGTATCCTAGTGTTTTCACTGAATAGTTTTTAATATAGATCATAGTATGAACAAGTCCAATTGGATATTCTTTCTTATTCCCGTAGTTCTTATAGGGGATATGTTGCTCATTTCTCCTATAACATCCTTGCTGTTGAGTTCTTCTACAACAATGGCAGTGTGCGGCTTTTTACTTGCTTTAGGAATTTTCTGGGCAAATATGTTCTACATAAGAAAAGTTATTGCAAAGCTGAATTAAGCCTGGCGATTCAGAACTGTCAAATTTTTTGAGAAGAATAAGTAATTATCTTTTTATAAATCATTTTTTGTAAATACTTAAAGTTTTTCTTTATTTTTAGCTTGATATTGAGAGTGTTAGAGTAGTAATGTTCGGTATAATTTTTAACAGCCTTAATGTCATTTTTAACTTTTTTAAATTTCAACCAAAATGTTTAACTCAGTTGCATTAGATGTAGTTATCGGTCTGGTATTCATTTATTTGTTATACAGTCTGCTGGTCACAGTAATTGGAGAAATAGTTTCTACCTGGCTCGGCTTGAGATCAAAGGTTCTCTATGAAGCCATTAATAGAATGTTGACTGATAGCTTTGCTAAGAATGATTCGGTAGGAAGTAGTATTAAATTACTGGTCAGAAAAGCTTTAAGTAGGAAAGAGTATAAACCAGCCACATTTGCTCAAAAATTTTACGAGTACCCTTCAATAAAATACCTTTCAAAACTTGAAGCTGTAAAACATAAATTTACAGAGAGCCAGCTCCCTTCTTATCTGAGTGCTGAGAATTTTGCAACCACTATAGTAAACATGTTGAAGGAGAGAGGTGCAGGAACCTCCGTTTCAGAACAGATCGATTATTGTCTTAGATTTAATACCTTTCAGATTCAGCCGGAAACCTTGAAGCAGTTGACCAATCTATTCAACGACTCCGGGCGTGATGAACTTTTGTTTCAGAAGAAGCTCGAAAGCTGGTTTGATGATACAATGGACAGAGCAAGTGGCTGGTATAAGCGCAAGATCCAATGGATACTATTCTTTTCCGGATTTGTTATTGCCATTATATTTAATGTGGACAGTATCGCAATTACACAAAAGTTGTCTGCTGATAAGGCTGCCAGAGAAAAAGTGATATCAATGGCTGTACATTCCTGTGATTCCTCTTCTCAATCTTCCGGATATATTTTAAACGATAATTTTTCTGATTCACAAACTTCTGCAAAATACAAAACATTATTGGCTGAAGCTGATAGAGCAAATATGGTTATGGGCATCGGGTGGGATAATGTACCTGACAGTAAAATTGGGTTCGGTAAATACATGTTCAACGCTAAGCTTCCTTTTCGTGCTCTTAATCCCTTTACTTCAAACTTCTGGGGATTGGTAATCACTGCCATTGCCCTTTCACTTGGAGCACCTTTTTGGTTTGATTTACTAAGAAAGCTTGTTTCAATAAGAGGAACTGGAGTAAAACCTGAGAAGAAGTCTGTTTTCCAGGTAGAGGAAAAATCAACAGAGTTTTTGCGTCCTTCAAATGAAGTTTTAAATAGAATTTATAAGCCATTAGATCCGGAAATCATTGAAGAAGCAAGGAAAGAGTTGCAAACAACTACAGGCGTATGGTCTGTAGAATTTGGATATATAAAATCAGGCTCAGAAAAGTTTAAGGCTATTGAAGTAAATGTGCAGGATATATCAGTTCAAAAGAATGCAGAAAAGAAGTTAGGTAAGGAATTTAAATCTGTACCTGTCAATTATATAATCAATAATGAACCTGTAACAAATGATCTTACAGGTGGGGCAGAAGTCGGTAATCTGACAAGAGTCAATGGTTTCGGTGCCATGGGTTGTCTTTTAAGAAAGAATGAATCTGATAAAACCTATTTTCTTTCCTGCTGGCATGTATTAAAAGGTGATACAGCCTGGAGGACGAATACTGGAAACAATGACCTAATTGCAAACGGAAATGACAATATCATTGGTTATTTGGTCGATGGAGCTTTGACAGATAATTTTGATATTGGAATAGGTGAATTTAGTTCTCAAGGGAGTTATTCCGGCTTTAATAAATCACAAAATATAACAAGAGGTTGGAGAAGGCTGACTATTTCAGATGCATTGAATGAGACAGAAGTTACCTTTAAAAGCAAGCAATCCAATAAGCAAAATGCTGTTATTTATAATGAAACAGTGAGCAAATCTATATTGTATGCAGATGGTAATACTTACTTGCTGAAAGATCTTTTTTCAATTGTAAAATACAAAGTAGATGGAGCCATGGTTGCTCCTGCTGAAAATGGAGATTCAGGTGCTGTGGTTATTGACAATGCTGGTTTTCCGCTTGGAATCATCATAGCTTCAGATAGTAAGTTTTCTTATGCTGTTAAGTTTTCAAATTTTATGGGTGCAAATGCTCCTTATAGTGACTATTCAGTTTTAGTGTAATAGAATGTTTGATAGTAAATAAAGAAATATAGATGTATCAAGTAATATATCTTATAGGATGTTTATTGAGCATTCCAATGCTTCCGATAATAATTATTCAGGGAAAAATCTTAAAGAGAAAAATTCCTGTTTTGCCTGAAGCTGAAAAAAACAGAACTGGATGTATCGGCAATGGTGATCCATTTAACCTTGTTGCTATAGGTGAATCTACAGTAGCGGGTGTTGGAGTAGATGATCATAAACAAGGTCTTACTGGTAATATTGCCAGGGCTCTCTATGAGTATAGTGGTAAAAAAGTTAACTGGGATGTGATTGCCAATACAGGGTATTCAGCAGAAGTAGTAAATGAAAAACTGATTTCCCTCTTGCCCAAAAAACCTATTGATCTTATTGTTATTGGCCTTGGAGCGAATGATGCATTTGAAATTAAAAGTCCTTTACAATGGAAGAAAGGAATTACGGATATAATTGTCTCTGTAAGAAATAGAAATATTAGCTGTCCTATTGTAATAGCAGCAATGCCACCACTTAGGTATTGCCCGGCTTTTTCAATTTTGTTTAAAAGCATATTCGGTGGGCTGGTTTTCCTTTACTCCAAAACGATGAAAGAAGTGTGCAGAAATAATAATCAGGTTTATTTTATGAGTAAAGAAATTAACCATAAGAACTGGTCTCACAGGATTGATCCGGGACTTACTATGAATGACTTATTCTGTGACGGCGTTCATCCTTCTAAGTTATCCTATGAAGTATGGGGAAGGGAGATAGCTGATTACGTGGTAGAAAATAGATTGATATAAGTATTAAAATTTTTAAGTGATAAGCTCGCTGAATACCAGCTCATTTCGATCTTCTCATAAGTTCTTAAATTTAACTTAACACTACTTAAACCATGTCTTAACATTGGACCTTTAGCTTTACATTGTTAATTATATCAATAGCAGGAATTATAATTTAATAAAGACTTTTTTTTGCTTTTTAGTGGTACACTTAACGGGAGGAATAAATCGATTTTGCTTTTTCTGAACAGGCTGTCTCTGAAAGGAGTAGCCTGTTTTTTTTAAAATATAGATATTGTAAGACATATTTACCTGGCCAAAAAGTGTATGGGATTTTAATACCTAAATTTGAGTAAATATTTGTTTATCAAGCCTCTGTCTCTATAGTTTGGAAAGCTTTTTTGGATATGAAAATTATAATAAGACAGTAAAAAGTCTTATATTTAAAGTCTTTATTTAGGAAAAACTAACACAATATACCAAATGGCAATTAGCGCTCCGTCGGGGAAGATATCTTCCGCCAATCTTGACAGTAACCAGAAATATGGTACTGCCCTTAGCTCCCTCATGGTTCTGTTCTTCATGATGGGTTTCATTACTTGTTTTAATGATATTTTGATACCGTATCTGAAGGTGATATTTAAGCTGAACTATACACAGGTAAACCTTATTAATTTTTGCTTTTTCAGTGCATATTTCGTGATGTCTATTCCTGGAGGAAGGCTTGTGCAGAAGTATGGTTACAAGGCAATTATGATCACAGGTTTTGTGATTGCTGCAATAGGATGTGTTTTGTTTTATCCTGCTGCAGAATTAAGAGTGTATGGTCTTTTCTTGGCAGCATTATTTATCCTCGCAACTGGAATTACTCTACTTCAGGTTGCAGGAAATCCCTATGTAGCAGTTCTGGGAAGCCCATCAACGGCATCTGCAAGACTTACTTTAACTCAAGCTTTAAATTCTTTTGGTACATTTGCGGCTCCACATGTTGGTAGTTATCTTATCCTTTCAAAGCTTCCTGAAATGCCAACAGGTTTGGATAAATTGGAATCATATGCAGATCTTTCTCCGAACCTTAATGCTATTTTAAATGATATATTAGCCAAAACAGAGCTTGTATACCTTCAAGGTACCTATTTATCCATTGCCGCAGTTATGTTATTAATTGGTGGTACTTTATTCTTTATGAAGCTGCCAGCAATTGGCCATGGAGATAGTGAGATAAATACTGAAGGAATGGTTGAGAAAAGCAGCGTTTGGCAGTATCGCCATTTGATACTTGGTATGGTAGGTATCTTTACTTATGTTGGGGCTGAGGTTGCTATTGGTAGTCATATTGTGAATTATCTCGGAATGAAAGATATAATGGCTATGTCTGCAAAAGAGGCAGGAACATATGTGTCCTATTATTGGGGAGGTGCAATGGTTGGACGGTTTTTAGGTACATTTATTCTATCTAAATTTAAGCCAGGAAAAGTTTTGGGTGTATTCGCAATTGGTGCTATATCGTTAATATTAATATCGATAGCAAGTCATGGAATAATTGCCATGTGGACTCTTATTTTAGTAGGTTTATTTAATTCATTAATGTTCCCTACAATCTTTACCTTAGCAATCAAAGGTCTTGGAAAGCATACAGATCAAGCCTCAGGATTACTTTGCACAGCTATTGTTGGTGGAGCAATTCTTCCTCTTCTGTTCGGAAAAGTTGCAGACATATCTGGTGGTAACCTTAAACTTGCATTGATCATACCGATTGTTTGTTATTTGTACATTTCATTCTTCGGATTCAAAGGTCATAAGCCCGTTGAGAATTAATTAGTGTTTCATTTATAAAATGAAAAGGGGATAAGCAGAAATACTTATCCCCTTTTTTATAATTAAATTTCCAAGAATTACCTAATGCATTATTAATGGCTGACTTACTTAAAAATATTTATAATAAAGAATTCTTTGACCAGTTCTGTGATATTACAAGCACTGTAATTAAGGATTTTGACAGAAAAGTTTTTCTCAAGAAAATCTATGACAAACAGTGGGAGCAAAGAGAGCTCAAGCAAAGGATGAAGCACATAGCTTCTGTACTGAGAGATTTCCTGCCAGCAAATTATGATAAATGTATCTCCGCTGCATGCAAACTTATTGCTGAATTAAGGAAGAGGAATATAAAGCAAACCAGCGTAGAACTGATGTTCTTCCCTGAAATCATTGAGCAATATGGCATTGATCATTTGGACGTTTCTGTTAAAGGGATGGAGTTCATCACTCAGATTATCAGCTGTGAATTTGCAATCAGGCCTTTTATAATAAAGTATCCTAAGGAGATGATGAAAACGATGCTTGCATGGTCAAAGCATGAAAGTTATCATGTGAGGCGACTTGCAAGTGAAGGCTGCAGACCAAGACTTCCTTGGGCAATGGCTATTCCATCGTTGAAGAAAAATCCTGCACCGATTTTCCCGGTTCTTGAAAATCTGAAAAATGATTCTTCTGAATTTGTCAGGAGAAGTGTTGCAAATAACCTTAATGATATAGCTAAAGACCATCCGGAAAAAGTATTAGAGATAGCATTAAAATGGCAGGGAAAATGTGATGAAACAGACTGGATTATCAAGCATGGTTGTCGCACTTTGTTGAAGAAGGCAAATCCGGATGCCTTATCACTCTTCGGACTGACAACTGCTAAAAGCGTTACAATAAAAAATTTTAAAGTAGATAATTGTGACATTGTTCTTAATGATGATTTATGCTTTTCCTTTGATTTATTTCATAAGGAAAAGGAACCGCTTAAGCTTCGCATAGAGTATTTTATTTATTATATGAAAGCAAATGGAAAACAGAATAAAAAGATATTTAAGATCACTGAAAATATTTACGCTTCAGATGTAAAGTACCCTTTCAGACGAAAGCAATCGTTTAGAGACCTTACCACAAGGAAGCATTATGCAGGAGAGCATAAGCTTTCATTAGTCATAAATGGCAAAGAGTTGATCTCAAAAGATTTTTATTTAAGCAAATAAAGTATGGGAGATATATTAAAAGTACAAGGGGATCTGGATGGTGGAGAATCTTTCTCAAAAGAGCAAAACGTCTTTAACAAGAAGGTTAAAGAAATCAAAAGTCTAAAGAAGGATCTGGAAGATCTTTCTCGTGCGCTGGATGTGGCTCAAAGAGAGTTTCAGAAGAAGGTAATTCCATTGCAGAATGACTTCTTTGGTCTCACTAAAGAACGTCTCCGTATTTTGGCAGATTACTATTGGAATGAAAAGTTATCAAAGGCATTGAAGAAAGATTTGCTTGAAGTCATGATTGCTGAATGCCAAAGTCTGAATGTGTACAGTGATGATGAAGAAGTCCGGAAGTGGCTCGAGGAGTTTGAGACGCAACTAAATGCTGGATCAAATGAGGACCTACGCAAAGAGGAAGCTGCTTTTGATGAAGCCTTTAACAAGTTTTTTGATGGGTATTTTGGAAGCGATGAAGGCAATGATTCTGGTGAAGAAAAAGGGCGTAAGACTTCAAAGGAAAAAAAGAAAGTGGCTAAGGAAGCGGCCAAAGATGAGGTGCGCAAACGTTCTATTAAAGAGATTTACAGAGGCTTAATTAAGATATTTCATCCGGACAAAGAAATGGATGAAGCTGCAAAGGTGGAGAAGGAGGAGATAAGTAAGGAAATTACGGAGGCCTATAAGAAAAATGATTTACTTGCTTTGCTTGAATTTGAAACAAGCCTTTTGATTTCTGATAAGACCAGGATAAGGGAAATTGCGGATGATAAGCTAAAAATATACAACGAAGTGCTCTCTGAACAGAAGAAAGATCTTGAAAACAGGCTCTATATTTTAAAGTCAAAAAATGAGATTGTTTACAAAGGAATGTGTATGAAGAATTCTAATAAAGAAAAGTTTTTGAGAAAAGTGACTAGTGATCTGAGTGAAAGGAATGACGCTCTCATTCAGCAGATGTTTGTTTTGCAGAATGATAAAAAGTATCTGAAATATTTTATTGCAACTTACCTTGGAGGGTATGAGGAGTTTTAATATTGTATTGTTTTAATCAAGAGGTGTCATTTAAAATATTTTTTAAGTCCATCTTGACTTAGCTTTATAGCTCATTATCAGTATTTGGTACCATAAATGTCATTGAGGTGCCTAAATATTAATCTTGCTTCTGAGGTTTGAAGAGTGATTTGTCTGACTGAAAGGTTTATTCAATTAGGTGTTTTAAGAAAAGGCGTTTAAATGGTGCAAAAACCTTATGCTCTTTGATAAGGTTTAATAAGAAAAACATCTACTGTCATGATAAAGACATCATTTATAACTAACCTGGGCAACAGCATCAATCAGTTTGATTTTGAGCTGTCTTTGAAAAATTTTATTTCTAAGCATGAATTCTTCAACGGAAGAAAAATAGATAAATCCCAAATCAATATCATCAGTGTTTTCCCTATATCAAATGCTGAAAGTACTTTCTACAAAGTAATGTGGGAGATGAATGCATGAAGTCTGAATTTGTTTAATATACAAATTCTACAATATTGATTTAGCTTCATTAAGGCAATATGGCTTTTGTAGATATTGTTTAAATGAAAGAAATAACCATTTATTCGGTTGTTTTGACCTTCACTCTTCCTTGTTCCTGCCTGGTGCTTATTCCTTCCTTTTAAGGTACAACTTGGTATTTCGTCTGTCTTATATAGCTATACTTTCTTTTCATAGTCATCATAAAAGATGTTTTGAAAAGTGAAGGTAAAAGGTGTATGTATTAGGAATTTATTTTCTGTAATGAATATCCCGGCTGTAGCGCTGGGATTTTTTATTTAGGTTTATGACACGATTTTCCTCAAAGATTTTTAATTAGGCTTTTATGCCTCAGTAGTTTTTTTTCTAATGGTATAATCTAGCCTATCTTTTTGTTTTGCAGGGATTTCAATTTTTGGCTTCATGAGGTTTATGCGCCAAGGTGCCTTGTTTAACAATCTGATATATAGTGTTTTGTCTTGCAATTTTACTTATATATCAGCAAATTTGAAGAGGTGACTGATAATTATGTATTTCAGTTTCCAATTTCAAATGCTTATGGAGGAAAAATGAATCAGCCAAATCACTTAAGATTATTTACTGCGAGCAGAATAGCCTTGGTTGCCACTGCAATGACTTTTGCCATACGGGCAAATCTTATAGGCAAGCTGGGAGCAGAGTTTGCCATTTCATCTGAGAATATGGGAATAGTCGTAGGAACGGCTTTTTGGGGTTTTACATTATCTATACTTATCGGTGGTCCGCTTTGCGATATCCTCGGAATGCGAAGGTTAATTTATTTTGCTTTTGTTGGTCATATTTCAGGTATTGTCCTCACAATATTATCTACTGGTTTCGTCTCCTTATTTTTATCAACCCTGCTAATAGGAATCGCCAATGGGTTTGTTGAAGCTGCCTGCAATCCATTGATTGCGACTTTGTATAAAGAAGAGAAAACTAAAAAGCTCAATCAGTTCCATCTTTGGTTTCCAGGAGGAATAGTTCTTGGTGGGCTTGCGGCTTATTTCCTGGAACAGTTTGGGCTAGGTTGGCAAATTCAACTTGCTATTATTATAATCCCCACAATCATCTATGGAATACTCTTTATGAATCAGAAATTTCCATCAACAGAAAGGAAATCATCAGGAGTATCAATGAAGGGAATGGTAACAGAATGTACAACCCCTCTGTTTATTTTTATGGTTTTTTGTATGTTTCTTACCGCTGCTACAGAATTGGGGACAAATCAATGGGTCGCAGAACTATTGGGCAATGCAGGAATACCTTCTATTCTACTTTTGGTTTTGATAAATGGACTAATGGCTTTCGGCAGAGCATTTGCCGGACCTGTAGAAAAACTTCTATCCCCGGCAGGTATATTACTATCCTCTGCAGTACTATCTTCAGCGGGATTATATTTGTTAAGCCAATCTTCCGGATATATGCTGTTTATATCAGCTATTGTTTTTGCTGCAGGTATATGTTATTTCTGGCCGACAATGCTGGGTTTTGTTTCGGAGTATTTACCTCGCACTGGTGAACTTGGTCTTTCTATCATGGGCGGTGCAGGTATGTTATCAGTAGCATTTATTCTGCCATACATGGGAGGATTTTATGATGTTCAGACACTAACCAATCTTCCTGATGGAGCTAACCTTTCCGAACTGAAAGAATTTTCAAAGGGCACTCCTGAATTCATTATGCTAACTAAAGCAAGACTTATAGCAGGAGCAACAACATTAAAATACATTTCACTTTTACCACTTTTCCTGATCTTTGCCTTTGGATGGCTCTTTCAGTTCATGAAAAAGAAGACATCGTCTTATTCATTAATTCAAAAGGATTAAGAAAAAAGGATAATTGGTTTACAAAAAATTATAAATGACAAAAGACAGACGTACTTTTATAAAAGAAGCAAGTATTGTAGCTGGAGGGCTTACATTACTTTCCTCCGTTCCTTCAGGTTTATTTGCAGCTGATAAATTTGATTTTAAAATTTCCCTGGCTCAGTGGTCCCTCCACAAGGCAATGTTTTCAGGTAAACTCACTACCCTGGATTTTGCTTTAATAGCCAAAAAGGAGTTCGGACTAGACGCTGTTGAATATGTCAATCAGTTTTTTGCAGATAAAGCCAAGGATCAGGAATATTTGAAGAACTTAAAACAAAGAGCTGAGGACAATGGTGTAAAAAGCCTCCTCATTATGGTTGACAATGAAGGTTCTTTGTCTTCAACAGTTGCTTCTGAAAGAAAGACGGCTGTTGAGAATCATTACAAATGGGTTGACGCTGCAAAGTTCCTGGGATGCCATTCTATTCGCGTAAACTTACATGGAGCAGGCTCTGATGAAGAATGGAAAAGCGCATCAATTGAGGGCCTGGGCAAACTTGCTGAATACGGTGCAAATCACAAGATGAATGTCATTGTTGAAAATCATGGACAGCATTCTTCCAATGGAGCTTTGTTGGCTGAAGTAATTAAACAGATAAATAATCCGTTCTGCGGCACTCTTCCTGACTTTGGAAATTTTTGTATGAGAAGAGAAAAGGGAGATCTTTGGGAATCGCCATGTGTTGAATGGTATGACAGATACAAGGGCGTAAAAGAAATGTTGCCATATGCAAAAGGCGTTAGCGCTAAAGCTTTCAATTTTGATTCTAAAGGCAATGAACAGGATATCGACTTTAAAAAGATGCTGGAACTAGTAAAGGCGTCTGGCTATAAAGGTTATATCGGTATCGAATACGAAGGTGAAATGCTAGATGAATATGCTGGAATAAAGGCGACTAAAAAGTTGCTGGAAAAAGTAAGAGCAGAACTGAAGTGAGTTAAAAGCTTAAAGCATAAAGTAAAAGGAAATCATAGATATAATTATCTCAAATTGTTCCCTTCTTCTTTAGAAGAAGGGTTAGGGATGAGGTTTTAAAGTCATTTCATGATGAAAAGAAAAATAAGAATGGGCATGGTAGGTGGTGGTCAGGATGCGTTTATCGGAGCGGTCCATCGTATGGCAGCGGTTCTTGATGGTGAGATAGAATTGGTTTGCGGTGCATTCAGCAGTAGTGAAGTTAAATCAAAGGCTTCCGGTGCTGAACTGTATTTATCTCCTGACCGAGCATATGCTTCTTTTGAAGAAATGATTAGTAAGGAGAAGTCTTTGCCGGAAGATGTTCGTATGGATTTCGTTTCCATTGTTACGCCGAATTTTCTTCATGTTAAGCAAGCGATGTTGGCTCTTGAAAATGGTTTCCACGTTTTGTGCGAGAAACCTCTGGCCCTTTCTTCTTCTGAAGCATTGACGCTTCGTGATAAAGTTAAGCAATCAGGTCTGTTATTCGGATTGATGCATAATTATACTGGTTATCCAATGGTAAAGGAAGCCAAAGCGATTGTTAATAGTGGTAAACTTGGGCCTATAAGAAAGGTAATAGCAGAGTATGTCCAAGGCTGGCTTGCATCAAGAATTGAAGAATCCGGACAGAAGCAAGCAGACTGGAGAACTGATCCAGATAAAGCTGGAATCAGTTGCTGTGTCGGAGATATTGGCACGCACGCTGAAAACCTTGCGGAGTATATTACCGGATTAAAGATTTCAGAATTGAGTGCAGACGTATCGACCTTTGTGAAAGGTAGAATGCTTGATGACGATGCAAGTGTTTTACTGAGATTTGATAATGGTGCAAAAGGAGTTTTATTTTCAAGTCAGATTGCGATTGGTGAAGAGAATGAATTAAAGATCAGGGTTTATGGAGAGAAGGGAAGTATAGAGTGGCTTCAATCTGAACCAAATAGTCTTTTAGTTAAAATGGCTGGAGAACCTGTTCAGATATATAGAACGGGTGTTGATAAAGGATATCTTTCAAAGGCTGCATTAAGCGGAACCCGATTGCCTGGAGGGCATCCTGAAGGTTACATTGAATCACTTGCAAACATCTACAAGGAGTTTGCCAGAGCTATTAAAGTAAATCAGGAAGATGGGTATGAGGAGTTTGATTTTCCGGATATAGAAGATGGAGTAAGAGGAATGCGCTTTATAGAAGCTGTTATTGAATCAGGTCATAAAAATGCCCAATGGGTGAAATTATAGAATAAATATGAGAACTATTAAAGGGCCCGGGATCTTTCTTGCTCAATTTATGGATGACAATGCACCATTCAATTCATTGGAGAATTGTTGCAGATGGGCAGCATCATTGGGTTTTAAAGGTGTACAGATCCCAACATGGGATGAAAGATGTATAAATCTTAAGCTGGCCGCTGAAAGCAAAACTTATGCAGATGAATTAAATGGCATAGTTAAAGCTACTGGTTTAGAAGTAACAGAATTATCTTCCCACCTGCAGGGCCAGCTTGTTGCTGTTAATCCAGCTCTTAGTGATCAGTTTGATGGTTTTGCTCCGAAAGAGCTTAGAGGGAATTATCAGGCAAGAACTGAATGGGCAATTCAGCAATTGAAATATGCAGCAAAGGCCAGTCAGAATTTAGGATTAAATGCTCATGCTACATTTTCTGGAGCTCTTATTTGGCATAATGTTTATCCATGGCCTCAAAGAAAACCTGGTCAGGTTGAAGATACATTCAAAGAACTTGCACAGAGGTGGACTCCGATATTGAATGCCTTTGAAGATGCCGGTATTGACTTATGCTATGAAATTCATCCGGGTGAAGATTTGCACGATGGTATTACTTTTGAAAGGTTTCTGAAAGCAACCGGAAATCATAAAAGAGCAAACATGTTGTATGATCCAAGCCACTTGCTGTTGCAGCAGATTAATTATCTTGACTACATAGATATTTATCATGAACATATCAAAATGTTTCATGTGAAGGACGCTGAGTTTAATCCTACCGGTAGATCAGGAGTGTATGGAGGTTATCAGGAATGGATAAACAGACCAGGTCGGTTCAGGTCACTGGGAGACGGGCAAGTGAATTTCAAAGCAATATTTAGTAAACTTGCTCAATATGATTTTCCAGGATGGGCAGTTCTTGAGTGGGAATGTTGTCTTAAAAATCAAATAGACGGTGCGAGAGAAGGGGCTGAATTTATCAGCAAAAGTATTATTAAAGTGAGCGAACGTAGCTTTGATGATTTCGCCAAATAAGTTGTATGTAATAAGTAGTAAGTTTTAAGTCATAAGTGAAAGCACAAAGCTCAAAAGTATTAACCAACTAAAGGAAAGAAGAGTCTGGCTAGGGTTGAGGTGTATTTAAGTATATCAAATTATGAATTTTATGAAGAAGAATATTTTTCTTATTGGATGTAGTATCCTATTTATGACCTCTGCATTTATTCTGAAGTTTCAGGGAGAAAAGGTGGAAAGCACTCTTGAAATTTATGATCTTGAAACGAAGCAGAGAAGTGTAGTTTATAAAGCTGATGAACACTTTGAAGCCCCCAATTGGTCTGGGGATGGGAAGTTTTTAGTTTACAACAGCAATGGTAAAATATACAAATTTAATTTCGGAGGAAAGCCAGAATTGATTAATACAGACTTTGCCACTAAGTGTAACAATGACCATGGCATTTCCCCGGACAATTCTCAATTGGTTATAAGTCATCACGAAAGTAAAACAGGTAATTCAATAATTTATACTTGTCCTATAAGCGGTGGTGTTCCAGTGGCCAAAACTCCTGTTGGTCCTTCTTATTGGCATGGATGGTCTCCGGATGGAAAAACATTAGCATATTGCGCTGAAAGAAATGGAGAGTTTGATATATATTCTATTCCTGTGGATGGAGGTAAAGAAACACGTCTTACCAATGCTGCTGGTTTGGATGATGGTCCGGATTATTCTTATGATGGGAAATATATCTATTTCAATTCAGTGAGAACCGGTAAAATGAAAATATGGAGAATGAAGCCGGATGGTAGTGAGCAAACTCAAATGACATTTGATGAATATAATGACTGGTTCCCTCACCCTTCACCAGATGGCAAGTGGATGGTATTTGTATCCTATGATAAGGATGTGGATGGACATCCTGCAAACAAGAACGTTCGATTGAGATTGATGCCTCTTTCAGGTGGAAAACCTGAAGTGCTGGCGGAACTGTTTGGGGGACAAGGTACAATCAATGTTCCTTCCTGGTCTCCTGATAGCAAGAAGTTTGCTTTTGTAAGCTATAAGCTACAGAATAAATAAAGATCTTTTATAAATATTATAGTAAACAATTAAAAGCATAACGATGCAATACAGAACATTTGGACGTACCGGCTGGAAGATCAGTGAAATAGGGTATGGTATGTGGGGCCTTGCCGGTTGGACTGGCAATGATGATAAAGAAACTTTCAGCTCATTAGACTATGCCGTTGAAGCGGGTTGCAATTTTTTTGATACTGCCTGGGGTTACGGAGAAGGAGCAAGTGAAAGAATTCTGGGAGATTTGTTGAAGAAAAATTCTTCGAAGAAACTTTATGTAGCCACAAAAATTCCACCAAAGAATTTTAAATGGCCTTCTAAAAGTCATTTCAAATTGGAAGAGTGTTTCCCTGCTGAGCACATCATTAAATATACAGAGATGAGTTTGAAGAACCTCGGTGTAGAAAGAATAGACCTTCAGCAGTTCCACGTATGGGAAGATTCATGGGCTCATCATGAGGAATGGCAAAAAGCTGTGGAGCAATTGAAAGCTCAGGGGAAAATTGAAGCAATGGGTATAAGTGTAAACAGATGGGAACCTGCAAACTGTATTAACACAATAAAGACTGGCTTTATTGATGGTATACAGGTAATTTATAATATTTTTGATCAGAACCCTGAAGACGAGTTATTTCCAGTATGTAAGGAACACAATGTTGGGGTTATTGCCCGCGTGCCGTTTGATGAAGGTACACTTACAGGATTACTTACAAAGGAAACGAAGTTTCCTGAAGGAGACTGGAGAGCAACTTATTTTGTCCCTGAAAACCTTATTTCAAGTGTTGAACATGCAGATAAGTTAAAGCCAATAGTGCCTTCTGATATGAGTATGCCAGAGATGGCACTCAGATTTATCCTTAGCAATAAAGATGTTGCTACTACCATACCTGGTATGAGAAAGCTTCACCATGCCAAAAGTAATCTTGCAGCTAGTGATGGAAAAGGCTTATCAAAAGAACTTCTGGAAAAACTTAAGCATCATCGCTGGGACAGAGTGCCAACTTCATGGTCTCAGTAGTTTATGTTTTGATAAGTTAAAGCAACCTTTTATAAAAGACTTTTATGTTTTCAAGCAAAAAATTTAATAGGCAACTATGTTGCCTATTCTTTTCTTTAGTTATCCCCTTTACATCTTTTAGTCAGAAGGGAGATAAAGCCAAAGTTGTTTCTGAGCTTATTGCAAGGATGACATTGGAAGAAAAGGTAGGGCAGATGACAAATCTAACACTTTCTGCTATTACCGAGCCTTCTGATGATCCTCTTAAGGTTGATCCTGCAAAGCTCAGGGAGGTAATTGTAAAACACAATATCGGCTCTATTCAGAATGTAGTAAAGCATGCCTATAGCATCGAAGAGTGGCACAAGCTGATCAATGAAATTCAGAAAGTGTCCTTAACGGAAACAAGGCTTAAGATCCCGTTTTTATATTGTATTGATGCGGTGCATGGGACAAACTTTACCCTTAATTCAACTTTGTTTCCTCACAATCTGGGTCTTGCAGCTACAAGAAATCCTGAGCTTGTAAAGCTTTGTGCTGAGATTACTGCAAAGGAAGTAAGAGCATCTGGTATCCGGTATAACTTCTCTCCTGTCCTTGATGTAGGCAGACAACCTTTATGGCCTCGCTTTCCGGAGACATTTGGTGAAGACGTTCTCCTCACAAAGACAATGGGTGTAGCTTCTGTCAAAGGCTATGAAGGCAAGAGTCTGAATGACTTTACAAGTGTAGCTTCTTGTATGAAGCACTTCGTTGGATATTCGGTTCCCGCAAATGGTAAAGACAGGGCAGCAGCGTATATTCCGGAAATTAATCTGAGAGAATATTTTCTTCCGCCTTTCAAAGCGGCTGTTGATGCTGGTGCTCATACGCTTATGGTAAATTCAGGTGAAGTGAATGGAACTCCTGTTCATGCCAGCAGATTTTTGCTTACTGATGTGCTGAGAAATGAACTGAACTACAAAGGCATCGTAATCAGCGATTGGGAGGATATCAAAAAACTTACAGAACGCCATAAGGTAGCAGAAAATCACAAAGAGGCTGTTTATCTTTCAGTAAATGCAGGTATTGATATGTGCATTGTACCGTTTGACTTCAGCTTCTATAATGATTTGATAGCTTTAGTGAAAGAAGGTAGGATTAAGGAAGAGCGTATTAATGAATCTGTAAAGAGAATTCTTGACCTTAAATTTGATCTTGGAATTTTTGAAAGACCATATGTAGAAAAAGAAGCTGTCAAAAATTTCGGATTACCAGAATATACGCAAGCAGCTTTAGCTGCAGCAAGGGAGTCCATTACTCTGCTGAAAAATTCAGATCAGGTTCTGCCTTTGAAGAGGGATAAAAGAGTTCTTGTCGTTGGTTCAAATGCAAATTCACTTACAGCTTTGAACGGAGCCTGGTCGTATACCTGGCAAGGGCGTAAAGCTGAGTATTTCCCAAAGACAGAATTGACCATTCTGGATGCCTTGAAAAAGAAGGCTGGAGATATCAATATAGTTTACAAGAAAGACTTTAAAGATGTTACTTCTGCTGAAGCTAAACCAGATTATATTATTGTCGCATTGGGTGAAGATGCTTACGCTGAAACCCCTGGAAATACCAAAACATTAGAGCTTGCTTCTGAAGATATTGAGGGCGTTAGAAATATTGTAAAATTGTATCCTGGGATTCCTTTGATTTATGTTCTCACCGAAGGAAGGCCAAGACTTATCAGAGAAATAGAACCTTTTGCAAAGGGAGTATTGATGGCTTATTGGCCAGGTTCACAAGGAGGTAATGCAGTTGCAGATATATTATATGGAGATTATAATCCAAGCGGAAAGCTGCCTTTTACATATCCTCGTTACTCCGGAGAACTTATGACTTATGACCATAAGTGGCTGGATGAAGCAGTAGAGATCGTAGAACCTGAGTACAAGTATCTTTATGAATTTGAGCCACAGTATCCCTTTGGTTTCGGAATGAGTTATACAAACTTTACTTTGAGCAATTTAAAGTTAAGTAGTGACCAACTTACAGGAGATTCTAAAATTAAAGTTTCTGTTGATATTAAGAACACAGGTCAGCGGGTTGGTAAGGAGACAGTTGAGTTATATTCCAGAGATCATTTTGCCTCTGTTACACCTTCTGTAAAACGCCTGAGAGGATTTAAAAAGGTTGAGTTACAACCGGGGGAATTAAAGACTGTTGAATTTGAAATTTCAAGAGAAGACCTTGCTTTTGTGGGTACAGATATGAAATGGCGCACTGAGCCAGGAGGTTTTGATCTGATAGTTGGGGACTTAAATGTAGTTTTAAATTATAAAGGTCAATAATTTAAGTTTGTGAGTGTTTAATTTGTAAAGCCGACTTATTAAAAGGGTCGGCTTTTATTTTTTAATGAGTGTCCAGAATAATATGGCTTATCTTACTTTTTATTGGAGTTTAACTGTTAGGGGTAATTAAAATTTAATTAAAATTTCCTAGGATAAGGCATTATTGAATTGAGTAATTCTACTGATTTGTTTCGTTGAGCTATTTTTGCAATTGAAAGAAATTCAATTGTCTGCATCATTTTGGGTGCTTTACTTAGTCAGATGTTTACTGTGGAAATTTTCTACAGGTCAATAATGACGCAGGTTTTCATTACGTTAAATTTTTTTAAGCAGCGTTTTTTTTGTAAATTCATTTCTTTGTTTCTATTTCAAAGTCATTAAATATGAATTACCGCACCTTTTTTTCATTATTAGGTTCAATAGTTTTGACCCTGCTTTCTAGCCTAAATAGTTTCTCTCAAATAAAAAATATAATTGTTCCGGAGGGTAAATATTTTATTGATAGTTTCAATAAGATTATCCTATGTACTGAAAAAATTTCATCTTTCGGTGGCATAGATGAGGCAGAAGAAATTAATATAGTTTTTGATAAGAATTATAAAATTAAAGGGTCCCCAAATTTCTTCTCTTATTCTGAATCATATGATTTGGTTGTTGCAGATAATGAACAAAATCAATTTAAATTGTTCTTCACTCAGCTGCCTGTTTTCTCCATTCATACGAAAGGTGAAGTAGTCGATGATCCAAAAGTTGGTGGTTATCTGACTTACTCTGACTCTACAGGGATTCTGCTGACATCAGATATTGGAATTGAATTAAGAGGTAATTGGTCTCAGACTTTACCTAAAAAATCTTATGATCTTGAATTTTGGGCAGATGCAACAGGTGAAGAATCTATTGATGCAAAATTTGGAAATCTGAGAAGTGATGATGATTGGGTTCTTGATGCATTATATAATGAGCCTCTGAGAATTAATAGTTATACCGCACATAAACTTTGGTTGGATATTCATACGCTATATTATGCAGGCAAAGCGCCAAAGGCTAAAGCGGGAGCTGATGTTTCATATTCGGAAGTGTTTTTAAACGGTTATTATCAGGGCATATATATGTTGTCCGAGCAGGTTGATAGAAAGCAATTGGATCTGAAGAAAACCAATGGTGCAAATGTGGAAGGAGAGTTAATTAAAGGAGATGACTGGGGAGATGCAGCTAGCTTCATTAAGGCTAATCCTTATGATAATGATTCTCTAACATGGGATGGCTTTGAAATGAAATATCCTGATGAATTTATAAGCTGGAATAATATTCATGCCTTCGTAGACTTTGTTGTAAACAGCAGCGATGAGGAGTTTAAAAGAGACATTTTCAATAGGTTTGCCATTGATAATGCCATCGACTATTTCATTTTTATGAATGTATTAGGGGCGTCTGATAATACAGGAAAGAATATTTTTATCTGTAAGTATAAAGCAGGTGAACCGTATTTTTATACTCCATGGGACCTTGATGGTACTTATGGCACATTATGGGATGGCACAAGGCAATATACGGCAACATTTGAACTGACAAACGGATTATATCAAAGGTTATTCGAACTCAATCCAAATCAATTTGTAGAAAAATTAACTTCCAGGTGGACTGATCTTCGAATGTCTAAATTCAGTAATGCTTCATTAGCTGAAGGGCTTGATAAGAGTTATAATTTGTTGAAAAGTAATAACATTTACGAAAGGGAAGAAATTGTATGGAAGGAATATAAGTTTTCAATAAATGATTCTACTTTTATCAAATCCTGGATTGATGAAAGGCTTCAATTCATGGATGGATATGTCTCTGAATTGCCAGATGCAATTGAAACATCCATTAAAAATTCATCTATTGTCAATACTATTTATCCGATTCCCGCTTCTGACTTTATTACAGTTGATTTTAAAGGAGCTGATGGTACAGAGTTTTCTATAATTAATCTTCAGGGTGTTGTTCAAAAGAATGGTCAATTGAATGCAGGAAAAAATCTCTTTGAAACAGGAAATTTTGAAAACGGAATTTACTTTGTAGTAATAGGCAATAGCTTTCAAAAGATCTCTATAATGAGGTAATTGTAGAAATGATAAATTTAAAAGACAGAGAGTGGCCAAGCTTGTCACGCTCTGTCTTTTTTATATATTTGTTAAAATACTTTTTATTAATTGTGATATGAAATTTTTTACAATATTCTGCTTTTTCCTTTGCCTTTCATTAGGTCTTGTTGCTCAGGATTATAGCCCTTTACGTAAAGGGGTAACATATCAATACGCAACAACCAACCGAGATACTCTATTCACCCTCAGGATTGATTCTGCATATGCAGTTGGATCAGATTCAATATTCGAGTTGGATAAGAAGTATATAGGCTGCGTGAACGATGAATGTATTTCAAATATTTTGGGGAGAAAAATAATTAAGTCCCCTGATAAAGTTTTTTCCTTCATTACACTATCAAAGGATACCTTAGTATTGAAGCTCAATGAATCACTAAACACATCATGGATTTTTTCAAAAAGAAGGAACCTTGAAGCAACAATTTTTTCTAAAAGCTATGAAAAAGTTTTTGATCTTATGGATTCTCTAATTACTATCAGGTTAAGCAATGGAAAAGAAATCAAGATTTCAAAATCATATGGTCTTTACAGTACCGAATCTCCTTTTGAATATATAGCTCCGATATCAGGAGTAAATACCGTAAATTTCTTTTCTTACAAACTAGATGCCATAAGGGAACTTAAGCTGGGTAATTATTTTGCCACCCTTGAAAATATATACAATTTCGAAGTCGGAGATAAATGGGGGCAGTTAGAAGAAGCTGCTGAATGGCCTAGGCCAATAATGGAACCAAGAGAGAAAATTTATTACAAAGTTTTAAATAAATGGTTAATTGAAGGGACCACTTCTTATGATTACAAAATTCAAAGAATTAAAAAGAGCTATAATTGGGACGTAACAATTGACACTCTGTCTTTAGAGCGGTACAGGATGGAGACATATGATTATAATTCAGGAATTTTCGACCGCCTTACTTATGAATATAATTATGGACTTAATGAGGTTCATTACGAAAATTATATAACTTATATTGACCATGATTCACTAAAAGTGCAATCCATTGTAAATTTTGAGAGCAGTTTTTACCATGTATATTCCCCTGGCATTGGACTTGTTTCATATTACGATGCAAATTGGGGGGGCGGTCCGAATGAATACAAAATGACAACTGTCTGTTATAAAAAGGGAGATAAAGTTTTTGGAAATTGTGACGAATGGTTAGCTATTATTCTTGATACTAAACATGCTATGATTGATTCTAAGATAGAGATATTACCTAATCCAGCATCTGAGTTTATTAATATAGAAAATGCTATAAGTGCAGATTATGAGCTTATCAATTGTTATGGCTCAGTAGTCTTTAAAGGAATAATCGAGACTGATCAAGAAGTGATTTCTGTTAATAGCCTTGAGGAAGGCCTTTATTATTTGAAATTAGAAAGTCTTGGATCTTCCATTGTCCGGAAAATAGTTGTTCTCCATTAATTTAATTCATTAAGATTCAGAGAATACTCTTTGTTGTACTTAGCTCTATACTGTATTGGCGACATGCCTGTATACTTTTTAAATGTCATTCTGAATGCTTTAGGATCCGAATAACCTACGCCATACATAACTTCATTCACATTGTTAGCAGTTGTCTCGAGGTTTTGTTTGGCGGCCTCTATTCTTACACGTTGCACATATTCTATGATGGTATTGGAGGTGGCTTTTTTGAATCTGCGCTCAAGATTTCTTCTTCCTATAGCAAATTTTAAAGCGATCTGGTCTACAGAATACTTCTCTCCCGGATTGCTTTCTATAAGTTCCTGAGCTTTTTTAACAATTAAATCTTCATGATCTTTTTGGCCATTAAATATCATGAATGGTGATTGGCTCCTTCGTTCAATATCTATCTGAAATGCCCTGGCCATAAATAGCGCAATATCTCTTCCAGCATATTTTTCAACCAGATAAAGAATAAGGTTTAAATAAGAGAAGGCTCCGCCGCTAGAATATATTCCGTTTTCATCAGTGATAATTTTATCTTCTACAAGACGTACATCAGGAAACATCTTTTTGAATTCATTTGCTGAAAGCCAATGTGTGGCACAGCTTTTACCTTTTAAAAGTCCTGTCGAAGCCAGCAGAAATGCGCCGACACAAAGGCTCGCGACTTCTGCGCCTTTATGATAATGGTCTGTTACCCATTGATAGTAATCTTTATTCAATTCAATTATTGATTTTATGTCTCCATCAATTGCAGGAATAATGATGAGATCTGTTTTGTTTATATCGCTTATCAGTTTGTCAGGATGAATTTTGTATAAATCATTTGTGATAGAGACTTCTTTAGTAAGGCCAGTAAGTTTTATTTCAAACATGGGCTCCTTTCCGAGGCGAACTAGGTGCTTATTTACTTCAGAGAACACCTGACGAGGTCCTTCAATGCTGCCTAGCACAGCGCCTATTGGTACCAGAATAGATATCTTTTTCATTCTATAAAATTAGATGATTCAATTGTCGCAATCTACCCCCAAAATAGTCGCATTTTCAGAGCTTTAGGTTGGGTAAGGATATTTAATTTCGGTCTCCTTAAATCATAATTTGTCAGGAAGAAAATTGCAAATGAAAACAAGTAATCCGATTTCTTCTTTATGGTAAATAAGATTTTTCAGGTATATGAATCAATATTTTCCAAACTAAATAATTATTGAAATGAGTGTAATTAATAGAATCATTCCTTGCTTGTGGTTTGATGACCAGGCTGAAGAGGCAGCTAAGTTTTATACATCAATCTTTAAAAATTCTAAAATCACTAAAACATCCTATTATGGAGAAGAAGGTTTTGAATTCCACAAGAAAAAGGCCGGTACTGTTATGGTTGTGTCCTTTGAAATCGAAGGACAACAATATAATGCGTTGAATGGCGGACCTCTGTTTAAATTTTCAGAAGCCGTTTCATTACAAGTGATGTGTGAGAACCAGACTGAAATAGATTATTATTGGGCAAAACTAACACAGGGAGGAGAGGAAGGTCCTTGTGGTTGGCTAAAGGATAAGTTTGGGTTCTCCTGGCAAGTTGTCCCCACAATTCTGGAGGAAATGCTTACAGATCCTGATATAAAGAAAAGAGAAAGAGTTATGAAAGCTTATCTGCAGATGAAGAAGTATGATATAAGTTTGCTTGAGAAGGCGTTTGAGGGAAGATAAAAGACTAATTTTCATGATCAGAATCAATAGGTTAACTTTTTTATAAAATTTTGATCATGGAGATATGCCCAATTTAACATAAACAGTTACTCAAATTTTACTATCTATTCTTTGAAAAGGCAATCGAGAAATCTTCTGCCTTTTACTCCCATCCGTTCCTGATATAAAGATTTATATAGTATCTTCGGTAATATGATATTGAGTAAAAGTACCACCAATAAGAATAAATGAATATCCTGGAAAGAATTTCGCTGTTGTCCGATACAAAAAGATGGTGGCTATCTATTGCGTCTACATTGCTTGTTAATTGTGCATTATATGTGCTATTAATTTATTTTGGTCGCATTTTTGGAATTGCAGTCTTTGGTTTAGTTCCATTATTGACGGGATTAATGGCTACCTGGCTTTATGGTTTTTCAAGAGACATTTCAAGACTTTCTTCTATTGGAATTTCATTTACAACACTAATATTTTTGATCTGTCTGCTGGTCCTGGGAGGAGCATTGACTACCCAATATTTACTTTTTATGGTGTTGGTTTCTTTTAATCTTTGCTGGATTGGCAGTACCATAGGAAGGATGTTAATTTTAAGGAATTAGGTACGATTCCGATTTCTCTCAAACATTTTCAGGGCTTGTCAGTTGTGTTGTTTCAACAAAAAAATGGCACAAAATGATGAAACAAGCCCACTTAAAATTACTTTTTATCTTTTCTCTTGTATTGCTTTTTTCCTGTGAAACTAAGAAACAAGAAGCCGGATCTTCAGATACCGCTGCAGCAGCGGGTGAACACGCAGCGCCTTCAGAAGCAGAATCTGTATATAAAGTTGATACTGCAAAAAGTAGTATAAAATGGACAGGTAAAAAAGTTACCGGAAAACATAATGGATCAATCAAGATTCAAAGCGGTGAGTTAAAGGTTGTGAATAATGTTGTGACAGGTGGAACTATCACAATCGATATGAAATCAATAGTGAATGAAGATTTAACCGATAAAGAAAGCAATCAGAAACTTATCGGACATTTGAAATCCCCAGATTTCTTTGATGTAGAAAAGCACCCTACAGCTACTTTTGAAATAGTCAGATTAGACGCTGGTAAAGCAGAGAAAGAAGAAATCATTACCGGAAAGCTTACTTTAAAAGGTAAGACAGATGAAATCAGTGTGCCTGTTAAAATTACTCATCATGATAATGAGTTAAAGGCAAAAGGAACTACTGTAATTGACAGAACTAAATGGGATATTCGTTACGGTTCAGGCAAATTTTTTGAAAACCTTGGTGATAAAGCTATTTATGATGAGGTGGACATTGAGTTTGACTTAGTGGCAACCAAATAGCTTTCCATTAAAAATATTGATTCAATACAAATCCCCAGGGAAACCTGGGGATTTTTCATTTGTATTCCCTCAATTCTTCGCTCAAAACATAAGCCAACTTCAGCGGTTAGTTTTTCTTAATCAAATTTTAATCATTATTAATTTAAGCTATGAGAATGAATTTTACTCCATTGAAAAAAGTGATCTTTGTATTTGCGGCCCTTCTGTTTTTCGGAGGGAGTGTGTTTGCTCAATTGTCTACTGCATTAGTTCAGGTAATTCACAATGCTGCGGATCCTGAGCTGCTTACTGTCGATGTTTATGTTAATGATGTACTTTGGGCAGACAATGTCCAGTTTAGACAGGCAAGCGAATTTGAGGCTGTTCCGGCAGGTATAGCTACCAAAATTGATGTGGCTCCGGCTTCAAGTACAAGTTCTGCTGATGCGATTTATAGCACAACTGTTACTCTGGCTGGCGGTACAAAAAATATCATCATGGCAACAGGTGTGGTAGGAACCGGTTTTGCCCCAAATCCAGATGGGGAAGATATTGCGTTTAAACTGACAACCTTTGATGCGGCAAAAGATATTTCCAGTGATCCTTCCACTGTGGAAGTTAACTTCTGGCATGGTGTCACCGATGCGCCCGTATTGAATGTAGTGGCAGATACAGAAGATACTTTGGTGAAAAATATCGGATATAATCTTTTTGCAAATTATGATGTGTTGACTCCAGCCATTCATAATATCTATCTCACCAGCGCCATTAACGAAGAGGACACTCTGGGTGCTTTTACTGCAGATCTTACCGGCTATGCAGGACAGGCAATTTTGATATTTGCAAGTGGTTTTCTGAATCCTTCGCAGAATAATGATGGGCCGGTATTCGGTTTGTTTGCAGCATTACCTAATGGAGATGTTGTCCCTCTGGAAAATATTATATCAAGTGTTAAAGCTTCAGGAACGCCTTTTCAAAAGCTGTTGGCTTATCCGGTACCATCAACAGACCAGCTCACCATTGAAATCGAAAACGATACTCCTGGTATGGCTGAGATAGAGCTGGTGAATATGTATGGCAATGTTGTACAGCCATCTTTTGTTTATCTGACTTCCGGCAAAAACATACTGAATCTGGATTTAAGCAATGTTACCACGGGTCAGTACCTTGTTAAGATAATAGGAAAAACAAGAACAGGAACAGCTCGCTGCGCAGTAATTAAGTAATTAATATTATAGTTGGTTAGGCAAGGATACTACTGATCAGTGGTATCCTTGTATTTTTTCGTGATGTCTCCATTCCTGTGTTGTATTGTTCTACTGAAGTCTTTTGTATTTTTATATGAATTTGAATCCATTTTTTAATTAAAAGGTAATCGTGCTGATTTTTTTTGAAGTAGAAAGATGCATTGATCTTTAATTGGTGTATATAAAAAAATATAAAGTAAATTTCGGATATGAAGAATGTTGTGTTCCTGTTGAGTTTCTCTATCATGCTGGTTTTTAATGGTTGCAAGAATTCTGGGGATTGCAGGGGGTATGATCCTAATGCCACGGGAAATATTTTTATTCCTGATTTAAAAGTTAAAGAATATGTTTATTATAAAACAAAGAATCAGCCTGATACCTTAAAATTTCAGGTCAGTACCAACAGTAAAAGGAAAGACTGGAAAAAAAGCTCAGGAATAGGAAGTGGAGGATGTGGTCCAAATTGGACAGTGCTATTATCTAATCTAAGTGATCCCATGAGTTCCCTCCCTCATTGCTCCATTATCTACCAAAGCTATTCGCATTGTTGTTATGGGAGTAATTTTGAGATGTGTGATAGATTTGATCAGTTTGATAAAAGTGAAAATTCCAGATTTTATGAAGCCATAACTTTGAATGGTAAGGAATTTAAAGAAGTTACTACTTTTTGGAAAAAAGATTCTTCCAATGCAGAGGTCAAAAGGATCTATCTGCAAAAAAGTAAAGGTATTGTAGCTTTTGAAACCTCAAATAATATTTGGTCTCTTATTGAATAATTTTTTTGATTCCCTGATTTTAAGCTTTCCCCTTATCTTAATTTATTATCAATTCATTAAGCCGACAAATAAAGCAATGTTCTTCTTGTCCTAAATAAGGAAGAATAAAACCTTAAATTCAATAGAATACTTTTGAATTAACCTATAGGTGATTTATTGCCCCTTTGTGCGTGTAAGAATATTTTTGTTGATATTTTTAGAAATATCATTTTTTCTTTTATTTATTTGCCTTCAAATTTCATCAATTAATGACATTTTTAACTTAATATTTTGATTTTAGAGTCTAAAAATTAAGAGTTTTTATTAAGTATGAGGTTTTTGTTTATTTTTTTACATTAAATTTTGCCTATTTTTATAAACGTAAGTAGTTTAATTTGTTTTTATTCTATATTTTATCAATCTAAACATATGAAGTTTCAATAATTGTAATTTTTATCTATTTGTCTATCAAGTTTGATGGCAATATTATTTAAAAAGGTATAAATATAAATTATTATAGAATCTTTTAAAGTCATTTTGAAATACGTAAGTACTTTAATATAATTGTTTCAAATACGTAAGTATTACAATTGAACAATTAAATAAGGACACAAATGATGAAAACAATTAAACTTTTACCGACAGCTTTTTGCGTAGCTGCCCTGTCGCTGGGATTAAACTCCGGCGCTTTTTCAAAAGGAGAAGGTTCTGAAGAAAAAGAAAAAAATTCATCAGGAACGGATGTAAACGCTACAGCTTCCGGTCCTTTCAAGAAAAAGAACGGAAGTCAGTCCGGACAAAACTTTCAAAAGGCACCAGCCAATACTTTTATAATGAGAGAAATGCCTTCTCATTATTTTGGGACAGATAAAGAAACAAAAGCAGACTCTGTACCATTTAAACCATCCATCAGTGTAGGCTCTATTGTGCACATGTTTGCATCTTCCCAGCAGACAGGCTTTGGATCGAACACCAACTATGGTGAAGCCGGAGGTGACTGGAATAAAGGAATTACTTTATACAGAGCCAGGGTCCTTGTCGGCGGACAGTTATCAAAGAAAGGATCATTTTTCCTTGAGACAGATATTCCCTCTCCAATAGGTGTTAGGCTTGACTCTAGTACCAAAAATGTTAAAGTATCTCCAATAATACTTGATGCACAGTATGAGCATGCATTCAATCAGTATATCATGCTTGTAGCAGGTATGCAGCTTGTATCTCACAACAGAAACGGGCTTCAGGGAGCAGCTTCTCTGATGGCAAATGACTTTACTTATTATCAGTATCCATACAATCTCTTTGCAAATGATCCGCTTCAAGGAAACTTTGGTCGTGATCTAGGATTGAATGCAAGAGGTTTTTTCCTGAAGAAAAAACTTGAGTATCGCTTCGGTATTTTTTCTGGAAGAAGATTTGACGACAAAGCTCCATTCAGAACAGTTGGTAGAGTTGTTTATAACTTCCTCGATCCTGAACAGGACTATTACTATGCAGGAACTAAACTTGGTGCAGGTAAGACTGTAGCCCTTGGTGCAGGCTTCGATGCTCAGGCAACATATTACAATGTGGGAGCAGACTTGTTTGTTGATGTGCCGGTTTCTAAAGCAGGTTCCGTGACTCTTAACTCTGCATTTTCTTATATGTCTGGCGGTTCCAAAACAGATACCAAATACAGCTTCGCTAGAATGATCCCACAGCAAACTGTGTCATTCCTTGAACTTGGCTACTACTTTAAAGACATTAAAGTACAGCCTTGGATCAGATTTGAAAACAAAGCAGTGAGTGCTACCAAAGAACAGGCAGAAGGAAATATTTCAACATTCAATAAACTGCAAGGCGGAACTGTATTCGGAGGTGGTGTCAACTACTTCTTCAACGGATACGGTACAAACGTGAGACTGTCTTATACTACATTCACCAAAGGAGTACCACAAGATACAGGAGAGATTACCAACAAGACTTACGGCCAGTTATGGTGCCAGCTTCAGTTCTTCATATTCTAAAATTTCGAAGTCCTAATATTAAATATATCCCTCAAGGGGAATGAATTAAGATAAAGTAATCCAATTAGCTTTCATATGATAACACCTTTACTTATAGGCTTAAGCCATTCAATGGAAACAGATCATGTAGTGGCTGTAGGTAATCTTGTGCGCATCAGACGAAGCTTCCGGGAAGAAGCAATATTAGGTGCAACCTGGGGATTAGGTCATACATGCTCTGTTATGATCGGTGCTCTTTCTTTATCATTTGTTAAAAATTTTATAGTCTTCCCCGGGAAATTTTCTTTTGAACTCTTTGTAGGAGTGATGATGGTAGTGATTGGGATTTATCGCTTATTCATTCTTTCAAAACGTGAGGAAGAAAAGAATTCATCAGGTAATAAGACTTTGTTCTTCAATGTTGGTGTTGTTCATGGCCTGGCTGGCAGTGGCTCCATTGCTGCCATGCTCGCTGGCCGTGTTGAAGATCAGCAGGAACAAATACTCTTCCTTTTGCTATTCGGACTAGGCACTATAATAGGTATGGGAGTTATTACTGCAGCTATGACAAGATTGAGGTTTTTACAACCAAAATATCTGACTTGGTTTTCATGTCTTATTGCTGCGTGTTCTTTCATCTATGGGATCAAAATAATCAGCGAACAACTTTACTAAAATACTAACTCTAACAACGACTCGTATGAAAACACCATTTAAATCAAAGACTCTGTTTAAGTTACTGTCGCTCACGCTGGCAGCAGGTCTCTTGTTTTCTTCATGTTCAGGTTCTAAAGATTCTGCATCGGAGCAAGAAAAAACAGCTGAAGCAAGTTCAGAAGAAACAATCAAAATTGGGGTACTGCACTCTTTAAGTGGTACTATGGCTATCTCTGAAGTTTCTCTGAAAGATGTTATAGAAATGGCAGTGGAAGAGATCAATGCTTCCGGAGGCGTTCTTGGTAAAAAAGTAGAACCCGTTATTGTGGATCCTGCATCTGATTGGGATCTGTTTGCAGAGAAGTCAAAAGAACTTATACTGGATAAAAAAGTGGCCGCAGTATTTGGCTGTTGGACTTCGGTTTCCAGAAAGTCTGTGTTGCCTGTGTTTGAGGAGCATAATAGCCTTTTATTTTACCCTGTACAATATGAAGGTGAAGAGTGCTCAGCAAATGTAATTTATTCTGGCGCTACGCCAAACCAACAATTAATACCAGCTGCAGAATACCTTATGAGTGAAAAAGGTGGTGGATATAAGAAGTTCTATTTATTAGGAACAGATTATGTTTTCCCAAGAACAGCTAATAAAATCCTTAAAGCATTTCTCCTTTCAAAAGGTGTTCCTAAAGAAAACATCATCGAAGAGTATACTCCCTTTCATCATCAGGACTATCAGACTATTGTTTCCAAGGTGAAGAAGTTTGCTGCCGGCGGCAAGGCTTGTGTACTAAGTACTGTAAACGGTGACTCTAACGTGCCATTCTATAAAGAATTTGCAAATCAAGGATTAACTGCAGCGATGTGTCCTATTATGGCCTTCTCTGTTGCTGAGGATGAATTGCGTTCTATGGATACAGAGTTTCTAGTAGGTCACCTGGCTGCATGGAATTATTACCAGTCTGTTGAATCTCCTGAGAACAAACTTTTTGTTGAGAACTTTAAGAAGTTCTGTGAGAAGAAAGGCTTGCCAGGAGGTAAAGGTCGTGTAACTGACGATCCTATCTGCTGGGCTTACACTGATATCTACCTTTGGAAAAATGCCGTAGAAAAAGCAGGTTCCATTGAAATAGAAAAAATGCGTCCTGCACTGTATGGTTTGGAATTCAAATCTCCTGGTGGACTTGTAAAAATGAGCGAGAAGAACCATCACCTGGCTAAGCCTGTAATGATTGGTGAAATAAGAAGCGATGGCCAGTTTGATATCATTTGGAAAACGGATGGTCTTGTTGAGCCTGAGCCATGGTCTAAACTAACTTCCCCCGACAAAGATTGCGATCACGTAAGTCACGGTGGTACATATACCTTTAAAAATTAATTGTTAGTTCTGTAAATAGTCATCAGTAACCCTGATGACTTTGTAAAGGTAGATTTGCCGGCTGTATGAGGATCTCAAAGGCCATGTACAGCCGGTTTTTAAACTTGAATTTCGAATACGATTGATCTTTAGTTGTGTTTGATTTAATAATTAACCGGATGAAATATATATTCTACTTTCTGTTAGTACTTGCATTACCATTGCGCTTGCTGGCAGGCTATGCTGTAAACGACACACAGCTACAAGTGAATACGCTCATTTCAGGATCTGATTCTTCGAAGGCTATTGCAATCAATAAACTTGTCGAATCTGAAAAAACTGAAGTGTATCCATTGTTATCTGCTATCAATGATAAGAAGCTGTTTATTTATAATAACATTCTGGCAACGCTGGGTGAAAAGCAGATTTCAGAAGATGGTTCTGAAAAATTTAAAATATTACAGGTTTACCCTGAATGCAAAGAGTTGTCTTCAGCAGATGGCAATACTTTGTTACTTCCTTTGTCAGAATTGAAAGAAGTTGAGTTTAGCAGAAGTAACAGATTGTTGCTTGCTCCGATAATTCCCTATCTGAATTTACTAAGTCCTGAAGTTGAAAAAAGAAAGCTTGCTTATTCTCAGTTTCAGGGTTTAAAAGATAAGGCAATTCTTCCAAAGCTATATTCTGCAATTGATCAGGAGAAAAACAAGGAAATACTGAGGCTTGGAAAGGAAACAATATTTTCAATACAATTAAACTCAGCTTCAGAGGCTTCTCGGAAAATGTGGATAGACAGTCTTGCACTGAACTGGGGACCTAATACTCAATCGATTCTTGAACAGTATGCTTCAACTCAGACAGATGCTGACGTGAAAGCCCTTGCATTATTAAAGGCTGGTGAATTACAATCGAAGCATGAAAGACTGAGAATGTTCCAGAACTTATTCAGTGGGCTGAGCCTTGGAAGCATTCTGATTATGATTGCACTGGGACTTTCTATAGTTTATGGATTGGCTGGTGTGATCAATATGGCACATGGTGAGTTTCTTATGATAGGTGCCTATACCACATATTGTATACAAAGTATAATGAGTCCGGCATCAGATCTTTTTTTCTGGATATCACTTCCTCTTGCTTTTATAGTAGCTGGCTTCTGGGGATTTGTAATAGAAAGATTAATTATAAGACATCTTTACTCCAGACCTTTGGAAAGTATGTTAGCAACCTGGGGTGTTGGCTTAGTGCTTGTTCAGATTGCAAGGTCATTGTTTGGAGATCTCACTGCAGTCAGAACTCCTGCAGTTCTTTCCGGCGGTTGGGAGGTTGTGCAGCACCTTGTACTTCCTTATAACAGGTTGTTCATCATTTTTCTCAGTGCCTTTATGATCACTGCAACTTATCTGGTTTTGTACAGATCAAGATTAGGATTGCAGATTAGAGCAGTTACTCAAAACAGAAAAATGAGTTCTTGTCTTGGTATCGAAACAAATAAACTGGATGCTATGACTTTCTTTCTGGGGTCAGGTCTTGCAGGGCTTGCAGGAGCAGCAATGACATTAATAGGCAATGTCGTTCCTGATATGGGTCAGACTTACATAGTAGATTCTTTCCTTGTTGTAGTAACCGGAGGAGTTGGCAACATTGCCGGTTCAATAGTTTCTGGCTTCGGAATCGGATTTCTTTTTAAGATACTGGAATCATTCTTTCAGGCGGTATATGGGAAGGTACTGATATTGACACTGATTATATTATTCCTTCAGTATAAACCCAAAGGCTTGTTTCCTGATAAAGGAAGAATAGGTGAAGATTAGTCATATAAAAACTTAGCGGTATGAAGAAATACTTAACATCAGACGCATTATTCTACATCATATTAATAACAATATTTCTCATAGTGCTCCCTTTGGGAAATATACTGGGATTTGTTTCTAACAACACAATTTCCCTTTGGGGGCGTTATTTCTGCTTTGCCATTGCAGCACTCGGAATTGATCTGATCTGGGGTTATACGGGAGTCTTATCAATGTGCCAGGCATTCTTTTTCTGTCTTGGAGGCTATTCAATTGCTATGCACATGTTACTTAGCGCAAGTGGCAAAGGTATTTATAGTGCTGCGATACCTGATTTCATGGTTTGGAATCAGGTGGAAACATTACCACTGTTTTGGGAGCCTTTTCATTCGTTCGGTCTTTCATTGCTATTGGCATTGGCTTTGCCTGCCTTCTTCGCTTTCTTGTTTGGGTTCATTGTATTCAGAAGCAGAATCAAAGGAGTTTATTTTGCAATTATTACTCAAGCCCTAGCATTGGCTGTATGGTTGATATTTCTGAGGAATGAAACAATGCTAGGCGGAACAAACGGACTGACAGATTTTAAAAGTTTATTAGGATTCGAATTGTCAAGTCCAAAAACTAAACTAGGTCTTTACCTCATAGCTTTTCTTACGCTTTGCGGTACATTTTTATTCTGTAGATGGCTTGTGAATTCCAAGTTTGGGAAAGTGCTGGTGGGTATACTGGATAGCGAATCCAGATTAAGTTTTACTGCTTATAATGTTGTGAATTATAAGGTGGCAGTATTCGTCATTGCTGCAATCCTCGCAGCAATTGGCGGAGTGCTGTACGCTCCGCAGACAGGTATCATTACTCCTGGAAGGATGGATGTGAAGGCTTCTGTCGAAATGGTAATGTGGGTTGCTCTTGGTGGCAGAGGAAGATTAAAAGGTGCAATCATCGGAGCTTTGCTGGTAAATTATCTTTACAGTGTTTGTACCAGCTTGTTCCCGGAATCATGGTTATACATCCTTGGAGTATTATTTATTCTTACGGTTCTTTTCTTTGAAAAAGGTTTCTGGGGTTTGATAGAAATGCTAGAGGCTAAGCTGACCGGATGGTCACCTGCCAAAGGAAGTGAAAGTTTAAAAGCTAACATCTGAGAATATGCTGAATGTAAAAAATCTAAATGTAGCCTTTGGCGGTGTGAAGGCTCTTGATCTTCATGATTTTAATGTGGACATGAATGAGCTCAGAGTCATCATTGGTCCTAACGGTGCAGGTAAATCAACTTTCCTGGACATCCTATGCGGAAAGACCCAAGCAGATGATGGTGAAGTTATCTTTGATGGAAATCATATTCTTGGAAAGAAAGAGGTAGATATCGCCAATCTTGGTATTGCAAGAAAATTTCAAAAGCCCTCAATATTTGGAAGTCTGACAGTATATGATAATATGCTTCTTGCTGCCAGAATGCCTAAAGGTATATTCAAATCTATGTTCTTTAAAATGTCATCAGAACTTAAAGACAGAATTTATCAGGTGGCAAGAATGGTAAGGCTTGACATTCATTTGAGCAAGCTTGCAGGAAACCTATCACATGGACAAAAGCAATGGCTTGAGATAGCTATTGTAATGCTGCAGGATCCAAAGCTTTTGCTTATTGACGAACCGGCGGCCGGTATGTCTGATGAAGAAACCTATAGAACTGGCGAATTGCTTACAGACCTTGCTAAGCATCATTGTGTGATTGTTATTGAGCATGATATGAGTTTTGTGGAACAGATTGCAAACCGACTGGTAAGTGTGCTAGTGAGAGGTAAACTATTAATGGAAGGTTCATTTGCTGAAGTAAGGAATGATCAGCGCGTGATAGATTGCTATCTTGGCAGAACAAATACTCAGTTAGAATAACCAGTGTATAATTCAAAATAGAAGCATTATGGAGATCATTCTCGAATCTAATAACCTGCAGGCAGCGTATGGGCAAAGCACGATTCTCTGGGGAGTTAATTTTAAAGCTGTTAAAGGTAAGATCACAACGATCATGGGTAGGAATGGAGTAGGGAAAACAACGCTACTGAAGAGTATCATGGGACTGGTGAAAGTTTCAAACGGAAGCATAAAATTCCAGAATGAAGAAATAGGAGAACTGCCTCCGCATAAGAAAGCCAGAATGGGTATTAGCTATGTTCCACAAGGCAGAGAGATTATTCCAAAATTAACTGTGTATGAAAATCTCAAACTTGGGATGGAAGCATTAGGTAGTAAGAAAGGCAAATTACCTGAAGAAGAAATTTATGCTTTGTTTCCGATTCTTAAAGATTTTAGAAAGAGGTTGGGTGGGAACCTGAGCGGTGGACAGCAGCAGCAGTTGGCACTGGCCAGAGCTATGGTTAGTAATCCATCGCTGATACTTCTTGATGAACCGACTGAAGGTATTCAGCCATCCATAGCAATGGAAATTGCACAGGTACTGAAAAGTCTGGCAAAGGAAAAAGATATTTCAGTGTTGTTGGTTGAACAGAAGATAGATTTTGCCAAACAGCTTACAGATTATTATTATTTTATGGATAGAGGTAAAATGGTGATGGAGGGTGGAAAAGAAGAGCTAGAGCATCAGGAAATAAGAAAACATTTATCTGTATAAAACTATGAAGTTATCTCCAAAAGATATTGAAAAACTTATGTTGCATAACGCCGGATTCCTTGCACAAAAGCGTTATGCCAGAGGTATTCTTCTTAATTATCCAGAAGCAATTGCTCTTATCTCCGCTCAGTTACTGGAGTTTATAAGAGAAGGGCAAAGTGTTGCAGAGCTTATGGACAAAGGCAAGCAACTTCTGGGTGTGGATGATGTGATGGAAGGTGTGGCAGAGATGGTCGATGAAGTGCAGATAGAAGGTACTTTTCCTGATGGAACAAAATTGGTGACTGTTCATTATCCAATATGTAATAAAGGCTTAAATAATGGTCTTGCTCTTTATGGATCAGGGCTTGTAGCGACAGGAAAGAAGCTTATTATAGACAATATCATAAATCCTAAGCCTGGTTTATTGGATGTGCCAGAGGGGTATATTGAACTAAACAAAGGAAGAAGCACTATTAACATAGATGTAGTGAACAAAGGAGATAGACCCGTTCAGGTAGGGTCGCATTATATTTTTTCCGAAACAAACAACGCCCTGGAGTTTGACAGAATAAAAGCATTAGGCTATAGACTTGATATTCCGGCAGGTACTGCTGTCCGCTTTGAACCAGGGGAAAAGAAGACTGTGCCTCTGGTAGAAATTGCAGGACAAAAACTAGTCTATGGCGGAAATAATCTTATTCAGGGAAATATTGGCAATGATACTATTGGCCTTATAAAGGAAAGAATGAAGGAAAAAGGTTTTATATCATAAATTTTTATGGCTTATAAATTTTCAAGAAAGAGTTATGCTGATATGTTTGGCATAACCACAGGAGATAAGTTAACACTTGGAGATACCAATCTTGTCATTAAAGTGGAGAAAGACTTTACTATATATGGTGAAGAGTGTAAGTTTGGCGGTGGTAAGGTTCTACGTGATGGTATGGGGCAAGCCTCCGGTTATAAATCTTCAGAAGTGCTTGATTTGATCATTACAAATGCCTTGATTGTTGATTATACAGGAATTTATAAAGCTGATATCGGAATTAAAAACGGATATATAAAAGCGATAGGAAAGGGAGGTAATCCTCATATAATGGAAGGGGTAGATCCTGATATGATTGTTGGTGCAACTACTGAAGTAATAGCCGGAGAGGGCATGATCATAACAGCTGGTGGCATTGATAACCATATACATTATATATGTCCGCAGCAGATGGAAGAAGCATTAGCCTCAGGTGTAACGACTTTCATAGGAGGAGGAACTGGTCCGGCCACTGGTACTAAGGCCACTACCTGTACTCCCGGAGCATTTTATCTTGAGATGATGTTAAAGGCTACAGACAATTTTCCTATGAATATTGGCTTTCTGGGAAAAGGAAATACTTCTCATCCTGGTGAAATTGAAGAACAGATAAAGGCAGGAGCAATTGGTCTGAAGCTTCATGAGGATTGGGGTACTACGCCGTCTACTATAGATAACTGTCTTGCTGTTGCAGAAAATTATGATGTGCAGGTTTGTATACATACAGATACACTTAATGAAAGCGGTTTTGTGGAGTCCAGTCGTGCGGCTTTCAAAGGTCGTACCATTCATACCTACCATACAGAAGGTGCGGGAGGAGGCCATGCTCCTGATATTATAGTTCTCTGCGGAGATCCTAATGTTCTTCCTTCCTCAACGAATCCTACCAAGCCCTTTACTATAAACACAATAGATGAGCATCTTGATATGCTGATGGTTTGTCATCATCTTGATAAAAATATTCCTGAAGACATTGCTTTTGCTGAAAGCAGAATCAGGGGTGAAACTATTGCTGCGGAAGATATACTTCATGATATGGGAGCTTTGTCTATGCTTTCTTCCGATTCTCAGGCTATGGGAAGAGTTGGAGAAGTGATATGCAGGACATGGCAGACTGCTCATAAGATGCGCGAACAAAGAGGGCCATTGAAGGAAGACTTGGATTCTGGTTCTGATAACTTCCGGATAAAGCGATACATTGCAAAGTATACCATCAATCCTGCTATTGCACATGGTTGCGGGCATGTGATAGGTTCAGTGGAAGTTGGGAAATTAGCTGATCTTGTTTTGTGGCACCCTAAGTTTTTCGGAAGCAGACCAGAGGTAATAGTTAAGGGTGGAGTTATCGTGCAGGCCCAGATGGGAGATCCGAATGCTTCTATTCCGACACCTCAGCCATATTTCTCAAGACCTATGTTCGGAGCAAGAGGAGCTGCCATTGGCAGAACGTCTCTAGCATTTGTTTCTCAGGCTTCATTGTCAACCGTTAAATCTTATGGTCTTAATAAGTCAATAACACCTGTGACAGGTTGCAGGGCGGTGAAGAAAAAAGATATGAAGCTCAATAATTATTTGCCAGATATTAAAGTTGATGCAGAAACATACAAAGTCACAGTTGATGGAGAATGGATAACCTGCCTTCCGGCAACCAAGCTTCCTTTGGCGCAGTTGTACAATCTGTTTTAGATCTGTAGTTAGTGAGTGAGGGAGATATTTAAATATTTAAGATGAATTAAAGTCTTTCTATTTTAGGAGAAGGATTTAGGATGAGGTCTTTATTAAAGATTAACGAAAAACAATCTATGAGCTCAGATCATGACCTTTTGCTTTTATTTCAGCTTGCCGACTCAGCCTTTCCTGTAGGTGGTTTTGCCTATTCCTATGGCCTTGAGTCTGCTGCCAAGCAAGGATTTATTAAAAGCGAAGAAGATCTGAGAAAGTATCTTATTACATTTTCTCAACAATTAATTTCATTTGATTTTCCTTTCATTTCCGATGCTTTTGGCCTTGATCCTGATAAAGATTCTCTTTATTCTTTAAAGAAACTTCTGGGTGATTATGATGCCATGCTGATGAATCCCATGATAAAGAAATCAAGTTGCGTAATAGGTCGAAACTGGATCAGAATCAGTAAGCAATTTTCAGATACAATTAAATTGGAGGAGCTGGATTCAATATTTTATAATAAGAAACTTTCTTATGACTTTCCGATAGTATATGGGATGTCTATAAAAATTTTGAGTGTATCGTTTCACAGAGCATTATACCTTTATTTTTATATGGCTTTAAGAGATCAGATCAGCGCTCTGATACGCTTGGGCTTAGCAGGGCCATCAAGAGCTCATATAGAATTAAGATATATACTGGATGCATTTGAAGAGAGGATCAGTTCCTATATTCCTATTTCACATGAACAGGCTTATAAGTCTGCATATCTCTTGGAGATAGCTCAGCTTTCACATGACAAAGTTTATTCAAAATTATTTCAGAATTAATAAATACTTTAGCTATGAAAATTTTAAACATGCACAGACATATGGGGCATTACGATTCCCCTGGCCATTTTCATCATCGCGAGCTTACCAATGAGCGCAGGAATTACAAAAAGCGTGCTTTTACAGTGGGCATAGGTGGTCCTGTAGGGACAGGTAAAACGGCATGGACTTTACAGCTTTGCAAAGCATTAAGAGATAAGATGAATATCGCTGTAGTTACTAATGATATTTTTACTAAAGAAGACGCCGAGTTTCTTACCAGAAATGAAGCGCTCACAGCTGACAGAATCATTGGTGTTGAAACAGGTGGTTGTCCACATGCTGCGATTCGTGAAGATGTTTCACAGAATATGTATGCTCTTGAAGAGCTCATGAAGAGATTTCCGGATATTGAATTGTTATTTGTAGAAAGTGGAGGAGATAACCTTGCTGCGCATTTCAGCAAAGAGCTGGTGGATTTTTCAATATATGTAATTGATGTATCAGGTGGTGATAAAATTCCAAGAAAAGGTGGTCCAGGAATTACTCAATCTGATTTGCTTGTCATTAATAAGATAGATCTTGCACCATTGGTAAATGCGGATTTGTCAGTAATGGACCGTGATGCAAAAAAGATGAGGAGAGAAGGTCCTTTCGTATTCGCAAGGGCAAAAGATTGTTTTGGTATGGAAACTATTATTGATCATATCCTGAAAGCAAGGCATGCAGCTCTTGAGAAATCAAGTACATTCTCTCTTAGGTTAGGATAAATTCCGAATAGATAATATTTATTTATAAAAATTTTTGTTAGTCTAAGACCTGCTACTCACAGCGCAGGTCTTATTTTTTCTATTCGTCGAACTTTCTTCAATCAAGATTTTGTAAAAATATTGAAAGGGTTTGGCAATTACTGTTCATTGCTCTAATAGATTATGGTTTATCGAAATTGGTTAAACAACTACCACCAGATTTGGTTTAGGGTGCAAAAATTAAAGCTATGTCAATTTTGTTTGCAAATGCCCCTAAACCATGCAGGCTTCTTGTAATAGCCGCGGATGATTTTGTTCAAGATATTACTCCGCTTATCGAGCATAAAAACCGCACAGGAATGCCTTCTCACCTTATAAAATTGTCACAGATAGTGAATGCTATCTCAGACGTAACTCAACATCCCTGGGCCATTAAGAAAGTTATTGCTGAAGGTCACAAGGAACATGGAGTATATTATGTAATGCTTGTAGGAGATGGTAGCAAAATTCCCGTAAAACATACTTTTGTTCGACAGAAAGATTTGGGTGAGAATAGCGGTTTGGATGGTACATATAATCCCAGTGATAATTATTATGCAAACTTATACTGGAAAAATTCCAGCGATATTTCTGATTGGGATGGCAATCATGATGGAAAATTTAATGAAAGTCTTTGGGAGGATTCACCTATAACATATAATCCTGATAAAGTTGACGGATACCCTCACGTTGCAGTGGGAAGAATTCCGGCCCATAAGCCACAAGATGTAGTTAATTATGTACAAAAAGTTATAGAGTATGAGGAGGGGGTAAGAATGCGTGCAATTGAGGCATTTACTTTTTTAGGAGTTAACGATCTTCCCGAATTGATGTATGATTTTGAGAATATTATAAGTGGAAGTGGAATCAAGGATATACCCAATAGTAATATTCTGAAGGTTTATGGAAACCCATCGAGTGGGGACAATATGCCTGTGGGCTGGGAGTATTTAGAAAAATGCGGCCACACACAGACATTTACTTCTAAATGGGTGACCTATGGTGGACATGGTACAAGTGAAGGTTGGTTAATAGATACGTTATACGGTTATATTGATAATTCATATGTAAAAGAAAGGAACATGACAAGGCGATCATATTATCCGTGTGAATGCTTTTCTTTTCCTATAATATTGTCAGCAGCCTGTTCCTCTGGCTTGCTAATGCCAAATGCCCCAATTCAGGAATATCGTGGATTAAATCCTGATGTGCACCATTGGATTTGGTATAACACAGATTCAAGAACGGCAGAGGATAAAATTTCGGAAGAGGATTTGCCTTATCCCGTTATTACCCCGGTCCCTCATCCTTATGACTATGACTATGAAGGCAGGACCTTTGCATATTCATGGCTGTGCGATAGTAAAACCGGTGGGGCAATTGCTTTTTTCGGAGCAACCGTTGGCCATCCTGGAACCTTTAGTGTAGATCTATATTTTCGTATGATACGGCAGGTAAAATCCAGAGATGTTCTTGGTGATATATGGGCGATAGCTTGTCGTGATTATTACTATGAACAATTGAATAGTGAAAATATTTTGGGATCTCCAAGAATCTTTCTTGGAATACAAACTTTTTACGGAGATCCTTCACTCAGGCTCAAGCCAGTAGTGTCTTATGGTGTAACAGCTGTAATGGCGAATGACAGGTTGACTGTATTTGCTCGATCTCAGAATGGTGTTTTGACTCATAGATACTATGATCCTTTAACAAAATCCTGGACTGGATGGAAGCATTTAGGAGATGATATCATCTCATCGGGCCCGGCAACCCCTATGGCAGGAAATACGCTTTCAGTAATAGCCAGAGGAATTGACGGAGAAATGAAACTTAAATATTATGACAATGAGCAGCAGATTTGGTCAAATTGGATCTTGTTGAGAGCTGGATATGTTACCTCTGCTCCTTCAGTAGTTATGTCGGGTAATAGAATGTCAATATTTGTAAGGAATGAAAAGGGGTGTTTGACTCATGCCTTTTATACTCTTGAGACTGATGAGATAACTTCAGCCAGAGTTGTAGATGAGACGTATTTGTCTTCAGGTCCTTCTGTGGTAATGAAGGATAACATAGTGACTGTATTTGCGAAAGATGGGAAAAATAGGATTATGTGCAGAAGCACTGATCCTGATCTGACAAATTGGACACCATGGGAGGTGCTTGGAAGCGATCAGTTTCTATTTAAACCATCAGCTGTAGTTGCTGATAACAGAATCGTTGTTTTTGCTGTGACTATGAATGGAACATTGACGCATAAATTCTATCATGAGGATATTAAGGCATGGTCTGATTGGTTTTCTTTAGCTGACGGACAAGTTTCCTCGGCACCATCTGCTGTTGTGGCAGGAGACCGACTTACTGTATTTGCAAGAACTTTGCATGGAGTGTTAACACATAAATATTATGATAAAAATACTGAGAAGTGGTCAGCTTGGGCTCATTTTGAAGATGGGGGTATTTCGTAGTATTGGAGTAAGACCATTCCCTTTCTATAACTTTCTTAACTACAGGCTTCTGTTATTTTATTTAATTGAAATAATTCTGTTTTTTTAAAAAACATTTTGTTCCTGATTTGGTTTTAGCGTGACGTTTTAACCTAAAGCTATTTCACATGAAAAAACTTAATTTGTTTGGACTACTTTTTTTATTAGTCCTCGTTGCAATCAGAGGTTATTCTCAACCTGTATTTATTGAAAACGTGCCTGCTAATAGCAAAAATTTTATCAGCGCGAACGGGAAGCTTTATTTTACTTCCGGAACAGATCTTTATCGTTCTGATGGTACAGCTTCGGGGACCACTTTTGTTAAAAGCATCGGAGAGCCGATTCTTGAGTTTACCAATCTTACTGTAGGAAGCTTCTTTTACTTTACGACTCTGGAGGCAAGTGGAAAAATCGCTTTGTGGAAGAGTAATGGATTTGCCAATAACACATTCAAAATTAAATCTGCCAATGTCATTAATCCACTGATTACTTTTAACGGTTCTTTGTATTTAGGCCTAAACGACGGTGTTCATGGGTATGAGCTATGGAGAGCTACGTCTGCTAACGCTTTCAGTCTGGTTAAAGATGTATATCCGGGGCCCGGATCCGGACTTGGAGAAGAAATTTTGATTTTTAATAATGCACTTTACTTTAAAGGATTCCAGCCTGCAACAGGATCAAATATCTGGAAAACAAATGGAACCTCAACTACTGCCTTGGCTGTTGATCTTCCGTTTAGCGGTTCTTATATTGACTTAACAGCGGTTGGGTCCACTCTTTATTTTGCGAGAAACTATGTGGTGGCCGATAGCTCTTATGCTGAATTATGGAAAACCAATGGAACAACAGCTGGTACTTCACTGGTTAAAAGGTTTGGCGAACTTGACCTCAATATCGGTATCGAACAACTTACTTATTTTAATAGCACCTTATATTTTAAATTTTTCTTGGATGTGGGAGTTAAATTTGAAAATTTATATGTTAGTAATGGAACAGCTGCTGGAACTGTCTTTGTTGAAACACTTAATATAGATGGTAGTATGTCTGGTTTTCTCGAGGTAAATAATCGTTTGGTTTATACAGGGGAAAGTCAGGGTTGGCCTGGTGCATTAATAGTTACAGATGGAAGCGGATCAGGAAGGTACTTTTTGCATCAATTCAATACTTACGAAGTAAGGAGGTATGTGCCTGTAGGTGACCTGCTTTTCTTTGTGGATCACACTGAAGAAACTTATGGTGGCCTGCCCCAGGATTCAGTCAATTATTTTCAGATATTCCAAAGTGGACTGCTCCCAAGCAATACTGCAACATTGCAAAGTATCTTCGGTTCATCATATATTGGTTCTAATAACCTGACTGAGGTAAATGGGAAGTTGTTCTTTACGACTTATAATGATTTTCCTTGTTTGGGCTGTCCTGCGAAGCCTATGAAATTGTATATATATAATCCTTCATCTGCAACTCTCAGAACTGCATTAACTGAAAACCTTAATGTCGAGTTTAACGCATTCCCTAACCCTTCAGATGAACAATTTAATTTTAGTTTAGTTAGCAATGCAAATGGGAATGCGACAGCTGAAATCTACAGGGTTGATGGAACAATGGTCTCTAAGGTTTTCGAAGGTGCAACAGTTGAAGGTGAAAATATCGAATTTAACTGGAACGCGGAGGGGCTTTCAAGTGGAGTTTATTTCTGCAAATATACTTCAGGCTCCAAATCAATTATTAAAAAATTAATACTAAATAATTAATTATTTTCAATAATAGTAAACACAAACAAATAAGGCCTCACTTATATAATTTTATAAGTGAGGCCTTTTTGTTGATATAGAAGTTTGACTATTCTCTAGGTATAAATATCTTGAAGGAATAGACTTTTACTAATAATATATAAGATATATGAATATTCTATACTCTTCCTTCCATTGGATTAAAGCCCAACAGATCTTTGTCCGAGAGTAATAGGCCAAGTTCTTTAACAAGTGGTTGTAATGCATGATTATTTTTTGCAGAACATCTTATCATAAAAACATTCTCATTTACTTTGCAGGCAGTGCCTATAATCTCGCATTTACTGACCTCTTGGCCTCTTTCATCAAAAAAATATTTTCTGGAAATAAAGTGTAAGTGATTTTCAATAAGCTTTACTTTTTCAAGGTTTTCATTTCCGGCAAGAAATATATTGAGATAACTGGAATGATTGAGAAAGGCTCCTGGTGAATTCATGTTGTTTTGCTCAGGATCCATCTTGAATCGGTCCCAGATAACTGGGTTGTGCGATATATTGATTTTGAGGTCAGTAAAAAATGATTTGAAAGCAAAACGTTCTCCGTTCAGGATTCTGCCTCCTTCAAACCAATCGAGAAATAGTAATATAGAGCCTTCCTCCAGTTCCCATCGTATCTTTTGTTCAAAGATACTATTCTGATGGGGCACGATTGGATCACCAAAAAATACTGCCAGAGAATCCTTTCCTATTTTTCCACTGATTTCCTGCAAACTGGATTTGTTGTGCTCAGAGCGGTAAATCCTTGTATTGGCTTGTGTTGAAAAGGCTGATGTGGTGCCAGCTTTACAATGAATATCCAGGTATATCTGGTCTCCTTCTACAAATCCACCTCCATAATTTGAGAATATTATCTGACAGGATTTGCCTTTTTGAAGTGAAAAAATTTTTAAAGGACGAAAGATTTTTGAGCCTGTTAAAATTGATTTATTGTCTATGTTGGATATTTCAATCCCCGATCTGGTCATGTCCTTAATCATACCTCTTTCGTAAAATTTCTTAAAATTACTTAAGTAATAATACTAAAAATTAAACGAATTGTTGCCATGTTTTGAATTCTTTTAATTATTTTAAATTAAATTTCTATCTCACTTCTAAGAGTTATCAATGAGTCTTTTTAGCAATAAAATCAATACTTTAGATCAGGAACAACGGCTGTTTAAATATTCGGCTGTAATGTATGCGATTGCACTTTCTTTAATAGCTGTGATTTCTGTCTTAAGCCAGGTTTTGATTCAGCAATACTTAAGTAGTCAAATGCATGACTCTCATATTATTAACATTGCGGCCCGACAAAGGACTTATAGTCAGACGTTGAGCAAAAATGCTCTCCTCATTGAATCTGGCCGGGATATTGAAACGAATCGTAAAGCTTTTGTAAATACATTGAGGCAGTGGCAAAGATCTCATGAAGCGCTGCAGTCAGGTAGTGATTTTTTAAACCTGCCTGCAAATGACAGAGAGGAATTGGGGCAGATGTTTAAGATCATCGAAGCACCTTATGAAGAGATATTGAGTGCTTCAAATGGAATGATTAAAGAGCTCTACAGCGCTAAGCCTTTGGATTCCCTTAATTTAAAGCCATATATAACAACCATTTTTGAAAATGAAAAGATATACCTTATCGGTATGGAGCTTATTGTTTTTGACTATGACAGATTTTCACGAAATGGTGTCAATAAGCTGAAAGAAATTGAATACATTCTACTATTTATAGTTTTACTAAGCCTTGTTCTGGAAGCTGTTTTTATTTTTTATCCTCTTGCTTTGCGTGTACGCCAGAATATCCGGGACCTGGTCGATTCGGAAACAAATGCTAAAAATCTTGCAAGTCAGATCAGGGAGACTAATGATACTCTCGAGCAATCTCATAAGGAGTTGCGAGAAGTAAATTTTGCTTTGGAGAAAGCTACTTATCTGGTAAAGACAGATCAGGATGGACGTATTATTTATGCTAATGATAAGTATTGTCATGTTACAAAGTACACAATGGGGGAGTTGCTTGGAAAGCCATTGTTTTATAATAATATGGGAGGAAAAGAAAGTATCATATATGAGCATGTGAGGAATCCGGTTAGAAGAAAGGAAGTGTGGCAGGGGGAAATTTTTGATCATGCTTCCGATGGCACAGGATTCTGGCTGGATGTGACACTTATGCCTATTGTGGATTACAAAGGAAGCTTGTATCAATATCTTGTTATTTGCACTGATATTACCAAGCGCAAGAATACTGAGCGAGAACTGATCCTGCTTACAGAAGAAAAAATACGAAGGCAGGATGTTGAACAGAAGATCATTTCATATTCCATACTAAATGGCCAGGAGAAGGAAAGGAAACGCATTGCAGCTGAAATTCATGATGGCATAGGTCAGATGATGACGAGTATGCGGATGAAACTTGAGATGATTGAGCATAAGAATGAAGGTCTATCAGAAGATCTTCCTCAGATCAATCATTTGCTACAGTCTATTATCAATGAAACAAAGAAAATTTGCTCTGATTTACTGCCAAGTGTTTTGGATGATTTCGGTCTGAGTGCTGCAGTCAGGGAGCTTCAGAAGCTTTGTGAAAGTTCTTCCAATATGGAGTTTGAGATTGAAGATCGGTTAGAGAAAAGTAAGTTGCCGAGGGAAGTGGAAATCGGAGTATTCAGAATTTTGCAGGAAGCTTTGAATAACGCAATTAAGCATTCTTCAGGATCAAAGATATTCGTTCATGTAAGTAATGATGCTCATTGTGTTCATTTGATGGTTCAGGATGATGGGAGAGGATTCTATTTTGATGAAAGAAGGATCTTAAGCAGAGAGTTCGTTACTAAGTCTAATGGGCTGCGTAATATGAAAGAAAGAGCAGAATTGTTGGGTGGAAATTTTAACGTAACTTCGGAGCCGGGAAGGGGAACAATCGTGCAGTTGGAAATACCACTTTAAATCAGGTTTAACCTGAATATTTTAAAATAATGGGGAAAAAGATAAAAGTTTTTCTGGTTGATGATCATGAAATTTTTCGTGATGGAGTAAAACAGCTCATTACCAATGAGTCGGATATGGAGGTTACAGGCACTGCCTCTGATGGAGAAGAGGCGATTGCTGCGATACAGGAAGTGAAACCGGATGTAGTCATTATGGATATCAGAATGCCTGGACTAAATGGCCTTGAGACAAGTCAGAACATAATTAAGTCGGGTAGTAATGTAAATATCATTTTCTTTAGTCTGTACGATAGGGAAGATTATGTTATTTCAGCTCTTGAGATGGGTGCACATGGTTACATCTTAAAGGATACTAGCAACAAAATATTCCTGAATGGAATAAGAGCAGTTGCAAATGGTCATTTCTTTTTTACTGGCGAAGTATCTGATGTGGTTGTAAAAAAATACAGAGAGTTAAAACAGGAAAAAGGTATTCCTGATGTCCATCAGTCTTTCAGTCTGCCTAGTCTTTCAAAAAGGGAGCTTGAAATTCTGAATATGATCCGCATAGGAAAGACGAATAAGGAGATTGCAGAAGCCTTTGGCTTGAGTGTTCGTACCATAGAAACTCACAGGTTGAATATGTTAAGGAAGTTCAAGACCAGTAATCTCGATGAAGTATTAAAAGTTACCGAAAAATACAATGATGAAGAGTAAAAGCGTTCTTTTAAAAAAAACTATTTATTGAATCGTAAATTAATCACCATGTTAAGAATGAAAAATTTTTGTTGCTTATTAGGATTTTTTTTAATTGGAGTATCATTATCCTCATGTTCTACAACTGAAGTAAAGGACGGAATTAAGAAAGGTATAAACAAAACGGGAGACGTTACTGGCCAGGCAATAGGAGAGTTTACCACTGGGGTTTCTTCGGGAGTAGTAAAAACTTTTGAACCTAATATAGAACTTTCGGAAGCACTTCAGGCGAAAGGCTTAAAGTTTGGAAAGAAAACAGTTTCTAACGACAGTGTAGGTACTGATAATCTGCTGGTAGTTTATGTGATTTTCAATAAGGAATATAAAGGTGATCTTATGGCAAAGGCTTTTGATGTTAAAGGAGAAGAGATGGGAAGAGTAAAGCTTGCTGTAGATGGTAAAACAGATGATGCAAAGTACCTTGAGTTTCATTTTGACAAGCGTACTAATATTGATCTTGATAGCAAACTGGTAATAGAGTAAAAGTTTATTCCGTTTAGATAATTATTAATGATAGAAAAAATGAAGGTCAGATAATATCTGACCTTCATAATTAATATAGCTTTGCTTATTTCTGCAGACATTGCTGAGTTAATGGAATATTGTCTGTCATAAGTGCATCAGGGCTTTTATTGATAGCGTCTACAGCATCTTTTCTTTTTACAATCTCCCAGATAATCACTTTGATATTTTTAGAATGGGAGTCCTTGATCTGTTCTTTGCTGATACCATTATTCGAGATCACAAATGCATTAATATTCGCACCTGTGCAAGCTGAAATTGCATCTCCATATGACTGTGCATTATAAATGATATTAATTTGGGGGTCTTCTGCACGAAATCTTTTAAGCAAAGAAGTATCTCCATCATAAACATAGACCCAATCATAAGCCTGATAAGCTTGGATAGTCTGACTGATCTGACTAATCCATTGGCTTTTTCTTTCTTCACTTTCGTTTATACATGGAGAAGCGATTTTTAGATTGAGGTATATTTGAGGTTTTATATTTCTGTTTTTAAAATGGTCGAGTACTTTGCTAAATCTGATAATCCTCACATCACTCAAAAACTGGGCTCCATATTGATTGTTGTATTCGCAATTTTCAAGTTCTGATACATTGTGTTGATTTACACAGCCAAAGCAGTTGGTAGATTTTTCAAGCGTTTGATCATGATATAAAACAATTGTACTGTCTTTGCTTAAGTCTATGTCGATTTCGATACCATCTGCATTGAGACCATCTACAGCGTGTTTTACGGATTCAAAACTGTTGCTGGGGTAAGGATTAATCAAAGACTGAAATCCGGTTCCTGCATGCCCTATAACATCAATTTGGCCATTGTTCAGGTTGTTGATATTGTCAAGATCAATTTTTGTGCAACCGTCAAAAATGAGACAGATTAAAAGAAGAGATAAGTTTACAGAGCTTTTCATATTTAAAATCTGTAGTGGATGAAAACTCTGAAAAGATTATTGTAGCCCAGAAAGGTTTCTTTGAGTGACAGGTCTACATTATTAAATATTTCCATATGGGCTCCTACTCCCATTGCATTTCCTATATATAGGTGATCAAAAAATCGTAATTGCATTCCATACCCAAGAAATAACTCATGATAGTAATTCCTTTTCTTAGTGTCTTTAATTCTTGAAAAACTTTTGGAGGAAATCATCTGGTAATCTGCAATAAAGAAAAAGCTAAGTTTTTTCCCTTCTGTATTTCTGAATTCATGTTTGTAACCGACATTTATCCCCCATGGGCCTTTATTTGGTAGGTAATTTACACTCGTTAAAAATTTTGACCCTACATAAATTATATGTTTGTTGAGTATCAGGTCAAATGTGGGGATAACACTTATTCCTGAAAATGAGTAATTGGCAGATACTGAGACTCCAAATTGAGTTTTGTTCTTCTTATTATTATCCTGTCCTTTTAAAATGATAGCCTGAAAGAAAAACAAAAATAGTAAGAAGTGTTTCATAATAATCATAAAAGGTATAGGAGGCATAACCCCCCAATAACCTATTTGTTATGCGTTACTAAGCAAAACTGATTAGCATATTTACTCTTAGGTTAGTTTTGCAATGCAATAAATTAAACTTCAATAGAATGATTAAAAATAATTCCTTTTAAAACTTACAGCTTTGTGGTGATTAGTGCTCTTTGAAGGGGATTTTGATTGAAAGATCTGGGAATAAAAAAATAAAGGCCTGTAAAACCAGGCCTTCTTAGATATGATATTATTACAATTTCTTACTTGGATTTTTCCAGAAGGAATTCAGTTCTCCTATTTATAGCACGACCGATGGCATTGTCTGTGCCATCATTGTTTTGGTTAGGAGCAATTGGCTTGGTTTCTCCAAAACCTTTAGCCGTAATTCTGGAAGCCTCGATACCTTTTGAAATTAAATATTTAACTACATTATCCGCTCTTTTTTGAGAAAGGTTAATGTTATACTTATGCGCTCCTTGATCATCTGTATGTGAGCCAATAGTAATTCTATCTTTAGGATGAAGTTTTAAGAATGGAATTAACATTGAATCAAGAGCCGCTTTTGCATCTTCATTGAGAGTGAACTCATCAGAACCGTAGGTCACATCTTTTAAAACAAAAGGCTTGTCCTCAACAGGCTTTTCTGCAATGATTTCAACTTCGACCGGTCTTAGTGCAAGTTCTCTTTTGATAACATCAGAAGACGCCATATCTCTGGTTTCAACTACAAGACTGTCTTTTTGATATCCATTCTGATCTATTCTGAATGTATATAGATGATTCTTTGTTAGTGGAAGAACAAATTTATTGTCCTTAAGTCTGATAGTGTCTTTCTTCTCTTGTTTTGTCTTCATATCAATAGAAGTGACTTTTAATAGTCTTGATTTATTGCGGGCAGTGTCAGGATCTGCGATTGCCAGCTCAAGAGTACAATTAAATGGTTTTGCTTCATTAATATGAAATGTGAATATGTCGTCACAGCAAGTCTCATGGAAGAAAGGTGTTCCTCCTGGCCTGTTAGAAACTACAACACCATTTTTTCCAGATTTCTCAAGCATGAAATGAAGGTCGTCCTGAGGCGAATTAATCGGGAAAGATAAGTTTTGAGGTTTTACATAGCGACCTTCTTTGTCTCTGAAAGTTTTGTAAACATCAAGTCCACCTGCAGAGCCATGCCCGTCTGAACTGAAGTAAAATGTTTGCGTTGGGATATGATAAAACGGAGTACATTCTGTCTCTGTAGTATTCATAATGCCACCATTTTTAGGATCAGCCCACTCCTGTTTCTTTGCATTATAGGAAGTATACCAGATATCCAATCCTCCTTTTCCTTCTGCTCTGTCTGATACAAAGTATAGTAATTCCCTTTTGGTTAAAGTGTCATACATGACAGTTGGCTGTGTAGAAGTATATCCATTTATGTTTACAGGAGAAGGAAGTTCTACTGCATCTTTCCATGGGCCTTTAGCTTTTTCTCTTTCTTTAAGGTACAGCTTGCATGTTACTTTGCCTTTCTCGTCTTTAAAGCACTTTGAAAAATAATATTTGTCAGTGTATGGTGAGTACACAAAATTTCCCATATCTACATTAGGGTCATTAAGAATATCAAACAACCCTTTGTCTTTCCACTGCCCGTTGACTTTTTCTGCTTTATGAATCTGGCGCATTGGTTGCTTATCAGGATGCTCAGATTGAACATCATAATATCTGAGAGAATCTTCTCTTAATGATCCGAATAGCATGTTCATGCTGTCGAGAAGGAATGGAGAAAATTCTGTGTGGGGCTGATTGACAGACTTACCGGCATTTTGGAGATCTGTATTTTCAGGAAAGTCACGGTATACCATCCCACTATCGCAGCCTGCAATTTCTTTGGTGATAAGTTTACTTAAATTTTTGTCATTAAGGTCTTTTAAAACCTTTCTGAATTCGACCAGGCATTTTTTAGCGTCTTCATATTTTCCCTGCATCTTAAGCATAAGACCTTTGTAATACAAAGCTGTAGGATATGAAGTCGGAGCTTTATCGTAGACGATACCATAAGACTCAGATGCCATTTTATAATTTCTTGCCAAGCGGTAAGCTTCTGCCAATTGAAATCTTGATTCCGTGTCTTTAGGATCGTTTTTAGTTATGTCTTCGTAGTAAAATAATGCTGTATAGACATTGCCGGTTTCCATTGCATATTTTGCACGATCTTTTTTCTTTTTCTGGCTAATGTCTTTGTCCACCTGAGCGAAAATGGAAAGGTGAAAAAATGTGCAAAGCATAAATGATAAAAATATTTTGCTTATGCCGGGTCTGAAAGTATTAAAGGCAACCATTGAAGGGTAACTTAGTTTTTTATAATTAATATCTGTCGCAAGGAATTGTCGCTTTGCTTCCAAATCTTGACGGCGTTGTATAAGTCAGAGAAAATTCGAACGCATTTTTGTTTTTAGTTTCTTTGCTCAGTTCTGAAACGTTAAAGTCTGTGCTGAAACCAAATTCAAACCTTTTGTATTGAAGGCCAAGAATTGCAAGGAAGGCATCACTGTTAGTTGAACCTCTGTATCCGGCACCTAACATCAATATTAACTCATTGTTAATTTTTTTGTAAGCATTGGTTGCGACAATGAAATCCGTAGCTTTTGCAGATCTCATATAAAGAAAATTGGGTACTACTGAGTATCCATTTTTCATGTAAAAAGTTAATGCAGCATTTCCGACATGGCGCATGGCAAGTTTTTCGTCGTTATTGATAAAGCCATATTTTGGTCGGTTAATATGGAAAGCTCCATAACCTGCGCTGATTTTTTTGTTTCCGAACTTTCTGATGTAAGCAACACCAGCATTTACATCAGCAAATGCCTTTGAGTTGTTGGTGTTTGGTTCTCCTGATTCAATTGATTTGTCAAAATTTCCGGAATTATAATCCCACTGATCGGGAAAGGTCTGGTCACTATAATTAATGCTTCTGTAAAGTCCACCTGCCTGAAGTCCTACTCTTATAATATTCTGTTTAATCTCGGTTGTATAGCTTCCGGATAGATAAAATCTATTTGTGTTAAGGTGGTATGAAGATACATAGTCTTTGTTAACGATTAATCCCGCAGCAAATCCTCTGTTAAACTTCGTTAGGTTTTTTTCAATTGAAACCACGGAGGTTTTAATGGCAGAATTTACCTGAGCCCATTGGCTACGGTAGTTGATAATTGCTTTATAATCTCCAGTATAATTTCCGGTGTATGCCGGATTTAACAATTGATTGTTTGTGTAATACTGAGTAAGGTGAATATCCTGCGCTATGCTTAGCGAAGCAGTTGCGATAAGGATAATTAATAAAGATAAAAATCTCATTAGTGAAAAGTTCTTAAAATATATGCTTACCAGGCAATTGAAATGCTAGGGTTTGTTTTAATATAATCTAAATAGTAATCTGCCATTTTTTTCAATTGTCCATTGGTGAACTTAAGGCAGACGCAGGCTCCATAATAACTCATAATATTGCCAAGGTCAGGGTCGTAGTACTGTCCATTCGCATCTTTTCCTTTATAGGTAAAGTAGCAGGCATCTTTGTTATAATACAATTCCGGAGCAGTTTCTCTAAATGGATCAGCAGGAGTGTCGCAAACATGATCACCTGAAGTACTACAATTACTGCCATCTACATTCTCATCGCCATTGCCTTCAAAAGTGTGTTCCAGGCTTAAAAAGTGTCCAAATTCATGACCTACAGTTATAGGGTCATTGCATCCTTTTTTTATGACAATACCCCTTCTTTTGCTTGTGCTTGTAAGGCCGCCACCACTGGCAAAGCCACAGTATGGCTTATATGCATTTATAAATTCAGTCATAAAATACATATTTATTCTTCGCTCAATATTATATTGAACAAACACTTCTTTCATATAATCGACCGAAAGGTTGTTAACAGAAGGGCCAACACCGTTAAGGGAGTCATACTGAAAGTTATTTATATAATCGACCTGGCATAGTTTAAAAGAGACTCCAATTGGCGCAAATGCAGTATTAACTTGATTAAGCACAGATGAGATCTCAAGCTGTGAAAGGCCTGCAGCGCCATTTTTGGAAAGTACAATGTGTGCAACTACAAGAAATTCTTTATTTACTTGCGGCAGAGGTTTGATCGCATCTCCTCTGAATGGTTGACAAAAGGATGGATTAATGAGCACTTCACTTAATCCGGCTACTAAAAATGCCAGTAGAACAATTAACTTTTTCACTTTGGTTTTGAAAATTTATTTACAATATAATAAAAAAATTTGACTCAAAGTTAATTGTTTTTTTACTAACTTTACAATCTCAATACAAAAGTATTTTATTTTATCTTTTTTAAAAATGAGAGTTTTATTTTTGTTACTCTTCGCTTCAGTCCTTTCGCTGAATGTATTAGGTCAAAGAGCTATTAGTCCGACAACAGGATGCCAACCTTTTACTGTTGAATTCGAAGCGCCTTCAACTAGTACCACCTATTATTGGGACTTTGGAGATGGTGTTCCCTCAATTGAGCAAAATCCTTCTAATTCCTATGGGAAAGCTGGGGTTTATTACGTTAAGTTTAAAGAGTCTATAAATGGGCCCGTTATAGGTGATCCTATAAAAATTACTGTTTACGACCAGCCCAAATTAAGCTATACAGTCGAGCCAGCCTTTTCTTGCCCAAATGTCGATTTAAAATTTAATAGTACATCAGTTATTGATCCTGCTATCAAAGTAAATGCGTATAGATGGGTGTTTGGCGATGGTTTTGGTGTTGAAGGTCCTACAGATTCCGCAAGGCATGCGTATAATAAAGTAGGAGCTTATAATATATTTCTTGAGTTAAAAACAGATTATCCTGCGTGTAATAAAACTTTACAATTTGCAGATCAGGTTAACATTTTAAGTGCTCCTATTGCTGCCTTCGAAACTACTCCTCCGGTACCAGTTTCTTGTGAGACTTCTTTAAATGTAGCATTTAAAAATAATTCAACAGGTGATGCTGCCTTAAAATATACCTGGGATCTAGGAAATGGAGTGAAAAGTTCTGATCTAAATGCTCCGGCACAAACCTATACTAGTGGTCAATATCATGCTACTCTTAAAACTGAATATTCTGGTGCGCCGGGATGTAATGCTACAACTGGAAAAGGTATTTCTGTTGGAAAACCCAATGCTAATATTTTAACATGGAAAGATACTATCTGTATCGGAAATCTTAGTTATGTTAAAACTGATGCAATTGGATATTATTCCTGGGAGTTTGATAATGGAACATACTTTGATAATGGCCGTACGAGTATGGACAGTATATCGATGTCTTTTTATACACCGGGAGAACATACTATAAAGCTTACTGTTAATTCACTTACAGGATTATGCAGTGATACTAAAACGATAAAAATTTATGTGGACGAACTGAAGCCGAAAATTGAATCTGCACCATCGTTTGGCTGTTCTAGCCCTATGAATATTCAATATAAAGCTGTTATAAGTAATCCCAATTTATCTTACGAATGGAATTTTACTGGTGATACTAAAACTTATAAAACAGCTACTGTAAATCATCAATACAAAAGTGGTACAGACTCGATTTATTATGGAATAAATGGTTATGAACCTAAGGTTGCTAGTCTTCTTGTAACTTCCAACTTATCCGGATGTAAAGGAGTAGCAGTTAAGACCGATACAATGTGGCTTCCAAATGCGAGGTTTATGCCAAATGTTACTAAAGGATGTGCTCCTCTCACAGTTACATTTTCTGATTCAAGTAAAACATATATTAAGAACCCTATTGTAAGTTGGAAATGGTTGTTTGATGATAATGGTGCATCAAATCTGAGAAGTGATTCAAATGATGTTTCACATACTTATTCAACGCCAGGAGTGTACAATGCCAGATTACTTGTAACTACCCAAAGTGGCTGTGTAGATACTTCATTTGCAGTGCGAATAGAGGTAGGAGAACACTTAGAATCTCTGGTAGATTTTGAATCAGATAAATCGAGTGTTTGTCAAGGGGAATCCGTTACTTTTAATGTTAAGAATGCACCATCTTATGTTGATGCCTTCCATTTTAGTACAGAGGATAACAGGATGTTCCACTGTTCTGATCTGAAGACTGCTACCTGGAGTTACAATAATGTAGTTGGTCCTCAATCTGTATCTCTGACAGTTGATTACAATGGTTGCTTTTCTGAAATTTCAAAACCTGCAATGATCAATGTAAAGGGTGCTGTTGCAAAAATTGATTATACAGCTTTTTGCAATGATCCATATGTCTATAATTTCGAATCAAAAAGCATCAATGCCAATAAGGTATCCTGGGATTTTGGTGATAAGACTGGCACAAGTGCAGGGATAACCCAGAGTTATGATTTTAAAAAATCTGGGGATTTTATTGTGAGATTGACAGCTGAGTCAGGAGATGGTTGCCAGCCTACATTCGATGAAGTTACAGTACATCCTCGTAAGGTTAAGGCAAAAATTACTCTTGAAGATTCTTTAATGTGTATAATGTCTTTGGTTGATCTAAGCGCCGTAAATTCTGAAGATGTGTATGCAGGTTGTCGGACGGGTTATACCTGGGAGTTTCCTACAATGAAGGAGGTAAGACCAGTTACAGTGAACACAAGTGTTACAGAAATGCTGACTTTGTTTAAAGGAGAGCATACGCTGAAGCTGACAGTTCAGGATATTAATGGTTGCAAGCATACGGATTCTACAAGAATAAAAATTTATGATATGTCTGTAAATGCTAAGCCAAATCGTGCACAGATATGTTTGCCAACGCAACCCGGAGCTATAAAATTTGCGGATTTATCCGTGGCAGATACAACTATTACAAAATGGGCCTGGAATTTTGGAGATGGTCTTAAAACGGAATACGATGTCTTTGCTGATTCTGTAGGTCACGATTATCGTGATAGTACGCGAACAGGTTCATACACGTATAGTCTTACTGTGACAGATATTCTTGGTTGTGAGGAAACATATTCGGCTGCTTTGCCAATATATCAGCCAGTGACTAAAATTAGTGCAGATCAAACTCTTTGTGTAGGTGAAACAGTAAAAATCTCAGCTCCGGATTTTACGACCGGAGTAGCTTCTTTAAAGTATAACTGGAATTTTGGAAATAATACAACAGGTATAGGTTCTGAGAATGATGTCATTTATAATACTGAAGGCAAGTTTTGGGTGAGGTTAAATTATGAAGAAGCTATCTCTTTATGTAAAGGTAAGGATAGTATCGAATTAAGTGTTCAGGGGTATCCGAAAGCAAAATACGTGACACCGAAAATGAATAGCTATGCTGTTATTTGTGCAGATATTAATCCAGATATTGTAAACCTTTCATATGCTTCAGATGATCAGAATTCTCCAATTGTAAGCACTGTGTGGGAAGGAAAAACAGAGAAATATGATCAGGAACCTGCTTATAACAGAGTTCCAGACTGGTCATTTCCTAAAGGGGAAAACAGCATTAAACTAACAGTTACGACTGCGAATGGTTGTTCTTCTGATACAACAGGTATATTCCATGCATGGAATGCGGATGGAAATTTTGTCAAATCAAAAGATACAGTTTGTCTTGATGACGAAGTTACTTTTCATCTTGTGGATACAACGGATGTAAAAAGATGGGAATGGACATTTGAGGGTATTCTTATAGAGAATAAAGATAATGTCAGCCATAAGTTTGTGGCTCACCCTGTAGGTCACAATGCTATTGCAAAGCTAAAACTTGAAAGCCATAGAGGTGGTTGTTTCAGGCTGTATGATCAGGAGATTTATATTCACCCTGTCATTGCAGATTTTGGGCGTGAGTCTGAGCCATTGGATACAAATATATGTTTTAACGATGGTCCGTTCCATCTATCAGACAAGTCTACAAACAGTAACTTCTTTAAATGGAATTTTGGTGATAATTCACCACAGGATTCAGTTACGAAAGCTCCTGTCCATAAATATGCTGCCCCTGGGCAATACAATGTCACTCTGACAGTTAAAAACTACAAATTTGGTTGCGTTGATACTTTGACGAAAGTAGCAGTTGTTCATCCTAACCCTAAAGTAATAGCATCAGGCGATACTATGTGTTTTGGTTCGGATAAGAAAATAGCCCTTAATGTAGCAAATCCCGTTTCTACAAGTAAATATTTATGGTCACCATCTGCCAGTTTAGATAATGCAAATATTCCTAATCCTACAGCTGATCCTAGTGAGACAACTTTATTCAAAGTTATTGAAACAGACACTGCAACTGGTTGTACAGACTTCACTGAGGTGACTGGACTTGTAGTAAAAAGTATCGGATTGCATGATTGGGATACTTTAATTGTAATAGGAGATATTGCAACACTTCCTGTATATGGTGAACCTATTTACAAATTTAAATGGACTCCGGAAAAATATTTAAGCTGTACTGACTGCTTCTACCCTAAAGCTCAGCCTTTAGAAGATATCGTTTATAATCTTGAAGTTACAGATGTATTCAACTGTTTCGTTGAGCCATATAAATATGAAATTACCGTCAAGCCTGAGACATTTGTTAAACTTCCATCGGCCTTTACTCCTAATGGAGACACTAAAAATGATAAAGTTTATGTTAAAGGTTGGGGTATAAAGAGATTGGTTGAGTATAAGGTGTTTAACAGATGGGGCCAAGAGATCTTCTCAACAGCTGACATTAATGAAGGTTGGGATGGAACATTTAAAGGTCAGAAACAGAATAGTGATCTCTATGTCTATAAAGTGAAAGTGATCACTTGGAAAGAGGAAGAGAAATATGTTGAAGGATACATTAACCTTCTTTATTAGATATTAGACTTTTTAATAAAAAGGCTGTCCGCAATTTTGGGACAGCCTTTTTTATTTTTCATATTCCTCCAAGTCTTCCCAAAATCCATAATTTTATTATTAAATTGATACCGAATGATTATTTTTATAAATTTGGTTTTATAAAATTTTAAAAATGGGCTTGAAAAGATCCTTTATTGCACTGTTAGCATTTCTACTGATTTCTTTTTCTTCTGAAGCACAGCGCAGAAGAACTATTGAATACTCGGGATTTTTTGATTCCTATTATTTCCGTGGTCCTTTGAATATTAGTATAGGTGCGGGAGTTGCCGGATACAATGGAGATCTGTGTAAGATATTTGATTGTGGTAAAATAGCTCCTGCCTTTAGTGTTGGAGCAAATTATAAACTTTGGCCAAGAGTTATGTTTGGGGCTGATTTTACTTACCTTAAAATCAAAGGGGAGGACAATATATACCCAAATAGAAATTTGTCATTCAATTTTACTGGATATGAATTTGATGTCTATGGAAGACTTTATTTCATAGATGATATCATCCGTGTTGCAAGAGACAGAACCAGAAAGCCTAAAGTGTTCAAAGCCTTTGTCTCCGCGGGTATGGGAGGACTTGGATTTACGTCTCATGCCGAACAGCTTAGTCCATATACCGATACTATATTTAGAATCAGAAGAGTTTATCCTCAATATACTGTTGTATTTCCGGTAGGTTTGGGATTATCTTTTACAATTAGCCCTCGTGTAACCATCATTACTGATTTTGTTTATAGAATAACCTTCACTGATTATATTGATGACTTCATGATAGCTAAAAATGATGGATATGGAATGGCTATGATAAAGCTTCAATATAGTCCGACAATGCCGAGAAGGCATAAATCAAAGAAAGGGCTTCCACCTCCTGAACAATATGATGGGCCGAAAGGAACCGAAACCTGGAAGAATAAAAAACCGGAAGAGAAGCCAAATAATAGTAATGATAGTTATGAGCTTCCTCCTGAAAATCAGGAACAAAATCCTGACCAACAGAACCCGGATGAAAACCAGGAACAGAATCAAGAGCAAAACCAGGAAAACAAAGAAGAAAATTCTGGCTGGTAATTAATAAAAAGGCTGTCTATCAATGGACAGCCTTTATTTTTTCTATTAATGGAAGTTTACAAATGCAATGATTTTCAATTTATTTTTGTTTGAATCAGGAAATCAATATCTGTATTTCTGCATAAAAAATGATTTTTAATCGTTTTTATAATACTAAGGAATAATTTTTGTCCAGGTTTGAAACCCGTTTGATTCATTCCGGGTATTGGCAATTTTAATATATTAATTTGTAAGAGATGAAAAGTGATATTAGCGACAAAATAAATAATGAGGATGTAATTCCTGTAAAAAAGGAAAAGCTTAATGATCAAAACGAAGAAAAAATATTTTTGGAAGGTCCGCATTCAAGAAAATGGGAGTTCTTTTTTACTCTGAAGATTCTAATGGAGTTTATCAAAGGGTTTCGTACACTACATTTTGTAGGGCCTTGTGTTACGGTTTTTGGATCAGCAAGATTTAAAGAAGATCACCCATTTTATGAGCAAGCCAGAACTGTTGGTGGTTGTTTGGCCAAAATGGGATTTACAGTGATGACAGGTGGAGGTCCGGGTATTATGGAAGCAGCTAACCGCGGTGCTAAGGAAGCTGGAGGAGAATCTATTGGGTGTAATATTATTCTTCCTATGGAGCAGCATCCTAATCCTTACCTGGATAAATGGGTAGACTTTGACTACTTTTTTGTGCGCAAAGTGCTTCTTACCAAGTATTCATATGCCTTTGTGGTAATGCCTGGTGGTCTTGGTACAATGGATGAGTTTTTTGAAGCTTTGACACTTATACAAACCCATAAAGTAAAAAAGTTCCCAGTCGTGCTTATTGGAACAGAATATCATAAACATCTGATAGCACACTTTGAATATATGGCCAAAGCCGGAACAATTCATCCTGAGGATTTAAAGCTTTTTCTTTTCACTGATTCTATTGATGAAGCAATTGCCCATCTGGAGAAATATGCTGTTGAAGGATTTGGACTGAAAAGGAGTAAAAGGATCAAATCCTGGTCTATTCTTGGAGAATAGAGAACCTGCAGTTTTTTTGTTACAACTATATTTAAAAGAATAATTGACTGCTCTAACAGAGCAGTCTTTTTTGTTTAATAGCTTTTTGGACCCTTACTTTTTGAATATGAAAAGAACATATTGGGGATTCATATATGTTTTACAGTAAGGAAAGTAAATAATATAGAGGTTTATATAACAAGAGAGGGAAATTGTGGAATGGCATTTAAAAAAATAAAATTGTCTTGCCTCGCGGATTATGCCCGGTTTATATATGAGAATTTTTTGGATTCCTTTACGGAAGCAGAAATGAAAGCTTCCAATGAAAATGAATTGCCTTTATTGAAGTTTTTTAAGGATCATACTCAGGAAGAAAAATTTAATATTACTAAAAGATACATTGTAGAATACCTTCAGAACTTCATTAACGGAACTGCTGTAGAGGGTATCATAAATTCACTTGATGAATGGAAAGAAGATAAACTTGTCTTGCCAAGAGCTGGAGTTAGTCCTTTGGATATGGCATTACTAGAGAAGGGTAGGAAAAGTATTTTGCTGGAGTTTCTTCCTTTGTACACTAAAAATTTAAAGAAAGCACTTGAGATTGTTAATGAAATAGAAAGTTTCTATTCATTCCAATCTGTAAAGGGGATAGAATACTTTTCTGATATTCAGAATGCGGAAATTCTTAAGAAAAATCAGGAATTGACGCACGCTTATGAGCAGTTAAAGGAAAGCAATGAAGAACTCAGACGTACAGAAGAATTACTGAAAGAAAGTAATGACAATCTTGAAGATATAGTAAAAGCTAGGACTGCACAGATTATTGAAAGTGAGGAAAGATATAAGGCTTTCATAAACCAAAGCTCTGAGGGAATCTGGAGGCTAGAATTAAATGGCATCGACGGTATACCTGTTGATCTACCTGTTGGTAAGCAAATTGAACTTTTGTATTCTTTCGGATATTTTGCTGAATGCAATGCGCGTATGGCGAAAATGCATGGTTATAAAGATGTCTCTGCGGTTTTGGATAAAAAGCTACAGGAGATAATGTCCTTTGCTAACTTTTCTCCCTACGGATATTTTAATTCGTTTATAGAGTCTGGTTACAATCTAACTGATGCTGAGTCCCTGGAAATTGACAATGAGGGACACATTGTTTACATCCTGAATAATATTCAGGGAATTGTTGAAAATGGTATGTTGGTCAGAGCATGGGGAACACAGAGAGATATAACTGATGAAAAGAATACAGAAGAGCGATTAAGATATGTAGTAAATAACGCTCCTATTATTATTTGGTCTCTGGATAAGACTGGCAATGTCGTCCTTGCGGAAGGCAAAACATTAATGCCTGAACTGAAAGACAATGAAAATGGTGATGGAAAAATTTCTCTTAAAGAATTGAAGTATTTACCTGAGCTATCAGCCAGTGCAATGCGAGCATTGGAAGGGGAAGCGTTTGCTAAAATAATTAAAATAGGAGATAAATCTTTTGAGGCTCATTTTAGTCCTCTCAAGGATTATATGGGAAAAGTTACAGGTGCAGTAAATGTTGCTATAGACATTACCGATCGTGTAACTATTGAGAAAAAACTTCTGGAAAGTGAAGACAGGTTGAGAATGGCCGTGAAAGCTGCTGATCTTGGTACTTGGGATATTACTGATTTAGCTGGGGAGTATGTCTGGGATGAAAGAAGCAAACGTTTCTTTGGGTTAAACAAAAACGCAAAAATTAATTACGATGTGTTTTTTAATGCCATTCATTTTAATGACAGAGGTTATGTGAAGAATGCTATTGATGCTGTCTTGAGAGAGAATGGAAGAGATGATTTAGATGTAGAATTCAGAACAATAGGATATGAAGATAAGAAAGTTAGATGGATTAGAATTAGGGGAAAGGCCTATTTTAGAAAGAAAGGAGAACCTTTCAGATTTATAGGCACAAGTCAAGATGTTACTAACAAGAAGGCACAGGAAAATGAATTAATAACACTTGCAAGCAAGCTCAGTGAGAGCCAGTATCGATTAAGTCTTATTACCAATGCTGTTCCCGCATTTATCTCATATATCTCACCTGATAAGAAATATGTTTTTGCAAACAATTACTACAAGAGGATTTTCCCTGATGGAGAAGTAATTATTGGTAAAACTATCTCTGAAGTGGTTGGCTTGGAGAATTCAGCATATTTCCATGAGCAATTTGAAAAGGCAGTAAGAGAACAGCGAAATGTTACTTTCGACTACGTGCTCAACAAAGAAGATGTTGGTATCTTCAATAAAAATATAAGGGTGACTTACATCCCAGATATTGATGAATATGGTACAGTGAGAGGAGTTGTGGCGATGGGTGTAGATATTACGGAAAGTATAAGATATGAAAGGGATCTGGAGAAAAAGAATAAAGAATTATCAAAAATAAATAATGACCTGGATAACTTTATTTATACAGCTTCTCATGATTTAAAAGCTCCTGTTACTAATATTGAAGGTCTCGTATCCTCTTTGGTTGAAACGCTTGAGGAAAGCAGTTGTAGCCTTAGTGATGAAACAAAGTTGGTGGTTTCACTCATTAAAGATTCTGTAGGAAGGTTTCAAGTGACCATTAAAGATCTATCTGAAATTGGAAAAATTCAGAAAAATTTTGTAGAAGATGTTTCATATATTAATGTTAAAGAAATTATTGAAGAGACAGAACTAAGCATAAAAAATAAAATACAAGAAGCTAATGCTGAAATTGATTTAGAAATTCATGATTGTCCTGAAATCAGTTTTTCCAGATCAAATTTCAGAAGTGTCGTATATAATCTTTTGACAAATGCTCTTAAATACAGAAGTCCTGAAAGAAGGCCTCATATTACTATAAAATGTATGGCCGATAAAGATTATAGTATTTTGGAGTTTAAGGATAATGGTCTTGGTATGAAGGAGCATTTAAAATTTAAAATTTTCCAGATGTTTAAAAGGCTACATGACCATGTTGAAGGGACAGGTGTTGGTCTGTACCTGGTAAAAAGAATTATTGATAATTCAGGAGGAAGAATTGAGGTTGATACAAAAGAAGGAGAAGGTAGTGTATTCCGAATATTTTTCAGACGTTCACACAATTTATTGTCAGTATAGTTTGAGATTTGAAAATCAAATCGGTACTTAAAGAGTTATTTTAATAATTGATGTCAGGAATATGAAAATAAGCCATCTTGATCATTTCGTTTTAACAGTTAAAGATCTGGATATTTCATCTGATTTTTACAGTGAGGTGTTAGGAATGGAGAAAATTACTTTTTCCGGAGGCAGGATTGCATTGAAATTCGGGAACCAAAAAATTAATCTTCATCTTTCCGGAAAAGAGTTTGAACCTAAAGCTCTTAAGCCATTGTCTGGGTCTGCTGATTTTTGTTTTATTTCCCCAACACCGATCGAACAAGTCGTTGAAGAGTTGCAGGAAAAGAATATCCCTGTTTTAACTGGTGTTGTAGAACGCACTGGCGCTTTGGGAAGAATCAGATCCGTTTATTTCAGAGACCCGGATGGAAACCTTATAGAGGTTTCAAATTACCTGAATCCTGTTATTCCAGAAGTAATTGTTGAAACAAATCAATAATTTATTGCCCTATAAATTTGTATGTCTTTCCATTAACTTTAACCAGGAATAATCCACAGGTAGGTTTTGCATACATCGACTGGTATGGTATTTCAATGGTACCATTCTTCGCAAAAACTTCTTGCCTATAAAAGGTCCTCCCTGTATAGTCGCATATTTCTACCGGTACAAATCCTTCATCATTGTTTTTGGTATTAATATAAAGGGATTCATTCATGGTATAAACATATCCTGCTTTACCTTCACTAATCTGGCTCGAGGGATTATCAACCGAAGATAGGATTGAACCTTCAAAATTAAGAGTAGCAATCTCAATACCATTAATTTGAGGATTCCCAACTTTGCGCTTGAATTTTACCTCAAGCATAGAAGATTCTACATACAGAAGCACGCTTTGCTTGTTGGCATTAAGTCCGCTGGTAGCATATATATCAAAGTTTTCAAGTACCGTCTGATCTCCTATCTGAACATCAAAGACTCTGGCACCTATCGCATGTCCTGGGTCTTCTGGCTTTTCTGCAAAATATAAGTTTATCCTGTACAATCCTGGAGTTATAGGGAAATCATATTCAAGTCTTGTACCCCAGTCAATTAAATATCTTTGAGGACCGAATACATCTTTCGGTGCATCCGTTTTGTTTTCCCTATTCCATTGATAAAACGTACCTGTTGTGTGGTTGGCAGTGGTATAATAGAAGTATTGACAAGGTTTGTCTTGGGTATCCTCCTGCCAATTGATTGGTGATGCCTGTAGTTCTGGTCCTCCGCAATTAATTCTGTATAGAATCCCAGGGCTTCTTGATTGGTTTATTCTTGCACTGAAAGGATGGGAGCTTAATATCTCATCACCTCCTGTATTAAATGGCCCCAGTACATTTCCTCCGAATATTCCGGAGATGTTTTCTTCCATTACAAATTTCCCATTAATGAAAACATTGTTAGAGTCATCGGTGCAAATTTGACCAATTTCATTAGTGTTAAAATCAGGTCCTGCTATCGATACCCATTTTAATAAACCCGAAGTATTATATTTTGCAAGAAAGTATGACCTGCCTTTGCCATTGGCTATTGGAATTATTTTCTGTCCATCTAAATCGGTTGGGGTGCTAAATGCAGCATAAAAGTAGACATTCTGATATTTGTCAATATGATAAGAAGCAAGAGGTACAGAGTATCCTTTATAGTCACTTTGTGGAATCTTGCCCCATTTGAAATTCCCGTCAGAATCAATTTTTAATATGAATACATTTTCCTGTTCTATTTCCCCTGTTTTGGTTTTGATAGAAAGCGTTTCACCGAATGTAAATCCTCCGGAAAGGCTTCCTCTTGCATAAAGATTACCGATACTATCTGTCTTTAGCTGGAGTAAAGAAATAAAACCGGGATAGTCATTCATGGCTTTCCCATATTTCTTCCAGACAAGAATTCCGTCTTTGTTGTATTTTGAAAAGAATGGAGTGAGATAAAAATCCTCGGTGGCTGCTATATATGAATTTCCGTCCTTTCCCACAGCTAGTTGCCAAGTGCTATGTGCAGTGGTTCTTACCTTCCAGGCGGTGTCCCCGCTAGGTCTTATTTTTAAAAGATAAATACTGTCAATAATTTCAGAATCTTTATCCAGCTTTACAATTTTGTAAAAATTGCCATCGCCATCTTTATTGAAGTTAAATTCTTGTGAACATTGTAATGCATCGTTTTCTCCGACCTGGTCAAAGATTTGCCCTCTTACCTGGGAAAGAAATAGCAGGAATACAATAACAAGCCCTAGTGCCCTTTTATTCATAGGTTTATTAAGTATTAATATAAATATATATAGATATTTCCAGTATTGAATCAATCTTATCGATTCCAATGATCTCTGCCTGTCAACGCAGAGAAAACACATTTACTAAAATTAGGAAAAATATTGGACTGTCCCCTGTCCTTGTATAATTTGTGTGTATACGTGAATTTACTTCAATTAGGCTGAATTATAATATGGTTATTGGATTTTTCGATGAAGTTAGGATAATTAAGGGCTGGCTTTAATTTTTAAATGGATAGTAAACCTGGAGCGGAAAAGGATTAATAAACTGGTGGAGGTCCTGGCAGGATGGCGAGGCGGTCCGCAATTCTCTCAGGTTCCAACCAGTTTAATTCAATGAGTCGCCCATTATGTTATTCTGATTGAGGAAGGTATATGAATGAAATAAAATATCCTGATATATAATTAAGATATTTTTGCAACGGCAAATCTGAAGATAATACAAGATAATTATTTACTGTCTCAAATAAAAGCTTGTGATTAATTTATTCTGATAGCTCTATAAACCATTAGTTTAATTTCTTATCAAGAAAAAGAGCCTTTCCCATAACCGGATCAAGTTCATATGAGGCAAAGCCAAAAGCGTTGTATAGACGTCGGGCTTTGTTATTGCCTTCAAGCACTTCCAGTGTAAGCTTGCAATATTTTTTTTCTCTTGAATATTTTTCAATTTGATTAAGCATGGCACTGGCAATACCTTTATTTCTGAAGTTCTCTCTAACTACAAAATCATGGATATTGAGAAGTGGCGCAGCATTAAAAGTTGAAAAGCTTACAAAACAGTTTGCAAGACCAACAGGCTGACCGTCCAAATAAGCAATCAGAACATAGGAATCTTTGACATTTGGCAATTGCATTCTAAGTTGTTCTTTCCTTTCTACCGGTAATGTTGCTCCTCCTCCCATTATATCTTTAGCATATTCATTCAAAAGCAGCCAGAAATCTTCAAATTGATCGCTGTCAGAAAGATCAGCATGTAAGAGATGTAAATTATCTATCATAGATTTGTATGGTTAAATATTAACAAATCTATCGGTTGCTTTGCTAATCTCAAAGGTTATTTCAAGTCTTCGCTAAAGTCTTTTTTTACTTTATTGATTTTAGGCAAGGAAACGTTTTTTATATAGGCTTCATCGGGATGTTGCTGCACATAATTCTGATGGTAAGGCTCAGCTTCATAAAACTTAGTTAATGGGGCAATTTGTGTGATAATTTTTTGATTATACTTTGTTTTATTAAGGTATTTGATTTTCTCTTCTGCCTGTTTTTTCTGTGAGAGGTTTGAATAAAAAATTTCAGAACGGTATTGGGGCCCTATGTCAGGTCCCTGGCGATTAAGCTCTGTGGGATCATGGGCTGTAAAGAAGATGTCGAGCAACTTGTCGTAAGATATTATTGAAGGATCATAATAGACCTGTACCGATTCAGCATGCCCTGTTTTTCCCGTTTCGATTTTTTCATAAGTGGCATCAGACCTATTACCTCCGCAATATCCTGAAACCACATTTTGCACACCTTTGATTTGTTCAAATGCCGCTTCAGTCGCCCAAAAGCAACCTCCAGCAAAGGTAGCTGTATCTGTTTTTGCTTCATGTATAGGTTTAGTGGTTTTTAAATTGCTATATCTGAAGAAGCTTAATAACGCTAGGATTGTGATAGATGTATATATCGTTACTTTCATTTTATATATTGGAAAAGCCTGATTTTGATCCGTCTGTTTTACAAACCAAACTTATAATCTAATCTGAATGAAAAGAATGAATAATCCACACTATAAAGATCTGTCTGTTCTTTGATGTCTGCGCTTTGTTGCCAGCGCAAAGTTTGTAGTTTGTTGACCCAGGCAAGCAGATCATAACCATAGAATGCTATAAGTATATTTTTACCAGGTCGAATATTTATCCCGACATCCCATTTAATCATCAATCGATCTTCAATCCCGAGAAAGGGAAACTTATTATTGAATGCATAATCCTTAGAGTAATCATTCAGGTTGGGGTTATTGACCTTAGTGGTGTCAAATTGATGAACATCTTTCCTGCCTGTAAGCCCCCAAAATATTCTGAAATCCGTATGAATGCTTATCCATGAAGCAGCTTTGTAATTCAGGTAAAGCTTGGTAATATTGGTATTGAGATTGAGAAAATTTTTCCCGTCTACAGTTATTTGGTCTCTTACAGCATTAATAGCGTTTTGCTTCACTGAGTCAGTTCCCGGATTGGCCTGGCTTTCTATTGGTTTTGGAACGTACTGATATAGCTTTCCGTCAGTAGTGACGGAGTCAAAACCCTCAAATACTGCCAGATCAAAATATTTGTACTGCTCCATTACATTGGTTCTGACAACCCGGGAATATACATGGTTTGCTCCAATTGAAACTTTATTTGTTTTATATGCAAAGTCCAGCTCAAGGTTCACAAAATGGTAATACCCTGCATTCACAATTCTGAATAATTTCTGATTCCATAAAAGAAGATCCCGGACAGTATTGTAAGACACCGAAGGTTTAATGTTGATTCTATCATCTCCTAATGTATGCATAGAGGTTATTTCAAAGGACGCGGAACGTTCCGGTTTTAGCTTATGCAGCTCTTCAATAGATACAGGAGGAATGATTGGTGTGCCAGGTGTAGGACGCATAAAGGGCCTTTCATAATGATAGGTTGTGTAAGGTTGTCCATAATCATTGAAGCTGTTTCGGTTAAACTCATAATTATCCGCACTGCCATTATTGGCAGAAGTCTGATAAATGACCTTTATTACATTTTGCTTATCAGGTTTTAAAATTAGGGCAACTTTGGGTGTTAATACACCTCCAATAAAAGCGGTTCTCGTGTGGATGTCATACCTTAAACCTGCAAGAACATCGACTTTTTCAGTAAGATTATATTTGCCTTCTGAAAAAATTGCATTGTTAATGTAAACAACATTGGACACAACCGGATGGCTTTTTATCTCATAACGACTGTTTCTGCCAGACATATCCTTTCCTATATCAAATAATCGAAATTCATATCCCGTTGCCCATTGCAGCCTTGGAACGTTTTTCATAAGATAAAGACCGCCGAGACTATACCTTCTTTCACCAAAAGTTTCCAGAATTGAAACATGCCTTTCTGAAGGAGCCAATGATGTATAGCCTTTGAGTTCTTCCAGTTGAATTCTATCTGTATTTAGATCAAGGCCTCCATAAAGCGTTACAGTATTGTCATGTTTGGTTGGGATAGTGTATGTGAGCTGATTGGTTACGTTGTTTACTACATATTGTCTTCTGTTTACATTTCCTGGTTCGATATTCCCATACCAACCATTTATATTCTCAAACTTTCCATCAACTATTCTATCCGGAGCAAGGGAGTCTATTCCTATAAAATCAGGCCATGGATCAACTATAAAGAACCCGGAAGCGTTCGTAACTTGATGTGTATATCGACTGTAGAACCGAAATCTTTTGTAGTTAAAATCAACACTGAATCTGGCGTTGCCAGGAGTAGACCATGGACTTCCTGAGGCTGGTACCCCATCGGGAGGCGGATTGTCAAGGAACTGAGGATAGGGGAAACTGGGTCTTCCATATAGTCGTGCTCTTTCTTGCCCGATTCCATCACTCACTCTATAGCCACCTGATATAACTATGGATGCATCTTTTTTGCCTAATAAGGATTTGCCTAGCCATGCCTCATATTGGTGAAAGTAAGTGTCTCCGCTCCAGGTTCCCTGAGTTGTGGAAGCTATGAATTCATCGCGCTTATATTTTCTGGTTACCATGTTTATGATTCCCGATATTGCGCCTGAACCATAAATAAGTCCGGATGGGCCTCTGATCACTTCCACTCTCTCAATGTCTCCGAGCATTCCAAGATCCAGTTCCATGTTGGCACCATCCCGTGCTTCTGTATTCATCTTCCGTCCGTTTATAAGGAATATGAACTTTGAATTTCTGTCTGCTGCAACACCTCTCATTCCCCATATTATTCCATACCATTTACTATACATATACTGAAATCCCGGAACATATACTTCAAGTAACTCACTAAGGTGTCGGGCTCCTGAAAGTTCTATTTCCTCCCTGGATATTATGGAAAGACTGAATGCTGAGTTTCTCATGTCAAGTTCAAGAAAGGATCCTGATGCAACCTTGGTATCCATCAATTCATCCAGGGAAAGATTCCATAGATTCTTATTGGTAGTGCTGGTATCATTAAATACCGGTTCTCGTTTTTTTGATTTTTGTTTTCTGTCTGCAGATTTTTTTTCTGACGAAGACTGTAAAGTATCTTTTGAAGAAGGTTTTTGAGCAATTAAATCTGATGTCTGAATAAAGAATAGTATTAAGACAAATTTTATAAGACAATACAGGTTCTTTGCTGCCATTGAAGGTCAAATTATAATGGAACTTAACCTTGTTAATATGAATTTGTTATGCCTTGGGAAATGATAGTTAAGTATAATGTAAAGAATGATAAAGTAATACAAAACATTAACATTGAAACCCTGTTTTACCCTGAAGTTCAGATTGGTGAGTTTGTATAATTAAGAATATGTAGCATGCCGGAAAGTTTTAACCGGGAATCAATTTTAAATGATAAACGATCAGTCATCGCTTAGTTGTGAAATGCCGACAGATGAAAAACGGACTCCTAAATTTTTAATGATTCAGTTGGTGCTGGCGGTGTTCTGTTGCTCCGGGTTTATTATAAATGTTCACCATGAAAGATGGATGAAAAGTTACAATGAAGTTAGTGATATAGTTCAAGAAGGAGAATACTCTTTAAAGGCTGCATTCATATATCGTTTTACAGAGTATGTGGAGTGGGAGGGAATGCCAAAGGACGAAGATTTTAAAATCGCAATTCTGGGCGATACTCCTCTTACTGCTAATCTCATTGATATAGCTGAAAATGCGGAAGTTGGCAATAGAAAGATTGATGTGGAAGAATATGATAACCTGAATGAAATTGATGGATGTCAGATATTGTTTGTATCGAGGGAGAGCTCGGTACCTTTGCAAACAATATTACACAAATTTAATGGCAAGGAAACTCTTATTGTTACAGAAAGAGATGGTTACGGAGAAAGGGGTTCATGTATAAATTTTTTTCTTTCGGAAAGTAAAATAAGGTTTGAAGTAAATCTGGAGGCTGTGGAAAAGGCCGGACTAGCAGTGAGTTCACAATTATTGCAACATGCTGTTGTGATAGGTAAGTAAAGGAAAGAAAATATGGCTTTTCATTTGCCAAAAATTAGAGATTTATCCATAAGAAACAAACTGATTTTTCTTCAGTTTTTTACTTGTCTTATTGTACTTGCTCTATGCTGTGCTGCATTTGTAATTGCTGATGTCAGAGAATATAAAGAAAATAAGGTAAATAGCCTCAATTCAATGGCACAGTTAATAGCCTCAAGTAGTATTTCTGCCCTTGAGTTTATTGATAACGAAGCTGCCAATTCAATTCTGTCAGACCTTGTAGTTGTTAATGATGTTTTGAACGCTCAGATTCTTGATAAAGACAATAAGGTGTTTGCCTCGTATTCCCAAAAAGGTGTCAAAGAAATAAACTTTACTCCTGATGGTAATCCCTCAGTTGAGTTTGTGGAAGGTTATCTGTATATCTATCATGAAATTCAACGGGACAATGGAGAGAGGATAGGAATGGTTTGTATCAGGGCTGAATTAGCTCAGCTCGATGCTGTAGTAAAAAGAAAAATTCAGATAGCTGCAATCTTAATGGGGATTGGAATGTTGCTGGCATATCTTATAGCTTTGTTTTTACAAAAGTATATATCATCTCCGCTTCTAAGACTAGTTTCAGTAATGGATAAAGTAAGCAAGGAAGGAAGCTATGGAAACCATGCCCATGTAGAAGGCAAAGATGAAATTGGTACTTTGTCTCTGGTATTTAACGAAATGCTTAGTCAGATAGAAAGAAGAGATAAAGAGCTGTTGGAAAATAATTATCTTTTAAATTCAATTCTTAATAGCATGGGAGATGGAGTGCTGGTAGTTGACAACGACCTTAACTTTATGCTATGGAATCCCGCCTTTGAAAAAAAACATGGCGGACTACTTGTTGCTCATCCCAAAGTTGCTCTTGGCACAAACTATAAGATGTTTTTGCCTGGAGAAACTATACCTCTTAGTTACTATAATTCACCTTTTTATAAAGCAGTGCAAGGTGAAGAGTTTAATAATCAGGAATTGCTGCTAAAGACGGGTGAAAATGTAATTACATATATAAGCATTACGGCAAGACCATTAAGGGACAGGAATAATATAGTAATTGGAGCGGTTACAGTTGTTAGAGATATTACACAACGTAAACAGATACAGTTGGACCTTGATACAGCAAGACAACAGTTGCAGGATATGATCGATTATTCTTCCGCTTGTATTTTTGCAAAAGATTTAGAAGGCAGGTATATATTCGTCAATAAAAATTTTGAACAGGTATATAAAATTGAAAAGGAAAGGGTAATAGGAAATACAGATTTTGATTTTCTTTCGAGAGAAGAGGCTTTGCCCCTGCATGAGCACGACGAGGAAGTCTTCAGAGTTGGACGAGATGTTTCTTTTGAAGAAGAACTTTTGAGAGGAGGAAACCCTCAAACTTTTATTAGTATTAAATATCCACTAAAAGATAATGAAGGGAAAATATACGGACTTTGTGGTATAGCAACAGAGATCTCCGACCGAAAGGCTATGGAAGAGGCAGACAAAATGCGAGTGACTCAGATGATAAAGTTTCAGGAGACGCTTCTGAATCTTACGAGCATGGAAATTGACCTCCCTTTGGATGAAAAGCTTAAAGCTATCCTAGTTAAATGCGCAGAAGTTATTGATGTTGAAAGGTGCGGTATATGGTTTTTTACTAAAGATAAAGAAGAGATTTATCCTAAGATTATTTATCGTAAAAGTGAGAATGATACTGTAAGTGGCAAGCCAATTAAAAAGTCTCCCAATTCCATTTACTTTAAAGCGTTAGAGAATTTTCACACCATAGACGCTCACGACGCCCTCACGGATCCTAGAACTGCCGAACTTGCAGAAATTTATTTTAAACCTTTGGGCATTACTTCTACACTCGATGTAGCAATAAGACTTGGTGGTAAGATCTCAGGAATGTTATGTTTTGAACATATTGGAGATAAAAGAAATTGGTCTTATGAAGTTCAGGTCTTTTCTTCTTCAATAGCCGGAATTGTTGCTTTGGCAATAGAAAACTTTGAAAGGCTAAAAGCAGAAAAAGAGCTGCATGAATTGAATGATGAATTGGCGCACGCAAAAAATGCTGCTGAGCAATCAAATGCAGCTAAGGATGTCTTTCTTGCCAGTATGAGCCATGAAATCAGAACGCCCTTAAATGCTATAATTGGTTTTCAGCAATTGCTCAAGGAAACTGACCTTAGTGATGAGCAAAAGGAAATTGTTACCTCTATTGATTTTGCTGGCCGTAACTTATTGGTAATTATTAATGATATCCTTGACCTTTCAAAAATAGAAGCAGGTAAGGTTGAATTTATTGAAAGTGAAATCAACGTTGCTGCAATCATCCGCTCGGTCATTGAACTGTTTGAACAGAAAGTAAAGGAGAAAAATCTTAAAATAATATTTTATCATGACCCCACCATTCCCACTGGATTACTAGGAGATGGAGCTCGTTTAAGTCAGATTTTACTTAACCTGATTGGTAATGCAGTAAAGTTTACTGAAAAGGGAGAGATAAAGGTAATAACGCATTTACTTGATGTGAAAGGAGATTATTTCAATTGTCTGTTTGAAGTAGAGGATACTGGAATTGGGATTCCAAAAGATAAGCTTGCCAGAATATTTGAACGCTTCACTCAGGCAGAAGCCGATACAACCAGAAGATATGGCGGAACTGGGCTTGGTCTAACTATTTCCCGTCACCTGATAGAGCTGCAAGGGGGATCTCTTATGGTAAAAAGCGAACCTGGAAAAGGGTCTGTGTTTTCTTTCAAATTGAAGTTCAAAAAATCTATAGATTCCAAAGGAGTTGGTATCGCAGCTCCAGAAAGCGGAATGAAGAATTTATCTCAGGATATAAAGCCCTTGAAAATATTACTTGCTGAAGATACAGTTCTGAATCAGAATTTAATATTGAAGGTTTTCCAGAAAACCGCACATTCCGTGGATATTGCCAATAATGGCATTGAAGCTGTAGAGAAAGTAAAGCTTAATAAGTACGATATCATATTGATGGATGTCCAAATGCCCTTAATGGATGGATGTCAGGCAACTGAAGAAATAAGAAGATTGAAGGATCCGGTTAAGAGCAAAATTCCGATTGTAGCGCTTACTGCTGTTGTTTCCAAGTCTGAAGAGGAACGGTACCGAAAGAAAGGGATGGATGCATATATTACCAAACCATTTGATAAAGAAAATTTATTGCAAACTATTTACAGACTTATCGATTCTTATAATATTGATTCTAATTCTAAGGCGTTTATGGATACTAGTTCAAACTTATTCAGCTTAAGCTTTCTTGAGGAAACTTCAGAAGGAGATACAGAATTTATCATTAAAATGGTAAATCTTATATTGGAAGAAGCGCCTGATAAGCTCAGGAGTCTAAAAGATGCTATCCAGGCCAAAGATTATGCAGCAATCAAAACTAATGCGCATAAGCTAAAGAACATAATAATTCCTGTTCAGATGGAAAGAGCTAAAGAGCTGACAACTGCTATCGAAGAAAATAGCCGCAATGCCGGTAATATGCAGATCATAGTGTCTCATTTTGCAGAGTTGAATGAAATAATTACAAGTGTTTTAGAGCCTCTGCGTAATCGGATAGAGGAGTTGAAACATAGCTCCTGACACTTTTTAGTATTATGCTTTAGGATCTAAATTAGATAATTTTGGACTTTAATAATTTTTTTCTATTTTAATGCCCTGTCAAAAAAATACGGGCATGTCACAGTTTAAAAGGAAATTGAATAATTTTGCAGTATTCTCACTTGCTATACTATTTGCAGAACTGATTCAGGCAGTTGCGCATAATTATATTGACCATTGGAAAGAAGGCCATGGTAAATATGTTTCTGTACTTCTTTCAATGATTCTTGCAATAGCGGTATTTTATCCCGTATTTCATTTTCTGGATAAGTATATCCAGTCGGCATCCAAAAATTATATCAAGAGTTCGAAGAAAGCAAGTGGAGGAGGAACTTCAGGACTATTGCTTGGTTATTCTCTGGCAATGTTTTTTATGTTTATAGCATTTGCCCAGCTTTGGTATCATAAGGATGTCATTGCAGACTTGGGTCATTGGCTTAAAGGGTTTATTTAATAGAATATTATGGAAATAGAAATTTTTACCCTCTGCGATCATGCACAGGATTTTAATGGTAAGTTAGTAATAGTTGGAACCTTTGATAGCATAAGTTCTGCCACATATCCGTTTACTCATGCTGCTTGCTCTCTGGCCGGAAGGTTAAGGTTTAGTGAAAAAGAATCCGGTGTACATGACTTTAAAATAAAGCTGATCGATGATGATGGGATTGAATTATATCCGTCTATTGAAGGGAATATTGATGTATCTAAAAGCGTAGCAAATTATTCAACAATAAACTTTGCCATAAATCTCGGGAACCTGGAATTTAAAAAAGCAGGAAGGTATGCTATTGAACTTTACATTGATAACGAATGGCAGAAAGGTCTTCCAATAAATGTTATTAAACAGTAAATAGATCACCACGCTTGGATATCTAATTTAAAATGTTTTTCCAAAAGTGGTGATCATATTTGATTTTTAGAACCTGTTAAGATTTTAAATAATTTAAAATCTCATTATGAATTGCAGGATTGGAGACCACAATGCTGTCTCCTTTGACAGGATCTCCACCATAGTAATCAGTAATTGTTCCTCCAGCTCCTTTGATTACAGGAATCAATGCCATGATATCCCACTTAGACATTTTGGGGTCTATCATAATATCAGCAAATCCTGTAGCAACAAGAAAATATCCATAAGCATCTCCCCACGTTCTGTATAGCTTACATGCTTTGGCTAAATTGTCAAACCCTTTGGGCTCCCTGTATTTTTCAGGTCCAAGAGGATCTGTGGTAAGTAATGTGGCTTCACTCAGTGAACTGCAAGGTCTCAGGGTTACTTTTGTTCCATTATGATAGGCAGAGGTTCCGTCTCCTAATACAAGATCGTCCAGAATAGGATTGTGAATGGCTCCGAAAACAGGCTCATCATCTTTCATTAATGCGATTAACGTGCAAAACAGAGGAGCTCCGTGGATAAAGCTTTTTGTACCATCGATGGGATCGATTACCCAATAATATGGAGAAGTGCCTTTTATTTCACCAAATTCTTCTCCGAAAACCCCATGCCCTGGAAATTTTCTTAATACTTCATTTCTGAAAAGTTCTTCAATTTCCCTGTCTGCGATTGTAACAGGAGACAAGTCCTCTTTGCTCAAAACATCCAGGCGGGTGCGAAAATATTTCCTCGCAATCATTCTGCTTTGCCCGGTAAATCTTATTACAAAGTCCCTGAAAGTAGGAAAGTCCATAGTTTTTTCAATTTATTTGTTCAATTAACTCAATTAATTATTTGCCGTTGAAAAATCCTGTTATCATTATAATCAATCGTTTTCTATCAACTCCAATGCTTTGATTTAGATCAACAAATTTTTTCGATTAATCCCAGTTAAAGGTAAATACAAATTCATTTTTGCCAAATAAAATCTTTGAAGTCTTTGTTAAATAAAGGATAAACTAGGTCTTCTCTATTTTGTCTTTTTTTCATGTTATCAAAAAGGTTGCCTCAAACAATTTTGTGAACTTTTGATTTTTAGGTGAATAGACATTCAAGAAATATGGAAAGCACTTACCTGCCTGTTATTAATAAAGCTGTTTCACGCATTGGATTAGGAACCTGGGCTATGGGAGGATGGATGTGGGGTGGCTCAATTGAACAGGAATCTATAGATACTATAGTGAAGGCGGTAGATTTAGGGGTAAACCTCATTGATACTGCTCCAGTATATGGGTTTGGCTTTTCGGAAGAGGTGGTTGGTAAGGCACTTAAAAAAATAAATAACAGAAGTGAAATCGTTATTTCTACCAAGTGCGGCCTGGAATGGAAAGAAGGAAAAGTTTTCAGAAATGCATCCAGAGAAAGGATAAACAAGGAAGTTGGAGATTCATTGAAACGACTTCGGACAGATTATATTGACATTTATTATGTTCATTGGCCAGATTCTCTGGTGTCACTTGAAGAAACAGGGGAGGCTATGTATGATCTTTTTAAAAGCGGAAAGATTCTATCCGTTGGAGTAAGTAATTTTAACACTGACCAAATGCTGGAATTTGGCAGTCATTCGCCGATTCATTTTTCACAACCCCCTTATAATATTTTTGAAAGGGATATAGAAAAAGAAGAGCTGCCTTATTGCCTTGAAAACAATATTTTCCTTATGACTTATGGAGCTATCTGTAGAGGTCTGCTTTCCGGAAAACTAAATATCAAGTCTGCATTTAAGGGCGACGATCTTAGAAAGGCGGATCCAAAATTCAGAGAACCTAGATTTCGCCAGTATTTGGATGCAGTAACAAAATTAAACCAGTTTGCGGAAGAGTGTTACGGGAAAACCGCTGCGGAGCTGGCGATAAAATGGATACTTCAGAATGGTGTTTCAATAGCTCTTCTTGGAGCGAGAACTCCCGACCAATTAAGCATTTATAAAAACATCTCCGGATGGAAAATTACCAGTGAGGATTTTAAAAGGATCGATGGTATAATCAAAGAAACTGTAAAGGATCCTGTTGGACCTGAATTTATGGCTCCTCCTATCAGAAAGGAGAGAGAAGTGAGGAAATAATGTGTATAAGTTTATTTTATAGTAAATATGCAACCTCTTTAAATTAAATAAGTGTAATTCATTGTTTATGAATTGATTTTTTCCAATTTTACATACCTGTAAGCCGAAGAGTTATTAAACAAATTATTTTTTATCTGGGTTAAATTATAAAAAACCACCAGCCTTATGTTAGACTTTAAAAAATTAACAGAGGAGCTATTTGAAAAGGATGTTTTGTTGTGTATCAGAACAAATTCTCCTACTTTCAGAATGTACGGAAAGCAAATCCGTGGCAAACTTGAATCTATTTACAATGGGACTAAAAAGGTGCTTACGATTCTTTCAAACTCTCTGACAAGAGAAGTGCCGATTGATGATATCGATTTTATTTCGGAAGATAAATATGTGTAGATAAAGAATAGCTACTTTAAAATATTGTGAATCCTGCTCTTTCAGCAGGATTTTTTTGTGATGTTAAATAAAAAAATAAACGATTTAAAACCTCTTTAGTCTGGAAATAGTAAAAGAAGTATTACAAATTCCTAGTATTATGAAAATTCTGATGACTATATGTTGCCTGTTTTTGAGTGTGTTAAGTTTTGCATCTCAAATTCCTGAATGGGCCAGAAAAGATTTTGAACGAAAAGGCTTGAAAGATAAATTTGAACTTGCAGACTACCTGCGCCCTTCTTTTCTGGAATCCGATCTCAATGGCGATATGAGTACTGATATCGCAATCCTGGTAGTTGAAAAGCAAACCGGAAAAAAAGGTATTATTATTCTTCATCAGAATGACCCGAATGTATATATTTTGGGTGCTGGTAATTCCTTTGGAGATGGTGGGAACGATTTTGTGAAAATGGAATCCTGGAAAATTATCAATGATGTTACTATTCGCAGGAATGATAGAATCAGGACTGGTATAGAAGTAAACTTTATGGAAAAGAGTCCGGCTGTAATCATCTTTGACGGAAAAGAATACAACTGGCAAGTCCAGGAAGGGTAATGGATTGAAAGTTATGCAGCATAAACTAAGCTTCCTTCAATTTAGAGGGAAGCTTTTTTTATTAATAAAATAATAGCGAATATTGTATAAGTGGAATTAGTTTTTAAAGATTTAGAAATAATTAAAGAATAAAATAATGAATAATAACCTGGTTAAAATTTCTCTTATACTTAATGGATTATTGGTTGTGGCGGTTGCTGTACTTTTTTACTTTCATTTTAAGCAGCCAAGTTCAGTAGCTGCAACTTCTGAGGGAAAAACAGAAGATACAGTGAGTATAGCAAATATAGAAATGCCGAAAGTGCCCAACGCCAGAAAGATAGTTTTCTTTAACTATGATTCTCTAACTACCAAATACGAATTCTTTAAAAAGATTCAGAGAGATATGGAAGCAAGAGCCAGAGGTATCGAAAATGAGTTGATGAAAAAAGAACAGAAGCTTCAGGAAGATTATGAGTTCTATCAGAAAAATGCCGGAGCAATGACAGAGCAGCACAGAGAGGCAAAAGAAAGGGAATTAACAACTGCTCAACAGGAGTTAATGGCACTTAAAGAAAACAGATCAGAGCAATTTGCCATTCAGCAGCAGGAGTTGAACAAACAATTAATGGATAAGCTTTATGGGTATTTCAACAAGCTTTCAAAGGAAAATAACTTTGACTATATCCTTACTTATCAGAAAGGTCTGCCAGGCGTAGTTTTTGGTGCAGATAGTCTGGATATTACTAAAGAACTTGTTGAAGGTTTGAACAGAGAGTATAAGAAGAAATAATAAAGCTGAAAGCTTAATGTATATTCAAAAGGCCTCATCCTGACTTTCCTCAAAACGAAGATTTAGGACGAGGTCTTTTTGTCATTCATAAAAAAAGCTTCTCAATTTTGAGAAGCTTTTTTTATGAATGATTGGTCAAACCTTATTTATTTGGCTGAGGAGTATATCTCAGGTAAGGCTTTATTCTTGTAACTCCTTTAGGGAATTTTGCAGGAATATCTTCATCTTTTACAGCTGGAACAATGATGCAATCTTGTCCGTCTCTCCAGTTGGCAGGAGTTGCTACACTATAGTTTGCAGTTAATTGAAGTGAATCAAGAACACGAATGATCTCATCAAAATTCCTTCCTGTACTAGCTGGGTAGGTAAGGATTAGTTTCACTTTTTTGTCTGGTCCAATAATAAATACAGAACGAACTGTTACATTTTCGCTGGCATTCGGGTGGATCATATCATAAAGAACTGCAACCTTTCTGTCAGGGTCAGCAATTAATGGAAAATTAACATTGGTATTCTGGGTTTCATTGATATCGTTGATCCAGCCATTGTGATCAGAAAGCGGGTCTACACTTACCGCAATTACCTTTGTATTTCTCTTATCGAATTCACCTTTGATTTTAGCAACGGCTCCAAGCTCAGTAGTACAAACAGGGGTATAATCTTTCGGGTGAGAAAATAAAATAGTCCAGCTATTTCCTATCCACTCATGAAAGTTAACGGTTCCTTGAGTTGTTTCCGCTGTAAAATCCGGTGCGATGTCTCCTAAACGTAATGACATATATTTTATAGGTTTATTTATTTTTGTTAATTGCGATGAATTTATAAAAGAATTCTGACCTGACAAACCAAATGAAATTATTCAGGTTAGAATTTTAGTTGTATAATTTCCACAATCAGTTTTAAAACAAATTTTTAACCTAAAAAATCCAATTATGATACGTACTGCCAATGCTGCCTGGAAAGGCGATTTGAAATCAGGAACTGGTTCCATCAATACAGAAAGTGGCCTGGTTAAAGACGCTACATACAACTTTGCCCGTCGTTTTGAAAATGAAAAGGGTACCAACCCTGAGGAGCTTCTAGGAGCTGCTCATGCTTCATGCTTTGCAATGGCACTTAGCCATGGTCTTGCTTCTGCAGGATTTACACCTGTAAAGGTGAGTGTGGAAGATAAGGTGAAGCTTGAAAAGGTTGGAGATGGTTTTAGCATCACAACTATTGAGATCAACTGTGAAGCCGAAGTTCCTGGAATTTCTGAAAGTGAATTTTTGAAATTTGCGGAAGATACTAAAAAAGGCTGCCCTGTTTCCAAGGCACTTACAGGCGTTACTTTCGTCTTGAATGCAAAACTGAAGTCAGGAGTTTCAGCTTAATTGTTTAAATGAAAAGAGAGGGCAATAACCTTTATTCCGCCCTCTCTTTTTATTAATGTGATATTATTTTTTTGTTAATATTATCGTTGCTGAACCAGCTCGAAATATTCTCCTTGCTCATTACAGCCTCTGCACTTAAGCATATCTTTGAAGATCTCGGGTTTAAGTACTGATTTACCCTTAAGCATTCTCACGCATTCTTGTATACCTTCTATAATGGAAGGATGAGGATGTATAAGTTCCGCGAGTTCTTCAATCCCTTTGTCCATGGATATTAAAAGTGCCACTGCCTGAATGGCGCTGGATGCATGAACTCCTACTGCTCGCATTCCGAGAATTTTCATCTCGTCATCATTGGTTACAAGTATTTTAAAGAAGCCGTTTGTGTTTCTCATAGCTATGGCCCTTGGAATCAGACTATAGTCTATGCTGACGACTCTGTAAGGTATTCCTTTGCTTCTGGCATCCTGTTCGTTCATTCCTACGCCAGCTGTTTCTGGATTCAGGAACATAATGGTTGAAATGTTTTTATAAGTCAAAGGTTTTGGGTTTAACCCAAACATTTTTTCTACTGCATGCCTGCCCTCCAACTCACCTACATTGGCAAGCGCAAAGTCTGAAGTGAGATCTCCCACTGCATATATATTAGCAACGGTAGTTCTTGTATCTTCATTTACAACAGTACAGTTATCATTGATTACTACCCCTACTTCTTTAGCTCCAAGGTTTTCAGTATTAGGAATCCTGCCGACTGATACAAGTGCTTTTTCAACATTATGTATTTCAGAGTGACCGTCTTTGTATTTTAATTCATACTCAACCCTTCCGTCTTTTATCTCCATCCTTACTAGCTGAGAATTTTTATGGATAGTTACCCCATTGTCTTCAAGATTGGTTTGAGTGGTTAAAGAGATATCCTCATCCTCAAAGGGAAGAATTCGGTCAGCCTTGTCAATCAGGTTTACTTTTGTTCTCCCGAAGTTTGAAAATATAGTGGCCCATTCGCAACCTATCACTCCGGCGCCAAGAATTACCATGCTTTCAGGAAAGTCGGTAAAGCATTCGATACCATCGCTGGTCACTATTATTTTTTCATCAATAGGTATATGAGCAAGTTTTCTTGGCCTGCTTCCGGTTGCAAGCACAATATTGTCTGCAGATATAATTTCCTCATCACCATTACTTTTTTTGAGGAGTACATCATTGGCAGACACAAGTCTCGCTTCAGCCTTGGTATAGCTAAAGAGGTCTTTTTTCTTTCTTTGAAGTAAAAGGATGTGTGTTTCAAGCTGTACCTTTCTCAAAAAGATAGCTTCTTTAACATCATTAAGGATTTCCTTGAAATCTACTTTTATTTCAGTACAAGCATATTTTTGAAGTCTCTTTCTTGCAAGAGATACATCTCTGGAAAGTTCCCAGAATGTTTTGGAGGATAGTGCACCGTTGTAAACTCCCGCTCCCCCGATTTTGCTCTTTTCAACCAAAAGTACTCTTTTGTTGAGGTCCAAAGCCCTCATGGCAGCAGCGTATCCGGCAGGGCCGCCTCCAATCACACAAATATCAAATCGATTCATAAAAAATATTTTCTTCAAAGGGGACTTCTCTCAACATGTGCCTGAAACCTTACCTTTAAAATCATGTCCTAATTAAATTGTTTCTTCTAACGATTAAAACTTTATTTGGATTTTTTTCAAGATTATTTCCTCTGCGTGTTATTCAAACATATTTACATTTTAAGAATTTTATTTAATGTAATTAAATACCCTGATTGAGATCCTGGCTTTCTATCTATAATTTATGAGTAACATAATTATTTATAAATCAGAGGAAAGTTAATGATCTGAGGAGAGTATTAAATTTTATTATTAATAAAATATTCATTAGTTTTCTCCATAAAATTATTAATAGGGGCGACAAAAGTTTGTTTTATTTAGGTAAAAACTGTTATGGAAAATACTGGCAATACTGGTGGACAGCGCCCGAAAAAGGATAATTCGAAAACTATACTTGTTTTAGTCATTGTAGCTTTAATTGGCGTGATCTGCTTGTTGATTTATTCAAATATGCAGCTGAGTGATGAGCTAGAGATGAGAAGTCAGCAAATGGAAGCTGATAGTACAAGCCTTTCTTTAAAGACCCAGGAACTTGATGAGCTTGCCCTTGCTTATGAGAGAATCAGGATGGAGCGCGAGGAACTTGGACTGGTTAAGGATTCCCTTAATAAAAAAATTGAGTCTTTGAATCTGTTCATGGCGGAAGTACGAAAAGGCAATGGCAAAGCAATTAGTCACATGAAAGACATGATTGCCAGGCTTAAGTTGGAACTCACTAAAGAGGATAATCAGATAACAGCACTCAAACGCGAACGTGATTCTCTAAAGATCAATGTGAAGACCTTAACAAAGAGAACACTTCAGATGAAAGATTCTCTGAATTATCTGCATGTTACCAGGGAGGAACTAGAAGAAAAAGTGGCAGCAGCTTCTGTCCTGAAAGCTGAAAATATAAAGGTGTCTGTCATAAATGCGAAAGGCAAAGAGTTTTTTAAGGATCAGTACAAAGCAAAAAACATTGATAAACTAAAAGTCACTTTCGTTCTGGCTGATAACATCGTCGCCAGGAAAGACAAAAAGAATTTGACCATGCGCCTTATAGAACCAAGTGGAGCTGTGCTTTTCGATCTTTCTACCGGTGGTGGATTTTTTAAAGCAGAGGGCAAAGATCTGGCTTTTACAGAAAATCAAACTATTCATTTCGATAATACAAATCAGACAGTGACTTTTTATTATCTGAAAGGAAGTAATTATAAAGTAGGTAACTATACTATTGAACTATATTCTGACGGACATAAAATCGGAGAAACAGATCTCCAGATCAAATAACTTTTTATCGATCTTTAATTAAAAGGACTGTACTGTGTATGGTCCTTTTATTTTATAAAATCCATTAAAATGCTTCTTTGATATTGATAAGAGATAGCAAAAGCTGGTGAAGTTATCAAATTGTTTTGCTCAACCTTAATAATTTTTTCTCTGTATCTTCTCTGTTGCCTCTGTAAAATGATTTTACCATATTAAGTAACTAAAAAGAGTCTCTCATTTATAAATCTCAAGTTGCTCATCTCGCTAATCATGACTATTTTATGCGTGTTAATGTTATATGTATTTTAATCTGAGATTTCTTAGTTTAGGAAACTATGGAAGAAGGCGCCAATAAAGAGAAAAATAAAATCGGTCTTATCAGTGCTATTTGCGTGGTTGTCGCAAGCATGATTGGAACAGGGGTATTTACAGGTCTGGGATTCCAGGCAGCAGGAGTGAAATCTGTTTCTGCATTGCTCCTGCTTTGGCTTATTAGTGGAGTAGTTACTATTTGTGGCGCACTTACATATGCCGAACTTGCCACACATATGCCCAGATCAGGAGGGGAGTATCACTATCTGTCAAAAATTTATCACCCTCTTGTTGGTTTTATGAGTGGCTGGATTTCTCTGACTGTTGGTTTTGCAGCACCTATCGCAGTTTCAGCAATGGCTTTTGGTTTTTATATTTCCAAAGTTTATCAAATGGATAATGAGATCTTAGCCACAGGTCTTATAATTGTCCTTACTGTTCTTAACCTATTTGGATTAAAGACTGGCAGTAGGATCCATAATCTGGCTACGATCTTTAATGTAGTTCTTGTTGCCGTATTTATCTATGTTGGATGTTTTTTTGTAGAATCGAAGCATTTTGAAGTTACTTTTGACCAGCAAGATTTTAATGCCATTATAGATCCCGCATTTGCTGTCTCCTTAATTTATGCATCTTTTGCTTATTCCGGTTGGAATTCCGCTGCTTACATTGCAGGTGAAGTTAAAGAACCAACAAGGAATCTACCCAGAGCGTTATTCTTTGGCACATTGATCGTGCTGGTGTTATATGTACTGTTGAATTTTGTTTTCTTGTATAATGTACCTTTAGAAGAACTGGCAGGAAGAGTAGAGATAGGTTTCATCGCAGGCATTAGAGTGTTTGGTAGATTAGGAGGTAAACTGGTTGCCCTATTGATTTCAGTTGGGTTAATAGCTTCTGTAAATGCTTTGATAATCACCGGTCCCAGGTTAACTCAGACAATGGGTGAAGATTATCCCGCTCTTCAGAAAATCTCAGTTAGCAATAGATTTAAATCTCCATGGCTTGCTATTTTGCTTCAATCATTTATTGCGCTTATACTTATTTATACATCTACTTTTGAGTCTGCAATTACCTATATAGGTTTCACTATCAATTTATTTTCAATACTCACAGTTGCCGGGGTTTTTATTTTCAGATTTAAAACGAAAAATAAAATCGGAGATAAAAAGGAGTATAAGACTTGGGGGTATCCTCTGGTACCTATTATTTTTATTGCACAGCAGTGCTGGATGTTATTTTATCTGGGAAAGGAAAAGAGTGGAGCATCATTAGCTGGTGTGATTACTGTTGCAATTGGTGTTTTACTTTACTTTATTGTGAATAGAAAAAATCATCAGAAGAAAGAAGCTATAGAAATTTTCTAAGTTGTTAAACCAATTTTTAATTAGTTATGTGGAAAGCAAAAAAGTTCTTTTATTATCTGTCAGCCTTTATAGTGTTATTCTATGCTTGCACGAATGATACCAAAAAAGAAAAGCCAGATAAAGACAGCCTGGAACAGCAGAAGAAACAAGATACTTTAAAAATAGATGAGCCTATGCAGGCATACCTTGAAGTTAAATGAACTTTTTAACCATCTTTTAATATTAAGAAGACTAAATGTAACATAGTATAGGTTGCAGTACTAAGAAAACATGGTAAGGTTTAAACATTTGTAAGTAAATTCTGATTTAGGAATAAATAAAATGTTTATAACTAATGAAAAGTAAAGTGATCTTCAAAGGAATTTTATCATCGCTGCTTTTCTCTTCTGTTACAGCCTTTGCTCAGGATGAAAATATCACACTTCTTCTGCATAAAGATACAACTGCTGCTATCAGAAGGGTGGTTCAACATCCCTATAAATTCAGGGTTCAGGTCGTTTACACTCAGGTGCGGAAAGATTCTGCAGGTAAATTAGCATTTGTTGCTTCTGATTTCAGAATTAATGATGATGAGTATTTTTATCCTGCAACTCTTGTTAAACTGCCAATTGCAGCTCTCGCTCTTGAAAAAATCAATAGCCTCCATACAAACGGACTTTCCAAAGATTCCTACCTGAAAGTATTAGCGCCATATATTTCAAAGAAAGAAAAACCTGTGACAATCCGGGAGAATATCATAAGGATGTTGGTTCTGAATGATAAGAATGCCTTCAATCGTCTTTATGAATTTCTCGGTCAGGAGTATATCAATAGCAGGCTGGAACAACTGGGCTATAAGAAGACCCGTATAATTCAAAGGTTTAATATTGGTAGCGAAGAAGAAAACAGAACCACTGGTCCGTATGTCGTTACCGATAGCCTTGGTAAGACTTTATATAAAGGTGGGAAAGTGACTTGCAGGAAAAAGTTTACTAATCCGACTAAAGAAACTAAAATCGGAACTGGCTACATCGACGGAAAGAAGTTTGTACGAGTAGCGAAAGATTTTCATAACAGTAACAACTTTCCACTGAGTGAAGCCCACAGAATGCTTATCTCTGTAATTTATCCTGGAGAAACAGCACTGGAGAATAGATTCAATATTAGTGCAGAGGATTTTGAGTTTCTTAAGACAGCATTAGGATACTATCCGAAAGAAGCAGGTATATTGGAATGGATGAATGATGAAAAGATTTATGATACTCAGGAAAAATTTTTATTTGCAGGAGCATCGAAAGATAGTCTTCCGCATGGATTAAGAATTTATAACAAAGCAGGTTTTGATTTTGGCTTCATCGCTGATTGCGCCTATATTCAAGACAAAGAGAAGGATGTTGAGTTTTTTGTATCCGCTGTTTTATATACAAACAGCAAAGATATTTTAAGCGAAGAAGGATATGAATATAAAGAAAATGGGTATCCTTTTTTAAAAGAATTAGGTAAATTGATTTATTATCACGAAATTCGAATCAAAGATATAACTGTCAAATAAAGTAACCCTAAAAAAAGCAGAGAGGACCGCCCTAACGGTCCTCTTTCTTTTTAGCTCTCTTAGTAGAGAGTCACCACCTCAGGTTTATCAGGCATCTTAACTTCTTCAAGTTCACCTTTATAATTTTTTCTTTTAACTTGTTTTATGTCAATGATTATATTGTCGTTTGGGTTGAGTTGTGTGCCAATATCGTTAACGCTAATGGTAGTCGACTTGAAAGTTTTTGAAGGACTACCTCTTCTTCCGCGTCCCACGGACATAGACCATTCAGTAATGTTATAGATAGCTTCTTGAGGAAGCATTCTTTGAAAATCGGGATTGGGTACCATCCTTACGCTGATATTTCTGACAGTTTTTGCTTCCACTCCCACACGAGGATCTATGACCCTGCCATTCACTCTTACTTCAACCGTTGGGGGCGGAATAAGCTTTATTGTAAACTTTTGTTCTCCAATATAATTGCCGTTGCTATTTACTTTTAGAGAGACTATAGGAATGCTTCCTGTCGGAACGACCATCACTTCACCTTTTTTAGAACCCTTGGTTACACTTGCTCCTTCTACCTTGAAGTCCGGATTATAATTGTTAGCAAGAGCAGGAACCTGTACATTCAACTTGTTGCCGCAGTTTTTATAGAGTACAGGTGGCGTTGCAGACTCGACCTGAATCACGGGCTCGGTAACTATATATTCTTCCGTGATGGTATAGATAGTGTCCTGTCCGTTGGGCTTTTTAATTTTTATTTTTCCAGTCCATGTTTTTTTAATCTCTCCTCCAATGTAGTTTCCACCACTTGCAGTAAATGAAAATTTCCCTACTCCATTATTATCTACCACAAGATCAGCATTTCCAACACTTATTTTAGGCTTGTCTGAGTTGGTAATGGCGGTCAAAAATACATCGGCCTCATACTTCATACCTGCAGGTATAATTTTAGTTCCTGTGCGGACCATTGGTATTAATTCATCAACTTTATATTCATCTGCATCAAGCTTTTTACTTTTGGCATCTAGTACAACAGCTTCAATACCTACCACTCTGGATTCCATTTCGCTTAAGGCTGCCAGTGCCGCGACTAATGGTGTTTGTCCAAAGTTCAACTCTGCAAAATCTTTATTCCTTTGGTCCGGATTATTTTTTAGTAAGGGATCTTCAGATGCATCAAGAGCGATAGCACCGAATTTTTTATCCGAACGTTCATTTACGAAGCTTACATAATCATTCAATTTTTTCTTAAGCTCATAAGCCTTACCATTTTTTGCCGCACCGATCATGATCACTTCAACCTCTGTTTCTTCTTTAGCTCCTTTCAAAGTTCCGTCTTCTTCCAGGCCTCCGGTCTTGGTAATCATATCCTTTTTCAGATTATCTATGAATGTAACAAGGTCACGGGTTCTCTGGGAGATAGCTTCAGCTTCTTCTTTTAGTTTTACTTCATCCGCTTTATTGCCTTTCTGTTTTACTGCAGATGCAATGTTTTTAAGTTTTTCACTGCTGATTTCTTTTGTTTCGGATACAGTCTTTTCAAGACTATCGTTGAGGTACTGGAATTTATATATCAATGCCGAACTTACCTGAAGTGCAAGCAATGCGGTTAAGACGAGGTACATCATACCTATCATCTTTTGTCTTGGTGTTTCTTTAGATCCTGCCATATTAGTATAGTGTTAAGTTTCCACAAATAATAATGGCGCGCCGTTTTAAGTCATGACTGAAGAATTTTCATCTTCGACCTCATAATACAGATAGGAGAAAAAGATACAGGATAAAAAAAGATTTTTTTCTGAGAGAAGGATGGAAGATGATTTTTTCGGAATTCATTCCTTAATAATCTGACAGATAATCAGTGAATTCAGTTTTTATTGGTAGTTACTTTCTTAACAATACTACTCATCATAGACGGTACTATGAATTGATGGAATGGTTTTATAATAGTGAAATAGAATCTTCCGAAGGCATTATGAAATCTTACAGGAGTCGTAAGTGTGAATACATAATGATCATTTCCGTTTTTTATAAGGTGAAACAAAACTCTGAAGTCAAGATGTTTATCGTCTTCCCCGAGCATTACCTCATTGTCGTTTTTATCAAAGACCTTGAACAGTCCAAGGCCATTTCCCTTCTCAACTTTGAAGAGTTCTCTCTGACCCTTTCTGTCGTTAAGTTCAGAAACTTTCAGGCCAAATATTTTAACAACAGTATTCCTAAGGGCAAATAGTTTTTCAATCCATTTGGGGGAAGAGTCGAAGAAGGCATAGACAAGGTCATTGACAGTAATTTGATAGGCAGAGTGGAATTCTGTTTTATATGAGTCAGAGTAATCTGCAAAAGGGAAGTTTTGATTGATTAAAGCACTTTCCCGAGATGTTGTTTTTTGGGCCTTCATGATTAGGAAAAAAATTCGGGACTAAAATAGTCCCGAATTTTTCATTATGCAAGCTCTTTAGGCTGAAGTAGTTTATTCAAAAGAGATATGCAATTTACTTTACCTTAAGTCGAATAACTATTTCATAGTAATTTAGATAATCATATGTTTAAAAAGTAATGGCATATAAAGACAGTCAATATTTATAAGTTTAGTATTTCCCATTTTCAAGAATATATTTAGCAAGCATTTTGCCTGCTTTGGCATAGCATTCCTCCATTCTTACACCAGCATCAAAAGAGCCGAACCCAGATGCAGAGGCACCTTCCACATTTTTTACTCTAAGCTTGAGGAGTACAACCTCAGGATTATCTGATTTAACAAAATAAAAATCAATATCAGCCAAAGCAGGCTGGCTCCCTATTGTGCCTGTATAGAACCCCGGATCTAGTTTTACAGTTCTGACAATAAGAGTGTATGTAGCATCAACACTTTTTTCAGCTTTGATATTTTTCTTTTGCATGTATTTGTTAAATAATACCTCGAATCTTTTAGGGAAGTCTTCTGACTTATTTTGCTCCCACTGTTGTACCCAATAATCTCCCTTTCCTTCTGACCTTGCATTTTTCTCTTCACGTTTTTGTCCTAGGTAGTCTTCTTCTGTCATATCGCCGACCATCATTCCTCGATAATCGAAGCGCAGATTCAAAGTGGTTTCTCCTTTGAGAATATAAAGTCCTCCAGGTTTTTCCTGATAGATTTGCTGTGAAAAGCAGGGGATGGAAATACAGATTAATAATAGAGTATAGAGGGAAATTTTATTAAGCATAGATTAAACTTTCAAGAATGTAAGGAAATGTGATAGTAGATTTTAGTATTGGAATTCATTAATAGTAACTATTATTTAAATGCATATTCTGCTATATACTTCGCAAGTTGTTTCCCTGCTTTTGCATAGCACTCTTGCATTCTCTTCCCGGCGTCATAATCAGCTGATCCCTCTACATTGCTTAATCTGAATTTGCAAAGAACAACTTCAGGTGAATCAGTTTTTACAAAGTAAAATTCAAAATCTGTAACCGCTGGTTGAGCTACTATCGTTCCGCTTATCCACCCGGGATCTATTTTCAAGGTTTTAACTATTAATGTATAGGGTGTAGCATTGTCGCTTGTTTTCAAACCTTTTTTGGCAAGATACTTATTGAAAAGTATCATAAATTTCCTTGGGAAATTCTGTTCCTTGTCCTGCTTCCAAGAAATTAGCCACCGTTCTCCAGCACCTTCACTGCGGGATTCTTTTTCTTCCATCTTTTCTTCAAGAAAATCAGCTTCAGGAAATTCTCTTATTTTCAAGTCTGAATAATCAAATTTTATTGTTATTTGCTTCTGATCCTTTAAGAATTGTAATGCCTCTGTTTTCTGTTGATCGGTTTGCTGCGAGAATGCCAGTTTGGGCGTTATAATTAAAAGCAAATAAAGTAGATAATACTTTATATAAATTTTAAAAGCTGTCATGATATCTTTAAAAAATTATCAAATTAAAAGTTAAAGTTAGTCAAATATTACAGTCTTATTTCCGCTCACAAAAACTCTCTCTTCAAATACAAGCTTCAGTGCTTTTGCAAGAACATTCTTTTCTACATCTTTTCCTGCAAGGGCCATGTCTGAAGCGCTATGGGAATGAGCAACCGGAAGAATGTTTTGTGCAATGATGGGGCCCTGGTCCAAATCTTCATTTACGAAATGTGCAGTAGCACCTATGATTTTTACTCCTCGTTCGAAAGCCTGAGCATAAGGACTCGCACCTATGAATGCAGGAAGGAATGAATGATGGATGTTGATGATCTGGTTAGGATACTTTGCTATAAATTCCGGGGAGAGAATACGCATGTACTTCGCAAGCACTATATATTGGAAGTCCAACTCTGAAAGCACCTGATGAATATATTTTTCATGGTCTTCTCTTGATCTGTTTTCGTGACTTACATAATAAAAAGGAATATCAAACTTTGAAGCTATCTTATCAAGAATCATGTAGTTGCTGATCACTGCTTCAACAGACATGTTCAAATCTTTAAAATAATTTCTCACAAGCAAGTCACTCAGGCAGTGGTGTTCCTTAGTAACCATTAGTACAACTTTTTTCTGTTCTTTTTGAGTGAGCTTAATTGTTGATCCTGTGGGGAGAATTTCCCTTAATTCTTCTAAAAGAGGTTTTTCAGGAAAGAAACCTGTGAACTCCGTTCTCATAAAAAACCAACCTCTGTTTTTATCTACAAATTCAGAGTTCTCTATAATGTTAAGATGGTTTTTATATAATAACCCTGTTATCTTAAAAATCAGTCCTTTCTCGTCAGGACAGTCAATCAGCAAAATCGTGTTTTCCATGAAACTATATTTTTGCAAAATTAAACGCATTTAAGGGAGAAAAGAATGATTTGTTGGATGATTTTGTTTTATTTAAAAATGGTATGCATGCATAACATTTTTCCCGATTATGCGTTTCTACCAAAAAAACCAGAGTTATGAAGCCTTATCAAACGGTTTGTTTCCATATTAAGACTACCTGGCATGCAATTTCCAGGATGTACAATGAGCAGGCTGCAAAATTTGGGTACACAGCGTCAATAGGTTATGTCCTTTTGTATATAGATAATGTAGAAGGAACTCCGGCTACGAAAATTGGTCCATTGATCGGAATGGAGCCGAGAAGCCTTACCCGAATGCTGAAAGGTCTGGAAGAAAGTGAATTGATCCGCAGAGTACAAGACAAAAAAGATAAAAGGCTTGTGAAGATATTTCTGACCGAAAAAGGCAAAGAGAAAAAGGAGATGGCGAAGAAGGTTGTCAGAAGGTTTAATCAGGTTGTGCGTGAGGAGATTCCGGAAGAAAAATTAAAAGTATTTTTTGAAGTCGCGGAAAAAATAAATAGTATTATCGATCATAAAGAAATTTATAATAATAAAACCGAAAACACTAACACTTTTTAGTATGACCAGAAAAATCAAGAAAGTTGCTGTATTGGGCTCTGGTGTGATGGGTTCACGAATCGCCTGCCATTTCGCAAATATCGGAGTGGAAGTGTTGTTACTGGATATCGCACCTAAAGAACTTAATGACGCAGAAAAAGCTAAAGGTTTAACTTTAGAAAGTAAGGTGGTAAAAAACAGGATCGTTAACGATGCTTTGCAAACAGCCATCAAATCAAACCCTGCACCTTTATATGATGCAGATTTTCAGAAGAGAATAAGCACAGGGAACTTCGATGATAATATGAAGGAGATTGGAAGTTATGACTGGATCATTGAAGTTGTTGTAGAAAATCTGAATGTTAAAAAGATTGTTTTCGAAAGTGTAGAGAAATTCAGAAAGCCCGGAACGCTTGTGACTTCTAATACTTCCGGTATTCCGATTCATTTAATGGCAGAAGGAAGAAGCGTAGATTTCCAGAAAAACTTCTGCGGTGCGCACTTCTTCAACCCTCCTAGATATTTAAAACTTCTTGAAATAATTCCTACTCAAAAGACTGATCCGGAAGTTGTAAAATTCCTGATGCATTACGGAGATCTTTTCCTTGGAAAGACCACTGTACTGTGTAAGGATACTCCTGCTTTCATAGCAAACAGAGTAGGTATTTATTCCATCATGGAAGTGCTGAATGTAATGGGTGACCTAGGTTTGAATATAGATGAAGTAGATAAACTTACTGGCCCGGTAATCGGAAGACCCAAATCTGCAACATTCAGAACTGCTGATGTTGTTGGTCTTGATACTTTAATTAAGGTAGCTAATAACCTTTATGAAGGTCTTCCAAATGATGAGTCTAAAGATGCCTTTAAACTTAAGGATTATCTGAAAGTGATGGATGAGAAGAAATGGTATGGAGACAAATCAGGACAAGGTTTTTATAAGAAATCAAAAAGTGCTGAAGGAAAAACTGAGATCCTTTCTCTTGACTTAAAGACAATGGATTATGCTCCTCAGCAAAAAGTAAAATTCCCAACCCTCGAGCAAACAAAAACCATTGATGATCTTAAAACCAGAATGAAAGTTTTGCTTGCAGGTCAGGATAAGGCAGGGGAGTTTTACAGAAAATCTTTTGCAGGAATTTTCAGATATGTAACAAACAGAATACCTGAAATTTCTGATGAGTTATATAGAATAGATGATGCCATGAAAGCAGGCTTCGGATGGGAACTTGGTCCTTTCGAAACATGGGATGCTGTAGGTCTTGAAAAAGGTCTTAAAGTAATGGAAGAGCTTGGTAAAAACCCAGCTCAGTGGGTTTATGATCTGATAGCTGGAGGAAACAAATCATTCTATAAAGTAGAAGACGGAAAGAGAAAGTATTATGATATCCCCTCAAAATCTTACAAAGAGATTCCGGGAACAGAAGACTTTATAATCCTTGAAAATATTAAAGGAAATAAAGTTGTATGGAAAAATACTGGCGCTTCATTGTATGATATCGGTGATGGCGTTCTGAACCTTGAGTTCCATACAAAAATGAATACACTTGGAGGTGAGGTAATAGAAGGTATTAACAAGGCCATCAACCTTGCTGAAAAGGATTATGCAGGTCTGGTAATAGCTAATGAAGCTCCGAACTTCTCTGCTGGAGCGAACCTTGCACTTCTTTTAATGTATGCGATCGAACAAGAATACGATGAAATCGATTTCATGATCCGTACTTTCCAAAACACCATGATGAGAGCCCGGTATTCCTCAATCCCTGTAGTTGTTTGTCCACATGGACTTACACTTGGAGGTGGTTGTGAAATGAGTCTTCATGCAGACGCTATTCAGGCACATGCGGAAACTTATATCGGCCTCGTTGAATTCGGCGTAGGTTTGATTCCTGCCGGTGGTGGTACAAAAGAAATGACATTGCGAGTGTCTGATGCTTATGAAGAAGGCGATATTCAATTAAATTCTTTAAAAAATGCTTATATGAATATTGCTACTGCGAAAGTTGCAACTTCAGCACACGAAGCAAAGAGAATGGGATATCTGAGAGTACAGGACGGCATCTCTGTAAATGCTAACAGAGTAATAACAGATGCAAAAAACAAAGTACTTGAACTTGCAAAAGAAGGATATTCTCAACCTAAGCAAAGAAGAGATATTAAAGTGCTTGGTAAAAATGGTCTTGGTATGTTCCTTGCAGGAGCTAATTCAATGGTTTCCGGTCGCTATATCAGCGAGCACGACAAATTGATATCTGAGAAATTGGCTTATGTAATGTGCGGCGGAGATCTTTCTGCTCCAACCCTTGTATCTGAGCAATACCTGCTTGACCTCGAAAGAGAGGCATTCCTTTCTCTGACAGGACAAAAGAAAACGCTTGAAAGAATTCAAAGCATTCTTACAAGCGGTAAACCTCTTAGAAACTAAGAGGTAATTATTGAAACTACTAAAATTTTAAATCCAACGACTATGAATACATATATAGTAGCAGGTTACAGATCAGCAGTGGGGAAAGCTCCAAGAGGAGTATTCAGATTTTTTCGCCCCGACGATCTTGCCACAGAAGTAATTAAACATCTTGTTAATTCTGTTCCCAGTCTTGACAAAGAAAGAATAGATGATGTGATAGTGGGTAATGCAACACCAGAGGCTGAGCAGGGATTGAATATTGGTAGAATGATTTCTCTGATGGGATTAAATACGGTAAAAGTTCCAGGCATGACAGTCAACAGGTACTGTGCTTCAGGTCTTGAAACAATTGCAATCGCTCATGCTAAAATCAGTGCAGGGATGGCAGATTGTATTATTGCCGGTGGAGCGGAATGTATGAGTCCTATACCTTTCGGTGGTTGGAAGATCGTTCCGAACTACGAACTGACAAAAGAGCACGCAGACTACTACTGGGGAATGGGATTAACAGCTGAAGCAGTTGCAGATCAGTATAAAGTATCAAGAGAAGATCAGGATAATTTCGCTTTTCAATCGCACATGAAAGCGTTGAATGCCATCAAGAACGGTTTGTTTAAAGATGACATTGTCCCTATCACAGTGAAGGAAACTTATCTTGATGAGAACGAAAAGAAAAAGACCAGAGAATATGTAGTTGCAAATGACGAAGGTCCGAGAGCTGATACAAACATAGCTTCTCTTAATAAACTAAAACCCGTATTTGCAGCAAACGGATCCGTTACTGCAGGGAACTCTTCTCAGACATCAGATGGAGCAGCGTTTTTATTGCTAATGTCTGAAAAGATGGTGAAGGAGCTTAATGTAACGCCGATTGCAAGAATGGTATCTTATGCCACTGCTGGGGTAGAACCAAGAATTATGGGTATCGGTCCGATCGATGCAATACCAAAGGCTGTGAAAATGGCTGGTATGAAGCTTGACGATATTGACCTTGTAGAACTGAACGAAGCATTTGCAAGTCAGTCTCTTGCTGTGATCAGAGAAACAGGTCTTAACCCTGATAAAGTGAATGTAAACGGCGGAGCGATCGCATTAGGCCACCCTCTGGGATGCACAGGAGCTAAGTTGTCTGTTCAGATTTTCAATGAGTTGAAAAGAAGAAATAAAAAGTACGGCATGGTTACCATGTGTGTTGGTACAGGTCAAGGCGCCGCCGGCATATTTGAAATGCTGTAAGAAATTAAAGTCCTTTTCTTTCGGGAGAAGGACTTAGGATGAAATCCTATTAAATATTTTTAACCTAAGAACTTAATACACATATTAACTATTAAGAAAATGACGACACTAACTAAGAAAATCAAAGGAGGCGAGTTCATTGTTAAAGAAACTGAAGCCGATAGCATATTCATCCCTGAAGAATTTAATGAGGAGCAAAAGATGATTGCCGACATGGCAAAAGATTTTTTGAGAACTGAAGTGCTTCCTAACCTTGATAGAATAGACGTTCAGGAACCTGGACTTATGGAATCTCTTCTGGTGAAAGCCGGAGAGCTGGGCTTACTTGGAACTTCTATACCTGAAAAATATAATGGTTTCGGAAAAGACTTTAATACGTCGCTTCTGATGACTGAAGTAGTTGGTGGAGGGCATTCATTTGCTGTTGCGCTAGCAGCCCATACTGGTATCGGTACTTTGCCTATTTTATATTTCGGAACAGAGGCTCAAAAACAAAAATATCTTCCGAAGCTTGCTACAGGTGAGCTTAAGGCTAGTTACTGTCTTACAGAGCCAGGATCCGGATCAGATGCCCTTGCCGCAAAGACAAAGGCTGAGTTGACTCCTGATGGAAAACATTATATTATCAATGGTCAGAAAATGTGGATTACCAACGCGGGTTTTGCGGATGTATTCATTGTGTTTGCGCAGATCGACGGCGATAAATTTACTGGCTTTATTGTTGAGAAAGGTCCTGGAGTGACGCTTGGTAACGAAGAGCACAAGATGGGTATCAAGGGATCAAGTACACGGCAGGTATTTTTTAATGACTGTAAAGTGCCTGCAGAAAATGTTCTTGGACAGATAGGTAAAGGTCACCTGATCGCATTCAACATTCTGAATATTGGACGTATTAAACTTGCTGGAGCAGCCCTTGGTGGATCCAAGAGAACAAGTACATTGTCTATCCAGTATGCAAAAGAAAGAATTCAGTTTAAACAACCGATTGCAAATTTTGGAGCTATCCAGCATAAACTTGCAGAGCAGGCGGTACAGATATTCGCTGTAGAGTCTGCAATGTACAGAGCCGGAGCTGATATCAATGCTTCAGAGGAGAAGTTGATGAGCGAAGGTAAATCTCAAGAAGAAGCTCTGCTTGGAGCAGCTCAGGAGTTTGCAATAGAGTGTGCAATATTGAAAGTGGCAGGATCTGAGGTGTTGGATTATGTATCAGATGAAGGCGTTCAGATATTTGGTGGTTATGGTTTTTCAGCTGATTATCCGATGGACAGGGCTTACAGAGATTCAAGAATTAACAGGATCTTTGAAGGAACCAACGAGATCAACAGATTGCTTACGCTTGATATGTTTATGAAGAAAGCTATGAAAGGCGAGATCGATCTGATGGGTCCTGCAATGGCTGTTCAGAAAGAACTAACAGGTATTCCGGAGTTTGGGAACGATGATGATGGTTTCCTTGCTGCTGAGAAAAAAGCTATTAAAAATTTCAAAAAAGCCTTATTGATGATCGCAGGTGCTGCGGCACAAAAGTACATGGATAAGCTAGCTTATGAGCAAGAGATTGTAATGAATCTTGCGGATATAGCAATCCTTACTTATGTTGCTGAGTCGACATTGTTAAGAGCAGAGAAGCTAAAGAACATTAAAGGTGAAGAAGCTGCGAAACATGCCCTGGAGATCGCTAAGATCTACTTGAATGATGCTGCAGATAAAGTAAACATAGCAGGTAAAAATGCTATCAATGCAATGGCTGAAGGAGATATGCAAAGAATGATGCTAATGGGACTGAAGAGATTTACGAAAGTAATTCCTTATAATACCAAAGATGCAAGAAGAAGATTGGCAGCATATCTGATTGAAGCAAACCAATATCCTTTCTGATTTTTTTCATACGCAATTATAAGTAAAGAAAGGCTGTTCTCTAGGAGGACAGCCTTTTCTGATTTAATAGAATATTACTGATAGTAGTAGGTATTTTCTGTATAGAGGATATTCCGGCAATTCCATTTTACTTATAATCATTTATGGTAATTGTTGGACTACTTTTGTATAAACTCTATCACATGTTTAATAATCGTAGGATCTTTAATGATCTGTTTGTGTCCCAGATTTTCTGTAAGTAAAAAATTGGCATTCTCCCATGCAGCAATTAGCTCGTAGGTGTCATTAAAAGGGATCACCTGATCATTCCTGTCATGGATGAGTAAAATGTCCTTTACCTTGACTGCTCTTACATATGATCTGTTTTTAAAATTCTCCGATGCTTCAGGGTATTTTCTCTCGAAGTCCTTAATTAATTTTGATATAAGAGATTGATTCATGCAAAGAAAGGAGCCAAAACGTGTGAGAACACCAGGTGGTTTGAAAGAGCAACTTATTGCTATAAGTTTTTCTATTGGAAAATTATTATTATGTGCAAGCTTATGAATAACAGAAGTTGCGCCAAATGAATGTGCGATAATGCCTTTGATATCTTTTGTCTCCCTCATTAATGCTTCCACAGCATTTCCAAAATCTATCATATCCGTTTGCTTTCCCGGAGAGTTTCCGTGGGCCGGCCCATCAAAAGCAACTACTTTATATCCTGCTGCAAGTAAGGTTGGTACGAAGTCCTTGAAATGTGCTGCTTTTGAGTCCCAGCCATGAATCAGCAAAATCACCGGTCCATCTGTACCCCAGGAGTATCCTTTTAGTTTTTCATTCTTATAAGTTATATCAAACTTTTGGGCACTGGCAAGAAAATCAATTTCAGCTTGCTTTAATTTACTTCTCCTCGTGGTCTTAAAAAGTTTTGTTGCAAAGTTAATTGCAAAGTCTTCATTAAATAAGGTAAGATGCTTAAAATAGAATCTGATTAATGAAAGTACAAAAGACTTTTGCTTTTTATTCTGCCTCTTGGCCTCAATGGCTGTAAAAGTTTTTACTCTTTCGGCACTGGTTTGAATCATTGTATCCATAGTTGTAATTGTATGGTAAATAAAAAATACTTCAACGTTTGGAATAATAACTCCTGGTTGATAAAGTATATGATAAATTTATATAAAATAACTTTTAAAAGTTAAGTGTATGGAGAAATAGATTTCTCTTCAGAATTGTCTCTTAAGAGTGAGGCATCTTATGCAAATTTTGCTGAATTTGTTTCAAAGAATGGAGTGGAAAATTTTGAATGTTCCTCAATAAAAGGATTCTTTGAGAAGTGATTTTATCTACTCCTTGCTTTGAGTTACCTGTCTCTGTTCTGAGTACAAAAATCGATTGAAGTGAATCCTATGGCTATCCTTTCGGAGAGAATGAGCAGGGAATTAAAAAAGAAAACCATTCCTTCGTTTCTTTAACAAATGAAGGAATGGTTTGAGAAAGAGTGTTGATATACTATACTTCTGAAAGAAATTTTACTGAAGCCACTGTTTGAATGCAAATGAAAAGTCCATTCTAAGCTCCGGATAAAGTTCATTTCTTCCATTAAATTTCTGTGAATGTATACTGCCATCTACTTTTATAGCAACGCTTGGGATAGGTCTGTATACAAGCCCCAAAGAAGGTTTAAAGAAAATTCCATTATCTGCGAAACCAGACTCTTCATCGCCTCCATAAGTTTTATTGTTAATGACTTCCGGATTAGTCATCCAATCGGCGAATATGTACGGAACAAACTGTCCGACTTTTGTATTGATATTATAACCTACTCTTACATACCATGTGCTCGATACATATGAAACCTTTGTGACCACATCCTCTTTTGTCAAGTCAGCGTCTGCTTTTGAAGCAGCTGCTCCAAGGAAACGTTCCCTTTGATTTTTGTTGATGCCAGCCTCTTTCACCATGGTAAGAACATTATCGGCATTGCGGATTGCTTTGTGCGGAGAAGCCCAGTATTCAGCCTGGATAATCAAATTACCAATTCCTTTTTCTATAAAGGCTCCATACACACCATAGTGATCCCCTTGCATCCATGGAAGTACGCCACCTCTGGGTGAGCCTTTTCCAAAGTCAACTGTAGAAGTTGTTCTGTTTGCTGCATTAATGCTGGATGTAAAGCCAGATGTACCTATAATGGTGGTTGGGGTTTTTAATCTTAAATCCCAGCCTACAGGAATAACATTTTTAGCTGCTCCGCCTTCTCCGTTCTCTGAGCTTAAAGCGTATTGGAGTTCTTTGTTGCCAAAATTAAAGGCGCCATGAACCATAAAGTTTGTTGTCCTTGTAAGGAACAAATGGTCAACATCAAATAATTCAGGAGGTTCAATTCCTATAAAGGTAGGGATCTGATCTAGTCTTTCATTGTACAAGCCAAATCGTCTGTACATTTTACCAACCTTTACCTGTAGGTATTTCTTAATTTTAAAATTACCCCACGCATTTCTGATCTCTAAGCCATCGCTGGTTGTACGGGCGATATTTATTAATACATCAATGTTGTTGCTTAAATTTCCGGATCCGTATAGGTGAAAATTCCTGACAGGATTCCATTCAAAGGGAACATCTGTATATCCGGTTTTATTGTCGTCGACAATAGTTGGAACACCAAATGTCTTTTCTGCATAAGTGTCTATGTATCCATAAAGCTTAAACCTTTTATCTACCACATCAATTCCTAATAATTCCTCGATAGACATATCAAGCAAAGAATTACCTGTTAGAGTGTCGGAAGAAATGGCAGAGTCTGTATCAGTTTGTGCAAAGGTGGAGAGTGAAATGCAGATACTAGTTGAGAATAGTAAAAGAATTTTTTTCATTAATAGTTTAAAGTAAAGTTTTTTGTAGGCTATGTTTGCAGCAATACGGATAAGTTTTAAACTAGGTTTTGTGTAAATGCTTAGCAGTTAAATTTTTATATTTTCGGCTGCTTAAAATAAAAAGTCAGAGGTGGGTTTTCTGATTTATTATATTTTTGTTCTATTATTTTTGCATAGTTGTATAAAACTTTTGTAGTTCATTTATCATAAAAGGGTTTGCAGGGTTAACGTTAGCGTTATCAAATGTAAAGCGTGCAACTTGTGATAGACGGTTATGTATAGAAAGTAAAGAGGCATATTATGCGTATTTGGATTTATAATACGAGTGTTTGCGAAAAGATTTGGGGGATAGCCAGTTTTTTTAAGTGGGCTATTTTTAATTTGAAATAATATGAGTAAGGTAATGAGGGTCTTGTTTAGAGCATAGTATAGTTGGGCGCAGGTTTTCAAAATGCGCTCCTGTCAAGTGCTGGTAAATCGTTCTTCTCAGAACCAAAACAGTGATAAAGTTTCTTAATGAAAAGAATGAAAAATTTTATGAACAACATATTTAACTCTTTTGTTTATTATTCTAATAAATTTAATAGATGGGGAGGAAGAGCTGAAGATCATGCAGTTATTGTTTTGCTTGCATTAACCTATATACTGCAAGTTTCATTTCTTTTTTTCTTAGTTATTGTTTTTCAATTTGGTCTAAGTATTTTTCGTGAGAGATATGTATATATATTAATATCAATTATTTTAATAGTAACAGATTATCTTTTTTGGTTTTATGTAAAAAAAAAATGTATTGAGAAAGGAAATTATAGAGCTATAAATTATAAAAAATATTATTGGGGAAGTCTTTTGTTTGTTTTTATCCTGTTTCTCTTTTTCTTATTTTCTCCAATATATTTTAAGACGAGAGGATTCTAATTCATTAACCAGCCGTCCAGCCGGATAAATCTTCAGAAGGCTGGCGCGCTTGTTCCGTGGCTTCCCCGCAAGACACCCAGCTGGCCATCATTTATTCTAGAAGCTGGTGCTCTTTGTAAAGTGTCCAATTTGTGATAGGGAGAGATATATAGAAAGTAAAGATGTACATTGATAGAGCGCATTCGCATTTATAATACGAGTGTTTGCGAAAAGATTCAGGGGTAGCCAGGTTTTTATAGCTGGCTATTTTTATTTTAAAATAATATGAGTAATGATATAATGAGGGTTTGTTTTATAGTATAGTCTAGTTGGGCGCATTTTAAAAACTGCGTCTGTCAGAATTTCTAAGCATTTCCCCAAAAGCTATCTTTCAATAACTTAATATCTTTTTCGTTACGGAAGGAAGCAATAGTATTTCTTATTCTCATTTATCCCTAAGCGAGAAAACTAAATCATTTATATTTGCTGGAATAATAATTTTATTAATGAATAGATTAAGAGAGCTGGATTTCTTACGTGGAATAGCAATTATACTGGTTCTTGCACGGCATAAGCCTTTGTTTTCTTTTACAAGTCAAATGGGATGGATAGGGGTAGATTTATTCTTTGTCCTGAGTGGATTCCTTGTTTCAGGACTTTTGTTTAAAGAGTATTTAAAACATGGAACAGTCAATCCTGCCCGCTTTCTTATACGACGAGGCTTTAAAATTTATCCAATCTATTACTTATTTTATATCGTTTATCTTATTCCTATCCTATTCAATGGAGGGTTAAACATTTCAGGAATGTTGTTTGATTTAACCTTTGTGCAAAATTATTTCTGGAAATGGGGATATGCGTATGGACCCAGCTGGTCACTGGCAGTAGAAGAACATTTTTATATAGGATTCTCTCTTTTCCTCTGGGCTTACATAAAACTTAATTCACAGGAGTTTAAAAAACAAGAGAACAATTCAGGTATTGGAACATTTGGTATGCTACTTATATTAATAGGAGTATTATGTTTCTCTCTTCGACTCTATGCAAACATCCAACATCCGGATCAATCTGTACAGATATTTACACGAACTCACTTCCGCTTAGATTCTTTATTAGCAGGAGTATTTGTCTCTTATCTCTATTATTTTAAGTTAGATTATCTGATCAAAATATTTAACAGTTATAAATATAGGCTTCTGAGTATAGCTCTTGCAGGACTTTGCTGGACGCCCTTTGTCAATGCAGTCCCTTCGCTTTTTGCAAAAACAATTGGTTTTACATTGTTATATATTTCCTTCTCAATAATATTAGTATATTTTCTTTTGACAGAAGATATAAATCACAAATTAAACAGTTTGTTATCTGCTTCAGTTGTTGATGGCATATGTAAAATCGGCTTCAGCTCTTTTTCTATATACGTCATTCATACTTTTATAAATACACATATTTCAGAGCTTCTTTTATATTATAAATTGGATAATCAATATCTGATTTTCTTTACCACATCAATACTGAGTATCAGTATAGGTATGCTCATGACTTTGAGCATTGAAAAAAGATTTTTGCAGGTCAGAGATAAATTGTATCCAAGCAGAGTGATTTGATCTACTGTAATTTCGATAGCAAAGAAAGTATGTATCCATATAATTAGGCAAGAAAACAAGCTATAAATACTTTATCTCAACAGACTATAGATTTCTAATGGAAAAGATTATTAACAGTGAAAATATTTTAGAACTTTTATATGAAATTATTCCTGAACATAAAAATCACAGAGATGTCTTTTTCGATACTAATCCTTATTTGCAAATAAGTTTTTTTGGTGCATTTATTAGAAAAACTATAGATGAAGTTTCCGCAAATGAAGAATTACTGAAGAGGTGTTTTGGATTTCTAAATTTAATGGTTGAGAATGGTGATGCAGCTGTTTTGGATATGTTTGGAACGGATATTTCAATTGGATTTTATGATAAAGGCCAAATCTATGTTCAATATTCATCCTTATACTTATCCAAAAAGGCTTATAACCTTTTTAAAGAAAATATAGACTTTTGGACACGAAAAAACTAACCCCTGGCCCGCATTTATTCTCGGAGTTAGCGCTCTTTGTAAAGCGTGCAATTTGTGATAGGGGAAGATTTATAGAAAGAAAAGATGAATAGTGAATAAAGCGCATTCTCATTTGTAATGCAAGTGTTTGCGAAAAGATTAGGGTAGTAAGTTTTTTATATCTGCCTATTTTTACTTTGAAATAATATAAGTTATGATGCGGGTTTGTTGTAGAGTATAGTGTAGTTTGGCGCGTGTTTTGAAAACGCGCGCCAGCCAAGGTATGAACATAATTCATAAGTTGTATTTATTAAATAGTTAGACTCAATATGAGAAGTTAAAGAATAATATGAGAGACAAATTTATTTTAATAGTAATGACATGGGGTGTCTTTGTGGTTTCTTGCTCATATGAGAAAAAAGAAGTGAGATCTCAGATAACGGAAAAATACGAAGATGGAACAGTTAAAAAAATTACTCCAATATCCAATGGAGTGCCCAATGGTCGGGTGATTGAATATGATGAGAAGGGGTTGTTATTAAGAGCTTACCACATTAAGGATGGCGTTCCATACGGGAATGACACGGTTTTTAGTGAAAGTGGGAAACCTCAAATAATCAGGAGATACATTGATGGAAAGTTTCATGGTGAAGTTAAGGCATATTATGAAACTGGAGAGTTGATGCTGCATGAGGAATATGATAATGGTCAAAGATTATTTCAAAAAGTATATTTTCCCGAAGGAAATTTAAAAAGCACATATATTAATGATATCGCAAAAAGTTATTTTTTTAATGGAAAACTTCGAAGAATAACAAATAATCGGGATCCTTTGAACCAAAAAATAATTGAGTTTTCGGGATCTGGAAAATTGATAGAATTAAAAGGAGAATTAGATTATCTTGATAAAGAAGATTCAATATTACTGATAAAATCATATCCTAATTGGCAGGAAGATGTAAGTAAGAAGGGCGAAAATTAAGAGTAGTCAAGTTTGCAACAAGGCTGACCAGCTGGGTGGGTAGCTTTATTGCAAACAAAACGGGCCATTTCGTTTATCTTCCCAATCTCCCGTAGGGACGCCATGCTGGCGTCTCCCTTTCCTAATGAGCAGCATTTGATATTAACCATAAATAGAACCTATGTGCAGAATGCATTTCTATTAAATCACACATTTCAAATATAGAAATTGCATATATTGAAACTTGCATAACCTCGCAAGGATAGCTCACTCCATCATCGCCTTCTCCATACATTTCTTCAGATACATATAACAAGTCTCAGCAAGCGGTATTAGATTTCTGCCATTGCCTGTTATTTCATATTGGTCTGCCATGCTTAAAAAATTCATGTAGCTATCGAACCAGTCTGAGTTTGATTTCAATTCGGGAGAGCCCATTAATTCTGCCACAACACTTACTAATTCTAAACCATGCATATCGCTATCCAGGCCTAGTTCCTTGAGGCCATTGATAAGTTGTTCATGTTTCATGTCCTGGACAAGGATCTTGATGATAAGGTTTTTGTGTTTTTCCATAGCTGATTGATTTATAATGCTAATATAATTTGAAATTGCTTTAGAGGCAATTAAGTATGATATAATATATATTTAAATTGATAATATAGATATTTTATAGGCTGAGTCAATTTGCTAAATATGCTTACTTTGCCAATAAAATTGCATGTAAGACAATTAAAATGAGTGAAAAACCAATTTTTAATAGAATAAAAGCTGTATTGGCCGAAAAAGGCAAGACAAATATTTGGTTGGCAGAAGCAATTGACATGAATAGAAGCACAGTTTCAAAGTGGTGTACTAATGATATGCAACCTACAGTGGAGACTTTATTTGCTATAGCAAAAGCGCTGGATGTGAATGTCCGGGAATTACTGGTTTCTACAAAATAGAAAGCCGTCATAGTTATTTAGGGAGCTCTTTATACTTTCTTCTGATCAATTTGATCTCTTTCCTCAAAAATTCCCTATCTCTGTCAAAGTATTGATTTTATTTCCCTGAATTTTCATTCTTTCGTTTCGAAAATTGATTCTAAAGGAGTCAATTTTCAGTCATTTAGCTCGAATTTTCGGACAGAAAGAGTCAATTTCCAATGTAAAAGACTCAAATTTCAGGCTCAAAGACTGAAATTTTCACAAGGAAGACTCAAAATCCAATGAAATGGAGTCAAGATTCCGGCAAAGAGAATCAATGTTTCAGGCAAAGGACTGAATTTTTAAGTAAAAAGAACCAATGTTGAATGAAATGGAGTCAATTTTAGGTGAATTAAAGTCCTTCTCCTTCAGGAGAAGGATTTAGGATGAGGTCTTTTTAAGTTTTAAAAATAAAAAAGGGAGTGTTACCTCCCTTCAGTTTTTAATTATTGACAATTTGATCATCCTCTTTCTGTTTGTATTTGCTTCTTGCAAATCGGACTTTCAATTTGTCGTAGGCAGATCTCAATCCTGGTACACTGTCTTTCTGGAACTGAACCTGTGCATATACCTCCAGAGCTTTGCTGAAAGCTTCACTACCCACTTCCATTAAGGTATCATCTACTTTTTGATGAAAAGAATCTAATACCATCTTGATCGTGATAAGTGCTTTTACAAGATCAGAGTCTTTTACGAACTCCATCTTATCAAAAGTAGGAGGCATGATGTTGGGGAATGCCTTAACAGTTTCAGATGAGTCGTTCACAAAGTCAACGCTCTTGGAGCCCAACTTTGGTAACTGATGCCTTTCCTCATTGCTTAGTGAAATGAGAAACGGCAATATTGCTTCAGCTTGTTGAATGAATGAAATCACTGACTGTAGCTCTTCTGCAGTGATTGCTGCACTTACATTTTTTTCCATTATAAAATGTGTTTTAGGTTGAAAAATTTATTTACTCTTTCTGTTGAAAGCAAAGACTAAAGCAGCAAGAAAGGTTGATTAAAAGTTCCGATAGTGATCCTGCTGGTTGAATGGTGCGAGTATAATAAGATTTTATTTATTGCGCAAGTATCAGATATACAAATACATATTGCTTAACAGGAGAAAATGATTTTCATATGGGGTGTGGATTAAATAACTTAAGAGTAATACGGGGCGAAACTAAGTAGTATAAAAGAAGTGATTATAGGGAAACAGTATTAAAAAATAGTTTAATTATAATCAAAGTGGGCATTAGCAAAAGATATCAAGATTTCAGCTTTTGTAGAATTAGTTCCTTAATCTTCGAATTAATTTGCTTGCCATAAAAAAAAGCACGGTTTTTAAGCCGTGCCTTTTTTATGGTTTCCTTCTCTATAAACTTATTTAATTGCTAACAACAGGAACGACTGCAGGTCGCTTACCTAGTTCCCTTAGCAATCTGGCATGACTTAAAATCGCACCACGAAAAGTTGTTACGTTCTTATAAGGTAGACCGAATTCCTCCGCAGTCTGGCTGACTATTTCAGAGATTTTCTTATAATGAACATGACAGATATTAGGGAATAGGTGGTGTTCAATCTGAAAATTTAACCCTCCTATAAACCAGGAAAAGAAAGTGCTTTTATGAGCAAAATTTGTTGTTGTGCGAAGCTGATGAATAGCCCAGTTATTCTCTAAATTGCCATTGTCATCTGGCAATGGGAAGTCAGAACCTTCAATTACATGCGCTGGCTGAAATATGATAGCTAAAACGAAACCCGCTACATACTGTGATATCACTACTCCAATCAAAATCTTCCACCATGCTATACTTAAGAGAATAACAGGAAGAATAAATATGTATGAAATGTAAATAAGCTTTGTCGCAATAAGAATGGTCCACTCCTGACGTATATCTGCCTTTTGTTTCTTCAGCATTCCGTCTTTGCTGTAACGGATAATCCGCATGAAGTCTTTAAATACAATCCATACGAGAGTGAGTAATCCGTAAAAGAACCAGGCATATATGTGCTGAAATTTATGAAAGAACAACCATTTAGAATTGGGGCACATTCTTAATATCCCGCGAGGACTGATATCTTCATCTGCTTCATGAATATTGGTATAAGTATGATGCAATACATTGTGTTGAACTTTCCAGTTCAAAGCGTTTCCTCCTATTAGGTTCAATGAGTAGCCCAGCAATTTATTGATCCAGGGTTTTGCTGAATAGGCTCCGTGATTCGCGTCGTGCATTACCGAAAGCCCAATTCCTGCAGTGCCAAATCCCATTATGACACACATCAGTGTTAACAGCCATAGGTTTGAAACGGCACCGCTTAAAATGAATGCATAAGGAACAAGGTATAAACAAAACATGAAGATGGTTTTAACATACATCTGCCTATTTGCGTGACGTGAAATTTCATTTATCTTGAAATATTCTCCAACGCGTTTGTTTAAGCTTCCAAAGAAATCCGGACTGGATTTTGAAAATTTTATGTGTTGAGACATTCTGGAGGTTTGTGAATGACTGATAACGAAATTGAATAGGGGAATTGTTCCATTTATTGGGAAGAGTTTTGAGCATAAACCTCTTTGCATCCTGGAATCGAGGGAAGAAAAAAAGTTACAAATTTCTAATAGAGCTCAAATAATTGATATCCTAAGGGCAAAAAGAAATTGAATTGTTTTTAATAATATTTCATTTACTCTTCCTAAAATGTTTGTAGAGTTCTTTGAATAATCGATTGGTACTGATTTAAACTCCTTGATAGAGTGTGGAGGAGTTGGGCACGCCTCAAACGGACGCCAGCTAGACCAGCTAGTTCTTCATAATTTGCTAGGCTTTCAAATTATTTCATACCTGGCTTTTGCCATTCTTATAAACCATCAGTATAACATTCCCCACCTTTTGCCCTGAAGCTACATACCTGAATGCATCCTGAACTTCTTCAAGAGTATATGTTCTATCTATCACCGGTTTGAATTTTCCTTTGGCAATCAGACCAAGAATGAATTTAATGCTTGCCTTTGTGTCAAAGGGAATAGGAAACTTTACTTTTTTACTGCCTGTAAATTTCGTGATAAGCGCCAGAAATGGATTCTCGGCATTAGGCCCAAGTTCCGATGATATATATATCCCGCCATCCTTTAATATTGCTTTGCATTTACCAAAAGTACTCTTGCCAACAGCATCAAATACAAAGTCAAACTTTTCATCAGTGTTAAGGAAATCTTCTTTGGTATAGTTAATTACTTTATCGGCTCCTAACTCCGTCACAAGACCCACGTGTTCTGTGCGACAAGTTGCAGTTACACCCAATTCATAATATTTCGACAATTGTACAAGCACAGAGCCTATTCCACCCGCAGCTCCATTGATCAAAACCTTTTGTCTGGGATGTGTCTTGATTTTGTTTATAAAGTTAACAGCGTAGTGGACTGTCTCAAGTGAAGCCACTGCTTCTTCATAAGATAAGCCTTCAGGGATATGTGAGATTGCTTTATTGCAGTTGACAACAAGAAACTGTGCATGTGAAAGAAGTCCCATATCATCGAAGCCAAAAACTTTGTCCCCAGGCTTAAATTGGGTTACATTCTTTCCAGTTCTTATAACCTTTCCGGCAAAGTCTGTTCCAGGTATTGCCTTTTGAGGCTTGAAGAATCCTGTGAACAGGCGCATCAGCCAGGAGCCTTCAAGTATAGCACAATCAGTCCTGTTTACTGTAGTTGTATGCACTTCTACCAGCAAGTCATTTTCACCAGGAAAAGGTATATCCACTTCTTTTATTGAAAAATTGTCGGGACTTCCATATAGTGTATAATAAGCTGCTTTCATTTATTCAGATTAAAAAGATTGACATTAAACTAAAATGGCTTCGAGAAAACAAGTAAGAAGTGTTTCCCTGGTTATAGCTGTAGTCGTATTGGTCCATGTTTTATTTTAAACCTTTTTAAAATTAATGCAAAAATAAATCATGCTTCAGTTAAGCTCATTGACTTTGGTTAAGAAATGAATTTAGGAAAAACTATAAATGATTAGGCCTTCTTAGTTAATCTTTTTCTTATCCTGCTTAAAGATTCCGGTTTTATTCCAAGATAGCTGGCGAGAAAATATTGGGGAACACGTTCAATAAGTTCTGGTTTGGTTTTAATCAATTCAAGGTATCTTTCTTCCGGATTGGTAAGGCGGTACATGGCTAAAGTTTCCTGAGTTCTGCAAAGTTCATCTTCCGCTGCGGTCTTGCAAAGGTTTATAAATTTGGGATCAATAGCTGTATCCTGAGTTACAATTGGTCCTACAGACATCACACAGTCCTCAAGACAAGAAAGATAAAACGATGATTTTTTGTTCACATTCGTTCCCTGAAAAACAGCAATAGGCTGGCCTTCTGTATAAAATTCAGTGGTCCTTTCTTCTCCGTCTTTATTGAAATATTGGCGTACGCAACCTTTAAAAATGAAATAGCAAAGCTCCGGAACCTCGCCTTCTTTTATCAGAATGTCCCCTTTCTTGTAAAATCTTATATCAAGATCTTTCAGAATAGCATTGGTCTCATCCTCTGTAAGGTTAATGTATTTAGAAATATATTTTATAAGTTCATTACTGCCGGGAATGCTTTGGTTCTGGTCCATTTCAATAATTTTCAGCCTTCTATATGAAATCAGAGATTAAGATAGTGATTTTTAGTTTAATAATTGTTTATGATTAAAGTCTTCTGATGTACCTATAAACAACAGAGGCTGCCCTTTTGAGAGCAGCCTGTGTTGTAGTATCTAAAATGATTTTACTAATGTACCAACTTTAATATGATGTCAGGTCGAAAGGGCTGACATCGCGGGTCGACGCAATACTTCATTCATTGTATAATGATTAATATTTTACAACTTTAAGACTGGAGACTTTTTCATTTTGAGCAACTTTAAATAGGTATATTCCCCTTTGCAATTCAGAGGTATTTATGTTGATTTCATTGTTACCCTTTTGATATTCTCCGCAAATCTTTTTGATTTCAACTCCTTGTTCATTGTATATCTGTATGACTACTGATGCATCTTTTTCAAGGTCCATTTTTAAAGTTAGCTTATCTGAGAATGGGTTAGGATATGCAATATTCGATATGTCATTTGTTGAAGATGCTTCATAAGCGCTTGAGTGACCTGCGGTTCTCAAATTGCCACAGTTTGCATCATCTTTCAGTTTGTATATCCAGGCTCCACTAAAACCTGCAGGGCCCTCTATATCGCCATCAAAGGCACCGCCGGTACCTGTTATCAATATTCCTCCATCAGGAGTTGTTTGTATTGTAGATGCGTAATCTTCATAGGAGGAGCCGTAAGTTCCATCCCAAATAATGTTTCCATATTGATCTGTTTTGAAAATCCAATGGTCATAGAAAAGAAAAATGGGCCCATGAGGCGGGGTTGTGACGTCGCCTCCATTTTCTCTGGTTGCGACTGCAACTAAAAGTCCTCCTCCCGGAATGTTCAATATGTCTCCAGTAACCACTGCCGAGGCATATATTCGCGAGGATGTTATGATGCCCTGGCTGCTTGCTTTAAATATCCAAAGCCCTTCAAAACTGTTTGGTAAGTTTATATCCCCGTCATCAGAGCTGGAAATAGCGGCCATTGTGAAACCTCCATTTGCTGTCGGTAATAATATACTCTTTGAATAGGGGAATTCAACGTCACTTCCTCCGTAAGCTTTAGCCCAGATTTTATTTCCTGACTGATCTAACTTTGCTACAAAGCAATCCTGAACACCGTGAAAGTTGAGAATATCTCCATTGCTTGATTGGGTATATCCTCCAAAGATGGATGAACCATCGGGCATAGTAATCATATTGGTTAAATCCTCTTCATCACTTCCTCCGAGAGATTTGGTCCATAGTTTAGTTCCGGAATTGTTCGTTTTTACTATCCAGAAATCTTCTTCCCCTTTATGATCTGTTATGTCTCCGTTAGTTGAAAACGAATTGCCGGCAACAATATATCCTCCGTTTGCAGCAGGGGATACTTTGACTAGTCTATCATCATTTGATCCTCCAAATGTTTTATTCCAGATCTTATTGCCCAAAGCATCTATTTTCAGAAGCCAGTAATCAGATGCTCCGTTATTTCCATCCGTAATATCTCCATTGTTTGATAGTGTGTTGCTTCCGATTAGATAATTATTGTCAGGTGTCAGGATAAAATCAACCAGTTCTTCATTTTTGCTTCCACCAAAAGTTTTATTCCACTGCTGGTCACCATTGTTGTCTACTTTTAGGAGAAAAATATCATACTCTCCGTTATTCCCGTCCGTAATATCACCATCGCTTGACTTCGTAGTACCTGCTATAATATATCCTCCGTCAATGGCCTGTGTCAGATAAGCAATTTTGTCGTCTTGAGATCCTCCGTATATTCTTAACCAAAGCTGGTTTCCATCGGCATCGTATTTTATCAGTTCAATGTTTCCGTTATAATTTATTCCAACGATGTAGCCATCATTAGTTATCAACGGTTTTATAGCATTTTTATTAGCAAGACCATGAGACCATTTGATGATGGGTTGTCCTTCTTTCAGTATTGTTACCGGGACCGGGCATCTTTCCCGGCTTTTGCATCCTGCTCTGGTTATTGCTTCAGCGTAGTATATTTTGTTGTAGGTTAACGGGGCTGTAGTATAAGGACTGCTGCTCCCTATGGTTAATCCTCCTGTAGGCTGAGAATACCATCTGATTGCGGAGCCTGCAGACGAAGCGTAGATTGTTGCACTTTCTCCGCTGCATATATAATCTCCTTTACCTACCGGCATATCAGGGATGTCGCCAACAATCACCGATACCAGTGTTCTGTTTGAGTTAGCACATCCATATTTTGAAGATTCTACATAATAGGATTTGGATTGATTGACATCACTTAGAAAGTATGAACTCCCTGTGTGAGCACTAACTCCACCCGTTGCTTGCAGATACCATTTAAAGGTTACACCTGAAGGGCCGGTTGCCTTTAAGGTAGCATTATTGCCATATCCGCAGAGGGTGATAGATTTTGCAGCAACAGTTGGTGATGGTACTACAATGTATGCATTATGTATATTTACATGCTCAACTTGAAGGCCGCTCGCTGGTTTGATCATTACTTGTACCCGGTCAAATGCCTGGCCTGGCTTTATGGTAATATTAGCAAATTGTAAGTTAGGTAGATTAGGGTTTGGCTCCAATAATTTTAAGTTCACATTCGAAGAAGTAATTGATACCTGGTTATTATTAGATGTATTACCAATATAAGTTGCTACATAGACATTTGAAATCAAAGCTACTTGTGAAATCTGGCCTGAGAATGATAACAATATTTTAATACTGTCTGCTGCGTCTCCGGTTACAGGAAGTTTCAGCTTCTGCTCTGTATTCCCGAATTGTGGTGACATGTTGGTTAAAATTGAAAAAGATGAAGTGCTATTGTCGACAGCCCTCTCAGGGTTTGTAATTGAGCAGCCGAAACAAACTCCATTTACTGCATTAGTCTGAGTGGTTGCTGAAAGACATGGCACCTGGGCATGACCATTTCCCGCTATAGTTATAAGCATGATCAAAAGCCAGAAGGCTTTAAAGTCTGACCATTTGGTGTAATTGTAAGGTGTTTTCATAGTTAGAGAAATTTTAAATGGTTTAGTAAAAATTTCTGATAAGCCCATTAAACAGAATTTTTGGTCGAAGGTTTTTGGTTAGTTACTTAGTACTTATAGCTTTAGTACTTAAAAATGGGATTCGTTTTGAAATTATTTCGATTGTTTCAGAAATAGTTTTGTTGAACTGTACAGAAAAATAGACCTGTCTGGAATGTTTCAAAAAGGAAGTAAAGCGATTTTATTTTTAATTAATTTCTGTGATGCCAATCTTTCGGCGTGAAGATTCTGTATAAATGACAAAGGCTGCCTCTTTTTCGGAAGCAGCCTTTATCGTATAATTTATCAAGACTTTTACTGAATTATTAACTTTTCAACAGAGTTCTTGCCATCTATTGTTTCAATGCGTATAAAATAAATTCCTTGGGGAGCATTTATTTTTAAACCATCTTCCGAAGCTATAAAGTTATCAATTGCCTTACCTGAGAAATCATAAACGAATATGTTTTTGATTTTCTCCTGTTGAGAAGCAAAGTTTATTTTAAAGCTTTCTTTACCCGGGTTAGGATAAATCATAAATGTATTTTCATCAGAGCCTTTTGAAAAGATTGAAGCCACAACTGGCTTTGTTTCACCTTTTCCATTTGAGTATATGGAATTGTTCGGAGTGCCTACAAATATTCTGTTGCTTGATAGAGCAATTTGCGTTATGTCAGCATAGAGCGGAAGGTTTGCAAGTATGTCTGGACTTCTCCATTCTTCACCTTTGTTAAAGGAAAAATATACACCGCCTTTATATCCCGCATAAACATATGGATAAGTAACACCATCATATACAAGATTGGCTGCGCAGAGAGATGTGATGTTTAGAGTAGGAAGACCATTATTTATTTCTTTCCATGAGTCTGCTGTTGTTGCAGTTGAAAATACACCACTTCCATCAGTTCCAGCGAAAATTGTCCCATCTACTATTGCTAGTGATGTTAGCTTTAAATCGGTCAACCCTGAGCTGAAATTTTGCCAATCTGCACCTGGAGATAGTTTAAATACGCCCTCATCTTCTGCGGCAAGGTATGCGTCTGCTCCATTTGCAATCAAAGCTGTAATCTTTAATCCTGTTGGCAATCCGGAACTCATTTCTATCCAATTGATATTGGTTGGGTTTGAATAAAATACTTTTCCAGTTGAAGTAGCTACCAATAATTTATTTTCTCTTACAGCTATTTTTACGAGTGGATCCCCGTTTAATCCGGAACTTAGAGATATCCATATTTTCCCCGTATCAGCACTTATGTATACTTTTCCTGCAAGTGTTGTAGCGATCAGATTTGTACCTGAAAAGTTTAGGTCTGATACACTTAAGCTGTCAAGAAGCCCATTGTTTCTTGCAGTATATGAAGCTCCTGTTTCAGAGATGTAATAAACTCCTAATTTGGTTGCTCCAACTATTGCGGTTCCGTTAATGGCAAGACCTTTTATGTTTAATCCGAAAAAGCTTTCGTTCGCTTTCTGCCAACTTAATTGAGATGCCTGAGATGAGAATATACCTGCTTTGGTTCCAACAAATAGTTTCGATTGTAAAGCAGTTATAGAAGTGATTGTGTCAGAAGTTAATCCCAGAGAAGACTTGGTCCAGGTTATTGTTTGAGGAGATGTGAAAAGTCCGATATCTGTGCATGCATAAATAACATCTCCATTCTGGTAAAGTTGATTTACAGATGTATTGGACAAAGCATCATTTAATAAAGTCCAAGGTGTTCCGCTTGTGCTACTGATGTATATTCCTTTATCTGTTCCTAATAGCATAGATGAAGGATTGATTATAACAGAATTTATTTTTCTCTCTTGAATGCCACCTTGTGTTCCCGACCAAAGTTCAGTATCAATCATAACCATGAATATACCTCCTCCATCTGTTCCCGCAATGATAGTTTGATTGAATGTGGTAAGAGATGTGATTTTCTTATTGGTAATTCCTTCGTTAGCAGCTTTCCATGTATAGCCACTGTCTGCGCTCATGAAAACTCCGTCTTCTTTAGTTCCAGCATATATATACTTTCCGCTGGATGTAAGTGCTGTGATATTTGGGGACCCTAAACCGGAGTTTACCTGAAGCCAGTTTTTACCTAAATCTTTTGAAAGAAATATTCCTTCGTCTGGAGTGCCAGCAAGTACATAGCTCCCAATAGATGTAATTGATGTGATGTTACCGCTTTTTAATCCTGCATTAGTAGCCACCCATTTCACACCTTGCTTGTTGGTGGTTCTGAAGACTCCACCGCCATTGGTTCCTACATATGTATTTGTGTCAGCCGTATGCATACATGAAACAGATCCTCCGAAAGGTCCTTTTGAGTTCCAATGGGCAACTGTTACAGTTGAAATCAGACAAGCTGAAATCAGAAAAATGTTTCTTAAGTATTTATATGTATTTATGTTTTTCATTGTTTTATTAATTAAAAATTAAAGATTATTAATTGCAAAACCAATGATTGCGTAGGCGGCTTGAAAATCTTATTCAGAAAGCTTTGGAGAATGTCTTCCTGGCAGATTAAAAATGACTTTTGAGAAATCTTTTTTAAACAATTAAATAAGTTGATGGAAATGCATTCAAAAGATTCTTCTGTGATTTTGGTTTTTGCCAAAGGTGATTTGGAATCTTTTTTTTCCTGATTCAGATTTTTGTTAAGATAACAATGGCCTTTACAGTCTGAGTCTTTAATATTCCTGTTAACACAATAATGACTTGCAATGTATTGCCAGTTTACATGAAATTCTGCAAGAATGATCAGTTTCATGAAACAGTTCAATAATAGGATAAATGAAAACGCTATTGCAAGATATTTTTTCATGCTTTAGTTGTTCTTTGCATTTTGATCCATCCATTGTAATATTTGCTCTATAGAACAATCGTCAAGCTTTCCATTTGGAGGCATAGGTTGAGTGACAGAAATAAGAGCTGCATATAATAAACTTCTGGATGGGTTAACTGTGTCTACATAACCACTCTTAGGCCTTATCAGGTTATTATATGCCTGGGTTGGTTCAAGGTTAAGACCTCCTGCAGGGCTTTGCCCAGCATGGCATTCGAAACCTGTAGCACAATTTTTTTGAAAGATAGGAAGAAGATCACCTTTAAAAGATACACTATCCTGAAGGGCAAGTTTGCATGGATCTTGTTTCTGTGTATCATACTGACAGCCATAAAGCGATATAATAGTCAGTAATAAAACAAATATGTTCTTATTCTTCATATTTGAACATAGAAGCTATATTGTTACCAATTATTGTTTCAATATCCTTTGCAGGTACTTCAATTGAGGATACATTCAGGTTAGCATTGTTGTTTAAAGGAACATTCCTAAAGAACTGATTCCAGTCTAGATAAAGATGAAGAAATTGAGTCTTGTTCACAATCACTGCATATTCATATTCCGGCATAACTACCTGCTTGAAGTTTTTTGAAGTTCCGAGCTTATAGCTGAATGGCTGCATGTTTCCTTCAGACCCATCACCATTGGTAGTGGTGTCTATCTTTCCTTCAAAATTAATAAATGCATATCCTTCAGGTTGAGCAGATGAGCCATACCACATAGATTGATTGCTCAATACATCGGTAGCAGAGGAAGGTGATTTCTTATTAGTTTCTTCATCAAGCCCTACATAAAAACGAATGGACTTATAAAAACCCGGAGGTACGTCACCGATATCGTATGTGTCCTCATCAACATTTTTTAGGATGATTTTACCCGGAACTTTATATACTGAACCATCTTTCTTTATAAGCTCTATCTTTGATATAAAAAGATTCGTTCTGCTGAAGGAAATCTTTCTTCCAGCATTATTTGTGTATATTTCATTAGGGCCAAGCACCTCTTCCTGATCTATATAATTATGCAGGTGCAAACGAAGAAAGCCTGTAGGGCCATTGTAGGGTTGCTCGGTATCAGTGGTATCTGTAGGATTGGATGGAGTGGGATCGTCTTTATCTTTACAGCCTGCAATCATTAATATGCATATGATGGTTGTGAAAATTAAAGACTGATAATTAAATTTTTTTTTCATTCTGAAATGCATTAAAGAGTTATTGAATATGAGGCAAATAATGTAAAGCGTTGAGCCATTTGTGGTCCGTTTAGATTTTGATAAACAGGAAGTCCAAATTCAAGACCGATTTTACTGCCGGTTAAGAAGCTTGTATTTAAATAATAATTAGTGCCCAGGTACAGAAAGGCTTTCTCTCCTCCATAATTAGCGGGATTGCTTCCTGGCTCGTAATCTTTCGGCAGATCTTTGTCTTCACCTTTTATAGGTTGCAAAGAACATGCCTCCAATCTTGCGGAACTGCTAAATGGCTTAGACCATTTATATGCTATCCAGTTATTTAAGGTAAGTTCATTGCCAAGTTTATACCCGAGGTTGTTGGTGTTTAATCTTATAATAGAAGAAACTTGTGAACTAAATGAAAATCTCGTTTTATTATAGAAGTAATTAATTACAGGTGTAAAATCCCAGGTTCCAGAACCCATTTGCATAACATAAGGAAGTCTGATACCATCATACATGTTTTCTGCATTACCCGTAATGTTAATCCTTCCTACAGGAATACTTATGCCTGGACTAAGAAGCAGTTGTGAATTATTTTTATTAAGTAAATTATAGATCAGGCTAAGTTTAATATCTCCAAGCCCTGAAGTTTTCATCTTCATTGCGGAGCTTTCTTCACTTGTCCCTCCATGATTATGCTGCATACCCGGATGCATGGTCATGGTCATGCGATTGTAATTGTAGTTCAGCATGGCCATGAGGGTTATCTTATCACTAAGGCCGTACATGGCCATGAGCATATGCATATCCATGCGCATATGATCAGGGTACATAAGGTAATTGTTAAAGACATGGTCTGAGGTAACTTTATGAGAGCCTTCCAAGACATTTTTCATGTCCATAGCCATGAATCTGTACGAAAACATCCATTCGCCTTTTTCATGTGCGTGGCTGATCATAACTCCGGCAGGAGTGGGGTCATCAAAACAGCAATGAGCACTGCAAACCTCTTGCGAGTCGCTTTGTCCGTATGCTATATGAATGACAAATATGAATAACAGGCAAAGCCTGAATTGCATTTGCATTCTAGTATATATTTTTATGTGAAAGAGATTTTTGACTGCTTATATAGATATAAGCACAATGAGTAGTGATTGTAGTATTATTGAGGAGGCTGGAATATCAGCTTCAAAGGAGAGGTATAGCCTTTAGCGATATAGACAACTTCTTTCTTTATTATATAGAAAAATGAAAGCGAATGTGTAAAAGACGAAAAGTGAGATTTGATAAATATAATTTCATCCATCGTTTTCAGGAAAGAAGCATATTTCTTTTCCTGTTTTTCCTGAGCCTTGATTTTTTTCTGAAGGAAGCATTTACCCTCACATTTTAGAGCTGGTTTTAATTTGTTTTCGCACAAATTGGCAGCGATGTAGCTTTTATTCAATTCATAATAACCCACAAGGATCAGTTTCATATTGCTCTGTAGCAACACGATCAATACCAGAAAGAGGGCTATGAATTTGTTCATCTTGACAAATATAAATAGAGAATTGGAAATTCTAAAAGCGATAAATGTATAAAAAGTTTAGACGTTGATAGCTAGAGAGTTTTGTTTTTTCAGGTTTAAACATTTTTAATTCTTCTGCCTTTTTAGTCTGATTGTAAAATATATAAGGCTATGAGAACAAAGTGGACTTTTTTTTATAATGAAAAAGGTCAGAGAGAAGTAAAAGATATTGAATTGATGCATTGTGCCCCCTCGTGGAGTTTTATCTGGATTTTCTTATTTGTTATAAGCTATAGTGGAAATCTTTCCGCTCAGTCCTGTGGTTGTGATTATACAATACCTTCTGGATCAACGATAATTGATCGTAATACGCTTTCAGTTACAACACTTCCTAAAAATAAACGTGTTATTTGTTTTCAGTCCGGAAACAGAACAGCCCCTTTGATGGTCAGGAACTTCAAGGGGTCTACAGATGGAGGTGTTAATGCTCCTTATATTTTTAAAAATTGTTCTGCACAGGTTGTCTTTAATATTGCCTTAACTAATGGTTATGCTTTTAAATTTTTTAATAGCGAAAATGTGAGACTTTCTGGTACCGGTTCTTCTGATCAATATGGGATTGTGCTGAGTGGAGCTAATATTACTCTTGTATTGGGAGATACGACCACAAGGGTGGAAGTGGATCATGTGGATATAAGAAATTCTGGCTTTTGTGGTTTGATGGCTAAGACTGACAATGCTCTGGTAAAGGTCCAAGGAGGGAATAATAATCCTGCAGGATTTGTTATGAAGAATATTTATATCCATGACAATTATATATTTAATACCGATGCAGAAGGAATGTATATAGGCAATACTAACTGGGCCCCTGGAAATAGTCAGCATAACCTGGATAGTATTTTTGTATATAATAATATTGTCAGAGATGCAGGAGCAGAAGGGATTCAGATAGGTGCTAGTCCAGCGGGACGTTCTTATGTATATAACAATTATATCAATGGATTCGGCAGAAAATATCAGACTTTTGCTTTGTATCAGAACAATGGACTTCAGCTTGGCACCGGTTTCTCCGGCAGATGTTATAATAATTTTATTTATGGTTACCCTGGGGATGAGTTTACTCAGAATGGACTTGTATGTGTGGGGCTAGGTAACGTTTATATTTATAACAATGTAGTGGCAAATGCAAAAGACAATGGCATTTATGTCGGTTCCAACAACGCAGAGTCAAAGGCAAAACCATTTTATGTATTTAATAATACGATTGTAAATCCTTCTCATGATGGGATAAGGCTTCAGGAGGTGGGTTCTTCAGTAAATAAAATAAGTGCATTCGTTTATAACAATCTTGGTGCAAATATACCTGCCGGTTATAGTCTGGTGAAGAAAGGCGGTTCGCAGATAAGCGCTTCAGAGTTGGCAAATATTAACAATACAATTCCTGCCTTTAATTTTCAGGATCCTGACAACAATGACTTTAATCTTACTGAAAACAGTAACATTGTGATTGATCTGGGGACTAATATTGTCGCATCCTATGGACTTACCTCCGATATAAATGGTAATTTAAGAGCTCCTCAGGGGGGAAGCTTTGATGTCGGTGCTTATGAATATGTTTCAGATTTTTTACTCACAGTAGATCCACAATCACTTGCGGGTAAATGTATTGGAGATACATTCATGCTGACCTATAGTGGTACGAATACTGGATGGCCTTCTGATGTGAAATATAAGGCTGTGCTTTCTGGGCCTGACGGTTATTTCGGTCCTCAGAAAATTATTGTTGGTTCGAATGATTCTTTATCCGGTCAAATAGAATCTGCTTTACCTGATAATATAACTCAGGGAAATAATTACAGAGTAAGGATTGAAGCCTCTAATAATTCAGGGTTCTTCAGAGCAGGTCCGGAAAGTTCAATCGGATTGTCTCGTATGGAGGCCTTGCAGTTTAGGTCTCCCCAGAGGGCATCTGTTTCTAATGCTTCTCTTTTTGCACGTGGTACAGGAGATTTCACTATTGAGGCAAGGGTGAAAATGGATTTTTCAGCGTCAGATAATAACGTGCTGGAGATCTTGTCAACTAGGGCAATTGGGAATACATCCCAAGGTTATATGTTTGGATTTAACTATGCAACCGGAAAAATAGTATTTAATTTTTTTAATGAATTCGGTGTTAATGTGAATATTCAAAGTAATACGCTTAGCCTTGCAGATATGCGTAATGATGGAGTTTGGCATCATCTGAGTGTTAGCAGAAGTGGAGGAAACAAATTTACTTTCTTTCTGGATGGATATTCTGTAGGTGTGCAGGTTTATAACGTCGATCTAAGCGTTGCTTCAAGTTATTTGTTCATAGGTTATGATGAACCTGGAAATGCGGGTATGTCTTCTTTTACGGGAAGTATAGATTATCTCCGCTTCTGGAACGTTGCAAAAGCAGAGATAGATTTGATCAACAATCTGAAAATGGATTTTCCATATCCTTCCAACGGATTGTTGGGTTTATGGAATTTTAATGAATGTAGCGGAGTTCAGGCTATTATGGATGATAGTCCATATGGTAATGATGGCTGGTTGGGTATGAATTCTGATATAGGTAGCAATGATCCTTCCAGAACTTTTGGTTCCGATAAAGCAGAGAGTTTTCGTGGTTTGGATTTTAACCCAGTTGTTACAGGGAAATTAGATGTTGCCACAATTCCTCACAATGTGAATTACAATTTCCAAACCAACTTTTCTATTGAGGCTTATATCAATCTTAATAATCCCTCAAAAGGATTGAGAACTGTGATCTATGAAAAGGATACAACAAACGGAGTTCGTTTTTATGTAGCTGATGCAAATCATCTGGGATTGATTGTTGGCGGCATGACAGTGCTTAGTGATGTGGTACAGAAAAATAATGTTACAGCAAATTTATATTCGGGAGGATGTTATGCTGTTGCTGTCACTGCTACCCAATCGGGTACTAGCTATATTGTCAGGTTTTACTTAGATGGACTTCTTGTAGGCACTTCAAAGTTTGTTTCAGGCGTGAGTCCAATTACCTCTTTAAGCAATGCACTTATTGGTTGTGATGCAGCACAAAGCATTCCCGCAAATGGATATATTACTGAGGTGAAGCTTTGGAAAACTGCGAGAACAGCAGATGAAATAAGGAATAATCTTGGCGTGGTGTTTTCAAGTATTACAATAAATCTGGCTGGATACTGGCGTTTCAAAGAAATAAATGGTCAAACGCTCATAGATCAAAGTGCAAGTAATAACGCGGGTTACCTCGGCGAGTCTCTTGCTGTTGAAAGTACTACAGATCCTCAGAGAAGTGATAACAGATGTCATTTTAATGACAGGGTTGATACTTTACCTGTTCCTGACTCTTTGTATTCAGAAGAAATGAAAGTTGTTGTTTATCCTAATCCCTTTTCTTCTGACATCGGTATCGTAATTACCGGCAGAATGGGAGAGAGCGCTGACTGTTATATGTTTGATCTTGCAGGAAAGCTGGTTTTTGAAAAGCTTGGAATTGAGAATAACCAGTTGGCTGTGCTTAGTCCTGATCTCTATAGTGGGATGTATTTGGTGAAAATAGTAAGAGGTGGGCAAGTTCAATTTGTTAAAGTAATCAAGGCTCATTGATTGATAGTATTTACGGAGAGGAAAATCTTTCCTCTCCGTAAATTATTTAGCTGAAAAATCCACCAAGCTTAGAGCCAAGGCTACCAAGGATGTTTCCGGTATCTATTCCAAATAGCTTCATAAGATCTTCACTGCTATCCGCTGTCCCCGTTTCTTTGCTGCTGAATTTATTAATCAGTACAGGAACAACAGTATTAGCAATTGAATTCGCCTGCTCTTGAGACATATTTAATCTGGAAGAAAGCTGTTCTGCAAGTTTGTTGGAAGCCATAGTGGAAATAGATCCTCCTGCAGAAGTATTACCATTAAACAGGTCTGTTATTTGAGAAAGGTTACCTGATAAAGCCTGGTCTTTTAAAGTATCAAAGAAAGAGCCTTTGGCAAGATCAAATGTATCATTTACCTGATTGCTGTCTAGGTTTTCTTTGTTGATCAATGAATCTGAAAGATGGTCTTTACCAAGTTGAATGAGTTGGTCTAACATAGTATCTTATTTAAGTTTTAAAATATCTTTTTTGAAAATGCAAACTACTTCTTTTTTTTAAACATGCAATTCTCAATCTGTTAAAGGTCAGAGATTATTCTGTATCCTCATCAGGTTGATCTTTTTCTCCTACGTTAAAAGGGAATATATGGATACTGACTTCGTACCTGCCTGTATTGGCAAGATGATCAGTGCTTGTAGGATGAAAATATGAAAAGTATAAATCACTATGGATTTTCAAGAAATTAAATTTTACTATTCCTAATGAAACTACTGGTCCTTGCTTCCACAAATAATTAACACCAGCACTGAAATTATTCATAAACTCTAATGTTGCGGATAACCATAGGCCTTCATAATAACCCTTCCCCTTATAAAGTTTCATGCCAAGAATAAGCTCTGCACTTGACGAAATCGCTTTTCTGTAATCCATAAACAAGTTTATGTAGCTGCCCAATGCATAGGTTCTGTAAACAGGTTTTATTTCTGATGCAAGTAACTGAACACCTGAAATTCCGATATTAAAATTTTTGCTTGCAAGCCAAAGGCCAACAGATGCATCTGGAATAGTAGATGAGCTGCCTGAGCTGTTTTGAGTGCTTTTTACCAGATAATTAAAAACGCCAGCTTGTAGTGCAGCAGCCAATTTAACAGATGAACTAAGTTGTATGCTGCGGCAATAACGCAGGTAAAAACGATTTCTTTTTAATATCTCAGTTTCATATTCAGAATGAAGGGTAAGTCCGAAAGTATGAACTGGCGTGTCATTTGATTTTCCTGGACTATAGGAAGCTTCCAGATAATTAATACCAACATTGTTTAAAAGACCTGAAAATGCACTGTGTATGAGATTTATTTCTCCCTTTTCTGTCAGAGTTGAAGCAGCTGGATTTTCAAAAATGTAATTATTTTTTAAACGTAAAAAGTTTAAAGGATATATATATGCTTCCTGAGCATTAGATGAATAACAGATAAAAATTAACGATATGTAGACAAAAAAGAACCTCACATTTAATAGCAATTTATCGTTCTGATTTTTCCGAATTGTTTTTTAGGGTAAATTATTTCTTGGATTTGTCTAATTCGCTAAAGTACTTCTTTTTCCTGACTTTTATACGTAGCTATAATCAGATAGTACCTGGTTCAGAGCCAAGAGCTATGTTTTTATCTATGAAAGATATTTTATTTATTATTTGAGAGGTGTACTAAATCAAAAGATTACGTATCAGATTAAAAGGAGAATTTTCGGATACTGACAGGCGTCTGGATCTCTGTTATCTAAACGAATATTCCTATAAAATCGAACATTTGCGTGTTACTTTATAACGGCTTGTCTGTACTAGTTATATTAAAGCTTTTCAAATTAGAATGTCTTGAAATACAGTCTCGAACATATTGCAGAAAACATCAGGAAGGGCGATGACAGGGAAGTATTGCAGTGGATGTACAAGGAAATTTATCCTAAGGTGGAAAAGTATGTTTCTGGCAATAGTGGTTGCGTAGATGACAGTAAAGATGTTTTTCAGGAATCTATTATCATATTCTATAAATATGTTATAGAAAATAAATATGACAGAATAGTAGATTTAAGTGCTTTTATAATGGGAATCAGCAGGAATGTATGGATTAATAAAGTCAGGAAGCTGAACAGGGAAGTAGATGCAGATCTTCTGGAACATTTTGAAGAAACAAGCAACAATCCTCTTATTGCTCTCATTATGAATGAAAAGTGGTATGCATATAAAGCGTTATTCGAGAAGCTGGGGGAGAAATGTAGAGAATTGCTTTCTTATTCTTCTTATGAAAGGTTGAATATGAAAGAGATCGCAGAGAAGATGGGCTTTTTGAATGAAAATGTAGCCAAAACTCAAAACTACAGATGCAAACAGAAGCTTCTTGAATATATATCTGCTAATGAAGAAATTAAAGACCTTTTAAAATCATGAATATCGGGGAGGAAACATTAGAACTTATTGATCGCTACCTCTCGGGTGACCTTACTGAATCTGAGAAGGAGAGCTTTAATCAGAGATTAGCTCAGGATGCTGAATTTAAGACATTGGTAGAAAATCAGAAATTTGCCAATGAATTGATTCTTGGGGACAGGCTCTATTCTTTGAAGTCAATGATGGATGAAGATTTTTCATCTGGCAAGGTAAAGGTCAATCAAAATTCATGGAAGAATGGAAGATTATTTCTGTTGGGGGGAATGGCTTTAGTTGCTTCAGCATTAATGGTGTTTTTAATGTTCAGAAAGGAAAATGTTAAAGAGAATAATGTTGCTCTTGACTTAGCGGCTAAGGAGGCGGATCAGAATCCGGATGTCCATTCGTTTAATATAGGTCCGACGATTTCGTCTTCAGAAAAAAGTAAAAAGGTAGAACGAAATAGTAAGAAGTCAAATGATGTTGCAAAACTTTCAGAGACTGAACCTTCAAATGGACTTGATGCAGTGGGCGCACTGAGTAATTCTGAAAATGAACCTACATTGATTGTTAATGATCATCAGAATATAACTGAACCAAAGCCTCAAATAGTTGAGGTTCGTTGTGCTGTAAAAGTTTTAGAGGCTAAGGTCAAATCCGAACCCTCATGCACAGATAAAGAAGATGGCAGATTAGTGGTGGTGAAAATTCTTGATCATGTGAATCCATTAGCTTACGGAATATCAAGTAGTGCCGGAGATACCATGTGGCAGTCTTCAAATATTTTTTCAAATCTTTCTTCCGGCACGTATGCTGTTAGTATTAAAGATGCTAATGGATGCCGGATGCAAGTAAAAGAATTGGTGGAAATAGGAACCAAAGAATGCAAAAAAAAGCAACAAGCTTATAGCTTTAATCCTACATACGGAGAGACTGTTAATATTAAAGTTGAAAACGCTGGTACTATAACGATCCGCAACAGAGCTGGTATTGTGGTCTTCAGCGGAAGTGTCTTTTCGGGCGAGGATTTTAACTGGGATGGTCAAAGTTCATCCGGAGGAATTTCCGCTCCTGGTTTGTATATTTACTCATTGGAATACAATAATGGTAATTCAGTAAGAGGGGAAATTTTAATTTACTAATCGTTTGAAGCGGCTTATACAAATATTGTTATTTTTAATTGTGCTTTGGTCGGGCAATCCGGCAATTGCTCAACAATATTATACTATTCCCGATCCTGCTTTCAGAGATTGTTTGGAAAAAAATTATCCGTTTCTTTTAAATAGCCAGAAGCAATTGATTGTAGCCGCAGCTAATTCCTATACTGGTACATTTAGTTGCATGGACATGGGCATAAAGGATCTTTCGGGTTTAGAACATTTTATTAGTATTCTCCAGATAAACTGTTCCAAAAACCCAGTTGAAAAATTTCCATCATTGAATCCTCTGCAAAACCTGACTCATCTCTGGGCTGAAGAGTGCGGACTTACAGAGTGTCCGGAAATCAGTCAGCTAAAAACGCTTCAGGTATTAGATGTTAAATTTAACAATATATCAGTTCTTCCGGACCTTTCAGCATTAACATCCTTAAAGTACTTCGATTGCAGTATTAATAATATCAATGTAATGCCGGACCTGTCAAGCCTTATAAATCTTGAAAGTTTTTACTGTTACAGAAATAATATAGGGAGTATTTATTCTATATTGAATTCTCCAAACCTAAAGATATTTGACTGTTCCTTTAATAAACTGAAATCAATTCCGGATCTCTCCAAAAATATAAACCTTGTCGAGATTAATCTTGGAATGAACTCTATTACAGAGCTGCCTTCTTTAGAAAATCTGAATAATCTTGAGCGATTATATCTTTATAATAACAGCTTGACAAAGCTTCCATTGCTACCTTCCGGAAATAAGTTGACTTTAATTAATGCGGCAGGTAATAAACTAACTTCTATTCCTGATCTTTCTTCGAAAACAACACTTACAGTTGCAGCTTTTGATCATAATCAGATCAGTTTCTCTGATATTATTCCGCAAGTAGCTCATCCTTCGTTTGCTTCTGTGTTTATTTTTAATCCACAGGATACAATAAATAATTTTAAAAATGTAAATGTATCTTCAGGAAGTGATGTAGAGATATCTGCTCAAAGAGACACACAGGTTAGCAGCAATAGTTACTACTGGAAAAAGGAGGCGATTTATATTGATACTACTACTGTTAATTCTATACTTCTAAGGTCTGTCAAAAAGAATCAGGAAGGGAATTATATTGTTGAAGTTGTCAATAATACTCCTGGGCTTGAAGGCTTAAGACTTATTTTTAAAGCGGTTTCTCTTAAAGTATCAGGTTGTGGCGCTGCTTCGACTTCTTATAGTTATAATATTGTTTCGAATTCTTGTGCAGAGGGTGCTGCAATATCTATTGATAATATGAATTCATCTCCTCAAGGCGGGCCGTTTAAATATCAGCTTGTTTCAAAAGGAGTGAAGTCGCTCTGGCACACCACAACACAGATAGATGAGTTAAAGCCCGGATTGTATGATCTGATTGTACAGGATAAAAATAGTTGTCTTACTGAATTAAAAAATTATATCCTGATACCAAACGCTGAAGATTGTGATAATGTGATAACTCCTAATGGAGATGGAATGGGAGATTACTATTCGATACTTGCGACAGGAAAAATTAAGATCTATGATAAAAGTCTTAAGCTTATTCAGGAATTTACTGGTCCAGGCATTTGGGATGGCACTAATTCCAGGGGAGAAATTGTACCGATAGGCCTCTATATTATAGTAATTAATGATAAGGATAAGATAAATATTCTTGTATTGAATTGATTTTTTATTTAGAGAGTGTTTATATTTTTACTTAGGTAATAAGACCTTTCTCAACTCACATGAAGCTCATCTTTCTCCTCACTCTTTAAGACATGACCCTCAGTTTATCAAATCTTTATTAGGTGGATATGTGAAGCATTACAACTCTGCAAAAGGAATGAAAGTGGCGCTATGATTACTGGATAAATTATTTTGTAACTATCAGGTATTTCAAAGGGGTGAGGACAGCAGAGGTACGTTTATATTTTAATTATTTTAGAATCCTCAATTAATAAATATGACTATGAAGAAGCTGTCTTTTTCTGAAGCAGCTCCCTGGCATAATGCCTTTTTAAGAACCTTTAGAAATACAAAAGGCAGTCTCGAAAGAGACTGCCTTTTGTTGTTATGATAATGAGCGTAATTAAGAAACTTGTGAAGCTTCTTTAGCAGGCTCTTTTTTATCTTCCCAGCTCGCAAAGTCTACAAGGATTGGAGAACCTATGCAAAGAGAAGAATAAGTACCGATAAGTACACCAATCAACATTGCAAATGAGAATCCTTTGATAGACTCACCACCGAATATAAAGAGAATGATGATTACAAAGATTGTACTCATACCAGTGATAATTGTACGGCTCAATGTGTCATTCAAGGCATTGTTAATAACCTGAGACTGAGTTTTGTCTCCTCTGTGTATCGAAAGGAACTCACGGATACGGTCAAATACAACGACAGAGTCATTGATTGAATAACCGATAACTGTAAGAATTGCCGCTACGAAAGTTTGATCAATCTCAAGAGAGAACGGTACAATTCCGTCAAGAAGCGAAAACAGAGCAAGAACAACAAGCACCACGTGGAATAAACTTACCATGGTTCCGAATGCAAATTGCCATTTTTTGAAACGGATAAGGATATATAAGAACATTAACACAATTGCCACACCGAGTGATAATATAGCTGACGTTTTAATGTCGTCCGCAATGGTTGGTCCTATTTTCGAAGCGCTTAGTACTTGAGCTTTGTTGTCGGAAATTTTAGAAAGTCCGTCATTAAGAGTTTGCTCAGCCTTGATTGGAGCCTCATCAGACTCATCATCAACCAGGTAACGCGTTGTGATTTTTAGCTTGTTGTTAGATCCGTAAGTTTTTACTTCTGGTGAAGAACCGAATACATCATTAAGGTTTTTCTTAACTTCTTCAGTACTTACCGGTTTTTCAAACTGCACAATAAATGTTCTTCCTCCTTTAAAGTCAACACCTAAGTTGAATCCTTTCAGTGAAATAGAAATGATACCGGCAACTATGATGAGACTTGAAATAGTGTAGAAAAGCTTTCTCTTTCCAATAAAGTCGAATGTAGTTGTTTTGAACAGATTGTTCGAGAATTTATTAGAGAAGCTCCATGTTCCTTTCTTTCTCATATTGAAGATTACTCTTGTGATCAATACAGAAGTAAAGAATGAACAGAAAATACCTATGATAAGTGTTACTGCGAAACCAAGGATTAAGCTTGTTCCGAAGTATAGAAGTACGAAACCTTTGATCAAAGTAGTTACGTTTGAATCGATGATCGCAGAGAATGCATTGCTATATCCACTATTTAGAGCAGTGTCAAGGCTCTTGCCTTCATTAAGATCTTCTTTTACTCTTTCATTGATAAGTACGTTAGCATCCACGGCAATTGCTATGGAAAGCAGGATACCGGCAATACCAGGTAGTGTAAGAACGGCACCAAGATTGGCCATTACACCCACGATAAATAACAAGTTGAAAAGAAGAGCAATGTCTGCTACAAGACCAGCATTTGAATAGTAAAGAACCATAAACAGGATTACTATGATCATACCAGCCAGCATTGAATTTAAACCTGAATCGATAGCTTCTTTTCCAAGGCTTGGTCCAACGATAGTTTCTTCCGCAATTCTTACAGGAGCAGGAAGTTTACCTGCTTTAAGCTTGCTTGCAAGGTCTCTTGCTTCTTCCATTGTGAAGTCACCAGTGATAGAAGATTGTCCGTTAGGAATCTCAACTTGTACTACAGGAGCAGAAATTACATAATCATCAAGTACGATTGCTACTCTTCTTTTATTTTTAGGGTCGCTGGAAGCTTCTCTGGTTATTTGTTTCCATTTTTTTGCTCCGGCAGGGTTCATGCTCATGGAGATTTCATAGCTCTTCGCGTTGCTTGAAACGTCAGCTCTTGCGTCAGTAATTACATCTCCTGTCAGACCAGCTTTTCCTGTTCTGCTTTTCTTCACCGGAACAAGCTCAAGAGTAGTTCCACCTTGCTCATCTTTATATGGTTTTTGCTCCCAGATAAAGCGCATGTTAGAAGGAATCATAGCTTGTACTTTTGGATCGCTGAAGATTCTGTTGATCTTAGCGGTATCTTTTACTTCATATCTTAAAGAATACCCTGATCTAAGTAGGTTATAGATAGCAGATGCTTTCTGAGTAGTGTCTGTTTTAGTTTGAGCTGTAGTGTCAGCTACTGCTGCTGTATCAGTTTTAGCAGTGGCTGTGGTGTCGTCTGTAAGGAGATTTTTAGCGGCTTCAGAGCTAGGAGCTTTTTCTGCATCTTTCTGAGCTTTAGCATCTTTTTCTTTTGCAAGAAGGTATTCGTTGATCTGGTTCAGATATGGAGTTACCTCAGGCATATGATATACTTCTAAAAACTCAAGTTGAGCAGCACCTTGTAAAAGGTTTCTTACTCTTTGAGGGTTTTCAACACCCGGTAACTCAACCTGGATTCTGCCAGTTCCTTGAATTCTCTGGATGTTTGGCTGAATTACACCGAATTTATCAATCCTGTTTCTCAGGATTTCGAAAGAACGGTCAATAGCATCATCAACCTCTGTGTTAATTACCTTTTTTACTTCCGAATCGGAGCTTTTTGATGTGATTCTTCCGCTGTTTGCAGTGTTTGCAAATATGTGACTAAGGTTTTGGTCAGGTGCCACTTCTTTGTAAGCATCGAAGAAAAGAGCTGTATAATCATCTTTACCGCCTCTGTATCTTTCTCCTGCGATTTTAAGTGCTTCCTGGAATTTAGGATCTTTAGCGTTGGTCCCAGCAAGCCCTTTAAGTATTTCAACAGGTGAAACTTCAAGCGTTACGTGCATACCACCCTGAAGGTCAAGACCAAGAGCAAGCTCGTTTTCTTTTACTTCTTTGTAAGTATATTTTATGCCAAACAGATTGTAAACCGGCTTATCATAAATGGAATCCAGGAATTCCTGTTTCTTCTCAAGATTAACAGTGCCATCTTTTTCAGTGGCGAATTTTACTGCCTCGTTCTGTTTATTCTGTGCTATGAAAGTAAATGATAAAAAGTACAGACACAGAAGAGAAATTATGATTGTCAATGTGACAATGACATTCTTGTTCTTCATTTTTGGTATATAGTTGTTGTATGGTTTTAAATTAAGAAATTGAAGAATCCAAAGACTCTTGAGAGGTTAAATCCTAAATGACGGATTTCTAAGCCACTACGGGGCTTGGGGTGTAATTATTAACTGTAAGAGAACCCTGAAATATTTATTTACATAATCAGGCAAGTCAACCTTTTCTTCAAAGTGATTCTGAAGAATTATTATAGGCGATAAAAAATCAAAGAAAATATCCTGGTGTAAATTTATCTGTACAAATGGTATAACTGCCTCAAAAGAAGTGATAATGGTTTTCCCTGCATCATCATCTGAGGCCGCAACATCTTTTACTTTGGATTTTTTATGTATTTCCCCTGTTGGCTTAACCGCAAAATTGTAAGCCAAAAGAGGAAAGGCTAAAGCGATTCCAAGTAAAAACTTTAATATGTTGATTTTAAACTTCATACAGTTCAGGCCTGCAAAAGTATGTAGAAATTGTTAATCCGCCAAAACAGTATTTCATATTTTAAGTTTATTTGTCCTGATAAGTATAACTTTATTGGTATATTTGAATCTTAATATGGCCCTAGTCATTAACTTTTAAATTATTAGATTTTATGTTTAATCCTTGGCACGACGTAAGCTACGGGGATAAAAGTCCTGAAGTAGTACAAAGTATTATTGAAATTCCAAAACACTCAAAAGCAAAATACGAGCTTGATAAAGAAAGCGGTCTGATAAAGTTGGACAGAGTGTTGTTTTCAGCAGTTCACTATCCTGCAAATTACGGTTTCATACCACAAACTTATTGTGATGACCATGATCCTTTGGATATCTTGGTTATCAGTTCAGTAGCTGTAGATCCCCTTACTTTGATAGAGGCGAAAGTTATCGGTGTAATGCAGATGATTGATAACGACGAGAAAGACGACAAAATCATAGCAGTTGCCAAAAATGATATGTCTGTTAACTATATTAATGATATTGAAGAGCTTCCTCCTCATACACTTGTGGAAATGAAGCGTTTCTTTGAAGATTATAAAAATCTTGAGCAGAAAAAGGTAATTGTAAAAAGATTTCTTCACAAGCAGGAAGCTTTCAAAATTATCAATGAGGCAATTGAGCTTTATAATGTAACTTTTGCTGATCTGATTGAAGAGAAGAAGCAAAAAGAAATTGCAGGAAAAGTAAAATAAGCTAAAAGCAGAAAGCTCAAAGCATAAAGTAATTTAAAGCCTGGATATTCAATCCGGGCTTTATTTTTTAAGGCTCACTTTCTTCTTTCAACTTTCCGCCTTCCGCTTTATAAAACTCAATACCACCTCTAGTCCTTTCTCAAATCCATTATTATTTGGAATCACCAGATCAGCATCATGCCTGAAGGGTTCAATATATTTTTCATAGGTAGGAGACACGTGATACTCATATCTGTACAATACTTCTTCTATGGAATGTCCTCTTTCTGTCTGGTCTCTTGATATTCTTCTTTTAAGTTTTACTGACTCTTTTGCATCAACAAAAATTTTAAGATCCAGCTGATTAGCTATTTCCGGGTGATAAAAAACAAAAACGCCTTCAATAATTATAACAGGAGCTGGTTTAAACGTCAGAATCTTTGGAGTAAGGGCAGGGTTATTAAAGGTATACTCCTCTTTATATATTACTTTGTTTTCTTTCAGATCCTTTAAATCTTTTGCTAGCTGCTCATTGTCAATGGAAAATGGAGTGTCAAAATTGACAATACCTTTAGCATCCAATGGCTGAAATTCGATTTTTTTATAGTACTCATCCTGGGAAATGAGGCAAACTTCCTGATCTCCAAAGTGCTTCATGAGTGTTCTGATGAATAAAGTTTTGCCTGAGGCACTGCCTCCTGTTATACCTATTATATAAGGTGTATTCATATTTTATGCATATAGCTTATTCAGGATTAACCTGCTCCTTCAAAAAGGCTGTAAGTTTAGCAACAGCTCTGCCTCTGTGGCTTATTGGATTCTTTTCGTCCATTGACATTTCCGCAAAAGTCTTTGAAAATCCATTTGGCTGAAAAATGGGGTCATATCCAAAACCTTTTGCTCCTCTTTTCTCATTTAATATAATACCATCAACAAAACCTGTAAAAGCATATGATTGGCCATTGATAATAAGCGTAATGACTGTTTTGAAGGTTGCCGTCCTGTCTGTTTTTCCTTCCAGATTTTTTAGAAGGAGATTCATATTGTCCTCTGGAGAGCAGTCTGGACCTGCATATCTTGCTGAAATCACACCTGGAGCACCATTTAAAGCATTTACTTCCAATCCTGTGTCATCTGCAAAGCAATTGATTTTATACTTTTCATATACATACGATGCCTTTTGTAAAGAATTTCCTTCAATAGTTGGCTGCGTTTCTTCAAGTTCTTCATGGCATCCAATATCCTGAAGGCTCAGAATTGTATATTGATCAGATAATAAATGCTTTATTTCAGCAAGTTTGCCCTTATTGTTGGTCGCGAAACAGAGTTCCATATTTTTTTTTATTCCTTATAATATTCTTGAAATTATAAAAATATCCTGGGAAGCTAAAAGCTGATGGCAAAAAGCTTAAGGTGAAAAGTTTTAAATAACAAAGTTTATCTTAATATTCTTTAAAATCAGTGAGTTAATGTTTTTTCGATATTGGGATTTAGGCTGGGTTCTTTCCTGCGATTTTTACTTTTAGCTTTTGACTTTGTGCTTTCAGCACTGAAAAATTTGCCCTATACTGAAAAAAAGTATACATTTGCGGTTCGGTTTTAAGATGGACGTGTTCCATCAGTTCAACTAATAATTTATTTTATGTCAGTAAAAATCAGATTAGCGCGTCGCGGACGCAAAAAGCTTGCTCTATATGATATAGTAGTAGCTGATTCAAAAGCACCACGTGATGGGCGCTTCATTGAAAAATTGGGAACTTACAACCCAAATACACACCCTGCAATTGTTAAATTTGATGAAGAGAGAGCTCTTTATTGGGTTTTAACAGGTGCTCAACCAACTGACACTGCAAGAACTTTGCTTTCAGACAAAGGAATTATGCTTAAAAAGCACTTGCAAGTTGGTGTAAACAAAGGTGCAATTACTCAGGATCAGGCAGATAAGAAATTCAATGAATGGTTGAAAGGCAAAGACGCAAAAGTTAGCGGTGCTGCAACTGAGCTTGAGAAGAAAAAAGCTGCTGACAAAAAAGCTAAACTTGATGCAGAATCTAAAGTAAACGAGGCTAGAAAAGCTGCAATCAAAGCGAAAGCTGTAGTTCCTGAAGCTGCTCCAGCTGCCGCTGCAGAAGGTGAAGCTCCTGCTGCTGAATCTGCTGAATAATTATTAAGCAATGGATCTGGAATCCTGTTATATTTTAGGAAAGATTACCAGACTGCATGGGGTCAAAGGTGAAGTCGCAATGAAATTCGACGTCGATGATCCTTACGAATACGAAGAATTGGAATCAGTTTTTTTGGAGAAAAACCAAAAACTGATTCCTTTTTTTATTGATTCTATCCGAATTGTCAAAGACAATATGGCGATCATCCAGTTTGAAGATGTCGATCTTAAAACTGCCGAAACTCTAATCAATGCTTCCTTGTACCTGCCCCTTGAAAACCTTCCTGAGCTGGAAGATGGTCAGTTTTATTATCACGATATTATCGGATATCAGGTGGAGGATAAAAATCTGGGTAAACTCGGTTTGATCACCAACGTTTTTGAGCTTCCCGGGCATGATCTCCTGGAAATGAATTATCAGAATCAGGAGGTATTGATTCCTTTGCATGACGATATTATTCTTAATGCGGACCAGGAAAAGAAGGTTGTCTATGTAGACCTTCCTGCTGGATTAATGGATGTTTATCTTACCGAGGAAGGAGAGCCTGACGATGAGGATTGATATAATTACTTGTCTGCCAAAACTTCTTGAAAGTTTTTTTGCTCAGTCTATTTTAAAAAGGGCTCAGGATAAGCAACTTGTAGAGGTTTATGTGCATGATCTGAGGGATTTTTCTCCATTCAGGCACAGACAGGTAGATGATTATGCCTTCGGAGGTGGTGCTGGTATGGTTTTAATGCCCGAACCGATTGATTTGTGTATTCAGAAGCTTAAGGCCGAAAGAAAGTATGATGCTGTAGTTTATATGACCCCTGACGGAGAAAAATTTGATCAGAAAAAAGCTAATTCTTTTAGCCTGCTCAATAATATTATTCTTCTGTGTGGTCACTATAAAGGTGTAGATGAAAGAATCAGGCAACACCTGGTAACCCACGAATGGACAATAGGAGACTATGTTCTTTCTGGGGGTGAATTGGCTGCAGCAGTAGTTTCTGATGCCATCATCAGGTTAATTCCCGGAGTACTTTCTGATGAAACTTCTGCTCTGACAGACTCTTTTCAGGACGATATGCTTGCTCCGCCTGTTTTTACGCGCCCAGCTGAATATAAAGGCTGGAAAGTTCCTGATGTTTTACTCAGTGGGCATGAAGCAGAAATCGAAAAGTGGAGGACTGAACAAGCTCTCGAAAGAACAAAGACCAGAAGGCCAGATCTTTATAATAAACATTTTTCAGAAGAAGGTTAATGTTAAACTTTTTTTGAGGTGAATGTGAATAAATATTTTTATTATTTGTAATTGCAATAATTAGCTATTATATTTGCAATCCGTTTTTGAAAAACCGTTAGACTCTATTATTATGAGCGATTTAATAAAATTTGTGGAAGCTGAATCTAAAGAGAAGAGAACTGCTCTTCCTGCTTTCAACGCTGGTGATACTATCACTGTCCACGTTAAAATAACCGAAGGAAATAAAGAAAGAATTCAGCTATTCCAAGGTACAGTAATTCAAAGGAAAAATGTTAACACTAACGGTGAAACATTTACTGTAAGAAAAATTTCTAGTGGTGTTGCTGTAGAAAGAATTTTTCCAGTACTTTCTCCTTCAGTTGAAAAGGTAGAATTAGTAAGAAAAGGTTCTGTAAGAAGAGCTAGATTGTTCTACCTGAGAGATAAAGAAGGTAAAGCAGCAAGAATCAAAGAAGATAAGAAGTTTGAAGATAAAGCTAAAGGCGCTTCTGCTCCTGCTAAAACAGCTAAGGCTGCTCCAAAAGCGAAAGCTAAAGCAAAAGCTTAATTTTCTTCTGCATAAAATTAAAAGCCGGTCTCTCAGAGCCGGCTTTTTTGCTTTAAGCTCAAATTATGTATATAAACTATTTAGAATAGCGTTAATTATTAAAATCCCTCGTTGATTAAAAACTTCTGATGGGTTTACTAACATTTACATTTTTTTAATGCTTAATCCCTGTTAAACTTTACAGTATTCTACCTTGTTAATACCTATATTTGTGCAGGTAGATTTGTTTATTAATTTTTTATGAATTTAAAATTCTTTAAATATCAGGGAACAGGTAACGATTTCATCATGATTGATAATCGTAAGAAATTCTTTGATACTGCAAATGCGGATCTTGTTAAGTTTTTGTGTGACAGGAGATTCGGTATAGGTGCGGATGGTTTTATTCTCCTTGAAGAGCACCCTGATTATGATTTTCAGATGGTTTATTTTAATTCTGATGGAAATCAAAGTTCTATGTGTGGAAATGGGGGCAGGTGTATTGTCCAGTTTGCTAGTGATATGGGAGTCATAGGAAATGAAACCTCTTTCCTTGCAATTGATGGTGAGCATGATGCTTATATCAAAGACGGACTGGTTCATCTCAAAATGATTGATGTGGAGGCTGTTGAAACAGGGGATGGATTCTATTTTTTAAACACAGGAAGCCCTCATTATGTACAATATGTGCAGAAAATCAAAGAATTTGCTGTGTACGACGAGGGATTTAAAGTGAGAAATAACGAACGTTTCAGAAAAGAAGGAACGAATGTAAACTTTATAGAGAAAGATGGTGACAGGCTGTGGGTAAGAACATATGAGCGTGGAGTGGAAGACGAAACTTATTCCTGCGGAACGGGTGTTACCGCTTCAGCATTGGTTGCATCTTTGCAAGGGATGAAAAGTCCTATTCCTGTTACTACTCTTGGCGGAGACCTGAGTATCTCTTTTCAAAAAGCTGATAAAGGGTATAAAGATATTTACCTGATTGGTCCTGCAAAACAGGTTTTTGAAGGGACAATAAAAATCTAATACAGAGTAACTATCAGTTATTGTATTAAAATCTTAAATTTAGCATTCTAAATATTTATCTCAATGTTTGAATTAATAGCCAAAGGAATAACAAAAATTTTCGGTACCAAATCAGAGAGGGACTTGAAGGAGCTGGGACCATATGTGCAGTTGGTAAATGACGAATATGCGAAATTGAAATCTATTTCGGACGATCAGTTAAGAGCTAAAACCGCAGAGCTTAAAGGAATTATTGCAAGTGACCTTAAATCTCTGGATGACCAGATTGCTTCTCTTCACAAGAAAATTGCCGACAATCCTGATCTGGATATTAATGAAAAGGAAAAAACCTTTGGCGAAATAGACAAGCTTGAGAAGCAGAGAAACAAAGATCTTGAAGCTGTTCTGATGAAAATTCTTCCTACTGCTTTTGCTGTAGTTAAAGAAACTGCAAGAAGATGGAAGGAAAACGGCGAAATCGTAGTAGAAGCAGGTGAATTTGATAAAGCTGTTGCTGTGAAAAGAAAAGGTGTTGAAATCATTGGCAATAAAGCACACTGGAAAAATAAATGGGTTGCAGCAGGTGTTGAAATTACCTGGGAAATGCTCCACTACGATGTTCAGATCATTGGCGGCGTTGTGCTGCACCAGGGTAAAATTGCAGAAATGGCAACTGGTGAGGGTAAAACTCTTGTTGCTACTTTCCCTGCCTATCTTAATGCACTTGCCGGTAAGGGTGTGCATATAGTTACGGTTAACGATTACCTTGCAAAAAGGGACTCTGAGTGGATGGGGCCTCTTTATGAATTCCACGGGCTTACAGTAGATTGTATTGACAAGCATGAGGCAAACTCAGAAGAGCGTGCCGCAGCCTATCGTGCAGATATTATTTTTGGTACAAACAATGAGTTTGGTTTCGATTATCTGAGAGATAATATGGCCAGAGATACTGATGATCTGGTGCAGAGAGAACATTTTTATGCCATGGTCGATGAGGTCGACTCTGTGTTAATTGATGATGCAAGAACTCCTTTGATCATTTCCGGCCCTGTTCCAAGAGGTGATGAGCACGAGTTTTATGAGCTAAAACCTCGCGTTTATAAGATAGTAGAAGCACAAAAGAAAATCGTTAACAATTACCTTGTTGAGGCAAAGAAAAAAATTGCTGATGGTGATGAAAAAGCCGGTGGATTAGCTCTTTTCAGAGCATACAGAGGTCTTCCGAAAGCTAAGCCTTTAATCAAATACCTAAGTGAAATAGGTATCAAAGCCATCTTGCAGAAAACAGAAAGTTATTACCTGCAGGAAAATGGCAAAATGATGCCTGAAGCAGATGAGCCGTTGTATTTCACGATAGATGAAAAACATAACAACATTGAGCTTACTGAAAAAGGTATTGATTTCATCACGGGAGAAGGTGAGGATCCAAACTTGTTTATCCTGCCAGATATCGCTACAGGTCTTGATGCAATTGAAAGCAATAAAGCTCTACCAGAGGAGATAAGAATTACTCAGAAAGAAGCTTTATTAAAAGAATATTCAGACAAATCTCAGCGTGTTCACACAATTCAGCAATTGCTGAAAGCTTATGCTTTATTTGAAAAAGATGTTGATTATATCATCGTGGAGAATAAGGTAAAGATCGTTGATGAGCAGACAGGTCGTGTGATGGAAGGAAGAAGATACTCTGACGGTCTTCACCAGGCGCTTGAAGCAAAAGAGAATGTGAAAGTAGAGGAGGCAACTCAAACTTATGCTACAATCACACTTCAGAACTATTTCAGAATGTATCATAAACTTGCCGGTATGACTGGTACTGCAGAGACTGAAGCAGGCGAGTTCTGGGAGATTTATAAACTAGATGTTGTTGTTATCCCTACAAACAGAGGAATTGTCAGAGACGACAGAGAAGATAAAGTATATAAAACAGTAAGGGAAAAATTCAATGCTGTTGCGGATGAAATCAGTGAGTTAACAAAGCAGGGACGTCCCGTACTTGTAGGTACTACATCTGTTGAGATTTCTGAGTTGTTGAGCAGAATGCTTAAACTTCGTAATATCAAACACCAGGTATTAAATGCTAAGTACCACCAGAAAGAAGCTGAAATTGTGGCAGAAGCTGGTAAAGCATCTACAGTAACGATCGCTACTAACATGGCTGGTCGTGGTACGGATATTAAACTTACTGCTGAATCTAAAAATTCTGGAGGTTTGGCTATTATTGGTACAGAGAGACATGAATCCCGCCGTGTAGACAGACAGCTTCGCGGTCGTTCCGGTCGTCAGGGAGATCCGGGATCTTCTCAGTTCTTTGTAAGTCTTGAGGATAACCTGATGCGTCTGTTTGGTTCTGATAGGATAGCTAAGTTCATGGACCGTCTTGGTCTTGAAGAAGGTGAAGTAATTCAGCATTCAATGATTACCAAATCAATTGAAAGAGCTCAGAAAAAAGTAGAAGAAAATAACTTTGGCGTCAGAAAAAGACTTCTTGAGTATGATAACGTAATGAACTCTCAAAGAGAAGTGATTTACACAAGAAGAAGAAATGCTCTATTTGGCGAGCGTCTGGAACTTGACATCCTGACGATGATTTATGACCTTTCTGAGAACATCGTTACAAATGGAAAAGCAGTTGAAAATTATGATGACTTTAAACTTAGCATTCATAGTACATTCGGCTTCACTTCAAGCATCTCTCAGGATGACTTTAATAAACTTAAAACTGACGTTTTAACAGATAGGTTATATAACGAGGCATTGAAATTCTACGCTGATAAAGCTCAGAATCTGGTAGGAAAAACATTGCCGATATTTAAGGAAATTGAAGCTACCAAAGGAAGAGAAGTTACTTCTGTAGGGATTCCTTTCACTGATGGAAGAAGAAGTATCAATGTTTCCGGTGATCTTAAAAAGCTGGTTGCACCAAATTCAAGAGAGCTGGTTACTTCTGTTGAGAAATACGCTTCCCTAGCCTTTATAGATATGGCATGGAAGGAGCACTTAAGAGATATGGACGATCTAAAGCAGTCTGTACAGAATGCAGTATTTGAGCAGAAAGATCCTTTGCTTGTATATAAATTTGAGGCGTTCCAGATGTTTAAGGCATTCCTTGGTAAGGTCAATGAAGATACAGTTTCATTCCTTTACAGAGCTGATTTGCCAGTGAGAGATGCAGAGGAGGTTCAGGAAGCAAGACAACCGAGACCTGTTCAGCATCTGAAAGAAAATAAAGATGAAGCAAGAAGCGTTCTTTCAGGAAATGGTCAGCCTACTGCTTTGTCAGAACCTGACCAGCCTAAAGTTCAGCCTGTTAAATCAGAGAAAATAGCAGGCCGTAACGATAGGGTCTCTGTTCAATATAATGACGGTAGCATTAAGAAAGACGTGAAATTTAAAACTGTTGAAGATGATATCAACAACAATAAATGCGTAATCATTGATGAAGACTAACAAACTAATCAGCCGCCTTGGCTTACTGAGTCTTATATTCGTTTTGATGAGCTGTGCAAAAGGACAGACTCAAATGAAACAGGATACTACCAAAGGTATGTTCAAAGAGGATCTGACTGCCTACAGGCCTAAGTATGACACTGACTCAGCGCCAGCAAAGACTTCTTCCAAGGAGACAAAAAGTACACCTCCTGCAAATGGAAGTAATACTGGAGCACCACCTACTGCAGGGCAAACAGCGGATGCTCGTGTGGATTCCGTAGCTGCCAGGAACAAAAGTGTCAATAAAAGTGCACAGGGTTACAGAGTGCTTGTATATTCTGGTAACAGCAGCGAAGAGTCAAGAAAAGTGAGGGAGCGTATTTATAAAATTCTTCCTGATGCAGATATTTATGCTCAGTACAAGCAACCTACGTTTAGAGTGAAGGTAGGTGATTGCTTTAACAGAATAGAGGCAAACAATCTTTATGTAAAGCTGAAAGAGGAATTCCCTGAGGCTAAGATTGTACCTGATCAGATTAACATTATTGTCAAAGAGTAAATTTTTATGAGTCTTGTTCCAAGAATAAAAGAGCTGGCTGCAAAGTTTGCAGGGGATACTGTAAATGACAGAAGATATTTGCATGCCAACCCTGAATTGTCTTTTGAGGAATTCAATACATGCAGGTATGTAGCTGATAAGCTCAGAAGTTTTGGAATTGAAACTCAGGAAGGCGTTGCAGATACAGGAGTTGTCGGACTTATAAAAGGAAGAAATCCAGATAAGAAAATTATCGCTCTGAGAGCTGATATGGATGCGCTTCCAATTATTGAGGCAAACGATGTTCCTTATAAATCAAAGAATGAAGGTGTGATGCATGCCTGTGGTCATGATGTACATACTTCCTCTTTGCTTGGCTCTGCAAGGATATTACAAGAAGTTAGGGATTCATTTGAAGGCACTATAAAATTGGTTTTTCAACCTGGTGAAGAAAAAATACCTGGTGGAGCTTCTTTAATGATCAAAGCTGGAGTATTGCAAAATCCTGCTCCTGTGAATATTATTGGTCAGCACGTAATGCCCGCTATTCCGGCAGGAAAAGTTGGCTTCCGTTCTGGTATGTACATGGCAAGCGCAGACGAAATTTATGTTACCGTAAAAGGTAAAGGTGGTCATGCTGCTATGCCGGATAAAAACATCGACCCCATCCTTATTGCTTCTCACATAATCATTGCATTGCAGCAAATTGTAAGTAGAAATTGTGATCCTAAGCTGCCTTGTGTTCTTTCCTTTGGAAAATTCATTGCAAATGGCGCAACCAATGTTGTTCCTAATGAAGTGAAGATCGAGGGTACTTTCAGAACATTGGATGAGAAATGGAGAAAAGATGCTCATGCCAAAATGAAGAAAATGGCTGAATGTATCGCAGAAGGAATGGGCGGAGAATGTGAGTTTACCGTGCTTAATGGCTATCCTTATTTAAGAAACGAGCCAGAGTTGACAGGCAGACTTAAATCCTTTGCTACAGATTTTCTTGGCGAAGAGAACGTGGTTGACCTTGATTTATGGATGGCATCTGAAGATTTTGCCTACTATACTCAGCAGATAGATGCATGTTTCTACAGGCTAGGAGTTAGGAATGAGGCTAAAGGTATAATTTCCGGAGTGCATACTCCTACTTTTGATATTGAAGAGTCCGCTCTGGAAACCGGATCAGGACTGATGGCATGGCTTGCTGTCAATGAGCTTGGTTCATAAAATTATTTTAAAGGGGAAGATGTCAATCTTCCCCTTTTGCTTTTATAGCCCCTTTTATTCCTGCCTATTATTGTTTGTGTCTGGTAGCATTGTTAAGCATCCTGATTGCAAATTGTGGAGCAATTCTGGAAAGCCAGTGCAGCAGCTCTACTTTACCTACTCTTATTTCGGTTTGTCCCTTTTCGAGTTTAGATAACATTTCAGAAACTGCCTTGTCAACGGGTATAGCCATTTTGGGTGGATTTCCATTATGCCATGGTGTGTCTACCACGGGCAAAAGAACTTCTATAATCTTAACAGGAGAAGATTTGTTTAATTGCATTCTTAAAACCTGGGTGAAGGAGTGTAAGGCAGCCTTTGTGGCATTGTAAAACGGATATATTTCTCTTGGAGCATAAATCAATCCTGTAGAAATATTAATGATTCGAGGACGTTTATTTTTCTCGATTACAGGAAGCAGCGCTTTGATCAGTCTTATAGGCGCCATAATGTTAATGTTAAATTCCTCAACAGCTTTGGGTAAAGCAAATTCGTCTGTCCGAAAGTCTATTTTATTCACTATAGCTGCATTGTTGATCAAGATATTAAGGTCAGGATATTTTGCAATAACCTGATTACATAGTTCATTGCAGTCTTTTATTTTAGAAAGATCACATTGAAAAATATCCAGTTCCGGAATTTCCTTTTGTGCCTTCAGAAGCTTTTCAATTGAACGGCCGCAAATCAAAACTTTGCATCCTTTCTGAGTAAGTTCTTTTGCCAGTTGAAGTCCCACACCGGAACTACCGCCAGTAATTAATACGATATCTCCTTTTTGCATTTTTTTCAATTACTTGATTTGAATGCAAAAACCAGAAAAAAAATTTATTAAAAATTAACCTAAGTTAATGATTTTCATTTTTTCTTATTCTACTTAAGGATATTGGAGATATCCCCAGGTAAGAAGCAATCATGTGCTGTCTGACGCGGTTCTCAAGCGATGGAAATTCATTCAAAAAGTCCATATATCTTTCTTTGGCATCAAGTAAAAGCAGATCTCTTTCTCTTTTTTCTTTAATGACAAAAGCATGTTCCAGCATTGCAATCAATAGGACACTCCAGCATTCGTGCCTCTTTTTTACCTCAAGCCATTGTGCATAGTCAATTTCAAGGATGGTACTGTCTTCAAGTGCTTCTATATACAATATGGAGGGCTTTTGAGCAATCATAGCAGAATAGGAAACAATGAATTTTCCTTCTGTTATAAAGTTCTTAGTGAATTCTTTTCCTGTTTTATCTACATAAAGATATCTGAAAAGTCCTTCATGCACGAATGCAAACTTTCTTGGTATCTGTCCTTGTGATATGAAATAGTCACCTTTATTTAATCTGATGGGTTTAAGAAGCTCTAAAAAAAAATCTGTTTCTTCTTCAGGTGCCGATGCAACAAGACTTAGAAAGTTTCTGAAGTTTTTAAGTGAATCATTATTGTTTGGATTACCTCTCATTTGAACGCAAAATTATTTTTGCCTGCTCTAATTTGCGTATTTTCAGAATAAAAAACTATGCCTTCTTTAGGTTGGATAAATGCTTCGGGTTTGAGTTGATGGTAAGCACATAGTGTAAATTAGGGATCAGTGAGATAGGGTGGCTGCTTATTATTATAAGTTTTTTGCCTTTCTTATTTTATGATACGAAAGGGAGGATATAGATAAGAATACTTCTTCAGTTATTTTTGTGAATATGGACATAATAGATTTTGGCTCGACTAGCTTAAAGGTATCTCGCATAGGTCTTGGCCTTGCTGCATTGGGAAGGCCTGGTTATATAAATCTTGGTCACGGCAAAGACCTTAATTTTGACTATGACCATAATGCGATGCAATCACAGACATTAAGAATGCTGAACTTTGCTTATAAACTTGGAATCAGGTATTTCGATGTAGCAAGAAGTTATGGAAGAGGAGAGGAGTTTTTATCACACTGGATAAAAGCAAATAATGAGAAAAAGGATTTTATAGTTGGCTCCAAATGGGGGTATACCTATACTGCCGATTGGAAAGTTGATGCTGCTAAACATGAAGTAAAGGAACATACTTTCAATGTTCTGAATCGCCAATATCCTGAATCTACAAAGCTTTTGGGAGATTATCTCTCTATTTATCATATTCATTCAGCGACATTGGACAGTGGTGTGCTTGACAATAAGGAAGTTCTTGACAAATTGTGGCAGTTAAAGGAATCAGGGATAATAGTCGGACTTTCACTCAGCGGTATTGGTCAAAGTGAAACCCTTGATAAAGCACTGAACATTCAGAATGGCGGAGACAGACTTTTTCAATCAGTCCAGGTAACGTGGAACTTGTTGGAGCAGTCGGCAACAGATGTTTTAATGAAAGCTTCATCATATGGCTGCGGCATTATTGTAAAGGAAGCTTTGGCTAATGGAAGACTAACAAGTAGAAATAAGGATTTATCTTTTGTAGGTAAAAGGGAAATATTGAATGAGCTGGCCATTAAATATAATTGTGGAGTAGATGCTATATCATTGGCTTATGTATTGAATCAGAAATGGGCTAATGTAGCACTTAGTGGAGCTTCTACAGAAGAACAATTAAAATCTAATGTTGAATCATTGCAAATTTTGTTTGATGAGGGGGATTTGGCAATTTTGGAAAGTCTCAAAGAAAAGCCCGAAGCATATTGGTCTTCCAGGGCACAACTTCTATGGAATTAAATTCAAATTAAGCATAAGACAAAAAACTTTTTTTAATGCTCAATCCCAGTTAAAAAAGTAGTCCGCAATTGCAGATGCAACCACGGACTATATTGGAGCAGCTTAATTTTCGTTGTGAAGCCAGGATTTTTTAGCAAGTAAAATTTCCTGTGTTTCCTGAAAATCAGGATCAGGAACGCAGCAGTCTACAGGGCAAACCGCCGCACATTGTGGCTCTTCATGAAATCCGGCACATTCTGTACATTTATTAGGAACTATATAGAAGAAGTCATTTGAAACAGGTTCATTCATTAAACTTGCGTCGATATGAGACCCATCTTCAAGTTCAATTTCAGTAAGGCTTGTACCTTTTGAATAGCTCCATTCCGCACCATTCTCGTAAATCGCGGTATTAGGGCATTCGGGCTCGCAAGCTCCGCAGTTGATACATTCGTCGGTAATTAAAATTGCCATTTTTCCTCCTTGTTTTATGAAACAAAATTGAAGGATTTCTAAATAATTAGCTAATCAAAAAAACTTATATTGGATAACTAAAAGTTATAATGACTATTGCAAAATCTTTTAAAAAGGTCTGTAAGTCTGGAAGTTTTCCCATGGAGTTGAATAAATTGAAAAGTCCTGTAAATGTCCAGCCCTTTAACTTCCAGAATAACGAGCTCTTTGTTTTTGAGCTCATTGCCGATAGCATGAATTGAAATAAAAGCTGCGGATTCAGAGTATAACAGGTAATGTTTAATCGCTTCTGTACTTTCAAGCTGAAGTTCTATTTTAAGATCTTTCAAAGTGATTTTGTCTTTATCCAGAGCTTTTAAAATAACGTCTAGGGTTCCTGAACCTTGCTCTCTGAGTATTAGAGGCAACGTTGTTAATTGAGATGGCTTTAATTCTCCTCGCTGTCCTAATTTGCTTTCTGCATGAGCTACCAGAACAATTTCGTCTTTAACAAAAGCTTCATAGGCGATTTGGGGGTGATGAGATATGCCTTCAACAATAGCAACGTCAATCTGTTCTGAGATGATCTGTTGTTCTATAAACTCACTATTACCACTTGCAAAATGAAGTTGAATAGAAGGATGAGCTGACTTGAAGAGCGCTAATATTTTAGGTAAAACATATTGTGCCAAAGTTGTACTGGCCCCAATTCTGATTGTTCCGCTTTCGGAATTTTGCAACTGGGCTAGATCATTTTCAAGTGCTGCATAAACCTTGAAAATTTGTTGGGCATGTTTTAATAAAACCTGCCCTGCTGGTGTTAGGGTAATATTATTACCATGCCTTTTAAAAAGTGCCAGGCCGGTTTGTTCTTCCAGCTCTTTAATATGTTTAGTGACGGCAGGCTGGGAAATGAAAAGCTCCTGAGCGGCTTTAGTAAAGCTTAGTTTTTGAGAAACTGTATAAAATACTTTAAGTCTAAAATCAAAAATCATAAAATAGGTCCTTTTGCAACCGGGAATCGCTTAGTGAGCGCCCTTTACATACCAGCTGGACGAATTTAACAATTCCCGGAAATTCTATCCTATGAACTTTTTATTCCTGCTGTACTGCTTTTTTTTCTCTTTCTACCTCAAGCTCTTTTATTGAAACCATTTTTACCTGTTCCGTCACAAGAAAATCCTTGCCTGCTTTTTTCATAGTGAAAAGTGCCAGGATCTGATAGATTATAAACGAAGGTATTCCATACAGATTTGACCATATAGCTTTAGGTGCATTGCCGAGATAGAGAACCCATAGGAAATTTAAAACAAATATAAAGCCTCCCGTAAAGACCATGATCGAAAGTTGAGGAAACAATAAAAGATCTATGATAAATAAAAATGCACAGGAGAATACCAGAATAAACAGTGGTGGGGATAAGGTCATAGTACCAAAAAGGAATTTATTGAAAGAGAATCTTTCTATTCCTGAGGCAACCAATTGTAGTGAATATTTAGTGTTTTCAAAATAAGATCTTAGCCATCTGGATCTTTGTCTTACCAATTGATCTGACTTGGAGATTTTTTCATCATAAACAAGAGCATCCTTAGCAAAAGCTATTTGAATGTTATTTCCTACCAGGAAGTTTTGAAGAATTTTATCTTCTGCGATAATGAGACCTTCGCTATTTTCACTAATTCTTGGGGAGGATAGGTATTTTTTAAACAGCTCTGTTTCAATTACCATTCCGGATCCCGCAATATTTGCAGAAGAGTTTAATATGTACGGTACAAGCTTTTGGGTATAGTTAAAATAAAGTTCGCCTGTTGCATCCAGGCAGGCAGTGGTAGAGTCCAGGTTTTTAGCAACCCTCTTTCCCTGAATAGCAGTATAACCAGCGCCCATGTAGTTATTAGCAATTGTAAGAAAGTCAGGGTGCATAAGATTGTCGGCATCCATTACTATCATGGCATCGTGATTCCTCACTGTTTGGCTCATTCCAAAAATAAGGGAACGAACTTTAGATCCTAGCTTTTTATGTGGCTTGCAGATTTTTAGTTTAGGGTTTTCAGTAATCGTTAATACTTGCTCTGCAGAACAGTCATCCGCAATGAGATAAATATGGAATTTGTCATATCCTTGTTCAAGTATTGATTCTATAAGAGGACGTGTAATTAGTAAGTTTTTATAGGCAGTTATGATGATACCGAAATCCTTTTGGTCAGAGCTTTTCTGAAATTTTTTTTCTCTCACTAACAGCGAAAATAGAACTGTAAGAAATGGAAATAGCAGAAAGAATGTAATGAGGCTACTCGCGAAAAGTAAGAAATAGTACAAAGCATGCATCATAAACCCGATTTTTAAAATCTTCTATATAGTATAGTCTTTTGTTGTAAATTATCCATTCAATTTTACTCGTAATGGATTTGAAAAAATGTTTCTGTTAATATCTGTTTGAGAAGGTTTTGTTTGCAGGATATAAATCCTTTCAGATTTGAATTTCTGGATTTCTCCCTCTTCGGTTATTGTAATTTTAACAGATTCTTAAGAAAGATATAATACCTTTTTTGACTTTTTTTTGTGATTGATTTCATTAAATATTCCTCCCCTTTGATTAGATTAATATTCAAAAAAAATCTATTGAAATTACTTATAAAATGTAACAGATCAAAGAGCTGAGGTAAAATTAAAAAAATATTATTTTAATGAAGTGATTGAAATTAAGAATCTTCTCGGAATGTTTTCTGTATATCTGTAATTGTAGGATATAGACTTATACTTTTTTCCGGTAAAATATTTTTATAAGTTTACCATATTCCTTTCTTGGTCGTGTGGCGTTGAAGTAAGTCAAATTCAAAAATATTTATTTTGTTTAATTAAACATTGGAAAATGAAAAACCGCTGTGGATGGACGAAAGATGATCCATTGATGATTGCATATCATGATGAAGAATGGGGAGTGCCTGTTCATGATGATCAGAAACATTTTGAGTTTTTGGTTCTGGATGCTTTTCAGGCAGGGTTGAGCTGGAAAACAGTCCTTTATAAACGCGAAGCATTCCGAAAAGCTTTTGCTGGATTTGATGTAAAGAAAGTTGCAAAAATGACTGATGCCCAACTTGAAAAGCTTTTATTAGATCAATCCATTATTCGTAACCGGCTCAAAATTTTTGGAACCGTTAAAAACGCCAAAGCCTTCCTTGATATACAAAAGGAGTTTGGCTCTTTTGATAAATATATCTGGAGTTTTGTCGGTGATAAAACAATAGTCAATAATCGAAAGAATATCAGCGAAGTCCCTGCTACAAGTAAAGAAAGCGATGCAATGAGTAAAGCATTAAAGAAGAGAGGTTTTACTTTTGTCGGGTCTACTATTTGTTATGCATACATGCAGGCAGCAGGGTTAGTAAATGATCATTTAGAGGGATGTTTCAGATATAAACAGGTTTTGTAAATGTAGTAGCGAATGTATTGATATCATTAATTTACTCCATCTTTCTATTATTTATACTTCTCAAACTTCGTGTTTGATAAGTCTATCTTGCAAAAAACCTTGGCCATTAAGGTTTAAACTGTCATTTTTAACAAAATTCATTTTCCTCAGGTTCTTCTAATAGTCCTTGAATACTATGGATAGAATACTATGGATAGAAATCTTTTAACTAAATTTTTCGCCCTGATAATCGGCTGCTTTTTTGGTGGCTATCCTTCAATGGCTGAAATCAGAGAGATATCCCTAAACGAAAATCCAATTGTAAGTGAAAAGTATATGTTGTTGAAGGTCGATCAGGGAGGGACATTGGATACATCCATGACATTCTGTGATGAGGAGACTGTATCAATAGTGGGTACCAATTTGCCTGCGTTTGCTAAGCTTACTTACAATGGAGGAGGAAATGCATCAGTTTCTCTCACACCACTAATGGAAACCGGGGTATTCGAAAATGTATATATTGTTGCTTCAGATAGCTATGGTGGTAATGATACGATATTTGTTACGATCCTTGTGAATAAGATGCTTTACAGGGTTAATTCCGGAGGTCCTGTTGTCAAAGATCTTCCTATGGAATGGGCTACAGATATGCAGGATGCACCTGCTCCATATCTTGATGCCAACAGTGCAAATTATACTACTGGAAGTAATATGTGGACTGGAACTAACATCACAGGAGCTCCTGATTTGCTTTTCGGTGACAATAGACTAAACCTGCTTGAGAATAAATCTTTAATCATGAAATTCCCGGTTCCCCAAAACGGGAAATATAAAGTCAATCTGTATTTTGCTCAAAAGGTTAATGGTGATGTGACTGGTCCGGATCAGCAGATTTTTCATGTAAAAGTCGAGGATTTAATGGCCCTTGAAAATTTTGACATTTATGCAGAAGCAGGTATGAATGCTATAAAAAAGACTTGTGTAGTTGACGTGAACGACAAGACTTTAAACATTAATTTCTTTAGGAGAAAAGGAAATCCTCAGGTAAATGCTATTGAAATATTTCAAATTGAAGAAGATCCTGTATTCGTTGAAGAAAGCAGCATTGCTGCTGATATGGTTGCAATTCCAAATCCAACTGCAGATAAAGTTCAGATCAGATTTAAAGGATATTTGAATGGAATTGTTACTGTAGCTATATATGATGAAAGAAACAGGATCATTTTTCGAAAGAATATGGCTCTATTGTGCGGAAAGTCTATCAGGCTTAATCTTGAAGAATTAAGCCTTGCATCAGGAGAATATTATGTTCAGGTTTTGACTTCCAATAAGAAATATTTTGCAAGGGTTATGTTGTTGCGGTGATAAACAATATTGGACTAAATGTTTCAAAATTAGAAGAAAAGAGATAGTTAACAATTCCTTAATACTTCAGTAATATTAAGGGAACATCCCGTATTTACTTTTACATGCCATTCAGAAACGGGCATGAACGCAAGCAAAAAATACAGGATACTTATAGTAGATGATGAACCATCCATTGTCGAAATATTGGATTACAACCTCAGGAAAGAAGGTTACCTGACCAAGTCTGCCTGTGATGGTAAAGATGCGATAAATTGTATCAAATCTTTTGCTCCAGATCTGATCTTATTGGATATAATGATGCCAACAATTGATGGCATTGAAACGTGCAGGCAAATCAGAGCCATGGAGGGTACAGAAAATACGCATATTATTTTTTTAACAGCCCGCTCGGAAGAGTATTCAGAAGTAGCAGCATTCGAGGTCGGTGGTAACGATTTTATTACAAAGCCTATTAAGCCTAGAGCTTTATTAAGCAGGATATCAGCAATTTTCAGAAGAGGATTAATAGAAGAAAAAAGCGGGAATATTGTTTCATTCAAAGACATAACAATCAATAAAGAAAGTTATACCGTTTTGAAGAACAATGAGAAGGTTGCACTAACTAAAAAGGAGTTTGAACTACTTTTCTTTTTGTGTTCTCATCCAAATAAAGTTTTTAACAGAGATGATCTGCTCAAGAAAATCTGGGGAGATGACATCTTTGTAGTTTCCAGAACTATAGATGTTCATATTAGAAAGATAAGAGAGAAGATTGGAGAAAACTACATTAATACAATCAAAGGAATCGGATATAAATTTGAAAGCAGTGAATAACTTGCCTGCAAACTTAATGATTTGTTAACCTTTTCTTAACCTGCTTTCCCGGGTCCTTATTGTTATTCAAATAAACAACAGTGGTTATGCATTACAGAACCATCGTAATTTCGGATATACACCTTGGTACTTCGGGCTCCAAGGCAAAAGAGATAACCTCTTTTCTAAAACATAATTCCTGTGACGAACTCATCCTCAATGGTGATATTATTGATGGATGGCAACTAAAAAAGTTCGGAGCATGGAAGAAGCATCACACCAAATTCTTTAAAAGAATACTAAGGGTAATTGAAAAATATGATACAAAAGTCATATACCTGAGGGGAAATCATGACGACTTTCTTGACACCATTATTCCTTTCCGGTTTGGCAACATCTCTGTTCAAAAGGATTACATCATTACTTCCGGAGATAAAAAGTTTTATGTTGTGCACGGTGATGTTTTTGATTCGGTAACTACTAATCTCAAATGGATTGCCAAGCTTGGCGACATCGGTTATACCTTCCTTTTATGGCTCAACCAGCGCTATAACAACTATCGTATGAAAAGAGGCTTACCTTACTACTCCTTATCTCAGGCGGTTAAAAGTAAGGTAAAGAAAGCAGTTTCTTATATATCAGAATTTGAAAATGAAATCATCTGCCTTGCTAAAATCAAGAAATGTGATGGCATTATATGCGGTCATATACATCAGCCTGCTATTAAGAATATTAACGGGACGATCTATATGAACTCAGGAGACTGGGTAGAAAGCCTAAGTGCGCTGGTAGAAGATTTTGATGGCAACTGGAACATAGTTTATTATTCAGATTATAGCTCTGCTGAAGATATTCCAGAAGACGAGGAGGAAGAAGTAACGGACTTATTTGATATGGATATCATTCATTTGAAAGAAGAAATTGAAATCAGAAAAAGAACAATAACCGGTTAAAATTTAAACGTATGAAAACACTATTTAAATTATACAGGAGACTTCAGTCTGTTGTATTACAGTACCGCGTTACTATCCTTTATTTTGCTCTGAAAGGCAGCAAAATGAAAAGGCGATTTTTATTACCTGTATGAGAATATTATATGCTATTCAAGGAACCGGGAACGGCCATTTGAGCCGCGCCCGTGACATTATTCCTATATTACAAAGCAGAGGTGAGTTGGACATACTGGTAAGCGGTATTCAGGCTGATGTATCTCTTCCTTATCCGGTTAAATATAAGTTTCAGGGCTTGAGTTTTATTTTCGGAAAGTCAGGCGGAGTTGATCTTATCAATACATATTTAAAAAATAACAGTAAAAAGTTTTTCTCTGAACTAAGAGAAATTCCAATCGAAAAATATGATGTAGTGATCAATGACTTTGAACCTGTGAGCGCCTGGGCATGTCATCTGAAGAGGAAGCCATGTATCGCTTTAAGTCATCAGTCAGCGGTCCTTTCGCCAAAGGTGCCTAAACCAAGCCATACAGATCATCTGGGGAGTTTTATTCTTAAAAGATATGCCCCTGCCACTCATCATTATGGATTTCATTTTGAAGCTTTTGATGAAAATATATTTACGCCTGTTATAAGAAAAGAAGTAAGAGAAATTGAACCATGTAGTAAAGGTCATTATACAGTATATCTTCCTGCTTACAATGAAGAACGTTTGATCAAAGTGCTTTCCAAGGTAAAAGATGTTAAATGGGAGGTTTTTTCCAAGCATTCCAGAAAGCCTTGGAAAGAAAAAAACCTGAACATTAAGCCTATCAATAATGAGGCATTCATTAAAAGTATGGCTTCATCAGAAGGAGTGCTTTGTGGAGCTGGCTTTGAAACCCCTGCAGAAGCCCTTTACCTTGGGAAGAAACTGATGGTCATTCCTATGAAAAATCAGTATGAACAGCACTACAATGCTGCTGCTCTCATGTCTATGGGAATTCCGGTTATAAAATCTTTAAAGAAAAAGCACCTTGATACTATTGGTCATTGGGTGGGCAAGCAGCGTGGAATCAAGGTCGAGTATCCTGATATTACAGAAAGTATTATTGATAAGGTATTGGAAAATGCCATTTGTTTAAAATAGAACTGCAGGATAAGGTTTGGAAAGAAGAGATTTCGGGGAAGAATTCCGTTGGGGTGTTGCTGTTTCTGCATATCAGATAGAAGGTGCTCACGATGCAGAAGGAAAGGGCCATTCTATATGGGATATCTTTACCAATAAAAGCGGTAATGTCCTTAATGAACATACAGGAAACACAGCCTGTGACTTTTACAATCGCTACAATCAGGATGTAAACCTGTTGAAGTTATTAAATATACCCAATTTCAGATTTTCATTATCGTGGCCAAGGATCCTTCCTTCAGGGCATTTTTATGTGAACAGAAAAGGAATTGACTACTATGATAGATTAATTGACTGCTGCCTGACTCAAGGAATAGAACCTTGGGTGACTTTATACCATTGGGATCTTCCTCATGAACTGGAATTGATGGGTGGATGGACTAACAGAGATATTTTGTATTGGTTTGGCGATTATGCTGAATTATGTGCAAAGCATTTTGGTGATAGAGTTAAAAAGTGGATGGTATTGAATGAGCCAATGGTATTTACCGGTGCTGGTTATTTCCTTGGCATTCATGCTCCTGGCAAAAGGGGAATGAAAAACTTTATTCCGGCTATGCACCATGCTACTCTGGCGATGGGTGAAGGAGGAAGGAGATTGAGAGAGTTTGTTAAGGATGCAGAGATTGGTACAACATTTTCATGTTCTCATATAGAACCAATGTCTGAAAGGGATAAAGATGTTAAAGCTGCAGTCCGTGTAGATGCTTTATTGAATCGTCTATATATAGAGCCAATTCTTGGCCTCGGCTATCCGCAGGAACTGCGAAAGCCTTTGCTGAATGTAGAAAAGTATATAAAGGCTGATGACGAAAGTAATATGCCATTTGATTTTGATTTCATCGGTATACAGAATTATACACGGGAAATTGTTAAATACTCCTGGTGGACTCCTTATCTGCAGGCAAGTATTGTTGGAGCTAAAGAGAGAAAGGTCCCACATACATTAATGAAATGGGAGGTTTATCCTGAAGCTATTTATCACGTGCTTAAAAAATTTCAGGCTTATCCAAATATTAAAAAGCTAATGGTGACGGAAAATGGGGCTGCGTTTAATGATGTTGTATTTGATGGTAAGGTTCTGGATTCTCAGCGACTTCAATTTATACAGGATAATATCAGACAAGTGCTGAGAGCAAAGAATGAAGGAGTAAACGTCGAAGGTTATTTTATCTGGACACTGACAGATAATTTTGAGTGGGCGGAAGGTTTTTATCCCAGATTTGGAATAGTGCATGTCGACTTTGATACTCAAGAACGGACTATTAAGGAATCTGGCCTTTGGTATAGAGATTTTTTGTCAGATAGTAATTGATTGAAATTCAATGTGGAAAAATCCAATGTTAAGAAATTGTTAAATGTGTATTATGTAATTGTAATGCCAGTGTTAAGCTTGGGTTAACACTGTTTTAGAGGGTGGTTAAGGTCAATTTTTATTTCAAAATTTGTTTCGATTTAATTAGCCACCATAAAATTATGAACAAGAAGTTAAGTGCCCTTTTTTTTATTTTGTTATTTGCCCCATTTGTTTTATTTGCTCAGAACGCATCTGATTCATCTGCATACAAACAGGAAAAGCCTGTAGAAGTAAAGGAAGTCAAGAAGAAATGGTATGAAACACTTTCATTAAGAGGATATACTCAAATTCGTTATAATAGATTGCTGGAGACTAACGGTCAGCTAAAGTGTGATCAATGTGACAGATCTATAGGAGATGGTGGAGGATTGTTTTTTAGAAGAGCACGTCTTACTTTATTTGGAGACGTCCATCCAAGAGTTTACATGTACATTCAGACTGACCTTGCAACGAATGCCTTAATAAGCGGACCAGCATCTTCTGTAACGGGAATGGGTTTCGTTCAGCTTAGAGATCTTTATGGTGACATATATCTTAACGATTCCAAATCATTAAGAACCAGAATTGGGCTGAGTAAAATTCCATATGGGTTTGATAATATCCAGTCAAGCCAGAACAGGATAGCGCTGGATCGTTCAGATGCGATCAACAGCGGTATGTACAATGAGCGGGATATGGCAGTATTATTATACTTTACCCCTCCAAAAATCAGAGAAAGATATAAACATCTTGTTTCTTCGGGTTTAAAAGGATCAGGAGATTATGGAGTATTAGGTTTCGGAATCTTTAATGGTCAAACTACAAACAGATTGGATTATGGTAATGCTCAGCATGTAGTAGCCAGGGCGTCCTATCCTTTTCAGCTTAAGTCTGGTCAATATATTGAAGCAGGTGTAAGTGGTTTTACCGGATATTTTAATACAAAGGAAATTAAAAATGCCGATGTACTATCGCCAACAAATATTCAGGAGCAGAGAATCGATGGATTTTTGGTTGTTTATCCACAGCCTATAGGTTTTCAAATGGAGTACAACTGGGGAATGGGGCCAAGATTTACAAATAATAATGGAGTCTTTTCAGTACAAAGAAAACCTCTTGACGGAGGATATGCTCAGGTGATGTTCTTGCAAAAGGTTAAGAAAATGACTTTTATACCGTATGTGAGAGCTCAATATTATAACGGGGGAAAGAAAATTGAACAGGATGCAAGAAGTTATATAGTTAAAGAACTTGAGTTCGGATTGGAATACCAGATTAATTCAGCTTTGGAATTTACGGCAGCTTATATGATGTCTGACCGCAGATTTGAAGATTCTAAAAAGCCGGTCAATCATCAAAAAGGAAACCTTTTGAGACTTCAATTACAGTTTAACTACTAACAAAACCGCTCAAGTTATCCACATCTCATTTCTAAAGACTTTATTGTCAGGAAATAATTTTTTGGTACTTGGAGATTTAAAAAGCTTAACAATTTCTTAACATTCGAATATTTAAAATTGTCTAATTTGCTATCAATTATGAAAAAAGTCATTTTTAGTGGGGCCGTTATATTTTCGGTATTTGCTACATCTTTTTTTGGATGTGGTCCTAAAAAAGGTCCTGAAGAAAAGGGGGAATCAAAGCTTTCCGGTACTGTTGAGATCGACGGATCAAGCACAGTTTATCCTATTACGGAAGCTACAGCAGAAGAATACAGGGTTGAAAATCCTGATGTTAAAGTAACAATCGGAGTATCAGGAACCGGTGGAGGTTTTAAGAAATTTGTACGTTCGGAAATTGATATTGCAGAAGCTTCAAGACCAATTAAAAAATCTGAAGACAGTGTCAGTGCAGCAGCTAAAATTGAATACATAGAATTACCAATAGCTTATGATGGATTGGCAGTAGTGGTTAATCCTCAGAATACTTGGGTAGATTATCTTACAGTTGAAGAGCTGAAGAAAATCTGGGAGCCTGAGGCACAAGGCAAAATAGTAAAATGGAATCAAATCAGACCTAGCTGGCCGAATGAAGAAATTCACCTTTTCGGAGCAGGTCACGAGTCAGGTACATTTGACTATTTCACTGAAGCAATAGTTGGGAAATCCAAGGCAAGCAGAGGAGATTATACTGCTAGTGAAGATGACAATGTTCTTGTTCAGGGGATTTCAACAGATAAATTTGCATTGGGATATTTCGGTTTGGCTTATTTTACAGAAAATAAAGACAAGCTAAAGCTGATTTCTATTGATGATAAGAAAGATGAGAATGGAAAAGGTCCTGTGCTTGCGTCTGATGAGACCGTAAAGAACGGAACTTATCAACCTTTATCAAGACCTTTATTTATATATGTAAATAAAAAGTCAGCAGAGGCAAACCCATCTTTGGATAGCTTTGTAAACTTTTATATTGATAATGCCGAAGTATTGGTGCCGGATGCAAAATATATTCCTTTGAGTAAAGCAGTATATGAATTGGTGAAGAAGAGATTCAAAGAGAAAAAGGCAGGTTCCGTATTCTTAAATAAGGAATCAACAGTTGGAGTAAAACTTGAAGAAGTTCTGAAATAATCAGAACTTCTTAATTATTATAATGAAACTTAGAGAAACAATTATTGAAAAACTCCTGTTGGCCTGCAGTCTGCTGACAATATTCACGACTGTCGGTATTATAGGAGTTTTAATTTTTGAAACCATTGGGTTTTTCAAAGAAGTTAGTCTGATTGAGTTTTTAACAGACACAGAGTGGACTCCACTTTTCAGCAATAAAAGGTTCGGGATTTTGCCACTATTGACAGGCACTTTGCTCACCACGTTTATTGCGACTATTGTAGCAGTTCCTCTGGGACTAACAATAGCTGTTTATCTAAGTGAATATTCCCACAAAACAGTCAGGAATCTTGTAAAACCTATGTTGGAGATTCTTGCCGCAGTTCCTACTGTAGTGTATGGATACTTTGCTCTGGTATTTGTAACTCCAATGTTTCAGAAGATAATTCCCTCACTGGCAGGTTTTAATGCTTTATCTCCCGGTATTGTGATGGGAATAATGATTTTGCCTCTGGTTTCTTCATTGAGCGAAGATGCACTATTTGCAGTACCAAAATCACTAAGAGAAGGATCATTTGCGCTCGGAGCTACTAAGTTTCAAACATCCTGGAAGGTTATAGTTCCTTCAGCATTTTCAGGTATCTCGGTATCCATTATATTAGCAGTTTCCAGAGCAATCGGAGAAACGATGATTGTGGCTATTGCTGCAGGTCAGCAACCTCGTCTTACTTTGGATCCAACAGTTCCTATCGAGACCATGACTACTTATATCGTTCAGGTTAGTTTGGGTGATGTGCCACATGACAGTGTTGAATATAGGACAATTTTTGCTGTCGGTATGACCTTATTCGTGGTCACACTTATTTTAAATAATATCAGCTTTTGGCTTAAGAAAAAATTTCAGAAACATCATAGATAGGCAATGGGCAAAAAGGGAAAAGGTAAGATTAAGAAGAGGCTTAAGTATTTCAGCAATACAAGAGTATATGAATACCAGGATCAGGTATTCAAGTATTTTGGCCTTTGCTGCACGCTCCTTGGTGTTGTAGTGCTAATGTTATTGTTAGGTGATGTTTTATACAGAGGACTTAGCCGCCTTGATTGGGATTTTATCATGGGGCTTCCCAGCAGAAGGGCTGCAAAAGCAGGTATATTTACGGCTTGGGTAGGTACACTTTGGATCATGGTTCTTACCGCGGTGATAGCATTTCCTATTGGAATATCTGCAGGACTGTATCTGGAAGAGTATAATAAGAGAAGCAGACTTTCAAATATTATAGAAATCAATATAGCAAACCTTGCCGGGGTGCCATCTATTATCTATGGTTTACTTGGTTTAGAGCTTTTTGCCCGTGCCTTGAAGCTGGGAGAAAGCGTTCTGACTGGGGCACTGACTTTATCTTTGTTGATTCTGCCAATTATAATTGTGTCAACAAGAGAAGCATTAAAAGCAGTTCCTTATTCAATCAGGGAAGGTTCTTATGCTTTGGGAGCTTCAAAATGGCAAACCATCTGGTATCAGGTATTACCGGCAGCAGTTTCAGGAATATTCACTGGTGTGATCCTTTCTCTTTCAAGAGCAATTGGAGAAACCGCTCCGCTAATTGTAATTGGAGCGTTGACCTTTGTACCTTTCGTTCCCGAAAGTGTCATGGACTCATTTACTGTGTTGCCAATACAGATATTTAACTGGGTCAGCAGACCACAGAAAGAATTTTCTGAAAATGCAGCTGCAGCCATTATCATTTTATTAAGTATAACATTCATTATGAATGGAATTGCCGTTTATATCAGACATAAATGGCAGAAAAAAGTAAAGTGGTAAAATTATTGTTTGAAAGAATTTCTTTGGAATATAAATCATGAAAATTGAAGCCAAGAACGTCCACGTTTATTACGGTTCTGACCATGTTTTGAAAGGGGTTACTCTTTCTATCAAGAAGAACACCGTGACTGCGTTGATCGGGCCTTCCGGATGCGGAAAGTCCACGTTCCTCAGATGTTTCAACAGGATGAACGACCTGATTGAGAATGCCCGTGTAGAAGGGGAGATAATGATTGAAGGAGTTGATATTTATCACCCTAAAATCAATGTGAATGAGTTGAGAAAGACCGTAGGTATGGTGTTTCAAAAGCCTAATCCATTCCCTAAGTCTATTTTCGAAAATGTTGCTTATGGCCTCAGAGTTAATGGAGTTAAGGACCAAGCACTTATTGATGAGAAAGTTGAGTCCTCATTAAGAGGCGCTGCACTTTGGGATGAGGTAAAAGATAAACTAAAAAAATCTGCCTTGGCACTTTCAGGTGGTCAGCAGCAGAGACTTTGTATTGCAAGAGCACTTGCTGTAGAACCTTCAGTGCTGTTGATGGATGAACCTGCTTCTGCACTTGATCCGATTTCTTCAATAAAAATAGAGGAATTGATTTACAGTTTGAAGGCTAACTATACCATATTAATAGTAACTCACAATATGCAACAGGCATCGAGAACCAGTGACAAAACTGCGTTCTTCTATATGGGCGACCTTATAGAGTATGATGATACCAGAACCCTGTTTACAAATCCTAAAAAAGAAAGAACTCAGAATTACATAACTGGACGTTTCGGTTAATCAAAAATTAATTTTTAACGTTATATACACCCAAAAGAGCAACAATGAATCTATTAGAAACCGAACTCGGCGAATTAAAAAGCGAACTTATAGATATGACCTATCTTGTGAGAGGTCAGCTGGACAAGGCTATTTCATCTTTTTATAGTTTTGATAAAGATCTTGCCAAAGAAGTAATCAAAAACGAGAAGCGGGTAAATGGTAGTGAGCTTAAAATAGATGCTAAAGGAGAACACATTCTGGCTCTGTTTAATCCTGTTGCAATAGATTTAAGATTTGTCGTGGCATCTCTTAAAATGGTTTCGGATCTTGAGAGAATAGGTGATAATGCCAAAGGAATTGCTCAATATGTTATCAAGTGCGAAAATTCTTATGATGCGGATCTTATAGAAAAGATCAGATTCAAAGAGATGACAGATACTGCACTTGAAATGCTGTCTATACTAAGTGAGTCTTTTGAAACAGACAATACCAAACTTGCAAGAACTTTATTTACCAAAGATGAGCGCATGGATGAGATAAATCTGAGCGCAAATCAGATTATGACTGATTATCTAAAAAATCAGACAGATCCTGATAAGATTTTGCAGGCAATTTATTTTCTTACAATAATCAGGAAAATGGAAAGAGTTGGGGATTATGTGACGAATATTGCTGAGGAAATTATATTCTATGTAAAGGCCAAAGTGTTAAGGCATAAGAGAAAATCTCTGAAGATTTCTGATTCAGATTCAGACAGCGACTCTGACTCTAATTAATTTTTCCAAAATAAATTTTAAGACCCTCATTTTTGTCACAATAAAAATGAGGGTCTTTTGTTTTATCTTTGAATATGCGATATCAAGTAATTATTTTTTTCATTTTTATCTTCTCAAAAGTAGCAGCGCAGAGTGATGGGGTTTTAAAGCTGTATACGCCAGAGACATACAAGAGTACAATTTCCGGGAATTGGTATTTTGAATCAGGTACTTTTGTTTATTTAGAAAGTAATTTTGCCTATCAGGACGGTTTTTATATCAGAGACTTTTCGCCCTTCAATAATTTAAATTATGTAGATGCTCGCCTCGGAGTTCAATTCCAGATTTCTGATAAGTGGTCAGGAGGTTTAAGCCAAAAATTAGCCAAAAAAGAGGTGAATGGTCTGTCTTATACTGAATTTAATTTAGTTCATCAGGGTAAGATAAAAAGTCTGGATTTTCTCAAACAAGCATCTTTAGAATATAAGAAGCATTTGAGCACCAACTTAAATGATTTAGGTATATTGTCTTTGTTTGGAGGACTTCATAAGGGATTCAAAGTAAAAAGCCGGCAACTAGGAGTTATGGTCTCTTACAGGGCTTTTAAAATTAAAGAGTTAGGAGGGGATGAGTATTCTATCTATAAAAAAAGGTTTATCAATAAAACTATTTTAAGGGTAGATGCTTACATTGAAGCTTTTAAAGGTATTTACGTAGGACTATTTGCATTAAGAGATACGGAATACTATCCTACTATGAATGCTGGACCAAACGACAGACTAAATCTTGTTACTCCGACGTACGGTGTAAGTTTGAATTTTGTAATAAATGGAAAGAACAGACTAAATGCGCTTCCTGGTATGCTTCCGTTATAAATTGTTGATTCCTTTTTTTAACATAAGGTTTAATAAAAAGTTATTAACTTACTAACGGATATTTTTGTCAATTTCATGGAAAATGCCTTTTTAAAGTTTCTCAAGTTGGACGGATTATTTGATAATATAAAAGGATACGTTGATAAACGTATACAGCTTTTTAAGCTGGAAATGATGGAAAAAGCATCTAACATAGTTGCTTCTCTATCAATTCTTTTTTTGCTTGCATTTATGTTTTTAATGATGCTATTGTTCTTTAGTCTCGCACTGGGAAGTTATTTGAATCATTTGCTGGATAGCACTTACATGGGCTATGTGGTCATGACTGTATTCTTTTTTCTTGTGGTAATAATACTGGCATCAAATATTACTAAAGGTTTTTTACACCGGAAAATCCGGGATTTATTGTTACATATTCTCACCAAAAAATAATCCATGAAGAGTCCACAATATATTTTAGAGGATGTCCATAGGCAAAGGGAGATTTTGCTTAAGGAAACTGATTTTCATAAGGAAGAAATGGACAAGAAAATTTCTTCTATGACTACAGACGCAAAAAAAATCGGTATGGGGCTTCTGCTGGTTGGAGGCGCATTTGCTGTCGCATATCTTGTTACCAGAGGTATTTTTTCATCCAAGAAGCCAAAAGTTGTAAGGCAGTCTGGAAATGGAGTTACCGAAGTGGTACTCAGAGAGCCTAGAAGAGAATCTGATATTGTAAGGATGATTAAAGATCAGATAACTCTATTTCTCATGTCCATCGTAAAAGAGAAGCTAAACGCTTATCTTAAAGGTATAGAAATTAAAAAATGACTTTTTTGTATCAAGACCTAATCGAAAAGAAAAAAAAGGGATTAAAATCGTTTGCAGTTCTTTTGGATCCAGACAAGATCGGAGATGAGCAATGTCTCAGTATTGTCAGATCAGCAGAGGAGGATGGTGTAGATTATTTTTTCATTGGTGGAAGTCTTATGACTAATGGGGATATGGAGAGGACCATTAGTATTATAAAAAATCAAAGTTCAATACCTGTTATAATATTCCCTGGTAGTAATCTTCAGATTTACCCTAATGCGGATGCCATTTTGTTGTTAAGCCTTATTTCAGGAAGAAATCCTGAGTACCTTATTGGTCAGCATGTGGTGGCGGCTCCTTTACTTAAAAGGTCTGGCTTGGAGGTGATATCGGCAGGATATATGCTCATAGATTGTGGTAAGCCGACGACAGTTTCTTATATCAGTAACACAACTCCAATCCCCTATGATAAACCGGAAATAGCTTCTTGTACTGCGATCGCAGGGGAGATGTTGGGTTTAAAGTTGATTTATCTTGAAGGTGGCAGCGGAGCTCTGAGATCAATAAGTGAAGAAATGGTGGAACAAGTTGTTCAAAATGTTAGTCTTCCTGTCATTGTGGGAGGAGGTATTAGGGATGCTGAAACTGCCTTTAATATAATGAAATCTGGAGCTGATGTAATAGTTGTAGGTAATGCAATCGAAAAGAATCCTGGATTGTTGGGTAAAATAGCTGCTAAGAAAAGAGAAATAAATAGCTTGCAGGCAAAAAAATCATTGGAACAACAATAGGGTTAAAATAAAAAAGTCGCTTGTTAACAAGCGACTTTTTTATTTTTTATATGTTCATGAGAGACTCTCTCCTTCTCATTTTTCCTGCTGGAATTCCAAACATCATTTTAAACCTTCTGCAAAAATAAGCGGTGTCTTTGTATCCTACTTCTCTTCCTATTTCACGAATGCTCTTTTTAGAAGTTCTTAGCAGGTTTACTGCCATCTCCATTCTCTGATATTCTATATAATCCTGAGGATTGATCCCTGTAAGCATTTTGAAGTATTGTCCTACATAGTCTTCGGAAACGTTAGCCACGTTAGCCAGAACTTTATTAGAAAGGTCTCCTCCAAGATGTTTTTTAATGAATGCAAAAATATCGATAAGACGAGGATCTTTGAAATAGGTGCTATTGGTTGCGAGCTGCTCAACAAACAATCTTTTCTCAAGGATGTATCTGATAATTTCAACTACAACACGTTCAGTATTTAGCTTTATAACTCTTTCTTTCCCTGGGTTATTAGAAAGATCCTCTTTTATAGTCTCAATGATATATTCAGCAAGTTTCGGTTGATTGCTGATGATAAATGCAGGAATATCAAGGGAGGCAAAAAAGTTAACAGAATCGAATACCTTAGCTTCAAAAGTAATATAGCTGAAAGAATCTTCATCTTGTCCAATAATATTTTTGTCAGTTAATGAACTGAAGAATTTATCCCTGTTGTTCAGCAAATCTTCATTAGTCAACTTCATCGGGTTGAACTTTCCGTAGGTTACAGAAGTTAGTCGGCCTCCAGGTATAAATAGAAGGTCACCCTCGTTGACTTTTTGTTTCTCTTCTCCAAAAGAAATTTCTCCTTTATGAAGCAGGTAAATAGTATTGCCTACATCATAGAAGTTTTCTACTGTAAGAGATTGAAGAATTTTAATATTCTTCGATTTTATAAATCGAACACCCAGGGATTCGATGATTTTGTTATAATCTTCCATTACCTGATTCCTGTTTTTATTTGTAAAAAAATATGAAAAAAATATAATTCCTTATTTTTTCAAATTTGTACAAATCTAATATATAAAAAAAAGAATATCAAATAATTTTATCAATAATTAATGTTGAATAATATTTTATCAATATTGAAAAATTAAAAATTATAGTTAAAATATTAATTTTTTAATAAATCTCTGGATATTACAATTTTCTGAATTTCTGAGGTACCCTCATATATCTGAGTGATTTTTGCATCTCTCATAAGTCGTTCAACATGAAATTCTTTTACAAAACCATATCCTCCATGAATCTGGACGGCCTCTACTGTTGTATACATTGCAACTTCGGATGCATAAAGTTTGGCCATTGCTGCAGCCTTTGTATAATCCTGGCCCTGATCTTTCAAATAAGCAGCTTTGAAGCAAAGTAATCTTGCCGCATCTATCTTGGTAGCCATTTCAGCAAGTTTAAATTGAATTGCCTGGTGTTGAAATATTTCTTTTCCGAATGATTTTCTTTCCTGTGAATATTTCAGGGAAAATTCCAATGCTCCTGATGCAATTCCCAATGCCTGAGATGCAATTCCAATTCTACCTCCGTTAAGGGTTTTCATCGCGAAATTAAAGCCAAATCCATTTTCACCTATCCTGTTCTCTTTTGGTACTTTTACGTTATTAAACATCAGGGAATGTGTGTCTGATCCTCTGATTCCCAGTTTGTTTTCTTTTTTTCCAACTTCAAACCCCGGCATTCCTTTTTCTACAATCAATGCGTTGATTCCCTTGTGACCTTTTTCTCTGTCTGTCTGAGCTATGACGAGGTAAACAGATGCAGAGCTCCCATTAGTTATCCAGTTTTTAGTTCCGTTCAAAAGATAATAATCACCCTTATCTTCTGCTGTGGTCCTTTGAGATGTAGCATCTGATCCTGCTTCGGGCTCTGAAAGACAAAATGCTCCTATGATTTCTCCTTTGGCAAGTGGAACAAGGTACTTCTGTTTTTGCGCTTCGGTTCCGAATTTTTCCAATCCCCAGCAAACCAATGAGTTATTTACTGACATACATACTGAAACAGAGGCATCGATTTTCGATATTTCTTCCATTGCCAGCACATAAGAAATTGCATCCATCCCACTTCCTCCGTATTTTGGATCTACCATCATACCCATAAAGCCCAATTCCGCCAGTTTTTTTATCTGTTCCGCAGGAAATTTCTGATGTTCGTCTCGTTCAATTACGCCAGGTAAAAGTTCTGTCTGGGCAAAATCCCTTGCTGCTTGCTGTACTGCTTTTTGCTCTTCGGTCAACTGAAAATCCATACTTTATCTTGTTAAGGTGTAAGTTTCGATAAACTCAAAATGATTATTATCCATTGAAAAATCTGTTAATCATTGTAATCAACTATTTTAATAATAAATTCTAATGAATTGATTAACAATGATGTAATTTTTTAACGATTCATCCCGGTTAAATAACGGAATTTAAATGAATTGGATTAAACTTTGAATAAAAAATAAAAGCGATTCATTAATGAATCGCTTTTAAGAGTTTTATTGATTTGCCTTCTGTTTAATCGTTTCTTCTGCCGCCCATAAAGATGCTAAGGAAATACAGGAGCTGTGCCATTGCCCCTGCAGCAGCAACTACATAAGTCATGGCGGCCCACCATAGTGCGTCTTTCGCCATTTCATGCTCTCTGGTGGTAACTATTCCGGATTTTTCTGTCCAGGCTAATGCTCTTCTACTTGCATCAAATTCTACAGGAAGAGTTATTAGCGCAAAAAGTGTTAGAACGAGGTTACATCCGATAATAATCAACAAGACATATGGAAGTACTCCTATCCCCTGAGCCAAGACTCCGCCGACCACAAGAACCAACATGATAATGTTCAGAATTCTTGCACTTACATTTTGAACAGGAACCAGAGTTGATCTTAGTTTCAGCATACTGTAAGCAGTAGCGTGCTGAACAGCATGTCCGCATTCATGGGTGGCAACTGCTACAGCAGCGGCATTTCTCCCATAATATACATCATGACTAAGGTTTACAGTTTTATCAGATGGGTTATAATGGTCAGTTAATTCTCCTTCTACAGAGATAACTTTTACATCATATATTCCATTTCCCCTAAGCATTTGCTGGGCAGCCTCCTGACCGCTAACGCCTGACTGCAAGGGTATTTGGGAATATTGATTGAATTTACTTTTAAGACGCGCACTTACCAGCCAACTTGCCAGCATAGTGACAATAGCAATAACATATAACATCGTAGATTACGGATTTTTTTACTTGTTATGAGTTTTGATCTTTCCAATAATACCGGTGGTAGAAAAGCCATCAACTAAACTGATGGTTTTTACTTCACCTCCGTGTTTCATAACAATATCCGCACCAACAATATTCTCAATTTTATAATCATCTCCTTTGACCAAAATGTCAGGAATTACATGACTTATTAGTTCAAAAGGAGTGTCTTCGTCGAACAAAATGACAGCATCTACAAATTGCAATGCAGCAAGTATGCGAGCTCTGGCATATTCCGGATTTACAGGCCTTTCCGGACCTTTTAATTTTTTTACGGAAGCATCTGTATTTACTCCAACAATGAGTCTGTCTCCAAGTGACCTGGATTTTTCCAGATAATCGGCATGGCCAAGGTGAAGGATGTCAAAGCAGCCATTGGTAAAAACTACTTTTTCCCCACGTTCTTTCCATGATTTTACTTCCGGAATAATGCTATCCCAGGTTTGAATTTTATCTGAGGTCATCAATTTGTGTTTTTCTTGATAGGAAAAGTGTAATTATTACGGCAGCTCCTCCTACTATAATTACAGCTAAAGTCTGGGAGGTGTGTATTACAACTGCGAATGCTAATCCGTCTAATTTGCTTAAATGATAAAATCCCTCGAGTGCGGAGCTTACAAATTCATGGAAAGCTCCAAAACCGCCCTGAACAGGAGCTGACATGCCTAGTCCTCCTACGACTAATAATACTAAACCGGCAGCTGGACTAAGAGAGGAGGTGGCATCAAGGGAAAAGAATACCAGGTATGTCATAAAATAATAGCATACCCATATAAAGATTGTATGAAAAATGAATTCATTTTTTCTTTTTAACTTCCTTACACTGAAAACACCTTCCAGTACTCCTTTAATAAATGACAGTATTTTCTTATAAATACTAAGATTTTTAATTTTTTCTCGAAAAATTACAAACATAAAGACGCAAAGCCCCAAAATAGCGCTTCCCCAGAGTAAAGGATTGGAGATAAGACTTGCCTCAGCTGTAGGGGTTGTTTTATTAAATACCTTTTCCGAAAAAAATGTAGTTAACCTGTTAAATTCAAGTATCAGAGATAGGCCGATAAGAACGATAAGGCAAATGAAGTCAAAAGCTCTCTCTGCTACCACCGTGCCGAACGCTTTGTCAATAGGCACATTATCCGTTCTGTTTAATACCGCGCATCTGGAAATTTCCCCCATTCTTGGAAGAAAGAGGTTGGCGAAATATCCAACCATAACAGCCACAAAGGTTCTATGTGTTTTTGGCTTATATCCCATTGGTTCCATTAGAAGATTCCATCTTCTGGCTCTTGAAAGGTGACTAAGAAGATTAATGGAGACACCAAGAATTACCCAGGAAAGCCTTGCTTGTTTAACTTTGTCTATCATTTCAGCAACATTGACTGTGCTAAGCACATAGAAAACAAGTGCAACAGCTATAGCCAGTGTAAAACTGTACTTAATTATATTTTTAACAAGTGGAGACATGAAAATTAAATAAGTTTATTGTTCTGGTCCGGAAATATAACGGTAGGCTTCCAGATTTTAGCGTCTTCGAAATCCATGCCGGCATAAGAAATTACGATTATAATATCGCCGACCTGCACTCTTCTGGCTGCGGGACCGTTAAGACAGATCACTCCACTTCCTCTCGGGCCCGTTATTACATATGTTTCAAAGCGCTCACCATTATTGATATTTACAATCTGAACTTTTTCATTTTCAATAATATTAGCGGCATTCATCAGATCTTCATCTATGGTAATAGATCCTACATAATGTAGTTCTGCCTGCGTAACCTTTACTCTATGAATTTTTGATTTTAATACTTGAATTTGCATTTCGCTAAAAAGAAGGTATTGATAATTTGATTGTAAACTTAAATTAAGATGTTGTCAATAAGGCGAACTCCGTCAAGGTAGGCAGCGACACATATCGCAATTCCTTTGTGCTCTTTAACATCCTTTATGGGCATTAAAGTTTCACTATCAGTAATTTCGAAATATTCGAGTTTTATCTCTTTTATATTTTTATAAAAATCTCGGATTTTGGCCTTGGTGTTTTCAACAGTAGAGTTTTCCAGTAATTTGGCGGCTAATAGAAGAGACTCGTTTAGCTTTGCTGCTATTGGCCTGCCTTTTGGAGTAAGACGTTGATTTCTTGAAGACATTGCCAACCCGTCTTTTTCCCTAATAACCGGGCAAGATCTCAACTCTATTGGGAAACTGAGATCCTTTACCATTTGCTTTATTATTAGATATTGTTGCAAATCTTTCTGACCGAAGTAACTGACATCTGGCTGAACAATATGAAATAATTTAGCCACAACTATGGCAACTCCATTGAAGTGCCCTGGTCTGAATTTTCCTTCCATAACCAGTTCCAGAGAACCGAAGTCAATTTTTATCCTTGGTTCTTCAGTGTACATTGTCTCGGCAGAAGGCATAAATACAAGATCACATCCTGCATTTTCTAACATTTTAAAATCTTCTTCCTGATTTTTTGGATATAAAATGAAGTCTTGTGCGTTATTAAACTGGATTGGATTTACAAAAATGCTGCAAATGGAAAAATCATTTTCTTTCTTGGAGCATTCTATAAGGGAAATATGTCCTTGGTGAAGTGCGCCCATGGTAGGGACGAAACCGATACTTTTAAATTCCGGTTTTCTTCTTTTAATGTATTTAATTAGTTCAGATGGTTCCTTAATTATTTCCATATCTCGATATAAACAAAATAAAATTGGGCAAAATAAGCAGTTAATACTATAAATTCCTTGAAAATTGAGAAAAAATTTTGTAATTTCGTGGGCCCGTAAACTATTTAGTTTGATTTTAACCAAATCTCTCGCAAAATATGTCTAGACTTCGAATTCTTTATGTTGCAGCCGAAATAAATCCATTCTTACAGGTAACTGAGGTAGCGGATTTTGTTAGGAAGCTGCCACAAGCAATGCAGGAAAAGGGGATGGAAATTAGGATTTTAATTCCTAGATTTGGAGTAATTAATGAACGTAAAAACAGATTGCATGAGGTTGTAAGGTTATCCGGAATCAACATCGCAGTCGGCGATGAGGAGAAGCCTCTAATCATCAAAGTTGCCTCAATCCCTAATGCAAAACTTCAAGTTTATTTTATTGATAATGAAGATTATTTCCAAAGAAAACATGTCTTCGTTGATAAAGAAAATAAATTCTACCCTGATAATGACGAAAGAGCTATTTTCTTTTGTAAAGGCGTTCTCGAAACTGTAAAAAAACTTGGCTGGTCTCCTGACATCATCCACTGTAATGATTGGATGACAAGTTTAATTCCTCTTTACCTCAAAACAAGATACAAACAAGATCCGGTATTTAAGGCTACAAAATCTGTATTTACAATTTATAATAATTCGTTCAATTATAAGTTTGATAAAGATCTGCTGGAAAAAGTTAAAATGCTCGATATTGAGGATAAAATGCTCTCCCATTTGAAATCTGCTGATTTCGAAGGTTTTGTAAAAATGGGAATCGAATATGCTGACGCAGTTTTAAAGGCTGAAGAGTCTTATAGCGAAAGCCTGAATAAACTTTTTGACAGCTTCGAAAAAGAGAAGAAAATTAATGTTTTGGAGGAAGACGACAATTTTGAAAGCTACTATAATTTTTATAATGAACTTATTAACTAAAAAATCAGGGCTGCTGTTTCTGCTGGCAGCCCTTGTTATTTTTTCCTGTAAAAAAGAACCATCAAGGATAGGAAATAGCTTACAGCCTCCTGATATACAGACAGACTTAAGTTTTACTGATTCATTAAAGGCTCAGACCAGCACGGTTTTAGTCAATGATTCAATAGTTACTTCTAGAATAGTTACTTTGAATATTTTATCGAATTCTGTATTGACTAATGTATATGGTCTGGTCGGACAATCAAAAGATCCGGTTTTTGGGAGGATTACTAGCAAAACTTTTGGACAGCTGAAATATAATATTAAAGGAAGTTTCAGTTTTGGAGACAATCCTGTTTTAGATAGCGCTGTATTTACTTTGCTGCCCGCTGGCTATTACGGAGATACTCTTCCTGCCAATCAGGTAGATCAGTCTATTTCCGTTTACCAATTGACCGGAAGTTTAGACACTGGTATAGTATATAAAGCGACTTCTCCTGAAATTCCATATGATGTAAGTAAAAAACTAGCAACATTTAACTTCCCGGCTAACCAAACAGTGCCTGCATCCATTTCTGTTAAGCTTACAAATGAAGATTTTGCTAAAGGAATAATAGCAAATGGAATTACTTCAGACTCTGCTTTGTTAGTGTACTGCAAAGGAGTTGCCCTGGTTGCGGAAAATAAAGACGCTGTAGTCAGGAGATTTTATTTGTTTTCAGGTAGTGGAATGAAGATTTATTATCATAATGATAAAACCTACTCTTCAGTAACATTAAATTTAAGCTATAATAATCCGAAATTTTATACTATTGAAGCCGACAGGTCAGGAACTCCTTTGGCAGGATTAGGTAATCAAAGTTATGGAACAGAGATTACGGGAAACTTGTCATATGTCCAGGCTGGTACAGGTGTCATGACAAAGCTTTCTTTCCCCGGACTTGAAAATTTCCTGAAAGAAATGAAGGATGGAGAACAAATTATTATTAATAAAGCAGAAATTGTAATAAAGGCTGATCAGAATTATAAATTTGGTTATCCGGTTAATCGAATAAATTTATACCAGACAGGAGAAAACGGTAAGATGTTAAAGATTAACAATGCTTCTGCTGCCGTTCAGGCAAATGGGTATTACCTGTTTGGAACAGAAAATCCTAGTACTGCAAATTATGATTATACGAATAATCTTTACAAGTTTTCTATAGGATCATATTTGCAGGCTGTAGCAGATAAGAAAATAGTATTGAGGCCATTTTTGGTAGGTGCTACAGAGACTATTTTAAAATATAGTGATTACTCAGTTGAAAATGGACCACTAAATTTTTATAGCCTTGATAGATCTGTTTTGAAAAACGATACTTCAGTAGAGGCCGACAGAATAAAATTGAACATATATTATACGATCGTAAAGTAAAATTAAGTTAGAGTAAAAATCGATCTGTTAATTTAAACCCCATTGAATTAAGATGTGTGGAATTGTTGCTTACGTTGGAAATAAAGAAGCTTCTCCGATTTTAATAAAGGGTCTTAAAAGACTTGAATATAGAGGCTATGATAGCGCAGGTATTGCTCTTTTAAACGGAGATTTAAATGTTTATAAGAAAAAAGGTAAAGTAAGCGAGCTTGAAGAATACCTTAAGGACCAAATAATTGATAGTAATATAGGTATAGGACACACTCGCTGGGCAACTCACGGGGTTCCTAATGATGTGAACGCCCACCCTCACTTTTCTTCCAAAAAAGATCTTGCCATCATTCATAATGGCATCATTGAAAATTATGCATCACTTAAAAAGGATCTTGAACAAAGAGGCCATGTGTTTTTGAGTGAAACAGATTCAGAGGTTTTTATCCATTTTATTGAAGACATCAGAGATAATAATCAGTGTTCTCTTGAAGAGGCAGTGAGGCTTGCTCTTACCAAAGTAGTTGGTGCCTATGCAATCGTCATTATTTCAAAAGATGATCCGAATCAATTGATAGCAGCAAGAAAAGGTAGTCCTTTGGTTATTGGTCTCGGACAAGGGGAATTCTTTATTGCTTCTGATGCATCTCCTATCATTGAATATACTAATGAGGTTGTTTATCTTAATGATCTTGAAATTGCTGTAATTAAAGATGGTCGTTTAAACATAAAGACTATTGAGGATGTTCAGACGACTCCTTATATTCATAGACTTGATCTTGAACTGGACCAGATTGAAAAAGGCGGTTATGAGCATTTTATGCTTAAGGAAATATTCGAGCAGCCTAAGTCTATCAAAGACTGTTTGAGAGGTAGAGTGATTTCTGAACAAGGTCACTTAGCCTTGGGGGGAATAAGACAGTATCTCAATAAACTAGTTAATGCAGACAGAATTATCATTCTTGGATGCGGAACTTCATGGCATGCAGGACTGGTCGCTGAGTATATTTTCGAAGAATTTGCACGCATACCTGTAGAAGTAGAATATGCATCCGAATTCAGATATCGCAATCCTATCATAAAAGAAGGGGATGTTGTAATTGCAATTTCTCAAAGTGGAGAAACTGCTGATACTCTTGCAGCTATTGAACTTGCCAAGTCTAAAGGTGCAATTATATTTGGAGTTTGTAATGTGGTGGGTTCTTCAATTGCGAGAGCTTCTCATGAAGGAGCATATTTGCATGCTGGTCCTGAAATCGGTGTTGCCAGTACAAAAGCATTTACAGCTCAGGTTACAGTGCTTACAATGATGGCTATTATTGTTGGCCATAGAAGAGGTACTATCAAAGAGAGTCTGTTTCGTCAGCTTTTGGTTGATTTGGAGAATCTTCCAGCAAAAGTTGAAAAGGCACTGAAGACTAACGATCAGATCAAATACATCTCATCAATATTTAAAGATGCAAGTAACTTCCTTTATCTTGGAAGAGGGGCTAATTTCCCTGTTGCATTGGAAGGGGCGCTTAAGCTGAAGGAAATTTCATATATTCATGCAGAAGGATATCCCGCTGCAGAAATGAAACATGGCCCTATTGCGCTAATTGATGAAGAAATGCCTGTGATGGTTATTGCTACAAAAGATCAGACTTATGAAAAAATTGTAAGCAATATTCAGGAGGTTCGGGCGAGAAAAGGTAAAGTAATAGCTATTGTAACAGAAGGGGATAAGCAAATTGAGGCTATGGCAGATTTTGTGATTGAAGTTCCTGGAACACATGAGTTTTTGATGCCTATCGTATCTGTAGTTCCGTTACAACTTTTATCCTATCATATTGCAGTAATGAGAGGTTGTAATGTGGATCAGCCAAGAAACCTCGCGAAATCGGTAACTGTAGAATAAAAATATTTAGAAAAGGGAACATAAATAGTTCCCTTTTTTTATATCAAAAGGTTCATTATTTCGGATAAAAAACTTTTTTAAGCTATTTTTAGGCCCTAATTCAGAAATTATGGCTAAAATAATAATCAACAGTCAATCAGCGCCTGCCCCGATAGGCCCTTACAGCCAGGCAGTTAAAGCCGGCAACACCTTGTACATTTCCGGACAAATTGCTTTGATACCTGAAACAGGATCAATGGATAATAAGTCTATTCAGGAAGAAACTCACAGAGTAATGAAAAATCTTGGTGAAATTTTAAAGGCTGCAGGACTGAATTACTCCAACGTTGTTAAAAGCACCATCTTCGTAAAGGATTTGAATAATTTCGTAGCTGTTAACCAGGTTTACGGAGAATATTTTACTTCAGAGCCTCCGGCAAGAGAAACTGTTGAAGTGAGCCGATTGCCAAAAGATGCTAATGTTGAGATTTCCTGCATTGCTGTAGCAGAATAGTAAGAGAAATCTTAAATTTAATTTACTTGTTAAAATAGTACCGAAGACGATATAGGATTATGGAAAGAGAAGTCAGGGTGAGATTTGCTCCAAGCCCAACCGGAGCACTGCATATTGGTGGTGTCAGAACAGCATTATACAATTATCTTTTTGCTAAAAAGAATAATGGGAAAATGTTGCTCAGAATAGAAGATACTGACCAAAATCGCTTTGTGCCGGGTGCAGAAGAGTATATTCTGCAGGCATTGGATTGGATTGGAATCAAGCTTGATGAAGGTATCAGAGAGGGAGGCCCTAATGGACCATATCGTCAGTCGGAAAGAAAGGCTATGTACATGCAGTATGCGTTGAAGCTTGTGGAAGAAGGCAATGCATACTACGCATTTGATACGTCGGAAGAGCTGGATGCTATGCGTGAAAGGTTGAAAGCAGCGAAAGTTGCTTCTCCTCAGTATAATGCCATTACCAGAGCCACAATGAAAAATTCGCTGACTCTTCCTGAAGATGAGGTGAAGAAGAGATTGGCTTCCGGAGATCCTTATGTTATTCGTTTAAAAGTTCCCAGAAAAGAGGAAGTTCGTCTTAATGACATGATCAGGGGCTGGGTAATGGTCCACTCATCTTCTCTTGATGATAAGGTTCTTATGAAGTCGGATGGCATGCCTACTTACCACTTGGCCAATATCGTAGACGACCATTTAATGGGTATTACCCATGTAATTCGTGGTGAAGAATGGTTGCCAAGCGCCCCAATTCACGTGCTTTTATATAAGTTCCTTGGCTGGGAGGCAACTATGCCACAGTTTGCACACCTTCCACTTTTGTTAAAACCAGATGGTAATGGAAAGCTTAGCAAAAGAGATGCAGAAAAACATGGTTTTCCAATATTCCCTCTAAACTGGGAGTTTGCAAATCCTGAAGATGGGAAAACTGAAAAAATTATAGGTTTCAGAGAGGAAGGTTATTTACCAGAGGCAGTAGTTAATTTTCTTGCTTTATTAGGCTGGAACCCTGGTACGCAACAGGAGTTGTTTACCATGGATGAATTGATACAGGCTTTTAGCCCGGAAAGAATCGGTAAGTCTGGAACCAAATTCGATATCAATAAAGCGAAATGGTTCAATCAACAATATCTTAAGGCAAAAACTTCTGATGAATTGTCTGGCTATCTTACAGAACAATTAAATGCAAAGGGAATAAAGTTTGACGCTTCCAAAATTTCTAAGATTATTGAGTTGTTAAAAGAGCGTGTAACCTTCCCTAAAGACTTCTGGGAAGAGGGTCGTTTCTTCTTCAGCAAGCCTGAACATTATGACACGGCAGTTGTTAATTCTAAGTGGACCAACGAGGCTGTGAACATCATTGTTGAGTTTAAGGACGAACTGAAAAAAGAGTCTGAAGTAAGTGCTGATCGTGCAAAAGATTTGCTCAACCAGGTACTTGAGAAAAACGGAGTCAAGATTGGCAAAATGCTACAGGCACTAAGATTAGCTATTACAGGAGCGGGTTCCGGTCCTGACCTGATGCAGATTATAGAAGTATTAGGAGCTAAAGAGACAGTTAGTCGTATAGATTCAGCTTTGCAGGTTCTCAGCGAACATGTAAAAGCTTAAAGCTATGGCTAAAAGAAAAGCAGCTAAAAGGGAAAAACCAAAAGTGAATAAAGAACTTGATGGTTTTGACATCAGAGTAAATACGTTTGGAGAAATTGTTTCCAGTTTTGATCTGGATAAGGTTAATGACTTCCTTGATAAGAATGTTGATGATAAAAAACTCAGAGGAAGGGAAGATTTAAAGAAAGGTCATCCTATTACAGAGGAAGATGGTTTAGAAGAAGAGGAAAGTGATGAGGAGTAATCATTCATTATATAGAATAAATTAGTTTACTTTTTATCTTGAGAGCAGCGCTTTGTTAAACGTATTGAAAAATACGGGATATTTCTTTTTCCTGTTTCTACTGTATTTAATAACAGGAGCTGTTCTCTTATTTCTTTTTTTTAAAGGGCCTATCGAGATTTTCGTAAATCAGTTTCATACCCCATTCCTTGACGAATTCTTTCAGATAATAACGATGTTCGGTGAGGGAATTCTTCCAGTCTGCATTATTATAATTCTTTTCTTTAGGAAAATTTATTTTGGAATAGTTGCTAGTATTTCATTAATAGTCAGTACTATTATCGTTCAAAGCCTAAAGCGTACGATTTTCAGTGATGTATTAAGGCCAAAAGCTTATCTGAAGGATGTTCCTGATTTATATTATATAGAAAATATAGAAATATATTCTCTGCATAGCTTTCCTTCCGGCCACTCATCCGGAGCGTTTACCTTATTCATGGTATTAGCTTATTTTGCTAAGAATAAATTCATCCAGGTATTTTGTTTTATCATGGCATTTATGGTAACGCTTTCAAGGATTTATATGATGCAGCATTTCTTTATTGATACGTACTTTGGCGCTGCTATTGGTGTATTAATCTCTGCTTTAGTTATTTATTATTTTGAAAACCACAGCAATCTTAAAAATAAGCCTTTTGCCAATAAACCTATCTATAAGCTAAACTCCTAGATCTATGTATCTGCGTTATCTGCCCTATTACTTTATAATTGCTCTGGCAGGGGCAGTTTTATTTTTACCATTTCTTGGAAGTGTACATTTATTTGATTGGGATGAAATAAACTTTGCAGAGTCTTCTAGGGAAATGATCACGAGCGGTGATTATTTTCGCGTTCAGATTAACTACCAGCCCTTTTGGGAAAAACCTCCCTTATTCTTCTGGTTGCAGGCAGCAAGTATGCATTTGTTTGGGTTCAATGAATTTGCAGCGCGTTTTCCAAATGCCATCATTGGAATTATCACACTCCTGGCAATTTTCAAAATCGGATCAAAAGAGTTCGATTTAAAATTTGGCTTATTCTGGGTAATGTTTTATGCAGGATCGTTTTTGCCGCATTTTTATTTTAAGTCAGGAATTATTGATCCATTATTTAACCTCTGCATATTTCTGGGAATTTACTTTCTCAGCTTAGTAGCTTCCGAAGATTATCAGAAGTCAAGAAAAAGGAGTGTGGAAATTTTATTAGCTGGAATTTTTATCGGACTGGGTGTATTAACCAAAGGTCCGGTAGCAATGCTGATAGCACTTCTGGCTTCGATATCCTTTATGGTAGTGAGGAGAAAGCTTGGAGTTTTCAAGTTCACGGAAATTGCTGTGTTTTTCTTCACTGCTGGACTGGTTGCTTTCCTCTGGTTTGGTTTGGAAATAGCTAAAAATGGTTTATGGTTTCTCGAGGAGTTTATAGTCTACCAGATTCGTTTGTTCAAAACTCAGGATGCTGGTCATGGTGGTCCTTTTTACTACCATTTTATAATACTGTTGTTAGGTTGTTTCCCTGCGTCTTTATTTGTCTATAAGTCATTTGGTAAAGTTTATACTGATACGCACAGGCAAAAGGATTTGAAGTTATGGATAACCATTTCTCTTTTAGTTGTATTGATTTTGTTTTCCATAGTAAAGACCAAAATAGTACACTATTCTTCTTTTTGTTATTTCCCTATTACTTTCTTAGCTGCTTATGCGCTGTATAAAATAGATACTAAAAAGCTACGCTTGAAAAAGTATTTTAATATAAGTTTTGGTGTCATTGGTATTACTGTAAGCCTGGCTTTGATTCTGCTACCCTTGTTTTATAAGTATAAGGATAAATTACCTCTGGATAAATTATTTCCTGATCGCTTTGCCAGAGCTAACATGGATGCTGTTGTTCATTGGTCCGGACTTGAATCTCTTGCCGGAGTCTTTTATCTGATAGCAGTAATTGTGGCGCTTGTACTAATTACAAGGAATAAAGTTACCAGTGCCGCAATACTGATCTGTTGTTCAACCATGGTTGTGATAGAATTGGCCATGGCATTGATAGTACCTAAAGTTGAAAAGTACTCTCAGGCAGCGGCTATTGAATTTTTTGAAAGTCTGCAAGGAAAGGATGTGTATGTCGAAGTAGTAGGATATAAGAGCTATGCTCAGTATTTCTATTCCCAAAGAAAACCAGGGTATAACAATGGTAAACCGGTTGATTTGAATACTTTATTAACGGGCAATATAGACAAGCCAGCTTATTTTATTACTAAAGTTGGACGTGAAGCAGATCTGGAAAAAACTCCAGGAGTAGAAAAAATAGGAGGGGAAAACGGCTTTTTATTTTATCGCCGTTTACCCAAATAATGTTCTTTACTTTGAATATATGGGAGATTTTATAATTCCCAATTTATGGAAGAAGTGAGTCAGGGAAACTTTCAATACTCCTAATCCATAGATAGAGCTTCTTTTAAAATTGATTGAAGACGCTTCCTCAAAGTATTTTGTTGGACAGGTTACTTCTGCAATTTCAAAGCCTGCCATAAAAATTTGAGAAAGCATTTGATTGTCAAAAACAAAGTCGTCCGAGTTTTTGTGGTAAGCAATAGCTTCGAGTGCTGTTTTCGAAAATGCTCTGTATCCTGTGTGGTACTCACTTAGTTTCTGATTGATCAGTAAATTCTGAGACAAGGTAAGGAATCTATTGGCAATATATTTATACATTGGCATTCCTCCTTTAAGAGCACCTTTCCCAAGAATTCTGCTGCCTAGGACCACCTGATACAAATCGTTACCGATAATGCTTGTCATAGCATGAATGAGCTTTGGTGTGTACTGATAGTCAGGATGTAGCATTATCACAATGTCAGCGCCAAGTTTCAAGGCCGAATCGTAGCAGGTTTTTTGATTTCCACCGTAACCCTTATTCTGAGTATGAACTACCACGTGTTTTATCCCTATTTCTCTGGCTACTTTTGCAGTCTGGTCTTTACTTGCGTCATCTACAAGAATAACTTCATCCACAATATCAAAAGGTATCTCATCAAAAGTTTTCTTTAATGTAAGTTCCGCATTATATGCCGGCAGCACTACCACGACTTTTTTGTTGTTGTACATAAAATATTGAGAGAATTCAGATTCTAATTTCCTTGCAAATTAAGATATTTAGACCTGTTTAGGAAACAGCAAGGGAAAATTTGTCCGTATGAGGATTTGGAAATATAAATTTTAAGCATGAAAACGATAAATATAGGAATTCTAAGAGAAGGCAGAATACCAACCGATAGAAGAGTTCCCTTATTGCCAGAGCAATGCAGGGCAATAAGTGAAAAATATCCTTTTGTAAAATTTTTCATTCAGCCTAGCCCGGAAAGATGTGTAAAAGATTCCGAGTATGAGGCTCTTGGGTTTCCACTTCAGGAAGATTTATCGTGCTGTCATATACTTTTTGGGGTGAAGGAAGTGCCTATCCCACTTTTGCTTCACGATAAAACATATTTCTTTTTCTCGCATACTATAAAGAAACAGCCTCATAATAAGAAATTATTACAAACGATCATTGAGAAGCGGATCAGGCTTATTGATTATGAGGTACTAACTGATAAAAATGGTAATAGAATAATTGCTTTTGGCAGGTATGCAGGAATTGTCGGTACTTATAACGCTTTTTATACCTATGGTCAGAGGTACAGTTTATATGACTTGAAAAGAGCTTATGCCTGTTATGATTATGCAGAGTTAAAACAAGAACTCAAAAAAGTAAACTTGCCTCCAATTAAAATAGCTTTGACAGGTGGAGGGAGAGTAAGTAACGGAGCGATTGAAATTTTGGAAGAGCTTAAAATTGCCAAAGTTTCTTCGTCCGATTTTCTGACGAAAAATTTTCCTCATCCTGTTTATTGTCAGCTCAGATCTTCAGACTATCATAAAAAAAGAAATGGCGAACCATGGTCTGGGGAAGAATTTTATACCCATCCTGAAAGATTTTATTCCACTTTTTATAAATATGAGAAAGTTACGGATCTTCTTGTCGCGGGAGCCTATTGGAACCCTAAAGCCCCTGCGCTATTTACAAAAGAAGATATGTTGAGGGATGATTTTAATATAAAAATTATTGCAGATATTACCTGTGATATAGATGGTTCCATACCTTGCACCAAACGTCCATCGACTATAAATGATCCTGTTTATGACTACAATCCATTTACGGGGGAGCTTGAATTAGCATTTTCAAACCATGACAATTTAACTGTGATGGCAATCGATAATCTCCCGGGGGAACTTGCGAGGGATGCGAGTAAAGACTTTGGAAGACAGTTGATTGAGAATGTATTGCCCAATCTTCTTGGTGAAGACAAAGATCGGACAATTGAGAAGGCAACTATAACAAAGGCAGGCAAGCTTACTGAAAAATTTGAATATTTAGAAGACTACGTGAAAGGTTAATATTTTGATTTTTAGGTGCATTTGAATATTCGAATGTACGGTTATGTGGATTAAAATATAAATTGCATATTTGCTTTAATAATTATAATTTAAATGGAAAAATATTCATATATCAGTAATGCTCACACAGATTACCTGGATGAACTTTACAAAAGCTACAAAGAAAACCCAGAGTCAGTAGATTATAGCTGGCAGAAATTTTTCGAAGGTTTTGATTTTTCAACTCAGAAATATGGAGAAAACGGTGGTAAAACTAATGGCCACGCGGCAAAAGGCGCAACATCAGTTTCTTCAGATTCAGTTTTAAAAGAAATTAAGGTTAGCCAGCTAATTCATTCTTACAGAAGCAGAGCTCATTTAAAATCTAAAACAAATCCTGTTAGAGAGAGAAAAGACAGAAGTGCTTTGCTTGATCTTAAAGATTTTGGTCTATCGGATGCTGATCTGGATACCTCTTTTCAGGCAGGTGAGCAGTTGGGTATGGCTGGAGCTACTTTGCGTAAAATTGTAGAGACTTTAAAGTATATCTATGAAGGTCCTATCGGATTTGAGTATTCCTATATAAGAGAGCCTGAAATCAGAGAGTGGATTAAAGATAAAGTTGAAAAAGAGTCTCTTAACTTTCAGCTTAGTCTTGATGAGAAAAAAAGAATCCTATATAAACTGAATGAAGCAGTAGTATTTGAAAACTTCCTTCATACAAAATATATAGGTCAGAAAAGATTCTCCCTTGAAGGAGGAGAAACAACAATTCCTGCACTAGATGTTCTGATCAGTAAAGGTGCTGAGCATGGAGTAGAAGAAGTTGTGATTGGTATGGCACACAGAGGAAGGCTAAACGTCCTTGCCAATGTGATGAACAAAACCTATGAGCATATCTTCAATGAATTTGAAGGTACTGCAGTTCCTGATCTTACAATGGGAGATGGTGATGTGAAGTATCACATGGGATATTCCAGTGAGGTAACTACAGTAAACAATAAGAAAGTTTACCTGAAACTGGCTCCCAATCCTTCCCACCTTGAGGCTGTAGATCCTGTGGTTCTTGGATATGTAAGAGCAAAAGCAGACAGATTATACAAATATGATTATAGGAAAATCCTTCCTGTATTGATTCACGGTGATGCTGCTGTTGCAGGTCAGGGAATCGTTTATGAGATCGCTCAGATGTCTAAACTTCCAGGATATAATGTTGGAGGTACTATACATTTTGTAATCAATAACCAGGTAGGTTTTACTACTGACTTTGATGATGCACGTTCTAGTATCTATTGTACAGATGTAGCGAAAATCATTGATGCTCCAGTTTTACACGTAAATGGTGATGATCCGGAAGCTGTTGTATTCTGTATGAAAGTTGCTGCGGAGTACAGACAAAAATTCCAGAGAGATATCTTTATTGATATGGTGTGTTACAGAAGACACGGCCACAATGAAAGTGATGAGCCTAAATTTACGCAGCCCTCTCTCTATAATATTATTGCAAGACATCCTAATCCAAGAGAAGTATACAACAAGAAGCTTATTGAAAAAGGTGATGTTGATGCTCAGCTTGCAAAAAATATGGATAAGGAGTTCAGAGAAATGCTTCAGGATCGCCTTAACCAGGTAAAGCAAAAAGCTCTTCCATATACATTCCAGAAAATGGAAAAGGAATGGCAGGAACTAAGACGTTCTACTCCTGCTGATTTTGAACAATCTCCGGATACTTTCATCTCTCAAGAAACTATCGATAAGGTAGGTAATGCGCTTTCAACTATTCCTGATGGTTTCAAGCCATTGAAGCAAATTGAAAAACTTCTGAAAGAGAGAAAAGAGCAATTCTTTGAAACAAAAGTATTGAACTGGGCAAGTGCAGAGCTACTTGCTTATGGCTCACTTCTTCTTGATAGAAAAATAGTAAGAATAAGCGGACAGGACGTTCAAAGAGGTACATTCTCTCACAGACATGCTGTGTTAAAAGACGCAGAAACAAACGAGCCTTACTTCACTCTTAATAATATAGCAGATAATCAGAAGAGCTTCAGGATATACAACTCATTGTTGTCTGAAAACGCTGTTCTTGGTTTTGAATATGGTTATGCAATGGCCAATCCTAATGCCCTTGTAATCTGGGAAGCACAATTCGGTGACTTTGCTAACGGAGCACAGGTAATGATTGACCAGTTTATTTCAAGTTCTGAGACCAAGTGGCAAAGACAAAACGGAGTTGTGATGTTATTGCCTCATGGTTATGAAGGACAAGGTCCGGAGCACTCAAGTGCAAGATTAGAAAGATTTATAGAGTTAGGTGCTGATTATAACATTATTGTTGCAAACATCACCGAGCCTTCAAACTTCTTCCACGCATTGAGAAGGCAAGTGACCTGGCCTTTCAGAAAGCCATTAATTGTTATGTCTCCTAAGTCGCTTTTAAGAAATCCATCAGTGGTATCTCCAATGAACGAGTTCATGAGTGGCAAATTCAGAGAGATCATTGACGACAAAGAGGCAGATCCTAAAAAAGTGAAAAAAGTTTTATTGTGCTCTGGAAAAGTATATTATGATCTACTTGATGAGAAGGTAAACAATAAGAGAAGTGATGTTGCTATCGTGAGACTTGAACAATTATACCCTCTTGCTCAGGATCAGTTGAACACTATCCTTAACAAGTACAAAGGCGCTAAAGTAGTTTGGGTTCAGGAAGAGCCTGTAAACATGGGAGCATGGGAGTATATATTGAGAAATCTTTATAAGAAAGCTGATATTGATGTAGTTGCCAGAGATGAGGCTGCTTCTCCTGCGGTAGGATACCTGAAAGCTCATAATGAGTCACAAAAAGATCTTGTACAACAAGCATTTGCATAATAATTGAATTAATAACCTTTTTCACTAAATAATAAAGAGAATGGCTTTAGAAATAAAAGTCCCGGTAGTCGGGGAATCTATATCAGAAGTAACAGTTGCAAGATGGAATAAGAAAGACGGGGATTTTGTTAATGCAGATGAACTTCTTTGTGAACTTGAGTCTGACAAAGCAACATTTGAATTAAATGCAGAAACAGCTGGTATCCTTCGTATCAAAGCGAAAGAAGGAGAAACTGTTGTAATCGGTGGACTTCTTTGCGAAATCGAGCCAAGTGGCAAGAGTGAAGCTAAACCAAAAGAGGCAGCCAAAGAAGAAGCTCCAGCTCAAACTTCAGGAAGCTCTGTAATTGAAATGAAGGTTCCAACAGTTGGGGAGTCTATCTCAGAAGTAACACTTGCGCGTTGGTTCAAAAAGAACGGTGAAGCAGTTGCCGCTGAAGAAGTTCTTTGTGAATTAGAATCAGACAAAGCTACATTTGAGCTTACGGCTGAAGCTTCCGGAACATTGGAAATTATCGCTCAGGAAGGCGCTGTTCTTCCAATCGGTGCTGCTATCTGTAAGATATCAGGAGCAGTTGCCAAATCAGGAGCAAAAACTGCTGCTGCTCCAGTAACAGGAAATACTGACTATGCTAAAGGTCATACTTCTCCAGCAGCTGGTAAAATTCTTGCTGAAAAAGGTATTACGCCAACAGCAGTTGCAGGGACTGGCAAAGACGGAAGAATTACTAAAGAAGATGCTTTAAATGCTGAAGCAGTGAAAAAGGAAAGCACTCCGGCTGCAAAACCAGCAGAAGTTGCAAAACCAGCAGTTCAAGGTGGTGCAAGAAGCCAGAGAAGAGAAAAAATGACAAGTCTGAGAAAGACTGTGTCAAGAAGATTAGTTTCTGTTAAAAATGAAACGGCGATGCTTACTACTTTCAACGAAGTAGATATGAAGCCGATCATGGATCTGAGAGCGAAGTATAAAGATCAATTCAAAGATAAATATCAGGTTGGCTTAGGCTTTATGTCTTTCTTTACGAAAGCTTGCTGCCTGGCTCTTCGTGAATATCCTGCTGTTAATGCTTTTATTGATGGTGAAGAAATTGTTTATAACGACTTCTGTGATGTGTCAATTGCAGTTTCAGCACCTAAAGGACTTGTTGTCCCTGTGATTCGTAATGCAGAGACAATGTCTTTTGATCAGGTTGAGAAAGAAGTTGTAAGACTTGCTCTTCGTGCCAGAGACAATAAACTTACTATTGATGAGATGACAGGTGGTACCTTCACTATCACAAACGGTGGTATCTTTGGTTCTATGCTTTCTACTCCAATTATCAATGCTCCTCAGTCTGCGATTCTTGGAATGCACAATATAGTTGAAAGGCCCGTTGCTGTGGGTGGACAAGTTGTTATTCGTCCGATTATGTATGTAGCACTTTCTTACGATCACAGAATTATTGACGGAAGAGAATCTGTAGGTTTCCTTGTAAGAGTAAAACAATTACTTGAAGATCCTTCAAGATTATTATTAGGTATATAAGGTATATATGTATTATTTCAGACTGCTTTTAGTTTTTCTTTCTCTGATTTTTGCATCATCACAAAGCCATGCTCAGATCTTTGACATCAAGTTGAGTGATGCTAAGAAAATCAAAGAAAGAAAACTGATTGTAGTGCTTGCAGATACTACTTTTGCCTGGGGAAAAAGAAGTAATGATTTGCTGAAGTCCATTGTCCCGGAATACTGGGATTCGATATCAATAGAATTCATGGATCTGTCCCAGGTAAGAAAATTATACGCTGCAAAAAATACAGAATATTTTACCCTCGAATTTTCTTCTCTTAGAAATCAGAAAAACGCTCTTCTTGAAAAACTCAGTCCTGACGTAGATCCCAGATCTGTATTATGGAATGCCAAAGAACATGGTTATTTTGATTTGGCATTATCAGAAAATTTTGAGAAGCCGTTTTATAAATTCCGGACAGCTGTATCAGCGCCTATTGAAGGAGATTTTATAATCGCAGTTCAGCAAATTTCTAAGCTGTTTGCTTATAAAAAACTGGAACCAGGATTTTCTGATAAAGAGTATTTCAGATCCATTGCATCAAAGGCGCAGACTCTGAAGGATAGGACACTAAACATTGACACTCTTCAGCTTAAACGTTTTTTCAAAACATTTGCATATGTTTCTGAAGAATACACTCAGAAGTATCGTTTGACGGATTTTGCAGACGTTACAGGAAAAATAAGGACATCAGACAGTACGGCAGCATATACAGCTGTTATACCCTACACTGATGTACTGGGAAGGGGTAAAAGCTTTGAAGGAACTGCAGGAGGAGGAATGGAAGCATATGAGGGGAATATTTATTACCTGCATGTTGTTATAGATGCCAGAGACGGAGAAATTATAAGTTTTGCAAAAGACGAAAATGCCAACATTGAGCGAAGGAGCTTGAGGCAGTTTGTCAGATATTTTGAATAAATATTTCACAATTTTAACTTTTTAAATTTCTGATCATATGACATATGATGTTGTAGTTATTGGTTCGGGTCCTGGCGGTTATGTTGCTGCCATCAGATGTGCCCAGTTAGGAATGAAAACAGCTCTGGTTGAGAAATATACTTCGTTAGGAGGTACTTGTCTTAACGTGGGTTGTATACCATCAAAAGCATTACTTGATTCTTCGGAGCATTATCATAATGCTGCTCATGCTTTTAAGTCACATGGTATTGAGTTAAAAGATCTGAAGGCTAATATTAAGCAGATGATTCAGAGAAAAGGAGATGTCGTTAGCAAGACGGTAGATGGGATCAACTTTTTGATGAAGAAAAATAAAATTGATGTATTCACCGGACTTGGTTCTTTCCTGGATAAAAATACAATTCAGATAGCAGGTGCTGATGGAAATAAAACCATTACAACCAAGAAGACAATCATTGCCACAGGTTCAAAACCGTCTTCATTGCCTTCAATAGCTATCGATAAGCAAAGAATTATCACTTCTACTGAGGCGCTTAACCTTACTGAAATTCCTAAACATATGATTGTGATAGGAGGAGGTGTAATCGGTCTTGAGCTTGGTTCTGTATATGCCAGACTTGGTACAAAGATTACGGTTATAGAATACCTCGATTCAATTATTCCGACAATGGATAAAGCTCTTGGAAGAGAGTTGCAAAAGGTATTGAAGGGACTAGGCTTTGAATTTTACTTCAATCATAAAGTTACAGGCGCAACTGTAAAAGGAAAAGAAGTATCTGTAAAGGCAGATGATAAGCTTGGAAATTCAGTTGAATTCAAAGGGGATTATTGCCTTGTATCTGTGGGAAGAAGACCTTATACAGAAGGTTTGGGCCTTGAGAAAGCTGGGGTAAAGCTGGATGAAAGAGGAAGAATCGCTGTAAATGATCACTTGGAAACTTCTGTTCCTGGAATTTATGCAATAGGTGACGTAGTTCGTGGGGCAATGCTTGCTCATAAGGCTGAAGAAGAAGGAGTATTCGTAGCTGAGTACATGGCTGGCCAAAAACCACACATCAATTACAATCTCATTCCAGGAGTGGTTTATACCTGGCCTGAAGTTGCAGCTGTTGGTTTTACTGAAGAGCAATTAAAGGAACAAGGAAGAGCATATAAAACAGGATCATTTCCATTCAAAGCTTTAGGAAGAGCGAGAGCAAGTATGGATCTGGACGGGTTTGTAAAAGTGCTTGCAGATAAAGGAACTGATGAGATTCTTGGAGTTCATATTATAGGTCCGAGAGCTGCTGATATGATAGCAGAGGCTGTGGTGGCGATGGAGTTCAGAGCGTCTGCAGAAGATGTATCAAGAATGTCACATGCGCACCCTACTTATACGGAAGCATTTAAAGAGGCATGTCTTGCAGCAACAGAGAACAGAGCGTTGCATATGTAATCTTCATAAACATTAAAACAAAGGGGGGCTATTCTGAATAAGAATAGCCCCCTTTGTTTTAATATGAATTGAATGAGTTGGTGAGAAAGGAAATGCCTGAAAAGCCCTTCTATATTGTCGTTTTTTACCTCCTGTTTTTAACTTATGAACGATTATTTTGTATAAGTGTATAACTCTTAACATCTAACAAAAATGTCACAAATCAACCCTTATTTAACTTTCAACGGTAATTGCCTGGAAGCATTTAACTTTTATAAATCCGTATTTGGCGGAGAGTTTACCGCTGTTCAAAAATATAAAGATATGCCTCCTTCTGAGGAATTTAAAATTGATGCAAAGTTTGGGGACCGAATTATGCATGTATCTCTGCCGATTAATAAAGACAATGTACTTATGGGCTGCGATTCAAATCCTGAATATGGACAGGTGATATTTGGAAGTAATATTACCTTGAGCTTCAGTGCGGATTCAAAATCTGCTGCTGATAAAGTTTTTAATTCGCTATCTGATGGAGGAAAGGTAGTAATGCCTTTAGCAGATACATTTTGGGGATCTTATTTTGGTATGTGCGAGGACAAATTCGGAACTAATTGGATGGTAAGTTTCGATAAAAGTAAATAATATGAAGGTTATGAAACCAGCTTGAAATCAAAATTTGTTTTATAAATAAAGACATATTCCTATGGTTACGTTGACATTACTAAAATTTTCGGTGCGGATTAACGCATCGCAAGATAAAGTGTGGGATGCACTTTGGTCTGATGCTTCATACCGTCAATGGACTAGCGCTTTTAGTCCTGGTTCTTATGCGGAAAGCGACTGGAAAGAAGGGAGTAAGATAAAATTTCTGACTGAAGAAGGAGATGGTATGTTTAGTGTTATAGAAGTAAAGAAACCTAACACTCAAATGACCTTCAGGCATCTGGGTATTGTTTTAAAGGGCAAGGAAGAGATTAAAACTAAAGAAAGTGAGGATTGGGAAGGTGCAAAGGAAAGTTATTTTCTTTCTGAGAATAATGGTATAACTGAACTTAATGTGGAAGTTGATGTAACCAATCAGTATCAGGATTATTTCAATAAGACTTTTCCAAAAGCATTGGAAATTGTGAAAAACATTGCGGAGAAATAACCTTTATGCTAAAGGGACATTCCTTTGTTTGTCATTCATTATTTTCCCATTTATAAAGAAACGAATATCATCATAAGATAAAAAAGAAGCCCGGTAAACGAGCTTCTTTTTTTATTTCACTATTTTGTTTTCACCAGCTTAATTGTTTCCTTACTTCCATCCGCATAATTCACAAATAGAATATAAACACCATGAAATAAGTCTTTCCCAAAATCTTTCACATCAATTTCACCTATATTATTATGAGAATAAACTTCTTGTCCAAGATTGTTAAATAGAGACATAGAAGATATTACTTTATCAGCTTTAATTGAAAAACTAAAGTCAGATGGATTGGGCGAAATTACTGTCGCAGAAGAAGACTCATGCGTTCCCATCCTTGGAGAAGAACAAACACTGATGGTTTTGCATAACTGTCGATAATATGGTTCTCCGTTGTAATTTATACCAGCACAAAGCTGCCCTCCAGTAAAGGATGATGTCAATAAAACTGTCGCCTTATATGGCTGACCGGATACCGGAGTAATGCTTTGCACCGAAGTATTGGACCACCAGTTATAAGTAATAGCTCCTGCACGTAAGGAAGGGTTTACTTCAAGCACAAATGTTTGTCCGGATGTTGAACAATCGGGACCAATAAGATCTGCTGTAGGTGCGGCATTAACTGTTATAGAGACAGCTGATGACGTAGTGCTTGCGTTTGCATTATCAAATGCTTTTGCCGTAATAGAGTAAGTTCCCGCAGCAACATTCGACCAGGAATAGCTATATGGAGCAGTAAGAACTTCACCTAATTTAGTCGTGCCTTGGTAGAATTCCACTTTTGAAATACTGCCATCTGAATCACTAGCATTCGCAGTTATTGTTATGCTTGCAGGCGCTGTAAATGTTGCATTATTAGCAGGAGCAGTTAAGCTTACAACAGGTGCAGCGTTAGACGCCGGATCAACAATAACCGTTATAGTATCTGAAACTTTTGTTAATCCTCCACTATCAAAAGCTTTTGCAGTTAGTTTATATGTTCCTGCAGGAACATTAGTCCAGCTCCAGTCAAATCCCGGGTAGAATGCATCTTCTCCTAATTTAACTGATCCTTGATAGAATTCAACTTTTGATATAGGTCCCTCCTGATCAGTGACACTGGTAAAAATATTAATTGAGGCTGGTGCAGTAAAATGAGCTCCTGTTAAAGGAGATGTTATACTGACTGTCGGTGGGGTATTAGAGGTGTTTACAGTAATTGTTACAGGAGTTGAGATAGAGGTTAAGCCTGTGTTGTCATAAGCTTTTGCTCTGAGTTGATAGGTGCCGGAGTTGAGATTTGTGAAAGCAAAGCTGAATGGAGAGTTTAAATCTTCTCCGATTTTATCTGAACCTTCATAAAATTCCACCTTTGAAATCGAACCATCACTGTCACTTGCAGCAACGTTAATTGTTACAGAGGAAGTACTTGAGGTGCTATTGTTCAGCGGAGAAGTGATACTTACTATTGGTGCAGATCCTGAAACAGTATACAAATCTTCAGGAGTAATGGATCTGAGTGGGAGGCCAGGACCTGCTATCAGAAATATGAAGAACTCATTTAAATCATCATGATCAAACATGTCTGCTGTAAATGCATGTTTTCCTGCTTTTAAAGCTATGTTTGCACTACTTGAATTATCACCATCAATACTATAGGAATTCTGAATTGTAATATCATTTCCTATTGACAGTTTTCCGGTTGTTCTTCCCTGAATGTGGACTGTATAAATCCCATCTGCTGGAATATTAATGTAACCATTATACCTGATGCCATAATTATCATCTCTGTTCCTGATCTGATAGTGATCAAGATAAGAAAAGGTACCTGTTTTAACAGGTGTAAGAGTGCTGAAATCAGGGATACTCGTCCATACTCCTTCATAATATTTATAACTTACCCCAGCAACAGCATTTGCTGGATTCTCAGGTATCCTGTATTTGGAGGATTTCATTGCAGGCGCTCTCCTTCCTATAGCTCCGTCAGTATTTTTAGCTCTTACGCTGTACCATTCATTTTCAGAAGTTGTATTCTGAAAAGTATAATTGATTGTTGTAGTATTTGCGATTAGCTGAATTTCATTGTCTGTAGGTTTTAACCGATATACATCATATGACGTTGCACCTGTTACAGCTTGCCAAGAAATTTGTTTCTGGTTTGGTGAAGGAGTGTTGACAATCAGGTTTTTCGGAACACCAATAATATAAGAAGAGCCTTCGCTGGTACCGGTGATTGTTCCGTTTGAAATACGTACTTTAAATCCTGCTGATGTTACATTAGGAATGGTCCAATCATAGTACCTTTGTCCTCCGGGTATATTGCCTGCAATATTGGTCCAGGTAGAACCACCATTGATGGAATAATCTAAATTAAAAGGGCCTGGTGCTGATTCATCCCATCTTAAAGTTACAGCTTCTCCTGGGGTAAATGATTCTCCCGAGTATGGATAAGTGACAGTTAATGCAGGCTGAATGATTTCATAAACGACCACATAACTTTGTGTTCCCGAAGCCAGCAAATTCCCGTTTACTGTAAAATTAAATGTCCCCGATGGGTTATCAATTGTTACTTGCTCAATATTGTTATAGTTGTCGATTCCCCTTGTTGCAATGTTATCTTCTTGTCCTGTTGTGGAATTAAGTATCCATGGCAGGAAAACATTTGATCCGTTTTTAACTCTAAGATTAAGATTATTCACCAGAGATACAGAAGAGCTAACAGATGCCGGCAGGTCTTGCCAGTATAATAAAACTTTTAATTTTGAGGAACCTGAAGGAACGGTTAATGTATGTGTTGTGCTATCACCTGCATTCACTGTTGCCTGAAAGTATTTAGTGCCTTCAAGGTCTTCAATTGCTCTTTTAAGATTGATGACCCCAAATCCAAATTTATAATCCGGGCCTGGATTGCCAAGGTCATCAGCAGAATTGCAAAGTAAGGCTTTTATGAGAGATGAGGACGGATTGGAATTAGCATTCAGTTGTTTATAACGTTCATATAAAAGGGCAGAGGCTCCTGAAACTGCAGGAGTAGACATACTCGTGCCAGACATTGAAGCATATTGATTTTCTTTGGAAAGTGAATATACACTGGTACCAACAGCTACGACTTCCGGTTTTATTCTTCCGTCTGCTACTGGACCTATACTTGATGTAGCATTGAGGTTATATTTTCCATCTATATTTCCTACAACAAGTGAGTTTTTCGCAGCCTGGAATCCTCCTCTGGCTGTTTTGAAAGAAGGGCCAAAATTACCCGCGGAAAAAACATGCAATAAATCTGAATAGCCTGTGCTGCTGAGCTGAATATCAACAGTACGACTGTCATAGTTGTATTCGCCGTGTTCATAATAGCCGTATGAATTGCTTGTGATTTTTACATTGTCATTAGTGTAGTATGTGGAAGCATTATATACATCATCTTCCATGTTTGTAAGGATGAGATTTGTCTTTGGCGCAACACCGGTGTATAAAGGATTAATATTTCCAGCGCCGGCAATAGTGCCCGAAGTATGATCTCCATGAGATCCTGTTTGCGTCCCTATTAGTTCAACTCTGTTTTGCATATCGGCATGAATACTTCCTGTAAAAATATCTCCAACTGCTACAGTGATACCTTCACCTTTCAGATTCCTGGATGATATAACTCCAGACCTTAATACATTTGCGCGTATGGTATTTGTTTCGGTAAAGTTGTCCGGCTGGGGTTCCGGGGTAATTGGAGCAATGGAAGAAATACCTTCAATCTGTGCAATTACAGGAATCTGGCTTTTTCCGATCCTAATTTCTAATAAGTTTTGGAAAGGATACTCAGAAAGAATTTTGGCCCCTGATTTTATAAGATCAGCTTTAACAGACAGCGATAAGTCTGACTTAAAATATGTGATCATAAGGTCTGCATTACCAACAATTTTTTCTGCATGAACCGGGACTTTGTTATTTAACACGGGATCAATTTTATGTTCAGCTTTTATTGCTTCGATAGCTCTTATATTCAGAGTTAAGAGTGTACTTTCTTGCAGCATTGAAGGGATATATGCCCAAAATGCATTGTTGGGAATGTACTCCAATAACTCTATGCCGGCATTTTTTATTCTTTCATGATCAGCCTTTGATGGCAAACTATTGAATTGAATTAATACATAACGGCTTCTCGTTGAGCTCTTTCTTTTCATAGGAGAGAGATTAACTTGTTTTTCAGGAATATAATCTCCTGATTTAAACTTTACTTTGAATTTTTCAGGATCTTCTGGTGCTTGGGCCATAGAGAGATAGGCCGTTCCTGTTAGCACAAAGGCCAGTAGAATTTTTTTCATAATGAATTGAGTTTGGGATTGTTTTATGATCGGCGGTTTTAGAAAGGTAAGGGAAGGAATTTTGGATCTTTGTATCAAAAGATACATAAGGTAAGTCGAATGGGACGATTTTGTCGATAAGGGAAATAATGGGCAGGTAAACTAATTGAATATCATACAAGTATTATCTTATAAAATTTTACATAGTAAAAATGATTTTTAAAAAATAAATAGAGAAGAAGACTTCTTCACACATAAATACTGAGGATTGGGACTGGAAGTATTTTATGATTGGATCGGCCTTGCTCTGTCCTGCGTTTGTTTATGAAAGAAATGCCTTCGAAGATAATGGCTGGACCGGAGATAATGCATTATCATTGATTGGTCAAGCTTGGGCAGTTTCTATGGTGGCTCTGATAGCGGAAGTTCCTGCAGCAGCTCTGACAGTGACAGTTCTTGCGGCGGCGGAGATTAATATGAGTGAATCTGGAAAACTTCTATTACACCATTAGCTACCCAGTGAGAATCTTTTGCAATAAATGGTAATGGCATTGTTACGATATTAACTATGCAAGGAGACGTTGTAAAAGAAATTAATGCAGAGCCTGATAATAAGTCTACCAGGGTTCAAATTAGGGATATTCGAGCAGGAATCTATTTATTAAAATATGAAAGCGAAGGTAAATCTTTTTCTGAAAGACTTGTCATTGTAAAGTAGGTGGTGATTTTGAGTTTTACAAATTGTAAAGAAATGATTTGCATTAACTCAAAATAAATTGTAAATCAAAGCAATATTTTGAAAGGGTATATTATTTGTTAAAGTTATAAACATTTTTCGCATTTATTTGTTAATAAATTACTTTAAGCAGTCTTTGGGGTTTAAAAGCATAAACTTCCAGTATGCATGAATAATAAAATTGAAAACGTACTTTTGATAGACGATGATAATATCACAAACTTCATAAATCAACGTCTTCTGAAAAAATTAAACGTAGCCAGTAACATAACCACAGCCACAAATGGCTATGAAGGGCTGGAGCATGTCCATAAGTTTTGCAAGAACTTTAAAAACTGTTCCCACTTGATTTTTCTGGATATTAAAATGCCAGTGATGGATGGGATTGAGTTTCTAAAAGAGTTTAATACCTTAAATCTGCCTAATAAGGAAAACATCAACATCATTATGCTTTCCACTTCTTCTAATGAGAATGATATTAGGCAAATTGAAAAATTTAAGGTTCGTGAATTTCTTACCAAACCGCTTACAGAGGAGAAGATATTAAAGGTTTTGCAGGATTGGAAATCCTATTGTAGTGAATAATTTTTTTGTATTATATTTTTTAATAAAAGAATCCCAGCCTGAAATTAAATAATTGATCTTCTTCTGAAAAAGCATAAGTAGCATTCATCACAAATCTGTCATAAATTGACATCCACACTCCCGGCCCATAGGATGTATGCCATTCTCTTGATTTTTCTCCACGTACATATACTCGGCCATTATCCAATAAAGCCATTAACCCGAATTTCGCAGGAAATATGTATGCATTAAAGTTGAAGAGCTCTCCCCTTATTTCCACATTCTGATAGAAAGAATCATCTCCAATGAATCTTGTTTTTCTGTAACCTCTTACGTTTTGAGTCAGGCCAATACTATTACCCTGATAAAATTCAAAATCTCCTCCGGTAGCAGCACCGCCAATACGCATTGCCAGCGTTAGTTGTTTAGGTAGGTTAGGAGTAATATATACTACAAATTCACTTTTAAAATGCCTGTAGTATCCTTTGCTAAATGTAAGCCTTCTGCTAATGTTGGCTTCAGTTGTCAGTAATATACCTCTTGTAGGATTGTAAATATTATCTCTTGTTCCTAGTATAAATGAAGTCCTTAGTCCAAGGAACTGCTGTCCGTTGTATATCTCAGGATTCGTTTCTCCAAGCGTTTCAGAGAGTAATGTTCCAGTGTTGTCTTCTACTCTGTAGTATTCGTAAAGTGGTCCAAGATTTATTTTAAAATAGCTTGTAATGTTTTTGGATAAAGCAGGGTTGATCATGGTATGCAGCAATCGTACTCTATAGAAATCAATTCCTGCAATTTTTCCTGGAGTCTCATTGCCGTATCCGAAGAAGTTAAATACAAATGCCGGTGCATATGATAATGCATGAATGTACAAATCATATTTTTTTATAATGTTTTTTATCTCACCCGTGTATTCTATTTTCCTGGAGCGGGTGGTGGTTGCAACGTTAACCATCAGCTTGTGACTAGCTCCATATGGTATGCTTCGAAATTTATATGTCTGATATAGTACACCTGCGCCTATATAAAATCCATCATCAGGATTGTAATACAGGGTTGCCTGTGGTCCAAGATATTTGTACCTGAATTCATCAAGACCCGGAAAGTTCACGCTTTCTTTGAATGAAGTTTGTATGCTCGTACTTTTTCCTTTTTGTATAAAAGTATCATAGTTGGTATCATAGATAAAGGTGCGGTTTCCACAGCTATTAACCTTTGATAAATCAAGGATTGTATCTTGGTCTTTACCTCCTATTATTCTGACTTTAATACCCTTGTCAACCTCACCGTTGAGGAGGAATTTATCTTCCCCGCCAAGTCCGTATAATCTTATCTCTCTAGTTACATCTGATTTAAAAGTACGCTCATATAATTTCCTTGATACTTCTCCTTCTTTATTGATTTTGTTGATAGTAACCTTAGTTTGTGAATCATCTATTCTTTCTACAGAGAAATGCTCATCTTTATCACTCCCAAAGACGTCAACATATTGGTTCAGCTCTCGATAATATTTAAGAGCTGCTTCGCGTAGCAGATTTCTTCTGCTTTTCAACTTTGCTGTAATTTCAGGACCATGTATTGGGTATATAGAATCAGGAAGTGCTTTAACGGCTTCATCTATTTCTTTATCAGATAACTCGTCGCTGATGCTGTCAGCAATCGCTATCCAGTCTTTTTCAGTTAGGGTACTTAAGAATCTTCTGTCGATATTTTTGGCGCTAAGGTTAAGGCCAACAATGTCTCCGTATTTGTAATCAAAAGTTTGAAGATTTCTTATTAACCATTTTCTGCTGATAATAGAGGGGAGCACACCGTCAAATTTATAAAACACCTGATCACGGTCTTCAGGGATTACTCTGTAAATCTTTCCTTTTTCAGTAGGAATAGCTGTCCACCGGAACTGCCGCTCATGTCTATCCCAGTCTCCCATAAGCATATCAATAAGCCTTGTTTTCAGAAAAAATCTTTGATCTACTATGTTGTCATTGTCTTCTTCAATTTCTTCAAACACCTTATCTGTACCGACAATATTTTTTGCATAGCCCAGACTTGCGACATTGGAATGGTCATCATTGGCATCTTCTTCCAGAAATGACAAGGTGCCTTTAAATTCTTCACGGTATGGTCCAAGGCAGCTATCGTTGGGAATGTATACTATCCTAGGGTTGGTATGATATACACCCACAGCTTCAGCTATCTTTGCAGCCACAAGGCAGCCATATGGGTGTTGTGCAGAGATTTGATCCTGTGCAAGATCTTGTACAATAGTATTTTTGAATGTTGCAGGAATTGCTTTTGAAGGGTTTTTATTGATGGACCTTAATACAAACTTCTTTCCATCAAGGTTTTTTAATTTAAGTGATTTGGATTGTTTACCACCGCCTATACCATATGGAATCAAGCCCCCTTCATCAGTGCTGAGATTTACATAGGGGATGGTGATAGGCTGAGTCCAATCTTTTCTATAGTGGTTTCCAAATAAAAACTGGTGAAATTTCGAAGTCTTATATTGTTTGGATGCTGCCATGGTAACGGAAGAGTCTTTATAGTTTTTTCCGGATAAAGAACAAAACAACTCTAATGCACCAGTCTTTTTCTCATACAGCTTATGTCTGAATTTTATAATGCCAGTTGATCCGTCTCCTTCAGGTATCCAGTATTCAATCCAAGCTTGTCCTGAATTATAGTAGTTGATTCTGGCAAATCCTTTGGCACGTTGTGTATACAAGGCACTGCCTCCTCCTGATACAGGATTCAGTCTGCTTCCTGCTCCGCTTACTACATGATTGATTTTTCCTTCTATATGAAGCTGAAGATTATGGTCATGGCCTGCGGAGTACACTAGGTTATCATACTCTCCGATTACTGAAGTAATTCGGGTTTTGAAATATTGGTATCTATAGTGTGAAATGTCCTGGTCAACACCACCAAATTTTCTGGATAAAGGATAAATGGCTCCAATACCTGGAAGTGGAACATAGAGATTTTTTCTTATGATTCTTAAGGGAAATATATAATCCAGAAAGGTATAATACCCACCATGGTTCCCATTACTATATAGTGGATGATGGGCTACCACAAGTTTATGTCTGTTTTTATTATTGTCAAGAAAGTCCTTGAGTTGCAGGATCATATCGTCTTCATCTTCTGCTTCGCAATCACCGCATACTCCGTATGGTTTAACATATTTATGAAGCCACCATTGAGAATCTACAGCTGCAAAAGCTATCTGAGGGTGAATCTTTGCAGTGAAAGGGCCTGGACATGCATTGTCGGGAACAAATGAATTGCCTCTCTTTAAGTAATTTTCTACAAAAACTTCCTGCCTTTTAATTGCCTTAAGTCCTCCGGCCTTCATATAATCCCAATCATGGTTGCCGGAAACCAGATATACCTGGCCTTTATAATCCTCAAAAATTTTAAGTTGTTCTATAAGTTTGGCTTCCTGTTTTTCTCGGGAGCTGGCTGAGGAATCTGGCATACCGTCAAAATAAATATTGTCTCCTAAAAAAATAACGGCGCTGTTAGTATCGCCGTGAATTCTTTGTTCGAGAAGTTTTAAAGTAGGTTCCTGGACAGTAAGGGACGGGCTTCCGGCATCACCAATAAGATAAACTGAAAATACGGGTTGCGTACTATCAGGACGAACTGTTTTCCAGTTTCTTACTTCTTTTTTGTAGTAGGGTAAATCTATACAGGAAACATTCAGTATTGAAAGAATAAAAACATTTATCGCTAAAAAAAACTTCATGTTTGAATACGGAAAGTTTTGGTCAGTTTTATCTGAAAGAACTAAAGATTTTAATCTGGCAAGGATATGTAAACACTTATCAGCAATATCCGGTTATTTCATTAACTCTATTTTACTTTAAGTGTTTTTTTAGATGGCACATACTACTAAAATATTAGGAGAAGTTGTCCCTTATGTTTTTAATCTGTTAAGGGATAAGCTATCTCCTCAATATTTGTATCATAACTTTCATCATACAAGTGAAATAGTTAAATCCTGCATTGATCTTGGAAAGCTTGCAGATCTTAATTCAGATGAGTTGGAGATTCTTGAAGTGGCGGCCTGGTTTCATGATACAGGCTTTATAAACGGGTATAAAAACCATGAGGCTGAAAGTATGCGTATTGCGGAAGAATTCCTTTTGAAGGCTGATTTTGACAAGGATAAAATTGCTAAAGTTCTCAGTTGTATAAAAGCTACATCAAGATCAGAAGCTCCAACAGAGAAGCTTGAAAAGTTATTATGTGACGCAGATCTTTCTCATACTGGGGATAAGCAGTTTATTAATAAGGCAGAGTTATTGAAGTTGGAATGGGAAAATTTTGGAATGAGCAATTGTTCTGATCTGGAGTGGGATAAAAACCAGCTTAAGTTCCTTTCTTCTATTTCCTACTATACCAGAGAAGCAGAAGAGCTTTATGGAGCTCAACGATTATTAAATATAGTAGAGCAAAAGAAAAAGGTAGAAGCTTACCTGCAAAAGGAAGAAAAGAAAAAGGTAAAAGAGAAAAAGCCCAATGTGCCTAAGCGTGGCATTGAGACAATGTTTAGAAGTGTTTACAGGAATCACATAAACCTTAGCTCTATTGCAGATAATAAGGCCAATATGATGATTAGTATCAATACTATAATTATTTCCCTGATGCTTACTGTGGTAGGTGCTAAGTTTTCCTTTTTTGGCACCAGCCTTAAAGAAAATCCGGCTTTGATTTTTCCCGCAATTACTCTTATCGCAACAAGTCTGGGAAGTGTGATATTTGCTATACAGTCAGCCAAACCAAAGGTAACAAATAGGTTTGAAAAAGGTGATCCAAGGAATGATAAACATAATCTGCTCTTCTTTGGGAACTTCACTCACCTTAGTCTCCCTGAGTTTGAAGTATCTATTATGGAAGTGATGAAAGAAGATGTACTCTTGTATTCAAATATGATCAATGATTTATATTACCTGGGACTAGTGTTGCAAAAGAAATACAGGCTTTTAAGATATAGTTATACATTTTTTATGGTTGGCCTGATTGTGACTGTATTGGTTTTCGTAAGTATATTGATATACCTGAAAATAGGCAATCATCCTATAAAGCAATATCATTTAAAGTTTTCTTAGTATCAATTTCTTCTTTAAGTGGGCTGAGACTTAAAAATTTATAATGCACTTTGCCTATATAGTCATAGCTTTTGGAGCCACTTCTAAGCTTAGACCATGTAAAATTGTTTTTAATGAGGTGTTCATTTTGAGTGAACAGATACTGGTCCGTCATTAACAGATATTCCTTCTCTTTAACATTGTTCTTCAATATACGGTGTGCAAGTATCACGTCCGGACCAACAAGTTTCAACATACCTTTAATCTCAGTCGTTGTGATGCATCCATAGTGCACTATAATTTTAATAGTAAGATTGGAAAGCTCCTTAGGTTCTATATTGCTCTTCTCTCTTATGTCCTGTATTGCAAGGTGAAAGTCCAGAAAAGTCTTCTTTACTTGAGATTCAAGCATATCAAAACCTGGAGGATCTCCTGTTTTATAAAACATTACAGCATCACCCAGAATTTCAGCTGTTTTAAAATTTAATATGTTGGAGTCAATTATTACTTCTAACAGTTGATGGATGTATTCCTTACTTTTTTCGATTTTGGTGCTTTTAATAAATTTGGTAAATCCCGAAATGTCCGGAATAAAAAAAAATGCAGGCTGGGCATCCTCAATCGCTGAAATGAGATCTATATACATAAAGCTATACTCAGTGTAATAATGTCCTTTATCGTTTTGCCGGCAAAGGGACTACTAAAAATGAAACCCTTAAAAATCTACAATTGTTCTTATTCTATAGATTAATTGATAAATATCATTGCAATGAAAGGTCCTGACAAAGGCAGAATCAATATGATTCTGCCATTTATTATTTTATTGGTTTTTGCACTTTCTTTATCGGTTCTCCACTCTCCTGAGCCACTGAAGAATACTTTAAAATCAGCTGTTGAAATCGGGAAGAAGAAGCGTAAAGCTTCTCCTTACAAAACCACTACCATTCCTGTAGAGTGCAAAGAAGATATTATCATTTGCAGTTGAGCTAATTAATCCTATTATATTTAGGGAAATTTAGGTTTAATGAATAAAGTAAGTATCGTAGGTTGCGGTTGGCTTGGATTACCTCTTGCAATGTTATTTATTGAGAAGGGCTTTGCAGTAAAGGGAACAACAACGTCTGAGTTGAAAATGGATCAACTTACCAGGCTGGGAATCAAAGCTTTTCTTGTTAATCTTTTTGAGGATTTCAGGGCCGATAAAGATATATTTGATGCAGATGTCCTTGTTGTAACATTGCCACCTTCTCAGAAAAAGCAATCTGAGCAGAAATATCTTGATTCTCTTGATTTTCTTGTAAGTAACACATCTCCTGAAACTAAGCTCATTTATACTTCCTCCACTTCCATATATAAAAGTCTTAATACAGAACTTGGAGAAGAGGCAGTGAGAACAATTGAAGATAGTGATTATCCATTGTTATATAAAGCGGAGAAAATATTCCGGAATTCCGGAAGACCTTCTACAGTCGTAAGATTTGGAGGCCTCACAGGATATGATCGTATATTGATTAAATATTTTGCTGGGAAAAAAGATCTGCCATTTGGTAATGAGCCAGTAAATTTAATACACAGAGATGATGCTGTACAGATTATATTCGAAATAATAAGACAGCAGAAATGGAATATTATATTAAATGCTTGCGCTCCGAAACATCCCTTGAAAAAAGATTTTTACACTTTTCTGTCGGAAGCATACAATTATGAAAAGCCTCATTTTGCAGATCCTTTAGAACTTAACCCCTATAAGATCATTAACCCAGATAAGCTTATTAGTGAATTGTCTTATCAGTTTTTATTCGAAGATCCATATAAATTTAATTATTCAATTTAAGTTCATTTGATAGTAGGAATATCCAAACTCTAAGCACAACTTTTCCGAAGGGACTCCTGTTTGCTATATAAGGGACCTATATAAAGGAAGAAGATATGAGTAGGAGATTTAAGGAAAAAGACCCAGAAATGCCCAATTACAGGACTCCTATGGTGGAGAAGCTGGAAAAGTTGAGTCAAAAAGGTTATACTGTTGATTTTCAATTTGTGGATGATCAATTGGTGGATTTAGCGGATAATAAACCTTATGATCAGCAGCAGGTAAAGATTGTTGATATTTCACGTTTTGAAGGAATTACCAACCCTGATGACATGGCTATATTGTATGTTATAGAAACAAATGACGGAAAGATGGGAACAATCACAGATGCCTTTGGCGTTTATGGAGATCCTAATCTTGAAGCCTTTTTAAACGGGGCAGAGCATAATACAGAAAGACCATGTTAGTGAACATGGTCTTCATTTTTTCCGAATCTTTTTACTAAATATCCTATAAAGAATACTAAAGCCCATGAAGGGTATAGCGCCCAGATATCAGGAATGTTTTTATCTATAAAAAATAGTGTCACCTGAACAAATATGCTGAAAATTATTCCCACAACACTCAGCGACTGTATACCATTTAAATTCTTCATCGAAAATTAATAAGGTATAAATTTAAAGAATTGTTCCCTAAGGTTTTGATTTTATTTTAACTTATTTATCTCTTCTACATCACACTTTAGTTCGAGCTCATTTAAAATAAGTAGCAACAAAAATTGCTTTTTTGACTTTCTTAAAGAAAAAAAGGTAATTTTTTTATAATTATAACAATAGTGCTTAGCAGAGGTTGAAAAGGAAATTGCAATTAAGCTTTATGGTATCAATAACTTATTTAATTTTGGGCCGCGAAATAAAATTGCATTAAGAAGAGGTAATATAAATTGAAGAAATAAGGGGTTAGTGAATGCCTCAGAAGAAATAAGTAATTTCTGAGTATTTAAAGTAAAAAAAGTAAGCCTTATTTTAGTCGGTTCGGACTTTTGATTGTTATGAAAAAAATTATTATTCCGGTTGTTGTTATAATATTTGGTGCAGTGGGAGCTTTGGCATATAAAAGCTTAAGAATTGAAAAGATACCTTCCTTGTTGGACCGTCCAGTTGCAGATTCAGATGTGAATGAATGGAAGCAAATTAAAAAGCAAGTTGATGAGCTTCATTCAAGAATAAGAAAAAATTCAGAAGACAATAATTCAAGACTTGTACTGGCTAATATTTATGCAAATGAAGGTAGTATCTCAGGAAAGCATTTTTATTATTATTCAGCCGTGCTGGATCTATTAAATTATATTATTGATAATGCAGCTGAAGGTGACGCTATAAGGATTGAAGCTCGATTAAATAAAGCATCTCTTTTATTGTCTTTAAATCAATTTGAGCAGGCAATAGAGATCTGTAATGAACTTGCGGAGGAGGGCCATAAAAGCCTCCAGCTAAGTGAAATAAGCTTTGATGCCTTTATCGGAATTGGAGACTATGCAAATGCACAAAAGATAGCTGATCAACTGAATGCTTTCGGTTTTAACCTAAAAGTGCTTACACGTATTGCAATCTTGGATGAAATAAAAGGGGATCTGACTAAAGCTAAAAATGAATTAAAGAAAGGTTTGGATTCAGGAAATACTAATAAGGATTTGATCTGGAGCGCTCAATATAAGTTAGGCACTTTGTATGAAAAGGAATCGGACTTTGTAAAGGCAGAAGAAATATATAACAACATACTCTCTGAAAGCGGCGGATATCCTTTTGCAAAAGCAGGTATTGCCAGGATTAAAGCTGCAAATAAAGATTATGAGGGAGCTGTGGCTATGTTGGAAGCAGCATATAAATCGAACTCTTTAATGGTATTCAAACAGGATATTGCTTTGATCTATAAAAAGACTGGCAGAATAAATGATGCGAGAAAAGAGGTTCAGGATATTGTAAATTCAATAGAAGAGGGGGAAAAGGCTGGTTGTAATTATGACCTTGAAAGAGCTCGCCTATATAGCGAAATCCTTGAAGATTTTGACCTTGCTCTTATATATGCTGAGAGAGCCAAAAACATAAGGCCTGAAAACGTTGATTTAAATAAAGTTCTTTCGCTTATTTTTTACAAATTGGGAGAATACGAAGATGCAGCTTACTATTTAAGCAAGGCAACTTCAGTTCAGCCAAATGATCCATCAATGATGTGCCTTTCAGGGCTTTTAAAATATAAAACGGGTAACTTAAAAGAAGGCATTGATATTATCAAGAAGGCGATGCACCAATTGCATTACCAACACAGCATACTTACTGTTGAGGCTCATGACCTTATTGCTAAAAATGATTTGTCAATCTCAATGAGATAAATTTTACTTTAAGGTTACTTGCAAATTCCCAATTAGGTAACCTTATTTATTTTTAGTTTCAATTTGTACACTGGAATCCCACTGATTTGTTCTTTTATCAGACATACAATGTCATCATAATTGGATATTTATTTTGATCCCTCAATATTTTCCTGAATAGAAATTAAAAATAACCTAACCGCCAAAGACTTGTTATCTATGTATATTTGGGTATCAAGGTTATGTATACAGGCTGGAGTTTGCATCTATTTGTTGAAAAGAAATTGTTCTTTTTCCTTTGGCTCTTCCCTTCCGTTTTATTCGGTCAGCAATTAAATGAACTGGTCACATTATACCAGCATAAGTATAAAGAAAGCGAAGCTGTTATTATTAATTCCGAATCAAAATTTGAATTTGATCTAGCGGAAAATAAAGTAATAGTGAGAGAAGATAGGGAGCAAAAATTACTCTCTCTCAGGTACAATACCTTTATCAATGAAGTAGAATTTTATGACAGCAATTCAGATATAAAAGAATTCTCATGCGAAAGTAGTCTGAATCAAAAATCTTTTAATTCAGATAAAGTATGCGGCAATTACACGAATTCGGAATATTTTTTTGATGACAATAAATTTTGTACTCATAAACTAAAGCTTCAGGAGGCCGGTGAAGTTTGGAAAACGCATATTGACAAGGTCTATAATGATTCAAAATATCTGACTTCTGTTTATTTCCACGATAAGTATCCCATAGTAAATAAAAAAATTGTATTAAAAATTCCTTCTGACATAGATGTAGATATACGTGAATTCAACTTTGAAAAATTTACAGTAGATAAGCATGAGACGCTTCAAGGAAAATTCAGAATAGTAGAATATTCTATCAGTAATATATCTGCTATGGAGAATGTGAGACTGGGCAGAAGTGTGCAATTTATTTATCCTCATCTTCTTATACTTGTCAAATCTTTCCAAAGTGAAGGTGAAAGGGTAAATATACTTTCAAATTTGCATGACCTATATGGCTGGTATAGAAGCCTGACACGTCAGCTCTCAGTGCAACCTGAAACATTTGCTCCACTGGTGAACAATATACTTAAAGGTAAGGTCACGGATGATGAAAAGATCAGTACTGTATTTTACTGGGTTCAGGATAACATCAGATATATAGCATTTGAAAATGGACTTGCCGGTTTTAAACCAGATAATGCGCATTCGGTCTTTCAAAAGAAGTATGGCGATTGTAAGGGAATGGCTAATCTGACTAAGGAAATGCTTCGATATGCAGGCTATGATGCAAGGCTATCATGGATAGGGACAAAACGGATCAGGTACGATTACTCAATTCCTTCGCTGGCTGTGGACAATCATATGATTTGTACGGTAATATTGGATGGAAAAAAATACTTTCTTGATGCAACTGAAAAATATTTGCCTCTTGGCTTTATTGCCGAAAGAATACAAGGTCGCCAGATTCTTATAGAAGACGGTGATAATTATATTCTTGAAAAAATACCGGAGGTATCTAAAGAGAACGAGCTGGAATTAAGACAAGCAAAGCTTTCAATGAAAAGCGACATGCTTGTTGGCTCATACAAGTATATTTTGCAAGGAGAAAAAAAGAGAAATTTTTTATGTGGCTATCACTTCTCTTCAGGAGATACCAAGGATAGGTTGGTTAAGCATTGCCTTATTGACGAGAATAAAAACATGAAAGTCAATAATATTCGATTGTCAGATCTGAACCATAGGGTAGGACCCTTTGAGATCAATACAGACCTTGAGTGCAGAGGTGCGATTAGTTCTTTTAATAATGAATTGTACGTTGATATTGACATATCCAAAGACTTTAAAAGCTGGATTGTAGATGAAGAGAGGCAATCTGATATTGACTTTGGTGAAAAGATTCATAAAGTACTTGAGGTTGAGCTGGAGCTCAAAGATGGCGATTCTGTAATATTTCTTCCTGAGAAATTGCAGATAGATCATAAAGAATTTTCTGTTCACGCTGTTTATGTCAAAGACCAAAACAGAATATTATATAAGAAGCGAATAAGCATTGAAAATGGGATCATCTCAAAAGATTCTTTTATTCAGTGGAATGAAGCAATAAGGAAATTAACTCAGCACTATGATAGTCAAATTATTTTGAAGCGCTAATATTATGAAAAGGGGGATTTTGTTGTTTGTATGCATGGGAGTTTTGCAATTGTCTTTTGGTCAAAAGGATCTTGAAACTAAACTAAAGCAAATATATTGGAACAATGCAGGTCCTGAGTTCAGACAGATGAAAGCCCCTGATCGATGGAAGAATGAATCCGCTGTGATTCTCGCAACACGCATTGATTATCTCGGAAGTTTTGCAGGAGTGAAGAAAAGCTTTACAGAAAATATAGTTATACACTACCGGGTGCTACTTCAGGATAAAGCATCGGTAAGAGAATATTCAGAACTTACATTTAATCAGAATAGAATTAAAACCAATCTTATTGGTAAGACCAATGCCTATTCCTTGGTGGCGGTTAAGATCGTGAAGCCCGACGGGAGTGAAAAGATTATAGACCTGTCGTCTGCCGTGAAAACAGATGTCGGGAGTGAAAAGGATTCCAAAATGGCTGTTCCTGATCTGGATCAGGGAGATATTATTGATTTTTTCATAGCTATTCAATCAAAGGAGTCAGAAGTGCCTAATATTACAGAAAGCGATCTCCTGGAGGAAAAATATCCTGTTGTAAATAAGCAAATCAAATTTGTTGTTCCACGACAGATAAATTTTAGCAGTAAGTCCTTCAGAGGTGCTCCTGAATTTATAAAGACAAAACAAGGTAAAAGCAATATTTATACACTTACAGACACTATGCGCGGCAGGGCTCCTGAAGTCTTGTGGGATTTTCCACACAGGACCTCAGCAGAAGTCAGGTACAAGATCAGCAAAGCTAAAACAATTGGTCATATAGACGAAGCCCTGGTGGCTCGAGAAGCTTTACAAAACTTTGATTACAATAATCAGGATATCCGGTATATTGAAGATTATGTGAACCAAAACGTAGGAGAGGGTAAAAGCAAGGAGGAGGTCGTGAAAGAGATATATTATCTGCTCAGGAGTCCGATATTTCAGAAAGCATATTTTAACATTGATCAGGGAAACCCTCTGGATAATCATTATGTGTCAGAGAGGTTTTTCTTCCTTCTCAATAAGTATTTGAAAAAATACAATATTGAGCATGATATCATGATTGTGCCATCACGGAACTATGGACCTTTCTGTGATCTCGTAAATATGAGCAGTTGCGATTTGCTGCTTAAGATAGGAAAAGACTCCGGATACTATCTTTCTCGGCCCACACCATTTTCTATTCCAGGTGAGTTTCCATATTTGTTTGAAGGCATGGAAGCAGTGCTTTCAGGATACCCAAAGAATAATGCTGCAGCGAGGTTCAGTGAGGAGATACCTGTTTCCGGCAAAGAAAGTAATTTGACACATTCTCGTTATAATCTTTCTTTTGACTCCTCAGACCTTTCTAAAATTAATGTGAAAAGGGAAGTTTCTGCAAAGGGTAATAATAAAGCGTACCACCAATATCTGATTTTTACAAATCATGATTATCTGAAGGAATATGATAAACCACAATATCAGAACTTCAGCTATTCTGAAATTAAGAATCTGGTGAATGAATATTCTTACCTCAGAGAAAAGTCCGAACAGCAGGCGGTTCAGGAAAATTATGAACGGGAACGAAGGGTAGAGGACGATATAGAATCAGAGTTGGAAACAAAAATTTCAGGATATAAAAATCTTATAATCACATCTGTTGGAATGTGGGAAGACAAGCCAGATACCAAGTACTCAGACGAGTTTGTAATTGACAATGGCACCAAAAAGGCTGGTAAGAATTTTATTCTTGAAGTCGGGAAATTTATAGAAAAGCAAACAGAACTTTCAGATGAGCAAATTCAAAGGGATAGAGATATACATATGGGCTTTGCCAGAACATTTAATGCGGAAGTTACAATTGTTATTCCTGAAGGATACAGTGTCGAGGGAATAGATAATCTTAATATGAATGTTTCCAATATTTATGGAGGATTCATCTCTTCTGCAAGGATAGAGCAAAATAAATTGGTTATCAAAACTTCTAAATATTATACAAAAAATCATTGTTCTGCTGCAGACTGGCAATACATGGTTAGTTTTTTAAATGCGGCAGTACAGTTCAGTAAGTCGAGGATTTTGTTGAAGAAGTTATAATCATCATTCTGTTTGTATGACAGCTATCAGCTTATCGTTGTTTATTATGTTGAATAACGGTAAGCTGATTTCTTTTGAGGACTATGTTTAATGAACCACATAAGGAAAGTAGTTTAATTATAATCTCTCATTTTTTCGTGTATCCTCATTCTAGAAAACATGGCTGAATCTATGTTGTATGTGGTAGTTTATACATGCAATTATCGAAATCTCTGAAAATGAATAATGTTAGTATTTGATTTTTAGGAAAAAACTTCTTTATTGCGCCAATTCTCTGAAAAAAGAACCTGTTGTGAAAATGCTTAATACAGAGCAACAAGAGGACTTCCAAGTACAATTCTTAATAACTTCCTGAAATTAATTTAACAAACTGAAAATGGTTACCCACGGGGCACTTACGGTTTATGCCAGAATTAAGCCTGGAATGATAGAGCAGTTGAGGTCAAAGCTCTACGAAATCCACACACCACCAAATGATATAGAAACGAATCCTATCGTTCCCTTTAAGAAAATTTCAACCATACATTTCGCTCGGTTTGTTATTCTGGAGGAGGCAAAAGATCTGAAAGGTGAGACAATCGCCCCTGCACTTGTGCTTTCTACCAATTATGATAAGCCTTTAAACAAGCACATAGAGGAGTTAGTACAAACAGCAGGAGCAGGACTTGAGGAAATTTATCAACATTGCGAGGGCTTTGAAAAAGGGGAGAATCTAACTGCATTTTTTAAAAAAAGAAAGATTTCATGTGCAGCTTTCTATAAAGGAACTCCTTACCGCTCTGTAGCACGAATTCTGAGAGAGGCACAGCTAAGAGAAGACATCGCGGATTATATTGATAGGGAAATTAAGTCTGATAAAACTATAAATGCAAATACATTAAGGACTAGAATTGTCGAATACATCAGGAGTGAAAAAAAATATTCGTGGTTAAATAATAATGAAAATCCGACTTTTAAATGGACGGTATGGTTTCATATTTCGAAGATCCTTTGCATACTAACTTTAACACCAGTGGCAATTGCGGCAGCATTAATTGCAATAATACCCATCAGAATTAAAGAAAGAAGAGATTCGTCCGAAAAGAATGTACTGGAAGAAGAGAAGATTCTTAAACTTGTAAAAGAAGAAGACAAGATTGTACAGAATCAGCTTACCCACCTCGTAGACATTAAGCCAGGCTGGTTCAGGCTGATCACTTTGAAATTTGTTTTGTCCACTATAAACTTGCTGGCAATATACAAATTTAATAAAGGTGAGCTCGGAAGTATTCCTTCCATTCACTTTGCTCGTTGGGTTATTATTGACAACGGTCGTCGGCTATTGTTCTTTAGTAATTTTGATGGCAGCTGGGAAAATTATCTGGGTGACTTTGTCGATAAAGCAGCAGTTGGCCTTACAGGTGTTTGGAGTAATACCATGGATTTTCCCAAAACCAAGTTCCTGATGTTTGAAGGCGCAACAGATGAGCAAAAATTTAAAACATGGACTCGTGCACATCAAATTCCCACTCAGGTTTGGTATAGTGCTTATAAGCTACTTTCTGTTCAGAATATAAATAATAATAGTGCTATAAGAGAAGGCTTGACAGAAAAGATGTCTGACAAACAAATCAAAGAATGGCTTAAACGTTTTTAAAGATATGACCAGCAATATAGAATTTAAAGATATACAAGGACTTATTGTCAGGGGGCATAGTGAGCTTCCCGCATCTTGTTTTCTGCTTCTGAATATCTCAGATGCTGTTAAGGCTAGGCAATGGCTTCGTATCATTTCAGAGGATATTACAGATGGCATATCAAAGCCCTCAGAAAGGGCTATGCATATAGCCTTTACCTATGCCGGAATTAAAAAGCTTGGTATGGACGAGGCCTCTCTTAATTCGTTTGCCAGAGAGTTCAAAGAAGGGATGACAGCCGATCACCGCAAAAGGGTGCTAGGAGACCTGGGAGGAAGTGATACAACAAAGTGGCAATGGGGTGGACCGGCAAATGAAGAGGTGCACATACTTCTTATGCTTTATTATTCTCTGGAAAAAAATCTTGAAGATGATTGTGCAATTCAAATTTCAAAAATGGATGGTCTTAAACTAATTCAAAGACTTGATAGCAACTTGTCCACTCTTAAGAAAAGGAAGGAGCATTTTGGATTTCATGATGGTATATCTCAGCCTTTGATCAAAGGTTTTAACAAGCAGGCCGACCCCAAATTTATGGTTGAACCTGGAGAATTTATATTGGGCTACCAAAATGAATATTTAAAATTGCCAGATAGTCCATGGGTAACAGGCAATGAAAATCCATGTGAATTATTGCCGCTTCTGCAGGATGGCAGCAATAATTATGATTTTGGAAAGAATGGAAGTTATATGGTTTTCAGACAAATCAGTCAGGATGTTCTGAAATTTTGGAAATTTATGGATGATGCTACTAATGTTGATGGCAGTGAAGAGGAGAAAAGAGTCAGACTTGCTTCCAAAATGATGGGACGCTGGCCTAGCGGAGCACCTTTGGTAAAATGTCCGGAGCGAGACAATCCGGATTTAGGTCGGGACAATTCGTTTGAATTCCATCACTCTGACAGAGATGGTTTGAAATGTCCTTTTGGTTCGCATGTGAGAAGGTCAAATCCTAGAAATTCCAAAGGGCCAACTCCCGAAGAATCAGACCTTATTAATAAAAGGCATAAAATACTAAGAAGAGGAAGGCCTTATGGTACATTTATAGAATCATTTGATCCCGCAGAAATTGCTGCTCATCCTGAACTTGCAAAAGATAGAGGACTGCATTTTATTTGTTTTAATACTAGTATCAGCCGCCAATTTGAATTTATTCAGGATACATGGATCAATAGCTCTAAATTTCAGGGACTTTATAATGACCCCGATCCCATTTCAGGAAACCCGTTGGGAAGGTGTAGATCGGAAACAGGTACTTTTACAATTCAGGCAGAACCAGTAAGAGAAAGAATTAAGGATGTGCCTGCATTTACAAAGGTGATTGGGGGAGCTTATTTTTTTATGCCGGGTATTAAGGCGGTAAAGTACCTTTCCTCAATCAAATAAAGTTGAGTCAAGTGGATATGAAATTAATGTTTTTGAGAGAAAAAGAGCATTTTTGGCGTATTTGCTTGATTTGTAATGTTTTGTATTTTTTTTCATAGGTTTCCCCGATTAATTTGACTCAAGTATATGTGCTTGTTTTTTTAATTTCTGAAAAGCTTTTTTTTTGCACGTCTTTTAAATAATTATTAAACATAGTATCGTGCAGATTTTAGTGGTTTTTAGATAATTTTTGCGTCTGTTAACTATAATTTTTTAAGGAAATTTTAATGTCAAATTCGGGTTAAACTACTGGGTTTTAATGCTAATTTTTTCATTGAGAGAAGATCACTCTTTTACTTTGTGGTACTTATTTTAAAACCTGAGGGATTTTTTATGAAAAATGTAGATTTCAATGATTTAATGTATTCAGATCTGATTCTTGACAAATCAACCATTGATCAGAATAGCCAGCCTGCTGAACAAAAAATTGTCGTTATGGATAAGCAGGAATGTATATTTTTAAAGGTTAAAAATATATGTTACATAGAGGCAGACGGCGCATATTCAAATATTTATCTCCAGGATGGTAAAAAGCTGGTAGTCTCCAAGAACGTAAAGGTATTTGCTGACAAGCTCTCTGAAGATCTGTTTTACAGGATTCATAAATCTTACCTTATAAATATAAACTTTATAAGTAAGTACATTAAAAGTGATGGAGGATATCTGATTATGGAAAATGGAGCTTCAATTCCGGTATCAGTAAGAAAGAAAGACCCTTTGTTAAAACTTGTAGCCCAATTATCTTTATAAACTAAGGCATTATTTTTATCGTCGATTTTGAATATTGGATGATTTGAGCTTATTTAGCTGTACAATTAGAAAGGGAAAAAATTAGTTTTTTTGAGGCGGTAAGTTCGCTGTTTTTAATTGAGTAATAGTTAAAATTAGGATGCTGATATGATGCTTTTGAAACCGCCAAAGGCATATCAGAAAGTTTCTAATAATTTTGAGAATATTTGTTGTTTCAGATTTCTCATCATGCAGAACAGATTTGACTGTATGGTTTACGAGATTTTTTAATAAAAGGTGGTTCACAATATTAATTTGAATTTTGCGAGAGTAGTCGCGGAAAAGTCCGTTACATTTATTGAGTCATACTGTGGTAGGATTTCTTCAGTAATTCTCCTGTGTATATTTCATATCACGGGGATTTATGCATCCACCCCTATTTTATTGACTGATGACACAGAAGAGTGGTCTGTAACAAGATCTTATGTTGATTATTGGGAGGATAAGTCTGCAAAATTTACCATTTCAGATGTTTTAAAAATTGCTGAAGATGGAAAGAGCTTTAAAACAAGTACAGCGCAGGACTTATTAAACATGAGGACCAGCTCAGCCTATTGGCTGAAATTTAATATCATCAACGGCACATCCAATGAAAAAGGATTCCTCATTGAGATGTTCGACTTTGATATTGATGAAATATCATTTTTTTATCCTGATACTAGTGGTGTTTATAAGGAAGTTAAAGCGGGTTTCAATACGGTATTTTCTTCAAGGCAGATAGGGCATAAAAATGTAAGTTTTCCCATTACCTTTAGAAGTGATACATCAGTAACCGTATTTATGAGATTCAGATCGGAAAGCCTGAATCTAATGGAGCCGATAATTAAGTCTTACGCCAGATTTATAAAATATGGTTTGAATGAGTACATCATGTTTGGCATTTTTTATGGCTTGCTGATGCTCATGATTTTTTACAACATATTATATTTTATAATTCTCAGAAGTGCTTATTATTTATATTATGTAAGTTATGCCCTTGCTGTACTTATATTTTTTCTAACGAGAAGTGGAATAGGTTTTCAGTACATTTGGTATAATCACCCAGGTTTCAATGTTTATCTACCTTTTGTAAGCCTTTTCATATGTACAGTTTCAATGCTGAAATTTTTTATAGATTTTTTTGAATTGAAAAAGAATGCCTCAAACGTCTATAGATTGTTTCGTATACTTATTTATTTCCGCATTTTATGTTTTTTAATTCAGCTGATTTTCCCGCCTTTGGAGTATATGTTTCTGGTAGACCTGATTTGCTATCAGATAGTATTTTATTATGGAATTCACATATACAGGGCAGGAAATAATTCTGCAAAGTGGTTTGTTGTGGGCTTTTCCATATTGAATTTTACCGGTGTAATCTGCTTGCTGGAGGGCATCACACTTATCCCTTCCAATATTTTTTCTGTATATTCTATTAATGCCGGGGTTATTTTTCAGCTTATGTTTTTATCTATTTGTATTGCAGAAAAGGTTCGACAGCTTTATGCAGAAAGGAATGCAGTGCAGGCTAATCTCATCCTTCAACTTGAACAAAATGATCTACTAAGGGAAAAGGTAAACAGGGAACTTGAAGAAAGGGTCAAGGAAAGGACAGTTGAATTAAATAAAGCAAAAGTGGAGCTGGAAAGGCGGGCTGAAGAAAATCAAAAAATGAATATTGCTCTAGACCTTGCTAATAATAAGCTTCAGAAACATCTAAGTGCATTTGCTCAAACTGTGGTAATGAACACCCATGTAGATTTTGAGTCATTCAAAAAGGCATATCCTGATGATTTGTCTTGTATGCGTTATCTGTTGGATCTTAAAGAAAAAAGCGGATTTTGCTGTAAAATGTGCGGTAACACAAGGCCGATCAAAGGTAAAGCAAAGTTTGATATCAGATGCGCTAAATGTAATTACAATGAATCCCTGACAGCAAATACAATATTTCACAGAACCAAGTTCTCTCTTCAGAAGGCTTTCTATATGCTTTATCTTGTGTCTCAGACACGTACTGATATTCCAGCTGCCGAGCTTTCCCGGATGCTTGAACTGCAGAGTATCACTTGTCAGAATTTTAAAAGCAGGATACTTGCCAGGATGCAGGTACTCAAAAAAGTTAATAAGAGTAAGGTGATGAACTGGGATCTGTTGATTCTCGACAAAGAATTTAATGTTTAGATCTTGGATCACGCAGAGATTGTATAAAATTCAGAATCCCCTTTATTATAATCCAGTCTTCTTTTTGTCTTAAGATGATATAAGTGATTGCTGTCTGTTCGGATACTTTTCTTTAAAAGCAACTCACGCAGAAAACCTGTTGATAAAGTTAAAGTAATAGGTCCCTATATAGCAACCTATTACTTTATACATTAAATGAAATTTATCTTTTTACAACAAGCTTCTCCACCTTGGTTCCAGAGGAAGTATTCATTTTGCAAAAATATATTCCATCAGGAAGATCTGCTACATTCCATACCATTTCTATCTTCTGATATGTTCCTTCAAAGAGGTTTGAAACCAAAGAACCCTGGCTGTTATATATTGCAACCGAAAGAGTCTCATCGTCGGATTCCGGTATTGAAATATAGATTTTATCTGATGATGGGTTAGGATAGGCTGTTAGCTTCACACTTTCTGTTTCTCCCAATCTTGCTGCTGAGTTTATAACTGTGAAGTTATAGGTAAGTCCATGTCCTTGAGTTCCGGTAGCATTGCTGCCGGTATAAGGCCACGCGCTTAATGTATGATTTCCTAAAGTCAGAGTTCCGGGATTGTAATCGCCATTATTGTCGCCAAAATAAGCATACGGAGCAATGTTTTCATTTCTCACAATGCCGTCATAAACAAACTTTACACTTCCAATAGAAGCGGGAGCTACATTGGCCTTGAAATTAATATTATAAGGTAAATAGGCGAGGTCAAAAATTCTTCCATCATACAGTCCGTATACGACCTCCTGGTCATCGTCGGCATTTACAAGTGAAAAGTTTATTACAGCTTGTCCTGTAATGGTTATCTTAACTTCATCATAATCAGAAAGGTCTGACTGGTCGGTTGCTATGTATCGGAATATGTATTCTCCTGGTATGAAATTCTCTAAAACCAGTGTGTCTCTATTACTTCTAAATCTATTAGGGCAATATATAGGATCGCAAGGTGAGTCAGTACGCAATTGCCAGTATCTATGTGGTGCACCTTCATTAGGATCTGTCCAGGTTCCGGTTATTTTTACAATTCCTGCAGGATAGGAGAATGTCTGGTCTGGTCCCGCATCTACTATAGGTGCGACATTAGGAATAAATTCTTTAAGGAGGAAATTCACAGATGTAGAAGTCCCCTGTGGTCCTTTGCCACCGTTTCCAGTATAAGTAACTCCCGTTATTTTATACTGACCTGATGCTGTAGTCCATGCAGAATAGTCTCCATTATTATCTCCGGCAAGTGCATATGGTGCTGAGTTTTCTGTTCTTCTTGGAACGTCATTCACTTTTAGAACTACACTGCCTATACTTGAAGCTGGGTTGTATCTTATATTTATATTGCTACCTGCAGGTTTGAATAATGTGTCTCCTTCTCTGATGAGACCGATATCCTTATCTGTATCAGCATTTACAAGTGTAAAGTAAGGAACATTAGCGTTCGGTTTATCAGGATTATAAACCCATAACTTGAATTTCCCTGATGGAGTTTCAGATCCGGAAGCCTGCGTTGTAAAGTATAATGTTCCGTTTACTTCTGTGAGATTTTTTGAGTTAGGATAAGAATTTCCATTAGGATAAATATCCTTTGTTCTTCTTACAGACCCTGCTCCAGGATATCCGGAGGTCTCATATAATTGATTAAATTCTTCAGATCGTGAATCTGGATAAGACTCATTTGCATCTATATAAAGGAGTCGTTCTTTTACCTTTATAAATTCTTCATTTCCATCACTAAACGCATTGTTATAGTTAACAAGTCTTGTAGACCCATCAGGCGTTCCATCTGTTCTGCTTATCCAGGAAACGAAATAATCATACCCTTCTGTCAGGAGTAAAGCGTCATTTATCACGAATGAATAAAGCACTCCACCTCGCCAGTTGGGTGAATAATCTTTTATAAATTTTGTCCCTGCTTCAGTCCCGTCTGTGATATACAAATCTGTGCTATATTCAGTTGGATGGAAAAAAGCGAGTTGATTTTTTAAGATGAAACCTCCTGATAAACCAAATGAATATCCATCTATACTGATTTTTTTCACCAGAGTTGTTCCTGCAGCAGTCCCATTCGATTTCCAGAGTTCTGAGACATTAAAATCCCATTCTAAAGATTCAACATAGTTGGTAGCAATGTAGACTGTACCATTTAACTCATTCAATAAATAGGAAGGGTTTGGGAAGTCTTTAACTATAGTAGTGCCAGCAGCAGTACCATTGGTTTTCCAAACATCCACTCCTGTAGTTGCATTGGAGGCTGTAAAATAGAGTATATTTTCAGATATGACAGAGTGTTGGATGTTGATATTATCATTATAGCTTAGACTGGCATTTAATGAATTTGCACTGCCGGGATTGATATCCTTTACTAAAGAAAAGTTAAATGAGGAGTTGAGTTTCCAAAGCTCACCTCCAATAATTCCATCATCTGCTGCAAAGTAAAGGTTGTTCTGATAAGAAGTAATGGGTGAAATAGAATTGAAAGACCGGATTTTTACTGTCGTTGCATTGGTGCCTCCGGTTCTCCAGACTCCTATTGTGGAAGGAGAGTCTTGAGTGAAAAATATATTGGCACCATTAATTGTTAGAGCATTGCTGTTTCTGGGATAACTTACTGGTGTCTCACCAATTTTTTTCACAAAGGCGGTTCCGGCAGCCGTTCCATCAGATTTCCATAAAGAATCTCCAGCAAAGAAATATAGGTTCCCATTGCCTTCAAAGAAAGACTTGCTGGATTCAGGAAGTTCCTTCAGGAAAATTGGCTGAGAAAATAAATTTAAATACATTCCTATCCATAGGAAAGTGATAATGGTAATCTTTTTCATAGGATTTGTTTTAGGTTTTAAAAATGATTTAAATAAAATTCTGAATGCCAGCTATATACCAAAATATATTTAAATAAGTTGTATTGCCTGTAAAAAATAATGCAATAGTTGTTTTAAGGCATTTTGGAATTCATTCTATTTATATACAATTAGTTATATTAATTTTCTAATTTTCTCCTTATAACAGTTTGTTGAATCATGGTTTAATTATTTTTTTGATAAAAAAAATATTTTTGAAAAAGTGATATCTCTGATCAGACTGATTATTTAAAGAAATTAAAAGAATTAAAGAATGGTGTTTTGAGTGATTAAAGAGCACGATGGAAAGTGACTAATAAGCAATAGGGAATGTTCCCTTTGGAATTTAACAATGCCAAATTTGTCCGGGTTTAAACTTATAGTAAGCTCATAGTTGTGAGTGTTTGGAAGGATTGATAAAAGAGATTGAGATACTATGGCAAATAAAAAGCCCAATATATTAGTCATCTGGGGAGATGATATCGGTATTACAAACCTAAGCTGTTATTCAGACGGGTTGATGGGATACCGTACGCCAAATATAGATAGATTGGCAGATGAAGGTCTGAAGTTTACAGACTCTTATGGGGAGCAGAGTTGTACAGCGGGCAGGGCGTCCTTTATTACAGGACAAAGCGGATACCGTACAGGTTTAACCAAGGTTGGGATTCCAGCTTCTTCAATTGGTCTTCAAAAAGAAGATCCGACGATTGCAGAATTGCTTAAACCTCTTGGATATGCAACTGGTCAATTTGGTAAGAACCACCTGGGAGACTTGAATAAGTATCTTCCGACTGTTCATGGGTTCGATGAATTCTTTGGTAACCTTTATCACTTAAATGCTGAAGAAGAGCCAGAAATGGATGATTACCCGCCGGAAGAAGATTTTCCAAATTTCAGGAAGCAGTTTGGTCCACGTGGTGTAATCCATTCTTGGGCTACTGATGTTGATGACCCTACAGAACAACCAAGATGGGGTAGAGTTGGAAAGCAAAAGATCGAAGACACAGGTCCGCTTAATACAAAGAGAATGGAAACCTGTGATGATGAATTCGTAGATGCGGCGAAGAAGTTTATAAAGAAGCAGACTGACGCAGATACTCCGTTTTTCGTGTGGATGAATACAACCCATATGCACCTTTATACTCATACTAAGCCTGAAAGTGTTGGTCAGGCCGGAAGATGGCAATCCAGATATCATGATACAATGATTGACCATGATAAAAATGTGGGACAGCTACTGGATTATCTGGATGAGTTAGGTATTACTGAGGATACGGTTGTTGTGTACAGTACAGATAACGGACCTCACATGAATTCATGGCCAGATGGCGCCATGACACCTTTCAGAAGTGAAAAAGATACAAACTGGGAAGGTGCATTCCGTGTGCCTCAGCTTATTAGATGGCCTGGAAAAATAAAGGCCGGAGCCGTTTCTAACGAAATTGTTCAGCATCACGACTGGTTGCCTACTTTCCTTGCTATGGCTGGAGAGCCTGATATTGTTGAAAAGTTGAAGAAGGGGCATACTGCAGGAGATAAAAAATTTAAAGTTCACATAGACGGATATAATCTACTTCCTTATTTGACAGGAGAGGAAGAAAGAAGTCCGCGTAAAGGATTTATCTATTTCGATGATGATGGAAATCTGGTTGCTCTGCGTTATGATAACTGGAAAATGGTATTCATGGAACAAAGGGCTCCTGGTACGTTAAGGATCTGGGGCGAGCCATTTACACCATTAAGGTTGCCTAAGCTGTATAATTTGCGTACAGACCCTTTTGAGCGAGCAGATATAACTTCGAATACATACTATGACTGGTTCATTCACCATGCATATCTGATATATGCTGCGCAATCGATAGCTTTGGAATTTGCCAATACGTTTAAGGAATTTCCACCAAGGCAGAAGGCTGCAAGCTTTACGATAGATCAGGCATTGGAGAAAATGGCTGCTGCCAATGAGGTAAGGTTTACCGAAGAGGCTAAGCCAGTTGAACAAGACGATCAGAAAAAGTCCAAAGCTTTTACTCAGCGTGATAGTGAAAAGCAAGCTAAGAGTCAGACAAAATCTGATAAGCCGAAGGAAAAGAAAGAGTAGATGTGTTATGAAAAATTTAACAAAGGCCTTCATAATTGAAGGCTTTTGCTTTTATGGCTGTAGATAGAATCAAATGGCTAAGCTCTTCAGTATTTTTCATTATATTGAATGTTGAAAGATAAGCTCTTAAGGAGAATCTCATTTGCCATGGCTAAGTATTTAAAAGATGTAATGTTTGGAATACAAAAATCCAATAGGAAAGATGAGCTATCTGATGAGGAAAAGGCTATTTCAAAATATTGTTGGCTTATAGAGGAAATTTATAATTTTTATCTTCCATCTAAGATGGAAATTGGTAGCAATATCTGGCGATTTAAAATTTATTTAACTCCGGATAAAGCATTAGATAATACAACGGAAGAGCTCGGACTATGTAGAGATTATTACATTTATCTTGAAGATAGCTTTCTAAGCGCAAAGAATAATTATGAAGCTAAACTGACTTTGTTAAAGATCCTTTCAAAAGGAATAAATCACTGTTGTGATATTTACAAGTATTCTTTTGATGAGTTTAATCTGATTGAAGAAAAGATTATTAATGATGGTATTATTTTTAATAATTATTTTGAAAGTAAAAAGGTAAGTCCTGATAGAAAACATACAGGACAAATGCGTGGCTATCTTTCAGAAAATTATGATGAGAGAAAAGTTTTTTTAGACGTGACGGATAATAATGGAAATGTAAATTCTTTTTTAATCGGTAACTATTATTTCAGAGCATTTGATAGAGTTAAATGGCATGATACTAATATTGTCTTTGTTTATCATATTAATCCCATTCAGTCTTATAAAAGAAAAAAGGTGGCGGAGGATTATTATGCTGTGGATATAAGAACAGGTTTTGTGACTTATCATCCTGTAACAAGAGAAAGTATATTTGAGTATGGGGTAAAGCTTCTTACAGAGAACAGTTCGTATGAACTTGCTATACAATTAATTATTCAGGCAAAAGAAATGGGACATGGAAAAGCTGTAAATATTTTGAAAAATTTAGAAATCAATCCTGCCCTTAGGGATAAAAAATTATTATTACAACAGCCTAAACAGAAATAAAATTTTTACCACCTTCTACTTTATTATCCCTTTGTTATTATTCGCACTAAGGGACCTTTTAATTACTATTTTTCCCTCAAAAACAAATTCTTATTATGCTCTGTTTATTTGATGACAGAAGAGACTACTCCTTGAATTTGTAATCTTCTTTTTGTCGGTCATATCAATTAGAGAAGTTTTAAAAAAAATCTTTATGGCTTTTAACCCAAAAAGTGTATCCAATAAGGTGAGATGGACTTTGCTTCTTTTGGTCCTGTCAGCAATCAGTGTCGGAGGATTAATGGCTTATGTGCGAGAGCCTAATCGTCCTGTAGCGCATAAAAGTGAAAAGAGATCTCCTTCAAAAGGTGTAGTGAATAAGGATGCTGAAAGGATTTTAAAATCAATGAGCGATTACATGAATAACCTCAGTGAATTTTCATGCAAGTCTAATGGCTATTTTGAATACATTGACGACTCTACAGATCAGAAGATTCAAATGAATAATACAAGTTCGACATTTGTTAAAAGGCCGAATAAGATAAAAGTAGAGCGCAAGGGAGATGTAGCTGATATGGAGTATTTTTATGATGGCAAGCAGATTACTGTATTTGGTAAAAAGCTGAAATACTATGCTCAGGCAGATGCTCCTGATAATATAGATAAAGCCATAGATTTTGGTAGGGATGCCCTTAATATTGAAACACCCGGTGCTGATTTGTTCTATACTAATCTTCAGAAAGGATTAATGGAGGATGTGATTTCAGGAATATATGTTGGCAAAGGTTGGGCAGGTGGTAAAGAATGTCATCACCTTGCTTTTAAAGGAAATGAAACAGACTGGCAGATTTGGGTTGAAGATAGTCCAGCGCCTCTTCCGAGAAAGTATGTTATTACTTCCAAAAAAATAGAGCAATCACCGGATTACAGCATCGAAATAAATGAATGGAATACTAGTCCCAAATTAAGTAGTGATTTATTTACTTTTAAAGCTCCTAAAGGGGCTAAGAAAATAAATTTTATTAAAAATAATATTTCTGAAGAAGCTAAATCTATCCGGTAAATCATATGTCATTTATAAGAAAATATTGCCTGGCAATCATGTTATTCTTTGTTGCCTCATTAGTAGCAGATGAAGTCTATGCACAGTTCGGGACAAGCAGACGTGTCGCAAGGAGAACATCAAGAAGAACTTCAAGAAGGGTGAATAGGAGATACAATGCAGGAACGGTGGCAGCACTTCCTCCAGGATGTGTAGCAGGAGCAGATTGCAATGGAACTCGTTATGAACCTTATTATGACGGTACTACAGTTGTATACGAACCTTATTAATATATATTCAAGAGCCCTTCACAAATTGACGGGCTCTTGAAAAATTTAAAATTTATTTTTTTAGGATTGTAAAATGGTCAATTGTATTGTCTGCAAGTATTTCTACCACATAAATTCCCGCAGGTACTTCCTTATTAAAAATAAATAGATTTTTGTTCAATTCGTCCTCAGAAGCTGTCCAAACAATAACGCCGTTCAAATTTGTCATGGTTATTTTCTGAACCGTTTTGTAGTTGCTCAGGTCAAAGTTTATTTCGCTCTCGAACGGATTAGGAAAAGCTAAAACAGTTGACTTTGAAGCTGCAGCCAGAGTGGAAGGGGTTAAGTTTGCCCTGGTAGGTGTGATTGCTTTGAAATAGATATTATCAATCCTGAATCCACCTTTATCAAAGTATAGTTTAAGCACTTGTTCACCTTGTGTCAAGTAAACATTATTAATGGTTACTATTTGGGTTGCTGTGCTTGCTATAACTGGGATGTTTACTATAGGGGTAATTGATGTATTGCCCTTTTCGAAATGCAGTTTCCCGTTACCATTACTTGAAGAACATTTAAGCTCAATGTTTACATACCCTGTGATAGTAGAAGTTACAGAATATTTCAGCCATTCATTATCCTGAATTCCGTCTACCCATCTTTCATATGTATATATTTCCTGCACATCGACGCCATCGTTTCTAAATGTATTGAACTGATTTCCAGACGTTAGGTCGTGATAAGCAAGACCTTCACCACCCTGGTCATAAGCTTCTGCTTCTATATAACTGGGTATCAGAACAGGATAAGGTGACCAGGATACTTGTTCTCCGTTCACTGGGTCTCTGAGTAGCTCGCTGGTTGGGATCACCTGTTTATAAATTCCAGGTCCTGAATAAGAGACAGAGAGGCTTTCCCCACCTGTTTTTTCAAAATATTCTACTGTTATATAATGTTTCCCGTCTTCCAGCCAAATATTACCTGTTTTCTCAATTGTTCCATGTGTTCCGTCATTTATGACAACAAGATTTCCATCCACGTATAGTTTAGTTCCATCATCAGAACTTGTAAAGAATTTGTATTGTCCTGAAAGCGGAAATTCTATATAAGAAGAAAATCTTACTGCAAAATTATCTGATGCTCTATTATATATTCCCAGACCAAAGTTAGAAATAATGCCTGTGCTTTTATATGAAAGATTATTGAAATTTGCAGGGAGCATATCATAACTTCCTTCATGATATTCATATTTAGCTCCTGACAGAAGTTTGTTGTCTTTGAATATCTCAGGAGCTAGTACTATATCCTTATGATAATATTCAGGATATATTTCATTATTGCTATAATCATCTGTTATCTTGAGGTTAAGTCCTTGAGATCCTGTTGCCTCAATATATTCGACAACAATAGGGTAGTACCCGCTTTCAAGAGAAACTTTCTCATAGACCGATCTCAAACCGGAATGTCCGTCATTGTCTATGACAAGTTTACTCCCTATAAATAATCTTGACCCATCATCAGATAAAAGAGTGAATTTATATAAAGAAGGACCATTAATTTTTATATATCCGGTAAATTTTACTGCAAAATTATCCGCTCGGGAAGGTATGATACTCAGGTCTGGGCCGCTATAAGTAATGCCACTGAAAACAGGAGTTAAATTATTAAAGTTGGGTAACACAGTATAGTTTCCTTCATAATAATCATAAAGAATATATTTTTTTTTGTTTAGAGTATCCTGTTCCGCGATAAGCTTTTTGTAATAGTAAAAAGTTGTATATGCGGAATTAACAACTTGTCCATTTAAATTAGTTGCTCTTATGTAAATGGTATGCTGACCATCAGAGAATGTTGAAATAGAAAGTGAATGACTTCCATTACTTCCATTTGACTGTCCGATCTTAATGTTGTTTTCAAAGTATTCCACTAATGAAACAGCTGATGCAGAGTATATGTCTGTTGTTATTGTTACTACATCCTTGTCTAAAATCGTTGTTCCGTTTTCAGGATACGCAATATTTGCAATGAACGGATTTTGGCTAATAGGAGGGACAATGCCTCTTATCAGGTAATTGCCTATTGATCCGTAATCGGAGTAGCCATCAGTCAGCGGATTTCCTGAGCCTACACCATCTATTCTCAGATAATATGTTCCGGGCGTTAGTTCTATATCTAGGGATGCATTCATACCGGGCGGATTTGATGTGGCTATGACTGTTCCTGCTGAATTGAGCAGGTCTGCCTTTATGTCAAGGTTGGCAATCGGATATCCAGAAAGGGGGGCGGTTGTTGATATGGTTAAAGACAATATTCCCCCGTCTGTTGTAAATTTTAGAACATCAACATCTGTGCTTTTGGTAATCATCCCTTTTTGATTAACTGTATATTGGCCCAGTGCTCTGGTTGCTCTTAAAGCATTGGCTGTAACTGTAGTATTTCCATAATCATCGGGTTTATATCCCATATTGTTTCCAGGATGACTGATGGTTTTTAGATCATCCTGGATGTTATTAGCAGATAGGTATTCCCCTTTTGAGAATTGGACAATGTCTTTGGTCAGGGCACCTCCCATTATCGGACCCCAATTATTATGCCCGGGAAAGTGTTCTACATATGCGCCGCTAATAGGGTTTGAACCACCGTCATGTTCAAGTCCCAAGGTGTGACCTACCTCGTGGGTGGCTGCTTCAGCAGCACCTTTGGGAGTGAGATGATATGTCCATGAAGGACAGAAAAATTTCCAAGTAAATGATCCTATCCTGGCAACGCCTCCGGAGCCATCGTTATCAACTCTTGTAGGAGTGATGATATTCATATGTTTTGCTCCAAAAGGTTTGGAGTCATAATAGGCTCGGTCATTCGTAACATCTACATTGAAGGGAGCATAATCTTCTGCAACAATATTCATGACCACTTTAATGTCATCCGCAGTGAGACCGGAAGGTAAGGCATTAATAGGTTGTCCTCCATTCCAGGATGGGCTTACAACATATTCTCCATCAAAATCCAGGTAAATGGTAGCGGGAGCGTTGATATTACTGTGGAAAATAGTACTGGGAGTTGATACTGCTGTTGCTCGCTTAGATTTGTGAACAGGAGCTTTTGAAGAACTTACACAAATGATTTTATTAATAGGAGTTTTTTCCAGAATGACGGAGCCTGCATCATCAGTTCTATATTTGTAGGCTGTTTTTTTATCTGATAAAATGATTGTGCCGGTTACCTTGTTGTTATTTACTTCCAATACTACATTTGAATGTTCTTCTCCTAAAACCTTTCCGGAATAAATTTCAAGGTTTGCGTTATTACCAAAAGCTTTCAGATTGGAAGTTAATGAACCTTCATTGTTAAGTTTAAATGGTTCTGGACTCTTTCTTAGCTTTGATTGATTGCTATGTGCTCTCAAGCTTTTGAGAAAGTCATTGATATTATTGATATTTTCAGCTCCTACGTCTTGTGCTTTCAGAGAAAGACTTCCAGTCAGCAAAGAGAGGAAAAAGAAAATTGATTTTATGTATTGCTGTTTCATTTGTTTTATTATTATGGTAAAGAAGAGAGGGAGCAATTGATGGCAAGAAGAAAAGAAGGCTGACTCTTCAATAACAGCCTTCTTTCAATTAATATTAAAAATTATTTTTTGATGATAGTCGAATGAGAAACTTTATTGTCAGATATAATTTCTAAGACATACATTCCTGATGGAAGTGCTTCTCTGAAAGTATAGAGATTTGACTTTAATTCTCCATTAGAAGTTTTCCAGATCTCAGTACCATTGATAGAAAATATCTTTAATTCTTTCACATTTTCAAAACCTGTCAGGTCTATATTCAGTTGATCATCAAAGGGGTTTGGATAAGCAATCGCCTGGATGTTTCTTGTTTCCCCTGTAGACTCTGAGTTATCAGCTCTGGTAGCTGTTGCATCCTGGGTTTGTATGTAATCTAACTTAAAACCTCCTTTGTCAAAGAAAATTCTGATTATCTGTTCTCCTGCATTGAAGTTAATATTAGGTATAGTAACTGTCTGCCAAGGCTGACCGTTGGTTATAGCCGGAATATTTATTGTTGGAGTAATGGCAACACCATTTCTTTCAAAATGGATTTTACTTGTTCCATTTCCAGATGAGCAAATAACATTGATATTTACAGGTCCGCTTTTATATGCATTAACTGTATATTCGATCCATTCCCTGTCTTGTATTCCGCTTACGAGATAATCATTGGACGTCAATGGATTTATATTGACGTCTACTCCATCATTTCTAAATAGGTTAAATTGATTTCCGGCTGTACTATCGTGATATGCGTAACCTTCTCCTCCCTGGTCATAATTTTCTGCAAGAATGATTCCTCCGGGAACAATTGGTAATTCATTAAAATAGGCTACTTGTTCACCTGTAACAGGCATTCTGCTTAGGACTGTTGTCGGGATAACCTGTTTGTAGACCCCAGGTCCTGAATATGAAACGGTAAGGGTTTCACCACTGGAAGTTTTTTCAAAATATTCAACTCGTATTTTATGTTTACCTCTCCATAGCCATATACTTCCGTTTCTTTCAACTGGCGCATGAGTGCCATCGTTTGAAACAACGAGGATATCATCTATATATAATTTTGATCCGTCGTCAGAATTTGTAAAGAATTTATATTCTCCTGTGTATGGCAGGTTAATGATGGCAGTATATCTTACCGCAAAATTATCTAAAGTTCTTCCCGGGATGCCGAGATTAAAATCTTGTATTGGTCCGGTACTTTTAAATGATAACAGGTTAAAATCCGGAAGCTGATTATATGAGCCTTCATTATATTCATATTTTACTCCAGAAACCATTTTATTTGCAACAGGGGGACCCAATTTCGGAATGATATCATCATGATAAAATTCCATATATGCTTCCTGGCCATCGTAATCGTTAAATGCTTTAAGTGTAAGGGTTTGGCTGGCAGTAGCCTCATAATATTCAACGGTTATAGGATAAAGTCCCGGACTAAGTGCGACTTTCGCTGTTACTTCTTTTGCCGCGTGGTTTCCATCATTGTTAATCAGAAGTTTGCTTCCCAGATACAATTTTGAGCCATCATCTGAAGTAAGGGAAAACTTATATAACATGTCGTAATAAACATATATATATCCTGTAAAACGAATTGCAAAATTATCAGCCCTGGTAGGTAAATCTGTAAGATCTATTCCATAACTTGTTCCTTTATACAAAGGGATGATTGTATTGAAGTTTGGAAGAGCAGTATATGTGGCTTCGTGATATTCATAGATAAGGTCAGACTGTTTATTCCCATTGTCAGCAACTGGTGTTAGTTTTGGATAAACTTTAAAGTTAACAGTTGGAGAAGTTGTTACCTGCCCTCCTGAATTGTATGCTTTTACATATATGCTATGAGCTCCCTCGGCTGGGACAAAGGTTAGGTTATGGCTGCTGCTTGTTGTGACGCTTTCACCTATTTTAACTCCATTGTCAAAATATTCTACTTTTATCACTGGAGTGGGTGAAGATAAATCCGGCTTTATATTTATTGAGGCAGGACTTATCAATTCGCTTCCCTCTATGGGATATCTTATATCTGCAAGCAATTGGTATAGTACTGCCCCATATATTGTACCTGTAATATTGTATGTTCCTATAGATCCGTAATCTGAATAACCATCGGCATATGGATTTCCATTACCTGTTCCTTCAATTTTGAGATAATACGTCCCTGCGGGTAAGGTTCCATTAATCAGAGCATCCATGCCTGTGGGCTGATTAGCTCCTGATATAAGAGTTCCGGAGGAATTAAGAAGTTCTACACTTATATCCAGGTTTGCCACAGGAATGCCATATTGGGGCGATGCGGCTTTAATATTTAAATAAATGCTCCCTCCATTGGTTGTAAATTTAAACATGTCGGTATCATTATTTTGGGCGATGATTCCTTTTTGATCAATAACCCCTATATTCCCTCCGGCAGTTGAGATATATCTGAGGGTATATGCATTATAAATGTTATTACCAAAATCATCCATTTTGTATCCCATCTTATTCAGCGGTCTGGCTATAATAGATAAATCATCCTGAAGGTTACTGGCACTGGTGTATTGTCCCCTCGACCATTGTGATACTGCCTTATCAAAAGCGGCTCCCATAATTGGTGCCCATATTCCCTGGCCCCAGTAATAATCATATTTGGGACTTAAAAGTCCATCATGTGCGAGGCCAAGAGTATGACCAATTTCGTGAGAGGCTGTTTCGCCCGCTGCTTTAACAGTAAGGTTGAATGACCAGGATGGGCAGAAGTAATTTCTGGTAAATGAGTTTAATTGAGCAACACCACCATCTTCCGGAGAGGCTGTAGTTGTGGGAGTAAAAATATTCATATGTTTTACCCCAAAAGGTTTGGAGTCGTAATAGGCTCTGTCTGTTGTTATGTCTACATTGAATGGGGAAAAATCTTCTGCAACAATGCTCCATATCGTATAGATGTCCTCCGGGCTCAGGTTTGACGGCATTGCATCAATAGGATTTCCTTGATTCCAGTCAGGACAAACAACATATTCTCCATCAAAATCCAGATAGACCGTTGTTGGAGCATTGATGTTGCTATGTAGTTTGGTGATATCTGCAGGGACACTGGATGTAGCACTCAATGCTCTTTTGTTTTTGTTCGCTCGTGCTTTTTTAAAATCAACACATATTACTTTGTCAATGTCTTCTTCCTTCAGAATTACTTCGTCATTTTGGTTGGTACTATATCGGAATGCTGTTTTTTTTTCAGTGTTAATGATTGTCCCTGAAACTTTTCCTTCCTTAATTTCTATCACAACATTAGATAATTTGACTCCAACTATCCCTCCGGTATAAATTGTTACTTCATCATCATCTTGGAAGGTTTTAAGGTTGGCATTGAGTTTTCCATCATTACCCAATGGAAATGATTGGTCTCCGCTTCTGACATTCTTTTGAGCAGTCTGATTTTGTTTTAATTTTTCAATAAAATCTTTTGCCCTGCCAAGTTGTTCAGTATTCCCTCGCTGCTGGGCAGAGAGCTTAAGACTTGTGGAAAATGCAATGCAAAGCAATAGCATTGTTTTGGAATAGATGTGTTTCATATAGAATAGATTTAAATGTGCTAAGAATGATAGTAAGTGGAGACGAATTTTTGTTGCTTTTTATAAATAATACTTCACTCAGTGGTAGGGCGCAAAAAAAATAAAATGTTACAGAAGGATAATGAAAAGGTGAAAAGCTAGATTATTAGTTTTTTTATAATTGTAAATTCTCTGCTGATCATCATAAAATGTAGCCTGTCCTTTAGTATAGGTTAGATCTCAGCTAAAACATTTACTCCTCTTATGTCTTTAAAAAATAAAGCCAGAAGTCTCTTCTGGCTTTTGTATTATTTCTTATGGTTGAATGTTCGTTTATTAATTTTTTCTGTCTATTCCTTGTCTTTCAATCATCCATCCAGGATATTCAAGAGGAAGCTTGCTGACTTCGTCGAGCTTTTGAAGCTCTTCTTCAGTGAATTTTACTTCGATTGCTTTCAGATTGTCATCCAGTTGTTCCGGTTTATTTGCGCCAATGATTACGGTGCTTACAGAAGGCTGATGAAGTAACCATGCTAATGCAAGTCGAGCCACAGATGTTTCTTTTTCTTTGGCCATTGTGCTTAATGTATCTACTACATCAAATGCACGGTCTTTATTTACCGGTGGAAAGTCAAAATTTACTCTTCTTCCTCCTTCCGAATTTTCTCCATTCCTTGTGTACTTGCCACTGAGCAGTCCTCCTGCTAAAGGGCTCCATACCATAAGCCCCATATGCTGATCTTTCAATACAGGTATAATTTCACGTTCCAGATCTCTGCCGGCAATTGTGTAATATGCCTGTAAAGAAATAAATTTTGCAAGCCTGTGATAGTTGGAATAGGCTGCAGCTTTCATTATTTGCCATGCTGCATGATTGCTACAGCCAATGTAGCGTACCTTTCCGCTTTTTACCAGTGTATCTAATGTGTCTATGATTTCTTCAATAGGGGTTAAGGGGTCATAACCATGTATCTGATAAAGGTCTATGTAGTCTATATTCAAACGCTTCAGACTATTTTCAGCTTCTTGGATGATGTGCTTTCTGCTCAGTCCGACACCATTAGGTTTATCACTCATTTTACCTCTTACTTTCGTAGCAATAATAAGGTCATCACGATTAAGGCCAAGATTACGAATCGCCTTTCCTGTCATTGTTTCTGACAAGCCTTCAGAATATACATTGGCAGTGTCAATAAAATTGATACCTGCATCAACAGACCTTCCGATAAGTTTGTCAACAGCATCTTGTTCAAGAGAACCGATAGCTGTCCAGAATCCTTTACCACCAAATGTCATAGTGCCCAGGCACAATTCAGATACCTTAAGCCCTGTATTGCCTAATAAATTGTACTTCATGATTTTAGCTAGGTTTAAAATTTATATTACAAATGTAGAGGCATTTGCAAAGTGTGCCTAACGAGAATCAAAGTAAAAATTATAAAAATCAAAGAATTATTTTCTAAGCGAAAGGGGAGTTCTTCCGGCGTTTTTTTTAAAGAAATTATTAAAATAGGTAGGGTAAGCAAATCCAAGACAATAGGAAATATCAGCCACACTCCAGTCTGTATTTAGCAACAAAGCTTCTGCTTCATTAATGATACGTTCTGTTATATGAGTTGTGGTAGATTTGCCTGTTACCGTGCTGATCGCATGATTAAGATGGTTTACATGAATAGATAAATGAAATGCATAGTCTGCAGGTTTTCTTAATTTAAGAATTCTCTCAGGGGAATCAATAGGAAACTGTCTTTCGAGTAAATCCATAAATAATCCTGCGATTCGGGTCGTTGCGTCATGTTGTTTTATACTAGAGGTAACAGGCTGCATCTTAAGTACCTCATAAATCAATAAGCTCACATAGTTCCGGAGTATATCATATTTATGCTGATATTCGGAATTGATTTCTTCCAGCATCTTTTCATAAAGTTCATGGATATGTGGTAGTTGTGACTCAGTAGGAAAAAAGACGGTATTTTGTCCCACTTTAAAAGGAGGTAATTGCAGGATATCCTGACGGCCTCCGTTTTTAAAAAACTCATCAGTGAAAATGCACATATATCCTGTTCCCCATGGGCCGGCACTTTCAAATGAATAAGGAACAAGAGGATTAGAAAAAACTATTGCAGGTCTGTCGATATGGATAGTTTTGTTTGCATAATGGAGATGGCCTTCACTTGGTATAATCCATATTTTATAGTAGTCCCTGCGGCTATAAGGTAATATTTTCTGACCAGAAGCTGAATATTTCTGTACATTAAACTGTGCGCGTTTAATTTGAGACAAGTCTAAAACTGATTTTTGCATCTCAGGGTATTTCTTTTTTTCAAATTTAATAGAATCAAAGAATTTTAAAACAGGTTCCGTTTTTATGTCTACTTCAATTACTTCAGGACTTTGGTATTTTACTTTGGTTGATTAAATAGGAGCAAGTTTAAATTTAGTTTTTTTGAAACAAAAGATTTTTGTTTTCTTAACAGGATAATAAATGCCCTTTAACAAATAATATAATAGCTGGTTAAGGATCTGTACTTTTAATTGAAACTGAGTGGCTTGAGGTTCGGCCAGATATGTAAGGCTACAACATTAACCGGAATGAGAAATAAGGGAAGAGAAAATAGTGTCAATCAGCAGGACTTCCTTAGCGAGGGAGGATTAATGGGGGAGTTAATGCGGGAATTTAGTTGGAGCACCCATCCATTAGGTGATCCTGACAAATGGCCTCAAAGTTTAAAGACCCTGACAAAGCTTCTTTTACATTCAGCACTTCCGATGTCTTTATGGTGGTCAAAGGATCTTTATCTGATATACAATGATCCCTTTATCCAGGCATTAGGAGATAAACATCCGGAGGCCTTAGGGGCTCCAGTCACTTCGATTTGGAGGGAAATCTGGGCTGAACTACAATCTTTTATCGAAGAAATTTTAAATGAAGGAAAGACTTTTTATACGGAAAATCTCATGTTGCCTCTTAAAAGGGATGGAATATATGAAGAGACCTATTGGACTTTCTCCTGCAGTCCTGCACATGATAATGATGGTAATATCAGTGGCGTTTTTTGTACTTGTTTTGAAGGAAGTAAAAGGGTACTGGAGGATAGGCGTATTCTGACTTTGAAAAATATTGCAGGGGTTAATGCCCAGGCTATGACTATAGAAAGTGTCAGTAAAGAAATCTTTAGCATTATTGAGAAGAATGAAATAGATATTCCATTTGCACTTATTTACTTGATTGATGAGGAAGAAGAGTTTGCTAGTCTTCTGGGTAAGTCAAAAAACCTTCCTCACTCTGCTGCCCCTTTAATCATCCGGCTAGAAGATCCTTCCATGAATAAACAATTGCCCCTTAATAAGATATTAAAGGATAATAAAAGTTTAATTATAGATGATTTTGCCAACAATTACTGGTCCATTTATAACAGATCAGATCAGCTCATCGAAAAGGTTGTTGTGATGCCTATTTTTAAATATGGAAAAGAATACCTATCAGGATTTTTCATTTCAGGGATTAATCCCAGACTGAATTTTGATATTAATTACCGCAATTACTTGGAGTTGGTTGCTGGCAAACTTGAATTGCTTATTACAAGTATAAGAGCTCAACAAGCTGAACTAAAATGTTTAAATACATTGGAAGAAGTAGACCGTGTAAAAAACATTTATTTTAAGAGTGAAGAGCTTTTCAGGACCACTTTTGAAGGAGCTGCTGTTGCTGTAATAATTACAGATCTGAATGGTTTCTTTTTGAAGGCGAATAAATCAGCATCAAAGATGTTTGGATACACAGAGGATGAATTGGTAACACTTTCTGTAGCTGATATAACTCACCAGGATGATAAAAAGAAGAGTTATGAGTTAATGAATAATCTGAAGGGTGGACAATTATCGTCGTATGTGTTTGAAAAAAGATATATCAGAAAGGATAAAACAGTAGTCTGGGCACTGACCAGTGTTGCGATCTTAAAGGATCAACAGGACAATCCATTGAATTTTGTTGCAGTGATTGAAGATATTACTGATAGAAAGAGAATTCAATCTATTCTGCAAGGCCAAAAGCTTGCGCTTGAAAAGGCTGTGAACGGTGAATCCCATACTGCAGTTCTTGAAACCATTGCATTAACAGCAGAAGAGCAATCAAATAATAAACTTTTCGCATCCATACTCTTGCTTGAAAATGATGGCAAACGCTTACTGCATGCAGCTGCACCAAGTCTTTCGAAAAATTATATTGAGACTATTGATAAGATTCAGATAAACTCGGGCAACCCTTTTGGAGCAACAGCAATTTCTGGAAAGGACGTGATGGTTTACGATATTGAAAAAGATCCTTTATGGAATGAATTCAAAGATATTGCAATGTCAAATAACCTTAGAGCGTGCTGGTCTGCACCTATCTGGTCGTCGAAGGGTAGCTTGCTTGGCGTCTTTGTTCTTTATTACTCAGAGAAAAATATCCCTGATATTAATGATAAGGAGATGGTTGATCTTCTTTCTCGTACAGCCGGTATTGTTACAGAATGGCATATGGATATAATAAAAAGGATGCAAAGCGAAGAACGACTTAGTTTTGCCATGAGAGCTTCTGAACTGGTAGGTACATATGACTGGCATATTCAACCAAATCTGATTTTTGCGGATAAAAAATTTAATTCTTTATTCTCCGTAAATTCTGATGAAAGTGAAAAGGGAAGACCTATGGAAGAATATTTGAAATGTATTCATCCTGATGATATTGAAAAACTTAAAAAACATATATATAAAACATTAGATACCGGAGAAAAATTTTCCCTAGAGTACAGAATTAAACTGAAGGATGGAAAAGTTAATTGGGTTATAGGGAGGGGTGAATGTTTGTTTGATGAAGAGGGAAGACCTTGGAGATTAACTGGTGTCGTGGTTGATATTACTGATAGGAAGAATGCAGAGGAAGCATTAAGAGAAAGTGAAGAGCACTTGAAAGCTTTAGTGATGGCTTCGTCGGAAGTTATTTACCGAATGAGCCCAAAGTGGGAGACGATGATTTATATGGACGGCCGGAATTTTCTTCTGGATACCGGAGTTCCTATTCATGACTGGATGGAAAAATATATTCCATTGGAGGATCAGAAAATTGTAGTGCAAGAAATAGAGAATGCGGTGAAAGAGAAAAGAGTTTTCCAATTGGAACATCACGTAGTAAGAGCTGATGGATCGGTCGGATGGGCCTTTTCACGCGCAATTCCTATTATTAATAATAAAGGAGAGATTCTCGAATGGTTTGGTGCTGCAAGTGATGTAACAGAACGTAAACGACATGAAAGGATACTTCTTCAGAGTGAAGAACACTTCCGTACTTTTGCAAATAATATCCAAAACCTTGCCTGGATGACGGATCCTACAGGCTGGACATACTGGTATAACGAAAGATGGTATAATTATACTGGAACTACTTTTGAAGAAATGGAAGGTTGGGGATGGAAAAAGGTTCACCACCCAGACCACATTAACAGAGTTATTCAGTTTATTGATGAATCTTTAAAGAAAGGGGACTCCTGGGAATTAACTTATCCTTTAAGAAGTTCGACTGGCGATTATAGATGGTTTTTAACTCGTGTATATCCTGTAAAAAATGATGATGGTAAAATTATCAGATGGATTGGCACTAATACGGATATTGATAATCAGAAGAAGGCTGAATCTGCACTTGCGGAAACTAATATTGAGCTTATTAAAATAAACAACGATCTGGATAATTTTATTTATACAGCTTCCCATGATTTAAAGGCTCCTGTGATAAACCTTGAAGGCCTTTTTACCGCATTTTTAAGTGAGATTGAGTTAAGTGATGATTTAATAGCGATAAAGTCCATGATTGATGCTTCTTTTTCTACATTTAAAAGTACTATAAGAGATCTGACAGAAATCATTAAAGTCCAGAAGGGAAGCTCCACAGATGATCAGGAAATAATTAAATTTTCCGAGATTATTGAAGAAGTTAAACTTGGAATTAAAGATCAGATAGAGAAGAATGGTGCAGAAATAAAGAGTTCATTAGATGTGGAAGAAATAAAATTCTCAAGAAAAAATCTGCGGAGTATTTTTTATAATTTCATTTCCAATGGAATTAAATATGCAGACCCAAAGCGAAAATCAATTATTGAGATCTCAACAACTGAAAACGATGATTTTATTTTGATAACATTTACTGACAATGGCTTGGGTATTTCTGAAGAAAATAGAACTAAAATGTTTTCCATGTTTAAACGATTTCATGATCATGTGGAAGGGACTGGAATCGGCCTTTATATTGTAAAGAGAATTGTTGATAATGCAGGTGGCAGAATAGAGGTGGAAAGCAAACTTGGTAAAGGTTCTAGCTTTAAGGTTTATTTAAAGAAATTAAGTCAGTAGAAAAGCGTAAGCGTTTTTTTCATAAAGTTTGATTGTTTGTTGCAGGTTATAATTGAGGTAATGTTAAGAAATGAAATTAGGAATCTGGTGATTTTTAGATTGTATTATGGTTGTTTTTTTGTTAAGGGAAGATATTCTTTCTGTCAAATAGGAAGTTTCAGTAACTTCACTATTTGAGAAATTAAGTACAGAAGTGGTTTTAAATGTCATTAATTCAAATAGTCATTTGTAAAGTGGATCGCCACTTTCATGTGGTTTGGATGCTTATCCATTATATTGCTTCTAAGGTTTTGATTCTTTGGTGTAGATTCATTTTAATTTTTTAATCCACCATCATATGAAAAAGATTATATCCTGCATCGCAGGTTTTTTATTCCTGAGTATTTCAGGAATGTCCCAGGTCGATAATAATGTTAAGTTCAATGTGAATTTTAATGATAACTATAATGATCTTAGTTCATACAATCTTGAACCTACAATTGGTAATGTTTTAACAGGTTATGGGAGATTTCGAAGCTCAATTACCCAACAGGCTGGAAGGTTTACTGGTACTGTTATAAGTAATTTGAGTTATGGGAGTCCCGAGCATCTTAAGAATGATGATGAGTTCAGCATTAGTATTTGGTATCAAGGAGGAACGGATAAGCTGAATGATTCGGAATTACTCTTAAGCAAGTTTGATCTGTCGATTTCTCTTGAAGAAAATAATACTCCTACCGTTTCCGGAGTTGTTGATGAGGATTGGAAGTTAAATGCTTATAATTCTTCTGGTAAGTTATTTAATAAAGGATATGGATATTACAACTGGCATCATTTGGTTGTAGTTAAAAGGAACGATTCTATATTCATATACAGAGGTAATAAGCTAAGAGGGTCCGGTAAATATATTCCATCTCAGCTTCCTTCTTCGGATAAAGTAATTATTGGAAAAGGGTTTAAAGGTGAAATTGACCATCTGACAATATATGAAGGAGCTCTTTCAAATGCAGAGATCTCATATTTGTTCATCAGTAATCAGGATTTGACGGTCCCACCTGTTAATTGTCCGGATAGCATTTTCTTTCTTCCTGTTCGTGCAACTTTTAATGAGGGGAATACTTTTTCTTTTTGCGAAAATTTAAGCGGGACTTTTCATATTTCTAATAAAGTCGGTCCTTATAATTTACTAAGTGGGCTGATATATCTGGAATACCCTGGCGGTGCTAAGGAAATAGTAAGTGGAAGTCAGTTCTCTCTGGATGAGGTAGGGGTGTATCAATTGACTTTTTTAACTGCTGAAAATTGTATGTTAAAAAGATCATTTGAAATGTTACCTGTTCTGGAAAAGCCGGTATTGTCGTTTCAGAAAACAGCTATATGTAGAGGTACGGAAGATTTTATAGAACTTGAAATTCCTGTGGGGGATATTTCTAAAAATTTTAATGGAAAGTCAAATATTATTTCAATAGAGTTAATCAATGGTGCAGATATAATTGGAAATTATTCTGCTAAGGATTCTCGGATACCAATAGCTGCTGGAGGTTTTTATAGAGTAAATGTTAGATATGAAGGCTGTATTAATCGCTCACTTTGGTCAGAGGATTTAATTATTGATGAAGAGGTTTGCTCACCTACAAGTGTGGATTATGTGGACAAGAGATCAGGAGTTAATATTTTTCCAAATCCATCTAACGGATTAATGTTTATTGAAAACCCTGAAGGATTGACAGATGTGACAATTGTATCAGCAATGGGAGTAAAGACAAAGGAGAGTGTAAGGGGGAAAATGCTTGACTTATCTGGTTATAAGCAAGGTGTTTATTCGATCCTTATTCCCATGGATAAAGTTGTTATTAGGCAGAGAATTGTAATTGAATAGTTTTAGTCTTCCCAGGTAATTATTTCTAGTTAAAAGGTTTGCTGTTCGGCAAACCTTTTTTTGTCCCAATTTATTTCTGTTAAAACTTTTTTAAGTAAACAAACGTTTACTTACTTAAAAAATCCTTATATTGGTTCTGTGTTAATCTATTTTAAAAAATGAGACCAAAAGATCTTGAAAAAGAGGAGGCTATTCGTACTATAGCTTTGAAGATAATAGCAGAAGAGGGCTTGGAAAATTTGAGTATGCAGAAATTAGCAAAAGAAGCGAACATCTCTCCACGGACTATTTATATTAAATATGAAAACAAAGAAGATCTGTTAATTAAACTCTTCATTGATGAAGTTTTAGGGGCTTATGAAGAAGCTGTGTTGGAAGGGTTTGAAGAAACAATGGATTTTGAGACTGGCGTAAAAAAGATGTGGTTGAATACATTTAAGTATTTTAAAAGCAACAGGCAATCTTATGTGTTAATGCAGTATGGGAAATCTTCACCTTTACTCAATAAGGCTTTCAAAGAGAAAAATATTAAAGAAGGACAATTCTTTGCACCAGTTCATCTCTTTTTGAAAAGAAATTCAAAAGCTGGCGTAATTAAAAATTTTCCTATTGAAGTTCATAGAGCTCTATTGTTTTCCCCACTTCTGGATCTTATCAATGAATATTTTGAATATAAAGAGAGGCCCAAGCAGATCATAACTGAAAAAGTGATTTTAGAGTGCTGTGATGCAGTAATTAAAGGTATTAAGTTATAAGCTAAAGTTAAAAGTCATGATTTCACAATTCTTCTTCATGAAACACGACTATCGAATTAGTAGAATTTAAGCCTGTTTGATTTTCATTGAATTACTAAAAATAAATAACCCATGGAAAAAATTAAGAACAAAAGAATTGCCATTGTTGGCGGAGGGCCTGGTGGATTGACATTGGCAAGACTTCTCCAAATGAATGGTGCTGACGTTAAAGTTTATGAACGTGATCTCAATAAAGATGCCCGTGTTCAGGGAGCAACTCTTGATTTACACGAAGAGTCAGGCTTGAAGGCTATCAGAGAAGCTGGACTTATGGAGGATTTTAAAATTAACTATAGGCCAGGTGCTGACAAAATAAGGATTACTGATAAGCATGCAGCAATCCTTTATGATCAGCATGATGAACAAGGACACATAGAAGCTTTTGGGGATGAATATTTCAGACCAGAAATTGATCGAGGACCTTTGAGAAAAATTTTGTTGGATTCTTTGAAAACAGATACTGTTGTATGGGATAGTCATTTTAAAACTATGGTTGAAGTGGAGGGTTCATGGAAACTTGAATTCCAGAATGGTTTGTCTGCCATGGCTGATATCGTTGTTGCTGCAGATGGAGCGAATTCAAAGATCAGGCCTTTTATTACTCCTCTAAAACCATTTTATTCTGGTGTAACCATTGTAGAAGGTGCAGTTTATCATGCTGAAACCGAAGCTCCGGACATTTTTAAACTTGTCAATGGAGGTAAGGTGTTTGCTTTTGGAGATGAAAAGAGTTTAATAGTTAGTTCAAAAGGTGATGGGAGCATAACGTTTTATACAGGCTGTAAGACTAGTGAAAGTTGGTATAAGGCTAGCAAAATTGATTTTAGTAATAAAGCTCAGGTTAAAGCATGGTTTACAAATGAGTTTAAAGGATGGGATTCCAAATGGCTTGAGTTATTTGAAAAAGCAGAATCTCATTTTATTCCAAGGCCGCAATATTGCATGCCTTTAGATCAAAGCTGGACTTCGCTCTCTAACCTCACAATGCTTGGTGATGCGGCTCATTTGATGCCACCTTATGCAGGAGAGGGCGTAAATATGGCAATGCTTGATGCAGTGGAATTATGTAACTGTTTATTAAGTTCTGAATTTCCGGATGTACAAAGTGCTATAGCTGCTTATGAACGCCAAATGCTTTTAAGGTTTGCAGATGTAGCAAGGATTACCCTTGAGCAAACAGATTCATTACATTCTGCAAATGCAGTTTCAAATATGTTGGAATTATTTAATCAGTTATAAATGATTGTATAATTTATATTGATTTTTACCTTGGTGAATGATTCTAACTGCAAGTAAAGTAAAAGCTCCTGATTTCTCAGGAGCTTTTGTGACTTGAAAAGAAAGATTTTGCTTTTATACTGTTTATTTTTCTTTCCATTGACAGTGTCTGAATTTTTTCCAATTTCTTTGTCTGTTCTTGATTGTAGAATTTGAAGTTTCCCAGCCATGAGGAAAGCAGAAAGAACATTCCTTCTTCCCATAAATGATTCTGGATATTTGAATGTTGGAAGTTTTGGGAGGAAAGTCAATCTGTTCCCAACAATCAGTCAATCCAAACGCATCTATAAGTTGTTTTTTCCTTTTCATTAAAGTTTACATTAGGTGAATACCTAATGCAAAGTCCCTTTTTGAAAATCGCTTAATTTTATCACTGCTCGTTTGTAATTGTCTTAATGGTATAAGTATTTATGTAAATTAATATAAATTGTAGTCTTAAAAAATTAAGGTCCTTCAACTCATATGAATTGAAGGACCTTAATTTTTTGTTTTGTATCTGTTCCCGAGACTTATGTCAATTATTGGATAGAAGGAGAATGAAGCGTTGCCATCATGTTGCTTCTTGATTTTGCCCAGTAAAACAAACAGCCTATTGGTAGCAGGATGCTCATAATGGCTGAAAACAGGAAGTATTTCTGAAAATTTTTCTGAGGTATATCTAATGAATAGATAATAACTCCGTTTTTTACAAGTTGAAGCACATCATTATCATTACCTAAATCAATAAAGGCGTTTTGTGCTTTTTTCAGATAGATAGTAATTGCATCATCTTTTTTAATCAGGTTGCTTACCTCCTTCATGGTTTTGTTGTTTCCGTAAGCTACTCTGAATTGTCCAGTTTCTGCCATGGTGATCCATACTTCAGGCTTTCCTTGTTTGCCTTTTGCTTCCTTCATGCGAACAGCTTCTACTTTACCGGTCAACTCATTCAATTCCTGAGAATCCATATGGTATAAGCGGTAATATGAAAAGGAAAAATAAATAGAGAATAATGTGAACGCGACAAGAGCGAAATACTGTAAGTATGTGCCAATTGTCTTTTTTATATCTGTGTTAGTCGTTCTCATAAGATTCAGATTTTTTCTTTTTAATAAGAGTAATCAGTTCTAATACCGTAAAATTGAACAATAAGTTATTGATTTTAAAATGCTTAAAAGTTTTAAAATCTTCTAAATTGGCTGAAATTAAAGGAGCTTTTTACAAAAAGGAGGTGCTTTTCTTCTAAAATGACCCACTGAAATGATCATACGTAGGTGTTTTTTGCTCTGATTTTACCCTAAGGGGATATTTATTTATGTTGAAAATTGTCATTATAGCCAGTATTCAAAACGAGCTGTCAGATTGCTTGTATTTTTAAGGGGGGGTGTTCTAAAACGAATGTGATTTTTGAAAAAACGACAATTGAATAGGGGAAAACCCTGATAGGGCAGGCGCTTATTTATAAACTGTCTGAAATTTTAAGGCCAAAATTTTTTTTCATTTTTTTAAAATTTTTTTTCGATTTCACTTTTTGGTAGGAATTAATGGACCTTAATTCTAAAAATAGGGTACAAGAATTCTATAAAAGAGTAATTACCTATTAAAAGGAATACCTTGCAGTAATTTCAAATTTATTATCAGCTGAAGTTGAAAGTTGCCTGGTGCCTATCAGAAAAGATCCCATAAAACTAATGGTGCCATAGTCTAAAGTATGAGCATTAATACCAAGTAAGATTGCAATACCACGTTTGAATTTGAAATTGGCTCCTGCTTCAATTACTTCTGCCATCAATAATACAGGGGCATATTCCAACGATCCGGGGTTTCCGGATTCTTTGCGGAAATAGAGGTGATTATACATTGATACTTGTGGGCTGATATCAAAATTGTATATACCATTGAGGTTTAGCACAGGTTCCAGCTTAAAGTTCTGTTGTATGGGGGTTAAGACAGATTGAGTGAATTGCTCTACTGAAGCGCCCAGTTTTAATTTTCTCCAATGATACCACATACCAGCATATCCATCGAAAGCAGTAGAAGTACCTCCTCCAACAGACTGAGATCCGTTAAGTGTAAGAGATACTGCACCAAGTGCAAGTCCCAGTGAAATATAATGTTCTCTTCCAATCGCTATAGTTCTCGAATATCTTCCGTAGTATCTGCTTCTCTTTATGAATGGACCGTCATTATTCGTCTGAACAAGGGCGCCGATTTTACTGTACGAAAGTGACTTCCTGTTTCCTGGTTTAAAATCAAGATCAAGATATCTTCTGTTAACTCCCTCAAATAAACCGTAAAGTGCACTATTCCCTATTCTTAGATTAAACTTTCCAGAAGTGTCTTCACTTGCAGGATTAAACATTGCGTAGTTTTGAAAGAACTGATCAAATGTCAGAAAAGATCCTCCCGCGGACTGGGATTTAGCCTGTCCGGGTAATAAAGAAAGCAAAATCAGAAGCAGACTAATGAGTCTTGGAGTTTGCATTTTTTATCTAATTTATAGAGGAAGGGAGATTTTACTTAATATTTAGTCCCGAAAAACTCCTAAAATAAAGGAAAATAAATCAATTTTTTTTGCCTCTTCTAAAATTTTAAGTTTTGCAAGGAAATACACTTTTCCATTTTTCCGTTGATAACGTGTAACTTAAAATCAGGGTTAGTCGTCTGGAAAAAAAGCGGCAAAGTAAAGTTTACTTTTCTTTTTTGATAGTGTAATACCAATCGAATCTTGAACAAGGACCCAGAAATATTAGCAAGTATAAAGTCTGGCAAAAACAGTCAGGTGTTATCCTATTTGTATGAAACTACCTTACGGAAAGTAAGGCATTATATTCTTACACATGGAGGAAACATGGATCAGGCAAGTGACATATTTCAGGATTCTGTAATTATCTTGTTTAATCAGGTCAGAAAAGGTAAGTTTGATGAAAGACATGCGATTGATGCATTTGTTTATACCGTCGCAAAAAACCTTTGGCTGAATAAGTTGCGGGATGAGAAACGGATTTCGAATTATGAAGATATGACTGTCTTTGAAGTCGCAGAATCAGGGAAAGATTCTCTCTCTGATCTCATTACAAAAGAGCGATCTGCGGCTGTCAGTAAGTTGTTCGGACAGTTAAATGAAAAATGCAGAGAGCTCCTTCATTATTACAATCATGAAGGGTTGTCTATGAAAGAGATAAGTGAAAAGCTGGGGTATAATAATGAGCAAGTGGCAAAGGCCAGCCATTATCGATGCAAGCAATCACTTATAAATTTGATTAAAGGAAATAAGTTACTGGAAAATCTTCTTAGAAATTGAGCACTGAACAGGAAAAATATCATTTGATAGATCGCTATCTGCGTGGGGAACTTGCCGGGGAAGAGCTTGAAGATTTTACCAAAAATCTCTCTGATGATCCGGGTCTTGCCGAAGATGTTGCTTTTCAGAGTGAAGTAAATGAACTGATATCTGTGAATGCATACCACGAGCTTCGGAATCAGATGTCTTCAGATATTGCCAATATTGATAAAGGTAGCAGCAGTAAAGGTTTTAATAGAACCATTAGTGTAATATTGATTGCTGGTTTGTTATCTATTGCGGGAGGTTATTTTCTGCTGAAAGACAATGATAAAGAGAGTTCTGGATTGTCAAAAAATGATAATCAGGAATTGGTTAATACTGACAATATCCCTTCTCTGAAACTGACTGAGGCGGAGAACAATGCTACTGCATTTGAACAAGATCAATCGGCATCTAGAGTTACCAATCCAAAGAAATCTTCAAAAAATATCAATGATGATAATGGTGTTGAAATACAAGATAATGCAGAGTCATTAAGCAGAGTTTCCGCGGATACTTTCGTATTACCTTATCAACCTACCACCATTAATGAGACCAACAAGGAAGTTAAAGAGCCTGTTTCAACTATATCTGATAAGTCTGAATTAAATGCTGATCCTTGTGCAAAAGCAGTGATTAAAGCAAGATGGACTATATCAGAAGCTTGCCAGGCAAGAAATGACGGAAAGATCGAAATTGATGAAAACCTGATTCAGGGAGGAGAAGAACCTTATAGAATAGATCTTTATTCCGGAAGTCAGAAAGTTGATCCTTCAGATCTGGATCACTTATATTCAGGTAATTACACGCTCAAGATTACTGACGTTAATGGTTGCCTGGGTAAATGGAACGTTAAGCTGTTAGAAAAAAATTGTCAGCCTACGGGTGTTTCTTTCTCGCCTACTCAAGGAGAGACATGGGCGTTTAATGGGAATGACAGGAATAGTTATTATCTTAGCATATATAACCAAGCCGGACAATTAATATTTAAATCTTCCTTATTGTCAGGAATCTACGAATGGTCTGGTATTAGTAATGCCGGTTCAATGGTAGAAACTGGGTTTTATGTTTATGTCGTTGAATATACCAATGGTAAAAAGGAGAATGGTCAGATAACGGTGATCAGGTAATGAGCAGAATTTTTAAAAATCTTTTAAAGCTAATAGGCATAACTTTGACTCTGATACTTTCAGAGAATAAAGCCTATTGTCAGACTTTTACTCTGCCTGATACTAATTTTCGGAATGTATTGTTGTCTAGGTATCCTGGTGTGATGACAGGAGACAAGCTGAATATTCCCGCTGCAAATAATTTCTTCTTTGATCTGATTATTACCAATGCGAACATCTCTGATCTTACAGGCATAGAGAATTTTAAATCTGTGTTTAAGATTGATGCTTCCATGAATAAGATAAAGACAGTACCAAACCTTTCAGCGATCACCAATCTGCAATATCTGTTCCTGAACTACAATCAATTGACCAATGCCAATTTTGTAGTAAATAATACCAACATATTACAGATTCAGCTGTTTTATAACAATCTTACATCTTTCCCGGAAATGCCGGGAGCTACAAAACTTCAGAAACTTTTTCTGTCAGGAAATCAGCTCTCGTGGATTTCAGGTCTTCAATATCTTACAGCACTTGAAAATCTTCAGTTTGGAGTGAACAGGTTTGACAGTCTTCCGGATTTTTCGAAGAATCCTAAATTGAATGAGTTGCATTGTGATCGTAATAGACTTAAGGATCTTAATGGTGTTGAAAAGTTACCAGGCTTGAAGATTATTTATTGCTGGGGAAATCAAATTACAGATCTTTCCAATTTAAACAACAATACTACTCTTGAAGAACTGTATGCAGAGGACAATTTGCTGACCTCCCTTCCAAACTTTTCTAATAAAACATCTTTGAGAAAGCTATCTGTTATTAATAACAAATTGACATTCGAAGATCTGTTACCACTAACTCAATTAACAGGATTATCGAATTTTGATTATGCTCCTCAGGATTCTATTGGTGAAAATGTGGAAAGGACAGTTAGGCTTCTTGAGCCAATAAATTTTTCTGTGCAAGAAGATGCAGGGATAAGTGGTAATCAATATGCATGGTATAAGAATAATAATTTGATAGGTTCTGAGACTTTGTCTGGATTTAATATCAGCAAAGCAAAACCTTCAGATGCCGGTAACTATAGGGCAGAAATTACCAACCCAGCATTACCATCATTAACTCTTCAGCACAGAACATGGAGAATTAATGTTGACAATTCCTGTATGGACATAAATTCATATGGATATAAAATTTTAAGTCAGGACTGCAAAGAAGGTACGGGCTTTAAAGTTGAAGTATCAACAGAAGGCTCACAACCACCTATTACATACTCTTTGAATATTGCCGGGACAAGCGATACAATTCAGAGTGCTTCTGGTATTTTTACAAATATTCCTGCTGGTAATTACATGCTCCGTCTGAAAGATCAGAGGGGTTGCAGGATATTACTCGATACCCAGCTTACCATTTACAGAGCATCTGATTGCGATCCGGTAATATCTCCACTTGAAGGAGGGCAACAAAGTTCATATTTTATCGATAAACCAGGGGTTGCGAGAATACTCGATATGAATGGAAATGTCATCCGAGAGTTCCTTGCTCCTGCAACTTGGGATGGCACTGGTTCCGGAGGTGAGATGGTAACAACCGGATATTATGTTATAACAATAGACAATAAGAAACTTACCAATATAACGGTTGTTCGTTAAAACCTACACCTCTTTTTTTTATACCATCTTTTCATTATTAGGTATTTACTTCAGACTACTACTAATAAGAATAGGATAATTTTTTGATAAGATAAAACCTTTTCAGTTTACCTTTTTTTGATTGCAGTGTAGATGTATCAGTTCCATAAAATACATTCAGAATTTTTGTCTTTTCTTTCAGCATAGAGTAATTGCAATAATTGATTGTCTTAAATGGAATTACAAATGCTTCGTTCAATACTCAACTTGAAATAAATCTTATATGAAGGGAAAAGGTTTACTTATTCTTATCTTCCTGCAGGGGATCTTTACGTTTCTTCAGGGGCAAACGCTAAACTATCCTCCATCATGTTCCATCACAATGCCTCATAGCAATGCTTATTTTAAGGCAGGTACTGATGTGGAGATCCACGTTTATTCTACAGATATCGGTAAATCTGCTAATAATGGAACGGTTACAAAAGTTGAATTTTATAATGGTACCACACTTTTAGGAGAAGCTACTACTCATACCAACTATACTTATAAGTATGTCTGGGGATGTGTTCCCGCGGGTACTTATACTATTAAAGCAAAAGCTACAAATAGCAAAGGCGTTACATTTACTTCAGTAGGTGTGGTAATTACCGTAGGTACTGCCAATGTTACACAAAGGGGAATGAGTGCCTGCAAAGGCAAGTACCTGGCTAATATTATACCCGGTGCTCCACAAGTTAACTATAATAATTATTGGAATGGTGTAACAGCTGAGAACAACTGTAAATGGGGCCCTGTAGAAGGAACCCGCGATCAGTTTAACTGGAATGGAGCGGATGTATGTTACAACCATGCTAAGAATAATAACATGATGTTCCGTTATCATGCATTGATGTGGGCAAGCCAGTATCCTGCATGGTTTAAAAATATAACTTCCACTACTGAAGCCAGAGAAGAAGCTCTTGAATACATGACTGCTGTTGCTCAAAGATTCCCGCTATCAGATCAGGTAGATGTGATCAATGAACAATTATCCGGTCATCAGGCAGATAACCCCATCTTTGCAAATTTACTAGGAGGAACAGGAAGCACAGGTTATGACTGGCAGATTTGGGTATTTACTCAGGCACGTGCCTTATTCCCAAATACAAAGCTGATTCTTAATGATTATGGCCTTGAAAACAATACCTCTGCAATTAACAGTATGTTAGGGTTGGCGAAAGCTCTTCGCGACAGAGGTCTGATAGATGGTTTCGGAACGCAGGCGCATTGTTTTAATGTAGATCAGACAAGTGCAACTCAGTTAAAGTCAGCAGTAGATTTGATGGCAACCGGTGGTGTGCCTGTTTTTGTAACAGAGCTTGATTTAAATGGTGGTGTTGAATCTGAAAGTAATAATACTCAACAGGAAACTAGTTATAAAACGCACTTCCCTGTATACTGGGATCACCCTGCGGTCGCAGGTATCACCATTTGGGGATATATCAGTGGTGCAACCTGGAAAACGGGAACAGGCCTCATGAGCAGCTCAGGAACTGAAAAGCCTGCTTTTACATGGCTTAAGAATTATGTTTCCGGTAAAACAAGCGTTGGTTATCCGGCTTGTGCAACAGGAGCATGTACTAGTAACGGTGAATTGCCCAAAGTCGAACTAACAGGTCCTGCCAACAATGCTACTTTTAAAGTAGGAGCAAATATTGCACTAACGGCGACAGCAAGTGATAAAGACGGAAACATTACCAAAGTTGAGTTTTTTAACGGCTCCACCAAGTTGGGAGAGGATGCTACAAGCCCTTATTCCTATGACTGGAGCAGTGTTGCAGAGGGTAACTATAAAATCACTGCCGTAGCTACTGATAATTCCGGAAATAAAGTCACTTCTGCTGAAATATCAATAACTGTTGGAAATCCTAGGACTCAACTAATTACCAATGGAGAGTTTGATCAGAGTACTAGTGGTTGGGAAATTCAGAATAACAGCAGCGCTAGTGGTACGATGAATGTTATTACGAATGGAAATATGTCCGGAACCAATTCATTGAAGATATGTCCTGCTACTCCTGGTACAGAAGAATGGCATGTTCAGGTGAGACAAGCAACTCCTTTAATTGAAGGGAAAAATTATAAAGTGAGCTTTATAGCTAAAGCTGATGCTGCAAGGACTATGACTGTAAGTATACAACATGACGCCGATCCTTATACTACATATTTCAGTAAAACTGTTGATCTGACAACCACATCTCAATTGTACTCATACGAGTTTAATGCCACTACAACGGATGACATTGCCAAACTGAAATTTTATATAGGTAAAAATTCTACATGTGTTGTAATCGATAAGGTGGAAGTAAGCGAAGGTAATTTTCAATTAGTGGCAGAAGTTACAGCTTCCGGAAGCAGCACAGTTTGTGAAGGATCTTCTGTGGTGTTGAATGCAAATACTGGAACAGACTATACTTATCTTTGGAAAAAAGATGGTGAAGCAATTAACACAGCGACATCTGCTTCATATACAGCTACACAATCAGGAAGCTATACAGTAACAATTACTGCAAGCGGTCAGTCAGCTACTTCAGATGCTATTGAAGTTAAGGTGAATGCAACACCTTCATTGCCAAGTGTAACATCTCCAGTATTATATTGCCAGAACGCCAGTGCAATAGCACTTATAGCAAATGGCGCAGCTTTAAAGTGGTATGCCGGATCTTCAAACGGAACGGGAGTTGGGACTGCTCCTGTTCCTGTCACCGGTGTAACGGGAACAACAAATTATTATGTGTCTCAGACTGTAAATGGATGTGAAAGCCCCAGAGCTCTTATTGCAGTGACGGTAAAGTCATTACCTCTTGCATCAATATCAGCTGTTGGGTCAACAACAGTCGTGGAAGGAAATAGTGTAGTGCTGAACGCTAATTCAGGCACAGGCTTAAGTTATAAGTGGTTTAAAGATAATATTCAGGTAGGAACAAATGCTTCCTATACTGCAACTTCATCCGGAAGTTATTCAGTAGAAGTCTCTAATGACGCAGGATGCAAAGCGACTTCTACTCCTACTGCTGTTACAGTTAACCCTAATCAACCTTCTGTAATCACAATTAACGCTCCTGTGTCTAATGAAAATATCATTGGCGATGTCGTCACCTACGATGTAAAAGCAGAGGATCCTGACGGTACGATTACCAAGGTAGAGTATTATCTGGATGGTAAACTGGTGGGTTCATCATCATCTTCACCATACGTATTTGAATATAAGAATGCCAGCCCGGGTAATCATGAAGTATTGATAAAAGTGACGGATAGCAATGGTGGGGTAACAACTTCAAGCCCTATAAAGCTGAGTGTGAGTGTTACTACAGGTGTGTTCTCAGGAGGCTATAAAGTCTTTACTGGAATCGTTCCGAATCCATCGAATGAGTCGTTTAAGATTACTTCTAATATGGCCATAAAGCAGTTAAGGATTACAAATATTTATGGTGCAGAAGTAGAAGTATTGAATGAGATACCTGCGGATCAGACAAGCAATGTTGGGTTTGACCTGAAAGGCGGTACATATCTTATGACAATTGAGTATGTTGCCGGAAGTATTGAAGTTTTAAAACTTGTGAAGCTTCAATAAATAGTTGTTTTTTTAAGTTGTTGTTTTTTTTAGGGGTCATTCAGCGTTGCTGATGATCCCTTTTTTTATTTCGTTACATCGTATTGGCTGCTGAAGAGTTATGTTCCTTTGTTGGGAAACTTTGAAATAAAATCTCCCAGGGCACTTTTTAGCAATTTCAACTTTTAAATCACATGAGATTTCGTAAGGCGGATTGGGGAAACTATTTATTCAGAAGGATTAATACGCCTATAGTTTTTGTCTGTAAGAACAAAGGCAATTTTTTTATTTCTCCCTAGGACCTAAAGTGAAGGGAACTATGTCGTTGCTAAAATCATTTTATATGTATTAACGAATCATAACTCTTTAATAGAAATGTCTTTACAACAACTGACACCTGACAAATTCTTTTATTCCAATGATGGAAAGGTATTCACCAGTATAGAAGAGCTTTATAGAGGCTTGAAAGAAATGAGTGAGGAAACCTTTCTCTACCATGTAAATAAAGAAAAAAATGATTTCTATAATTGGATTAAATTTGTAGTTAATTACGACAGTTTCGCCAAATCTATACAGAAAGTAAAAACAAGATCTGGTTTCCTTAGAAAAGCCAAGGAGTTTGTTTCTGCTTAAGATTTTCTCAGATAAAATTCATAAATTTATGCAAACAGCCTGTAAATGTTACAGGCTATTCCCATTTATAGGTAACCATTTCTCCTTAATCAGTGTAAGGGAAAATATCCAAACGTGTAATCGATGAAAAAAATAGTTCTATCAGTATTTCTTCTTTTACTATTTACTCCAATTTTAATAAAAGCAAAAGATTATAAAGGAGCAGAATTAAGGACCAATGAATCCTATTTATATGGTCGCTTCGAAGTAAGCATGAAATCTGCAGCTGGAAGTGGTATAGTCAGTTCTCTTTTCACTTTTTATGATAGTCCTGATTTTGTTACCAACTGGAACGAAATAGATATAGAAATACTTGGACGATACAACAATGAAGCACAGTTTAATGTGATAGAAGGCCGGCATAAAATGCATGAACACAGGCAGGTACTGGCCTTTAACCCTCATGAAGAATTTCACACTTATACTTTTGACTGGACTCCTGAATATATCGCTTGGAGCGTAGATGGTCAGGAAGTGCACAGACAGACTGGAGAGCATATTGCCAGGATGGATAAGCCTCAGAAAATAATGATGAATTTATGGATTTCCGAGTTTTATGACTGGACGGGCCCGTGGAATGATTCTATATTGCCAAGGGATGTGCAATACGACTATGTTAAATATTATGAGTATAAGAAAGATAATACCTTTAAACTGAAGTGGACGGACGACTTCAATTTCTGGAATACGGAAAGATGGTCTGCCGCGTCACATACCTTTGATGGTAATAAAGTAGATTTTACCAGTGATAATATAAAGTTCAAAAATGGTAAACTCATCTTAAGTCTCTCCAAGGAAGCAGCTCCTGTAATGACAACTGAAACGCAGGAAACTAGTTCTGAAGGGAAGGGACAAATTCAGGAAGTAAAGCAGATTGATGATAAGCATTTACAAGTCACTTTCCGCGGTAACACTTACGCTCCGTATGCTAATAAAAAATATTTTAAGGTAGATGGAAAAGGGGCGATCAAGACAAAGCTACATTATGACCTTAGGACGCTTGATGTTTATTTTCAAGAACCGTTGAATGATCAAACATTGAATAAGCTGGAATATACGGGGCCCGGAATGAAAGTGCAGGATGTTGAGATTATTAAGAAATAGGTTTTAATATGCCGTTATAAAAAGCAATAGCTTTAGGTTTTTAATCAGATAAATAGAAAGGCTGTCTTGATAGGACAGCTCATTTTTTTTATGGACCAAAAAATTGATTAGGAAAAAAAATTAAATAACAATGCTCATGTGTGGGAATCCTCAATAAACGTCAGCAAATCAATAATAGTGGATGGAATAGTAAAGTTTATCAATAACCATAGCAGGATAAAATCTTAATTAAAGCTAATAGTATCATCTGATCAATGTCACAGTTTTTTGAACATCTTCATTAACATTTAAAAAATATAATCCTGGCGTTAATAATTCACCTCTGTCATTGGTTCCGTCCCAGAAAGCGGGTGTTGTCAGGGTTTTGATGTGTTTCCCATTTCTATCGTAGATGTTGGCTTTACCAGCATATGGTATATAATACATATCTGAGACCCCGTCACCATTAGGAGAAAAGTAATCTTCATTATTGCTTATTGAATCAGTGTTAACTTTTCCCAATGTGAAATGATTTCCATGCTTGAGTTCAACCCCTCTGAAGACATAGCGTCCGTCACGAGTTACCTCTGATACTTCGATCACACCTTCTCCGATTTTTTCCATCGCAAAAGAACCGTCGTTGTCTGTATCTATTATAAGTCTTATATCTTTGAAGTTGATTGATGAAATATTTTTAGGATCTATAATAAGGTCAACCTTTGATGATTTACCTGTTTTAGAACATATCCATTCGCGCTCCATTCTGAATTGAACACCTGTAGGTAAATTGCCATTTGCCGAAGCTAAAGTTTTTCCATTATGAGCAATAAACATAAATTCACCTTTGCTCAATTCTGAAATATTGAGCAGCTCTACCATACCATCACCTCTTGCTGAAAGTTGGGACGTACCATCATTTGCTTTTCCTATTCCTATCAATTCAAAATCGAAGTTGCCGGAATTAGGATCATCAAATTGGTAAATGTCATTATCTTTAAGTGGAATGTTATATTTTGCTGAGAGGTAATTCTCTAGTATTATTTTTTCGGCACTGCTAAGTATTTTATTATACACCAGTACACAAGCAATGTAGCCATCAAAGAATGACGGTTCAGTATTTGCCTTTGCATTGGAGGTTGAGCCTATATAATATCTTGATGGAACATTTATCGGTTGTGTGCCTGCCTGATAAACAGAATCAGTATTGGTATTATGTCCAATTCTTAGTTTCCCAGTCCATGCTTCTTTTTGTAATACTGCAAAATATGTTTTGTTTAGAGATGCCGGTGCTTTAACACAATAATCAGTAGAAGAAGTAGAGTCACCAGTACCTGCTGCTATGCTTGTGTCGCAGAATGCAAGGCTTATGTCGTTTGTAAATCCGTTTGCTCCTCCATCAACAAGGCCCGCTCCGAAATACCACATACTAGTATCATAGTTTATGGCCTTGACAGGGCTTATATTATTTCCCCCTGCTTTGGTCAATGCATGAAAGATACAGTATATCGTGATATCATTGGTTTTGGAAAATGATTTAGATACAAGGAAGTTTCTTTTGTTTCCTTTGCCATCATTTCTAAAAAAACGAATGCCACTCTGATTATTCAAAAGTGGATTAGAGGTTGATAATTTCGGATTGGTTGAATCACTTCCAGACATCACATGGTTATTGCTGCCACTGAGATCTTTCCAGAATAAAACCTTTTCTCCAGGCTTGGAATTTTTTTTTGCTAAAGTATCAGAAAACGTTCCATTCCCCCCATCCAGCCATAATTTTAGTGATGAACTGCCATCATTCATGCCTACTCCCGCCGGGCCTGTTTGTGACTGAGCAATCAAGCAAAGACACGAAAATATAACTATTAAAATGAAGGGCCTAACCATAATTTTTTCTTGCTTTTCTGGTTGTTTAACAACCTTTGGCGACATAAACATGTAAATATAAAATCTTCGTAAAGAAGATTTTTTTTTTGGAAATTTTATTTTCCTTAATTATTTACTCTACAAACGAAAAATAAAAAAGTAAATGTATTTTTGAAATTTCGGAAAAATAAAACTAAAATCACGACTTTGGTCTGTGTTTAAAATGTACACAAAGGGACTTTTTTTGCTGGCTTCCATATGCTTCTGCTCTTTGAATGCTTTTGCACAAAGCAATTTTTCAGAGTCCTTTATGCACTTTCCGATGAATATTCAATTACATGCACCTTCTCATGTTTGTCTAGACAATGACTTTCAGTCAAATTTTGTTTACAGATCTTATTTTGGCAGATATTCAGTGATAAGGACATATTATGCTGATGCAAATGTTAATTTGGGCAAGAACCAGAATGAAACAGAAGTTGCTGTAAATAAGAAGCATATACTCGGAGTGGGAATATATAATGATCGGGAAGGAGAATATTTTAACAAGGTAAGAGCGATATTGCGGTATGCTGTCCATATTCCTTTAAAAGAAAATTTATTCTTAGCCGGAGGTGTAGCATTGCATATGATCAACTATAATTTTGATGCGTCTTCTTCCGGTGCTTCAGGATCTTCATTTACCTGGGCAGCCCATATGAGCACTACATTGTATTCTCCAACTTTCCGTTTGGGTGCTTCTCTCAATGATTTTAACAACCCAACTGTTACTCCAATTAGTTATAGCTTTCTCATCAACAGATATGTAAACCTGTATGGAGAAAAGTTTTTCGACCTGGGACCTAAAACTCAGATTCGTGGCGCTGCCCGATGTAACTGGATCCTTGGAATTTCATCCTCCTATATTCTTCAGGGTGGTTTTGTTTTGTCCAATACTGTAGGTGTCAGCGCTTTTCATTATACTGACAACGGCTCAGGTCTGATTCTTGACCTTTATAAAATAAAGCTTTACAAAAATTATTTTGACTTCTCTCTGACATACCTCGTACCTCAATCCAACGTATACCCTGTTGCAAACCAGTATGAGTTAAACCTTCATTACTATATCACCAGGGAATGATATCTTCCTGAAAATGAATGTATAATTGTTGGTTTTTTACAATTTGACAATTGTGTTTACTTTTTGAACTCTTTGTTTGTAGGAAGAATATGTTAAAAAAGGACAAAAATCAGGAAATTATTGAGGCCATTCTAAATGGTCATAATACAAGAGTCCTTAACCATTTATATCAATCAGCCTTGCCTCAGATAATGAAATATATCTGTCTTAATAATGGAGATGAAGATGAAGCAAAAGATATTTTTCAGGATGCAGTAGTATCACTTTTTACTACGGTAAGATTAGGCAAATTTGAACAGGGAAAAGATATAAATGGCTTTCTATATTTTGTTTCCAGGAACTTATGGATCAATAGAATTAAAAAGAGAAATAAGCAATTAGATATTTCAAAAATGCAGATGCCTCCTATGGAAGAAAGCCATCTGGCTGTGATCATTACAAAGGAAAAGGAAGAGTTGATAGAGCAGTTTATGAGTAAAGTTGGAGATAAATGCAAACAGATACTCAAATATGTGATATACGATAATCTGAGCATGAAAGAAGTTGCTCAAAAAATGAGTTTTGCTGGTGAAACAGTGGCTAAGAGTACACATTACAGGTGTAAGCAGAAGCTCATGGAGCTTGTAGAGAATGATGGTACAATGATTAATTTTTTGAAGAATGAGCTCAGGTAGTGAAATATTAGAAAAGGTAGAACTCTATAGTAGAGGCAAAATGAGCGTTGAGGAAAGAGCTTCTTTTGAGGAAGAACTGGCTTCAAATGAGCAATTACAAAAGGCTCTGAATCTTTCTGTGCTTGCAGAGGAATTGGTCGTTGCACAGGAAGCGTTAAAATTAAAAGAACAGATGCGTAAGGACTTATATAAGTCCAAACCTAATTGGAATATTTATGCACTGGCATTGTTAATTACTCTTGGTAGTGGTGTATTTGGTTATTATTATTATTTAAACTCCAAAGATAGTAGTTCTCCTGTTGTGCATAAGTCTTACAAGCATGATCAATCTGTAAATAATAAACAGCCAGATGAGACAGAAGCTGCTCCTTTATTAAAGTCTGATAAAAAGGCAGAAAGAATAAGCGGTCGTTCCGAGGAAAAATTAATTATATCTCAAGTCTTGCCTGCTTCTGAATCAATTACAGATAATGGGCCACAGATGATTCCACAGACTGGACTGACATTTAAAGATTCTGTAGTTAATGAAGAACAGAAAAAAAACAATAGTCCTGTTTTGACTCCCGTAGATCCTTGCCTGGATTTTAAAGGTGATGTTAAATTTACTGTAACGCCCAACTGTAAAGGAAAGGAGACTGGGGAAGTTCGGCTATATCCTGAAACTGTTAAAGGTGGAAAGCAGCCTTATACTTTTATGTTAAATGAGGAGCAATCATTATCTCATTTTGATCGCCTTTCGTCCGGAACATATAAACTTAAGATAAAAGATGCCAGAAATTGTATTGTAGAAAGTACGCAGAATGTAGTGATTACAGATCAGATATGTAAGACTTCAAAGGCTTATATTTTTAATCCTGAATATGACCGTGCATGGTCTGTTCCTTATGATAGAGATAAAGATCCTGTGAGTTTTGTATTAATAGAGAAAAGTGGTAAAGTATTTTATCAGTCCAGGGTTCAGAGTTATCAACCTTCAGAATGGTCTGGAGAAAGTAATATGGGACAGGATCTGGGAGTCGGCTTGTATTTTTTTACAATCGAATATTCTGATGGAAGTGTAGATGATGGGACTGTTACAATAACAAGATAAGAATTGCACGGCTGATTCAACAGTTCGCATATACCTATTAGTGCTCAAGCGCCCGCTTGAGTACAAGGCTATTAATGTGTTAATCAAATACCTTATACCATAAAGTTTTTTTATTATACTTTTTAAAAGATGTTTACAATCACAAACCTTTTTTTGTAGAAAAGAAATTTAAAAGCCAAGCAAGCTAATAATATAGAAAAGGTATATTTCTCCAACCTTCTAGTATAAAAAGTGAATTGGAATATTATCGATCTATTATCAGTAAAGAATTATAGAGGATTTCGTAATCATGAAAAAGAAAGTAATAGCATCAGTTTTAATTCTGTTTCTTAGTCTCAGTGCGTTTGCGCAGACTGCAACTGTTACCTTGACTTCTCAAAAGCAGTACATTCGAGGCTTTGGTGGTATCAACCATCCTGTATGGGCAGGAGATTTAACCGCCACACAAAGAGAAACTGCATTTGGAAATGGAGCAGGACAAATGGGAATGAGTGTTCTTCGTATCTGGGTATCAGACAAACCAAGCGAATGGTCCAGAGAATTACCCACTGCCAAAAGAGCTATTGAACTTGGAGCTATAGTTTTTGCTTCACCTTGGAATCCTCCAAGCAATATGGTGGAAACATTTACTCGCGGAACTCAGACAGATGCCAAACGTCTGAAGTATGATATGTATGATGAATATGCAAAACACTTAAATGATTTTGTAAAGTACATGAAGGATAATGGTGTTGAGTTGTTTGCAATTTCTGTTCAGAATGAACCTGATTATGCTCACGACTGGACATGGTGGACTCCTCAGGAGATGCTTCGCTTTATGAAAGAAAATGCAGGCTCTATTAACTGCAGAGTGATTTCACCTGAATCATTTTCTTATCTGAAAAATATGTCTGACCCTATTTTGAATGATCCACAGGCGCTTGCAAACATGGACATCCTGGGAACTCACCTTTATGGGACACAATACAGTAATTTTACTTATCCTCTTTTCAAACAGAAAGGTGCAGGCAAAGAACTTTGGATGACTGAGGTTTATCATCCAAATAGTGAAGCCCAATCTGCAGACCGCTGGCCGGAGGCATTGGAAACCGGTTTTCATATTCACAGCGCAATGGCTGATGCTGAATTCCAAGCATACGTTTGGTGGTATATCAGGAGACAGTATAGTCCAATGAAGGAGGATGGCAATATTAGTAAACGGGGTTATATGATGACTCATTACTCTAAGTTTGTACGTCCAGGTTATTACAGAGTTGATGCTACCAAAAATCCAACCACCGATGTATATGTATCTGCTTATAAAAAAGGGGATGATGTTGTAGTTGTGGCTTTAAACAGAAGTACTTCTTCGAAAACTATTACCCTCTCAATTCCAGGTACCAAAGTACAAACGTGGGAAAAGTATGTAACTTCTGGCTCAAAGAATCTTCAGAAAGAAGCGAATATCAATGACCCGGATGGTTCTTTTCAAATAACTCTTGACGCGCAAAGTATGACATCTTTTGTAGGAAAAGCACCGGCGGGATTTCCTATTGTGAGCATTACTACGCCAAATAATAATACAACATTCACGTCTCCTGCTATTATAAGTATAACCGCTAATGCTTCTGACCCTGACGGGACAATTTCAAAAGTGGAGTTTTACAATGGAGCAACCAAATTAGGAGAAGATGCTTCATTTCCATATGCTTATTCCTGGGCGAATGTTGTAGCAGGTACATATTCCATTACTGCTGTGGCGACTGACAACAATGGGAATAAAACAACATCGGCTGTGGTCTTGGTTAAAGTCAACTTACCTCGTAGTCCATATAATGGAGTTGCTCATCCAATACCTGGCAAAATCGAGGCTGAAGAATATGATAATGGTGGAGAAGGAGTTAGTTATCATGAAGCAAACGCAAATGGCAATGAAGGTGGAGCCGCATTGAGAAATGATGATGTTGATATTGAGGTAACCAAGGATACAGATGGAGCTTATAATTTAGGTTATGTTCTTCAAGGGGAATGGTTGGAATATACTGTAAATGTTCTGTATACCGGAGTGTACAATCTTGATGTGCGTGTAGCAGCAGATGGAGCCGGTAAGTCTTTTCACATCGAAATGGACGGAAGAAATATAAGCGGCCCAATTACTGTTCCGAGCACAGGTGGCTGGCAGATATGGCAGACTGCAAGCGTTCAGGGAGTCAATCTTACAGCTGGTGAACATGTAATGAGAATTGCTTTTGATGTCAGCTATTTAAATCTGAATTATGTTGAATTTAAACAAGCAGTGATTACTGGTGTGGAATCTAGCACTGGAGGCGCTTTGGAAGTGTATCCTAATCCATTTGCTAATGAAGTTTTACATATTAAACAGAAAGGTTCTTTTTCTTATAGGATAACTGATATAAGCGGATTCCTGGTTGAAGAGGGTAGCGGACAGGAAAAACAAGATGTAGGATCTTTACTTACTCGTGGAGTTTATCTCCTCTATATTGAAAGCAACGAAGGTCATTCAATTCGTAAAATTGTAAAGCAGTAAATTTTCTGTGGCCAACAAGTATATGGTTGTAGAGAAATAAATCAGCCATATTATAATTATACACCTGTTTATTTTAATTCGTAAATTTAAATAACCCTGAAGTGTTTCGGGGTTATTTTTTTTCTTTAATATTTGTTGAAAATGTAAATGATCAATGCAACTCAATCTTCAAGCATTGACATATAAACAAGATCTGTATTATGTATTGAACTTTCATTGGTATGATAAATGCTTTTGTGAGGTCTTACATTTACTGCCCTGTGACTTGTCCGCTGATATGTATAATTGCCCCAGTCCGAAGATATGAACAATAAATAGTCAAACAAGGAACCAAGAGAGATTTTGCTGATCCATAGATTATTTCCATTTCCTGTTCTGAAATTATTTTTAATCAGTTGGATTAAAGCATTAGTTGGGGTATAGTAATAGCTACATTTTTCCAGAAATGTTTTGATCTCTGATGTAATCTTCAAATCTATTTTTACTGCTCCTGAATCTTCGCCATTTAATTCTTTTGATAGGTATTCAATTTTGTTAAAGTAAAAGCTTGAAAGTATATTCGGCTCCCTTACTACTAAATATTTTTCTTTCAGAAGGTAATCAATAAACTCGGTAACGTATAATAATCTTTGAGTTAATGCAAAGTAATCTTTGTATACATCGGCTGCCTTACCGTATATTTCAATTTTGCAGAAAGGATAAAATTCTTCTTTTGATAAATGAGAAGTATCTTTTCCTTTTATGACATAAAGTTGTGAACGTAGGTTCAGTAGGTTTTCTGAAAAAGGAATAAGAGAGATTATTTTGGCTCCTCTTTTGTTAAGGCTTATGATCTTTCTAAGTATCCTTTTTTCTTGGTTGCTAAATGTCCTCATATCTTAACGCTATATATTAATAAAACCCTTGATCAGTGGGTCTTTGTTATTTATCTTTTTGTTAAGTCATGGTTAAGAAATGAATTTCAGCTCATGGAGAATAATTGATGTAAAAGAGTAAATAATTTCCTATATATAAAGATTGGATTTTATTGATTTAATATAAAACTTGGTTATCTCATTTTGAGTAGGTCTTTTATATTAAATAAGTTTTCTTTCCTCCTTTTCAATATTTTAAATGCTTTGATACACTGATAGAATGGAGAAGATTAATGACTATTTTTTTCGGTCAGCGATTTTTTTTATAAAAAATGTTACTTCTGATTTTGGGACTGGGTATTCTGCTTAAACAAGGATTTAAATATTAATGCAGAAATAAGAATATCCTTTTAATCCATTAATTATGAGAAAATTTTTATTCTTAATTATTCTGGCTTCCAGTTGCGTACACCTTCTGTTGGCTCAAACTCCGGTTGTCAAAGTCGACCTGAACATGAGTGGTCGATCTGATGCAGAAGTCAATGACCCGAATTATGTGGCCTGGGTTCCTGACAATGCTGTAAGTATTTCCAAAGCCATCAGCGGGGTTACATTTACATTTAAAAAGACAGGAATGAACGGTACTGCTTTGCGTGCTGACTGGTATAAAGTAGGTGTACAGACGCCAAACTATGCACGTCTTATTTGTGATGGTGTAGTTGTGGATGGCGGAAATGCTGGAGCAGAGATTGAGCTTACTATAAGCGGCCTTTCAACAGGAACACATTCAATGTTGCTTTATCATAATTCATTTGCTGATCCTGCATCAAATTCATTCGCCCCGATTGATGTTTATGTAAACGGAACATTGACAATCAACAATCTTAATCCTTCAAACAGAGCTGTGTCAATAAATACCGTGGCAAGTTCATATGTTACTTTTAATGCAACCGCAGGAAAAAATGTTGTATTGCTATATAAAGCAGAAACATCTTCTTCTGCTTCTATGAAAAACGTTTATATAAATGGTTTTGAACTGAATACTCCTAATGTAAAAGATCAGGCTAAGAGCCCTGTTCCTGCAGATGGGGAAAGGCACGTTGACGCTGGAACAGGTTCTGCAACATTGAAATGGACGGCAGGTTCCAGTGCAACAGCTCATCGTGTTTATTTCGGCACTGATAAAACTTGTGTTGAAACCGGAACTACCAGCTCGGCTTGTTATAAAGGCCAGCAGACTGGATCCAGTTATAATGTAACAGGTTTGTATAGTATGAACACTTATTACTGGAGAGTTGACGAAGTGAATAGTTCAGGAACTGTTATCAAGGGTAATGTCTGGGTATTTCGACCAAGACAGCTGGCGTTCCCTGGTGCGGAAGGGTATGGACGCTTTGCAATTGGTGGTAGAGGGGGTAAAGTAGTGCATGTTACCAATCTGAAAGATGATAACAATCCAGGAAGTTTAAGATATGCAGTAGAGAATGAAACAGGTCCAAGAACTATTGTGTTTGATGTAGGTGGAATGATTGTTCTGGAATCTCGTCTTGTGCTGAGCGATCCGTATGTTACAGTAGCAGGACAAACAGCACCTGGCAAAGGTATCTGTATCAGAAAGGCTCCTTTTGGTTTTACAGGAAATGATGTCATTGGCCGGTTTATGAAGGTAAGACTTGGCGCTGGTCCGACCTTTGACGGAATGGGTTTAACAGGTGCTAATCATAGTATCCTTGATCATTGTTCAATAAGCTGGACTATAGATGAATCATTCAGTTCTCGCGGTGCTAAAAACATTACGTTACAACGTACCTTGATTTCTGAAGCTCTGAATGCAGCAAACCACCAGAATTATCCTCCAGGTACCGAGCACGGATATGCTGGTACAATCGGTGGAGATGTAGGAAGCTTCCATCATAATCTATTGGCACATAACTATGGCCGTAACTGGAGTATGGGAGGAGGGCTTGATGGAAATGCTTATTATGCAGGAAGGCTTGATATTACGAATAACGTTGTCTACAACTGGGGTGGACGTACCACTGATGGTGGGGCTATGGAAGTAAACTTCGTTGGAAACTACTATAAACCGGGGGCAGGAAGTAAAATTTTTGTAGCCATGTCTATGGACCACGAAGGAACTGGGCTAGGAACACAACGTGGATATTTTACCGGAAATGTGATGCCTGGCTATTTTGATGAATCAACTCAATCTAAAGGAAGAAGAGAAACCTACTCAAATGATGATTCTAAAAAATATGAAGGATATGTCAATGCTCCTTTTTTTTCATCTTATGTAACTACTCAAAGTGCTATTGATGCTTATAAAAGTGTGTTGTCAGATGTAGGACATACTCAGCCTGTATTTGATGAACATGATATAAGAATTGTTAATGAGACTTTGAACGGGACTTATAAGTACAAAGGTAGTGTAACCGGAAAGCCAGGGTTCCCTGACAAGGAAAGTGATGTAGGAGGATATGAAAGCTATCCTACAACAACAAGAGCTTCTAACTGGGATACTGATGGTGATGGTATGCCTGATTTCTGGGAGAAGGGTAAAGGATTTAATCCGAATTCAACTAAAGGCGATTTCAGCGAATCTAATGGGGATCCTGATAAAGATGGCTTTACCAATCTGGAAGACTATCTTAACTGGATGGCAGAATATCATTATATAATTGCCAATACAGCTACTCAGCCTATTAATCTTACAAACATGTTCATGGGCTATTCCAAGACAAGCCCAGCATACTCTGTTTCGTCTGTTGTAAATGGTACAGTTACTATTTCTGGATCAACTGCTACCTTTAAACCTGCTACTTGTGGCTTTGCTTCTTTTAACCTATCAGTAAAAGATAATGCAGGAAGTACAATGACCAGAAAGGTTGGAGTATATGTTGACGGCACTTGTTCAACACCTGCACCTACTATAGATTTAACAGGACCTGCATCTGGTAAGAGTTATTGTCAGTCAGATTCTGTAACAATTACAGCTACAGCGTCAGTTTCAAGCGGAACTATATCAAAAGTAGACTTTTATGATGGCTCTACCCTTATTGCTTCCGATGCTGAAAGTCCATATTCGGTATTATGGTTGCCGACTTCAACAGGTTCTAAAACTTTGAAAGCCATCTCTACAAGCAGTGGTGGGGTTGCTTCTACTGCTTCTACAGTATCTGTAACTATCAATTCATGTGATTGCAATAAAACAATGAACGGAACGGCGATCGTAGATAACTGTGATCGTTGCGTTGGCGGAAAGACTGGCAAAACAGCTTGTACATCAGCAGGTGAAGCAGAAATTGATGCCTGTTCTTTTGATGGTACTGTAGATAACAATAATACAGGCTTTAAAGGTATCGGATTTATCAATGTGCCTAATGCAATAGGCTCGCAAATAACCTTCTATATAAATTCCGAATCAGTAGGTTTAAAGACTTTAAGTTTCAGATATGCAAGTGGTGGTACTTCGGACCGTAAAGCTACGGTTAATGTGAATGGCACTACTTTAATCGGTCAGCTTAGTTTCCCCGCTACAGGGGCGTTTATAACTTACAAAACACTAGACGTAAGTCTCAATCTTGAAGCAGGTATTAACATTGTCACATTAGCATCGACAACGGGAGACGGATTAGCTAATATCGATCAAATTGGTTATGTGAGTGAAGGTCTGGGGAAGGGAGATTGCGTTATTACTGGATTAGATGATCAGACTAAAGTTTATTCTGTGTCAATTTTCCCAAATCCAAGTGCTAGCAAGTTAAATATCAGATTGAATAGACCTGCAGACATTGAAATTACTAATGCGGAGGGTAGAATCTTCGATAGTTTCAAAGATGCGTCAGAAGTAGAGTTCGGAGAAGAATTAAGTCCAGGTGTATACTTTGCTAAAATCCGGAATAAGGTATATAAGTTCTTGAAATATTAAGAGTTCTCAATTAACCTTTGTTTTCTATATAAGAGGCTGGCTCAGTTTTGAGTCAGTCTCATTTTTTTTCATGTAGAGACGCCATGCTGGCGTCTCACTATCCACAAGTTCTACATTTTATTTTAACAGAAATTCAATCGATAAACCTAATTGTCAGCAATATTTTCATTGTAGCTCATTATCAAAGTTTTTGAGACGCCAGGCATGGCGTCTCTACAGTATGGCCAATTCCTGAGGAAAGGGCCAATGAAAAGGTTGACTATTATAACAGAGTGATCAGTTGTCTCATAATTTTTTCTGTAAAAATGTTACTTCTAGGTTTTGCTCAGTGTATTTCTCTTGAAAATAAATCCCAAAGTCATTTTTAATGCCTGGGGATATTATCATTTATCAAATAAGCATATGATAAAATCACGAATAATTTTCTCAATTATCTTTTGTTGGCTTTTGTCAAGCCAAGCTGGTTTAGCCCAGATACTTGCATTTCCCGGGGCTGTAGGTTTCGGAAAAAATGTAACAGGTGGCAGAGGAGGAACAGTTTATCACGTCACGAATCTGAACGATGCGGGGGCGGGATCCTTTCGGGACGCTGTCAGTGCGCCCAATAGGATAGTAGTGTTTGATGTCAGTGGATACATTCAGTTAAAATCTGCGGTTTCCGCGAAAGGTAATATTACCATTGCCGGACAAACCGCTCCTGGAGAAGGGATAGCTTTGAGAGGAGGAAAATTATCTTTCGGTAAACAATCAAATATTATCATTCGTCATTTGCGTATAAGGCCTGGAAATGAGGTTGCTTCAAATGAAGATGTTGGTTTAAACCTGGTAGATGCACATGATGTGATCATTGACCATTGTACTATTGAGTTTGCTCCCTGGAACAACATCGGTGGAGTAAGTACCAATTCTTCAGTAACTCCGGTAAATAATGTCACATTTCAGAACTGCTTGATTGCTAACCCAACCTATCAACAATTTGGTGCCCATATTGAATCACCAAATGCCAACTGGACCTGGGCTTACAACATTTTTGCAAACTCACACAACAGAAACCCTCTTGATAAGGTCAATGATATTTTTATCAATAATGTATTGTACAACTGCGATGCGGGTTATACGACTCATACAAGCACCAAATTTAAACACGATATTATAAATAATTATTTTGTTTCAGGTCCTGGTTCCGGATCTAATTTTCCCTGGTATCAAATTGACAAAAATCAAAGTATTTATTATTCCGGCAACTTGAAGGATAGTAATAAAGATGGGATACTAAATGGCTCTACTACAACTCCTTATTGGTATCAAGGAACTGGTACTGTGTTGACTGCGGCATGGTCTGCCGAGACTAAAAACATTCCTACTTACTCAGCAGCAACAGCTTTTCGATATACCAGTTCCGTTGCCGGGACTTTTCCATATGATGAGATGGATCGTTTGGTGATGTCTCAGATACGTACCCTCGGTAAAGGAACCACTGGTACGGGAGCAGGTACGGCAGGACCTAATAGTGGCTTTTATACTTCGCAAACTCAAACAGGTCTGGGTAATAATGGTTACGGGACTATTGTTACAGGTACTAAGCCCACAGATACTGACGGTGATGGAATGCCTGATTTCTGGGAAAAGACTTTTGGCTTAAATCAAATTGGTAATGACGCGATGGCAAAAGGTGCTGACGGTTATGCCAATATTGAAAAATATATCAACTGGCTTGGAGATATCAAAGCGCATGTGATACAAGGTAAAACTTTGGATTTTGATTTGACTAAATATACTGCAGGGTTTGAGAAAGTTTCACCTGCTTACTTGACAAGTAGTGAAGTAAACGGCACTGTAAGCGTTTTAGCAGATGGTAAAACAGCCCGCTTTATTCCTCAGCCAGGATTTTTTGGAATGGCTTCTTTCAAATTCACAGTAACTGGCTCTGATGGAACGGCCTTTACCTTCACTGTAAACGTATTGGTGGAAAAAGATAATACCGTTCAAAAAGATTGTAACGGAACTGCCAATGGCACTGCTTACCTGGATGAATGTGGCATATGTGTGGGAGGTACTACAGGTAAAGAAGCATGCAAGTTGGATTGTAACGGAGTGAATAATGGCACAGCTTACCTGGATGCATGCGGTGTATGCGTGGGAGGTAATACCAGTTTGACAGCTTGCTCAGGAGCAATGCAAGCAGAAAAGTTTTGTTCTGCTGCCGGAGTACTTGAAGCAAAGAATGCAGGTTTTGAAGAGGATGGATACCTGAATCTGGATAATGCAATAGGTTCAACAGGTACATGGTATGTCAATTCAGAAAAAGCTCAGACAACAAAGATTGGTATCAGATATGCTAATGCAGGAACCACTGCCCGAAGTGTGGATGTACTGGTAAATGAGGTCAAGCAAACGACTGCTATCGGTGCTCCAACTGGAGCGTGGTCTAACTGGAAAATTGAAAATGTAAATGTAACTCTTGTTCAAGGAGTGAACAAGTTTGAGGTAAGCTCCACAACTGCTGATGGAGCTCCTAACATAGACCAGTTTGTGTTCAGTACAACAACTGTAAAAGATGGTTCTTGTACTTCAGATTGCAATGGCACAGTGGGGGGACAAGCATATATTGACGGTTGCGGTATATGCGTAGGAGGCAATACTGGAAAAGTAGCCTGTGTGAAAGACTGTAATGGTGATGTCAATGGTTCAGCTTATCTCGACAACTGCGGTGTTTGTGTTGGAGGGAAGAGCACATTTAAAGCTTGCGATAAATTTATGGAAGGAGAAAGTGCCTGCACAGTGGATGGTTTATTCGAAAGTAAAAACGAAGGATTTTTAGGTGAAGGATATGTAAATACCACTAACGCTGCCGGAGCTTCCGCGTCTTATGTTATTGACAGCGATAAAAATCAGATAGCAACTATTACATTCCGCTATTCGAATGGGGGCATTGCTCCAAGAGATGGTATCATTACCTTAAACGGGGTCAGAATCGATACTTTGTTTTTGTCAACAACTGAAGACTGGACATCATGGGGGATTGTAAGTGTGAATCTGAATCTGAAACTAGGTCACAATGATTTGATAATTTCTTCTGTTACTTCTGATGGACTGGCAAATATCGACCGTCTGCAATTTTCCAAAGGAGTTGCTGAAGGCTCATGCGTGATTACTTCCTTGAATGACCAGAAAGAAATAAATTTTATAAATGTCTTCCCAAATCCATTTGCTTCAAATATAAAACTCCAACTATACGGCTTTTTTGAATATGAACTAATGGATCAACTAGGGAAATTGTGTTTAAAGGGACAGGCTAGTGATGAAGTAGAGTTTGGCGAAAATTTATCTAAAGGTATGTATCTCCTTAAGGTTTCTTCTAATGGATTTACTAAATGGTTAAAGGTTGTAAAGGATTAATAACGAGTTAATAAGTAAAGTGAAATTCAAAGCGTAAGTATATAAAAAATATACTCACGCTTTTTTGTATACCTTTTTGAAGTTCGATTGTAGGGGATATACCTGAAATATGGAGGTTCAATTTTATAATGTTTAAATGTCTTTAATAATGAAATGGATTGCTAAGAATATATTAAAGTGTGTAACCCTCTGTTTACTAATATGGCTTTGTAGTGGCTTTGTCAATCATAATTTGAAAATGTCCAAGACCAATATTTCAAAGCAAGGAGAAGAATTACACTTTAATGTCAGGATGTTTGCAAACGATCTTTCCTCCGGAATGAGTCTGCATGTCAAAAAAGCATTCCCTCTTGAAACAGAAACTTTAAATCAGGAGCAAAAAAGTGCATTGATTAGATACCTATCTGAAAATTTAAGTATAAAAATTAATTCAGCACCGACAGCATTGAAATGTACTGGTGTCCGGATTGACTTTTCTAATGCTGACGAGCCGATAGTGATAATGGAAGGGTTGGTCACCGGCCAGTTTAAAGTTGGTCAAATTTCGGAAATGAGTATCAGAAATACTTTGCTCTTTGATTTTTCTGCTGAACAAAAGAATATAGTAAATATTTCAAAAATCAAAGAAGAGGATCAGTCTTTGGTTTTTTATAATGGAAAGGATATGAACTATCTGAATGTGAAATTTTAACTTTTGGATTGCTACTATGAATCAGAACGTTTTACAAAAAATTCTAGTGTTGATATTCCTTATCGGAATTCACACAAATTCCTTTAGCCAATACAAGATGGAAAAATTGTCGAGGGGATTAGTGGCCGCAAGAAGTGGCAATAATAACTTTATCAGTTGGAGATGGCTTGGAACTGAAGGGGACAATGTAACCTTTAACCTTTATAGAAATGGTACTAAAGTGAATACAACACCTTTGACAGTGTGCAATTATACAGATAATGGTGCTGCTGCCTCCGCTACATATTATATAAAAGCTATAGCGGATGGAATAGAACAGGCAGCTTCTGCAACAGTCACTGTCTGGGGAGCTCAATTTCTTAAGATTCCTATCACCGCACCTGCTGGAGGCACGACACCGGACGGAGTGGCTTATACATATATTGCCAATGATGCCAGCGTAGCTGATTTGGATGGGGATGGTGATTATGAAATCATATTGAAATGGGACCCTTCCAATTCAAAGGATAATTCTAATTCTGGGTATACAGGTAATACATATGTCGATGCCTATAAGATGAACGGAACCCGCATGTGGCGTATTAATTTTGGAATAAATATTCGTTCCGGAGCGCATTATATGGACTTTATGGTCTTTGATTTTGACGGGGATGGAAAAGCGGAAATGATGACACGTACTGCCGATGGAACTATAGACGGAAAAGGAGTTCGTATTGGCACAACAACTGATTATAGAAATTCAGGAGGATATGTATTAAGTGGCCCGGAATACTTTACTGTTTTTAATGGTGAAACGGGAGCAGCTATGGCTACCGCCAATTATTGGCCTGCCAGAGGTACCGTCGCGGATTGGGGCGATGGATATGGCAATCGTGTAGATCGTTTCCGTGCGGGAGTGGCCTATCTCGATGGAGTAAAACCGAGTGGTATTTTCTGTCGTGGCTATTATACGCGTTTGGCTGTAGCAGCATGGGATTGGGATGGGAAGAATTTGACAAACCGTTGGAAGTTCGATTCAGGCTTCAACTCATCCAATGAATATTTTAGTCAGGGAGACCATTCTTTGAGCATTGCAGATGTGGATGGTGATGGCAAACAGGAAGTGATATCAGGGGCTGCGATTATAGATGACAATGGAACGGGATATTATTCCACTCAGAAAGGTCATGGTGATGCCTTACATGTAGGTGATCTGGATCCCTCCCTTCCAGGCATTGAAGTGTTCAATATTCAGGAACCTGTTGGCGATGCCGGCGCATACATGTATAGCGCTAAGGACAAAAAGATTCTATGGAAAAAGGCTAGTGTGGCAGGAAGCGATGAAGGTCCCGGTAGAGGAGTTTGTGCAGATATCTCAGCCAAATGGCCTGGTTCCGAAGCATGGGTGATTGGCGGAGGTATATCAGGGCAGCTGATGGATGTCAAAGGGAATTTTGTAGGCAATCAGCCTACTTCTGGCGGATCTGGTGCCACTTGTAATTTCCTGGTGTGGTGGAATGGAGATTTATTAAGAGAAATGCTTGATGATACCCGTATTGACAACTATGATCAGGGAAGAATAGTAGTTCTGGGTAGCTTGGCGCCAGTATCCTCCAACAATGGATCAAAGAAAAATCCTTGTTTGAGCGGTGATATACTTGGTGATTGGCGCGAAGAGATTCTTATGAGAGCAAGTGATAATACTGCATTGTATTTATTTACTACAGTTATTCCTACCAACTATAAATTCAGAACTCTATTGCACGACGCTCAATACCGCACTGCAATAGCATGGCAGAATACAGGGTATAATCAACCTCCGCATCCAAGCTTCTTTTTGGGGGATGGTGTTACAAGTATTCCTAAGCCGAATATAGCTACTGCATGTTCAGGTATTACTGCTCCAGCTGTAACAAACGTGGGTTATTGCCAGGGATCACCTGCAAGTGTATTAACTGCTGCGGCAAGTACAGATGGTAATTTGGTCTGGTATGGAACAAGTGCCACCGGAGGCACAGCATCTTTTATGCCTCCGACTCCGAATACTTCCAACAATGGAAAAACGACATATTATGTTTCACAAATAATAAGTGGCTGTGAAAGCAGTCGTTCTGCAATCGTTGTAACTGTGAATGCTTTGCCTGATGCTACAATCTCTTATACCGGTTCATTGTCTTTCTGTCAGGGCTCTTCTGTATCACTAAATGCCATTGCGGGTAATGGCCTTTCTTACCAATGGAAAAATGGCTCAGCCAACGTTGGGACTTCCTCTACATATCTTGCAAGCACAGCAGGTTCTTATACGCTTACAGTGACAGATGCAAATAAATGCGTAGCAACTTCGACTCCGGTAGTAACCACTGTTTCTGCAGCAACAACCAATTGGTATGCGGATATTGACAAAGATGGTAAAGGAGATCCAAATACGAGGCTTACAGCATGTGCACAACCAAATGGTTATGTAGCTGATAATTCAGATTTATGTGCTTCTGATTCCAATAAAACCAATCCTGGAAATTGTGGATGTGGTAAAACAGAAAGCTCCTGTCTTGATTGCAATAATGTAGCAAATGGGGCAGCGACATTAGATAACTGTGATCGCTGCGTTAATGGTACAACCGGGAGAATGCCTTGCTCAGATGCAGGTGAAGCCGAAACGGATGCATGTTTGTATGATGGAACAGTTGACAATAACAATGCTGGCTTCAAAGGCACAGGCTTTATAAATGTTCCGAATTCAATTGGTTCAAGAATCGTATTTAACGTTAATGCAAACTCTTCCGCAAGCGTGGTGCTCTCTTTTAGATATGCGAGCGGTGGGGCAAATGATCGTACAGCTAATGTTTTGGTAAATGGAGTTTCTCAGGTTGCCATTCAAAGTTTCCCATCAACAGGTGCATTCACAACTTATAAAACTATTGACGTTTCGCTGCAATTAAACTCAGGCAACAATATAGTGGAATTAGTTTCAAACACTGCGGATGGCTTAGCTAATATTGATCAGATAGGATATGTGAGTTCAGGAGTAGGAAAAGGAGAATGTCTGGTCACTGCCATTGAAGACATTAAAGAAGCGACATACGTTTCAATCTATCCTAATCCAAGTAGCAGCAGTTTTTACATACGATTGAATAAAAATGCCGATGTTGAAATTACTAATATAGAGGGCAAGACATTAGAAAAATTCAAAAACGTATCAGAGCTTGAATTTGGAAGTGATTTAATTCCGGGCATATACTTTGCTAAAGTCGAGAATAAGATATTCAAGTTTGTGAAATATTGATTTAATTTAAATGAAACTGTCTCATTCCTTAATGTAACCTTACCTTGCTCGTTTTGTCACGAGAATTTTAAAGAGCGCTCTTTAGCGCTCTTTTTTATTAAACGTTTATAGTATTGACTAAAAAGTTACGAAGGCCAAAAATGGAATTAATTTTATAGATTTGCAGCATGCCCAAATCAGGAATAAACCATATTGGGAAACGGTATTTGTTATTATTATTGCTGTAACTTTCCGTTTCGAAAAGTTGCTTGGTGTGGCTCAGAATAAATTGATTTCCTTAATTCAAGAATATTCATTCATTCATTCAAAATGACTTTCTTATACTGTTTAATTCCAATGCAAAAATTTCAATTGAGAACTAAATAACCAAAAAGTCAGTTTAATTAATTGATAATCAGATTTTATTATTTGTTAGTGAACTGCCAATATCCTTCAAAATACCCCTTCCAAAGCAATTCATAGTTAACTTTCCTTTTAGTTAAATTCTAGTTTCTTCCTTTGATTCAATATTTCCAAATTGTTCTGTTCGATATGCGCTTATAAATGGGATGAATAGTAATGGTTATATTGAATTTTATTCCTGAATAAAATCCTTCAAAATACCATCCCAATTTACACCCACATCGTACGAATATTTATTGAATTGTGCATTATTGAGGAAATTTTGGATTCTTTTAGGGGCAAGTGCTTACTTATTGATCCTTTTCACAGTAGTAACAAAAAAACTAAATTAACTATGGTTAAATTTTATTCTACACTATTTCTATCTCTTTATTTATTTCTTTTATCCGGGTGGCAGGATTCTTCTGCCCAATCTGTATCTAAATATATTGTGGCAGATCAGTTCGGATATCTTCCCGATGAAGTTAAAATAGCTGTTATCAGGAATCCGGAGATAGGTTTTGATGGCACGGAATCTTTTACTCCGGGAACTTTGTATGCTGTTGTCAATTCAGCAGGAGAGCAAGTGTATTCTGGTCCTCTTCAATTATGGTCTGCAGGTACTGTAGATGCTTCTTCCGGAGACAAAGCTTGGTGGTTCGACTTTTCGTATGTAAACACCCCGGGTGAATATTATATCCTGGATGTTACCAATAATGTCCGTTCGTATCCTTTTCAGATTAGTGCAGCCATTTATAATGATGTCTTGAAACATGCAGTTCGTACCTTCTTCTATCAGCGTGCGGGTTTTGCGAAAGAAGCAAAATATGCAGGAGCAGGTTGGGCAGACGGGGCAAGTCATATGCAAGACAAAACTGCAAGAGCATATAATGATAAGGCGAATGCTGCAAAAGCAAAAGATGTATTTGGTGGTTGGTATGATGCCGGTGATTACAATAAATATACAAACTGGACTTCCAGCTATGTAGTACAGATGATGCTGGCTTACCTTGAAAAGCCGGATGCTTGGGCTGATAATTACAATTTGCCGGAATCAGGTAATGGCGTTCCGGATCTACTGGATGAAGCTAAGTGGGGTATTGATCATTTGCTTCGCATGCAACAAGCAGATGGTTCAGTAATCAGCATTGCTTCACTTTCGCATTCTAGTCCTCCTTCTAGTGCTACAGGTACTACTTATTACGGTGGTATTAATACTTCCTCTGCACAAAGCGTGGCAGGAGCCTTAGCTATTGCATCTAAAGTTTATCGTTCTCTTAACATGAACAACTATGCTGATACTTTGATTAAAAGAGCTAAAATGGCATGGAACTGGTCTGCTGCAAATCCAGCTGTGATGTGGAGAAACAATGATGCAGCAAACGGATCTTCCGGTATTGGTGCAGGACAGCAGGAGCAAGGGAGTGATTACGATCTACCTATGGGAAGGCTAAAAGCGGCCATTTTCTTATATGCTGCTACTGGTGAAGAGCAGTATAAGACATATGTGGATGCAAATTATCAAAATGCACACCTTATACAATGGTCATTCGCCTATCCTTTTGAATCGGAATTACAGGATGTATTACTTTATTATACTTCTCTTCCGGGAGCAACGAGCGCAAGCAAAACAAAGATACTCAATGCTTATAAAGGTAGCATGACAAACAGTGATGATAACTTTAAAGCATTCAACTCTAAAATCGATCCTTATCGAGCACACCTGAAAGATTATACCTGGGGTAGCAACAACATCAAATCTATGCAAGGAACTATGTTCCATAATGTGATTAGTTATAATGTCGACGCTACTAAAAATACAAGTGCAAGAGAAGCTGCTTTAGGATATGTACATTATATTCACGGAGTTAATCCTCTCAGTATGGTTTACCTTTCCAATATGTACAATTATGGTGCTGAAAAGGGGGTTAATGAATTTTATCACACTTGGTTCACAGACAAAAGCGCGAAGTGGGATAGAGTAGGAACTTCTACTTATGGTCCTGCTCCCGGCTTTTTGACAGGTGGTCCAAACCCTGGATATGACTTGGATGGATGCTGCGCTACTGGTACTTGTGGTAGTTCACAAAATAACGCTATATGTACTTCAGAGTCTGTTACACCTCCGAAAGGTCAGCCGAAGCAAAAGTCTTATAAAGATTTCAATTCGAATTGGCCATTAAATTCCTGGGCTGTGACAGAGAACAGCAATGGGTATCAGATTAGTTATATTCGCTTGCTTTCCAAATTTGTGGATCTGAAAGAGGTTACAAGTGTTGATGGTCCTACTGGGAATATTGCTCCGTCAATTGATCTCTTTCCGAACCCTACAAACGGTTCTTTCTGGATCAGCAATGTGAAGCCAGGAAAATATCAGGTAACCGTAATGGATATCAGAGGTTCTGTAATGAAGACATTCTATATGGATAGCGGACAACAGGAAATCCAACTTTCTGAATTACCTTCCGGGTCATATCTTATCAAGGTTGCAGGAGGAGATCAGGTTATAGTAAAACCATTGATTAAACTATAATAACCCTATTCAGAATCATATGGAACGTTTGTTGGAAAGGCTGCTGTTCATTTGTTTGTTAATATCTTTTTATAATGTAGAAGCACAGAAAAGTCTCAATTCAAATCTTTCTATGGCAGGAAATTTGATGATTGATAATAAATACTCAGAAGCTCCGGCTTTTGAGTATTTTCTTTATAATGGCCATGATTCAAACTTCGAATATTTCATATCTAACTGGTTTGATGATAAAAGAGCTGCTGTTGTCCTCACTTTTGATGATTGGTCTCCCGGCCATCCTGCTATTGTGATTCCAGAATTGAAGAAAAGAAAAATCAATGGGACTTTTTTTATTACCAATGTTTTGGGTACGCCTGATTGGAACATAGTCAGAAATGCCTATGAAGATGGGAATGAAATTGCCAACCATACTAAAAGCCATCCTGATCTTACAAAATTGTCAGAAGATCAGAAGAAGGATGAAATCAGAGACAGCAAAAACTATTTTGGGGAAAAACTTAAAGGAGGTAAGGTATTAACTTTTGCCTATCCTTTTGGAAGATATGATCAAGAAGTACTGGATTCGGTCCGTAATAGTGGTCACATAGCATCCAGAGGAGTGCAGCTATCATCCGGAAATTATACTTATAATTTTGCTCTTGTGGAAGATGATTATTACAAGATTCTAACCTACGGGATGGATAATACAATTTCTATTGCTCAGTTCAATTCTCAACTGGAAAATATCATAAAAGGAGGCGGGCTATTAACTTATTTGTATCACAGTATTTATAGTAATACAATTACTGACAACTCTTATGCAAAGATACATCAGAATGACTTAGGAAAGCAGCTTGATACTTTGTTGTCAAGAAAGAACGATGTTTGGATATGTACCTTTGCTCAGGCAATTCAATACCACCGAGAAAAGAAGACAGCTAAGCTTATAGAAACTTCTGCCCCTTTTACTAAAGGTAATACCTGGAAGCTTAACCTTAGTGACCAGCTTCCGGACCGCCTGTATTTTCAGCCACTTACAACTAAGGTGAAAATGCCGGCGAATATTACCAATGTTTTATGTATTTATCAGAATGGTAAAAGACTGAATTTTAAAATAACATCAGGGGAGCTGATGTTTAATGCTGTTCCGGATGGAGGTGAAATTACAATTAAAATCAGGTGATGAAGTTTGTGTAGAGGTAATTATATAATCAATTATATTTTTTTAATCGATTTTTATATATTTTTTGAAGCTACTAGTTTGATTGTTAGGTGTCCTGTGAGGTTTACTTTAGGGCAGCCTTGTATTATTTACATGGTTTTAGATTAAAATAAAACAGAAGCGGCTATTGATAAAATATAGCCTGTCTGACCAGCCAAATAATATCCGAATGTACTTCCTGTAGGGCTCCTGTAAACTTTTATCAACTGTCCGTTGATTCTTAGATTCCTGGTATTGGCAGGGTAATAATTGGATCCGATAAGAAACTCATGACTATTTCTGAATTGCCCGAATATCTGCGATGTTGCCCCATATACTTCAAGTTTCTTAGATATTGGAAACGCAGCTGCTTGTATATAAAAACCATGATCAAAAGTAAAGTCAAGTGGTAATGGGCCGTCTGCATTAAAATTCTGCAAGGTTCTAAAGTAATATTCAGATTGGATGAACAAGCCTTTATATTTTATTCCGGCATCAACTGTCCATAAATTATAAGTGGCATCAATTACGGTAACATCAGTTGCAAGTGATCCTTTTTCAAACAACAAGAGACCATCCGAATTTCGAATTTGTGTATTATCAGGAGAACGTTCACTGATATCGTTAAACCTGTTTTCTCTTGCGTGTGTGTAGCAAGACCCAAACCTCGTCGCTAGCTTTTCATGCCTTTCAAAGTCACCAAATCCACCTCTTGGGCCAAATTCACCAGTTGTAGGCATCCACCATATACTTGCACTGGGTACTAGATGACGTGTCAGTTGTACTGCATTGATACCTAGTTGGCTCAGATTATTTCCAAGCATTGCTTTATAGTAAAACTTAGGCAATAACTCACCAGTAGCCCATATCCCACTGGTAAATCCTGGTCGGAAAAATTCGTCGGCCATGACCCTGTCTGGCGCAAGCCAATAAGGGTGTGAGCCTAACAGAGACCGTGTACCTGAGTTACCGACTATACCAGCAAATAAGTTAAAAGACTTATGAAAGGAATAATTCAGAGTTCCGACAACAGCCACTTGTGTTGTGGAATTTACTGTCCATACTGTGACATTATAGCCGAACTTAGGAAGATAAATATTGCCAATAAAAGTTAACAATATTCGGTGCAACTGGATATCTTGTCTTGGGTCTATTTGGCGGGTTACTCCCAGATGGTCCGTAAAACTTTGCTTGGCTGGCAATTGATTTATATAACGAGCCAGGACATATGCGCTTACACTTATTGAGCCCATTTTAGTTCTTCCTAATAGAAACCCTTGTCCAGGATCTATTGAGCCCCAATTCTCAGCTTGTGTAACCTGAGTAGAAGTATCATTTCTGATGGAATCAGTAACAATACGTTCGTCAGAAAATGACAAAAGCTTTCCTGGAAGACATAAAGCTAGCATGAATGCGGCGACTATAACGAAAATAGTGCTATGTGGCAAGGTTAAAATATTTTTAGAAACAGAATCAAAATATTTCTTTAAAAACAAAGGCCTTGTTTTTTATAAAGGCAATCTTAAATGATTTGCAGGATATTCAAATTCTTGATCTTCATTTAATTATGATTTAGATTGATCTCATTCCTACAATCTGTCAGGAATTAACTTTTTGTTTCTAATTATGTTTGTCTTTACTTGATTTGAATTATCCTGAGTAAGTTTTTTATATCCAACCTTTTCGGCAGTGCAAATAGTAAATGCGTTATGATGACATTCGAATACACCTACTTAAAAGAATTGCTGCTCATTCTGGCTGTATTAGCGTTATTGTTAGTTTCATATTATTATGGATTTTGGTTGGGTGGCAAAATGATTGGGAAAAAAGGGGATAAGCATCTATCTCTTATTTCTAATATTCATGTCGGACTTACTGGTATATTGGGTGTCATGCTTGCGTTCTCATTTTCCCTTTCTTCCACACGATTTGAATATAGAAGACAATTGATTATAAAAGAATCTATGAGTATTGGAACTGCATTTTTCAGGGCAGGACTGCTTCCTGATACGATTAAGAATGATGTTAGAAATCTGCTATTGGAATATATAGATGCAAGATTAAAATTTTATAAGGATGGAAATACCGACGAAGACAGGATAAAAATAAATTCAGAATCAAGAAGGCTACAGGTGAAAATCTGGTCTATAACCGCTATTATCGGAAAGTCGGCACCATCTTTAAATACAAATGTTACTATTCTTGCACTGAATGAAATGATTGATGTTAGTGGAAATATATCATCATCTTTTCAAAATCACCTTCCCAGAATAATTATAATTCTACTGGTTATTGTTTCTATGTGTACCATTTTCGCCCAAGGATATTGCCATGGATTTTCATCGGATAAAAATATTCGATTCGCACTTTTAATTTGTATAGTTATATGCTCCATTCTGTTTCTGATTAAAGATATGGATGCTCCAACTTCAGGTTTTTTGAGGGCGGATATCTATGGCCTCTTAGAAATAAAACAAGAAATTAATAAGTATTCCTATAGTGTAAATAAATGAATTGTCAGATTTCTATTTGATAAAGTTATTTAGATAACCCTTCCTTTATTTTTTTGCTACTTTCTAGCTTTTACTTCCTGTCTTTCAGATAGCTTGTAAGTTAAATTTAATTTGAAATTTATTGTAACAAACAGATGTTAACTGCGCCTAATTATAAAAGAAGGAAAGGTTTGAATCAATTTACGAAGAGCTTGACTCTGTTATTTGGTATTGAGCAAGAGTAAAATACCTCTTGATTGAAAAATGGGTTTTCAATAATTTGATTTAAACTTAGTATTTATTTTTCTTAAGGATATAAGAGAACTTTGCTGATTATTTTCAGTTCAAGCCTGAGGTTCTCTATAAAAAAAACTCCGGAGTTGCGGCTTGCCCGGAAAAACTAAACCATATAATTTTTATGTTAAATTCATTAAAGTTTTTTATTGTAGCGCTTGTTTTTACTTTTTCATTGGTTTCTTGTGTGAAGGATGATTCACCTGATCCTATAATTGCTAAAGACATACAAGTTACCTCAAGCTCCACAGCAGAGGCTATTACTCTAAGTTGGAAACCAGTAAGCGGTGTTTCCTGGTATACAATTTATATTACAAAAAAAGGAGAAAGCGCTAGAGAGATTGGCCCCTATCAGAATCTTATTAATGATCCAATTACATATAAAATCGCAGATCTGGAACCAAATACTGCTTATGATATAAAACTTGAGGGAAAAGATTATGCATATGGTGGAAATGTTCTGGCCGTTCATAACCTTACAGTATCCACGTTGGTCAAATAAAAGGAGTATAGGAGACACCTGAACAATACGTTGTCAGATTTTCCTTATTAGTTACAGCCCTCCTGACTTATAAGTTATGGAGGGTTTTTTATTTATCCTTCAGATCTTAGCATCCGCATAGTATCCTAACAAGGTGAAAATGCGTCAATCGTTTGTTCCTGAACAAGAGCTTTGCATTATCGGATGTATTATTTATATTGATATAATTCTTTGCGAAGATTTTGAAAATAACAGGAAATGAAAAAAGATCAATATCCGAAAATGTATTTATACAAAAGGATCGTTCAGGCGAAGCTCTATATAGTTAATCATTATGCTAATAATATTGACCTTAATGACATATCGGACGAAGCATATTTTTCAAAATTTCATTTTATAAGACTGTTTAAAAGTATTTATGGTAAAACTCCTCATCAGTATTTAACAAAGGTCAGGATAGACAATGCCAGGCTGCTATTAGCAAAAGAAATATCGATCTCTGAGGCTTGCTCTATAGTCGGCTTTGACAGTGTGAGCACCTTTACCGGACTTTTTAAAAAGATTGTAGGTGTAACCCCTGCTGCATTCAAACAGCAACAAATTCTTCGAAATTCGGAAATCTCAACAAACCCTCTATGTTTTATCCCTAACTGCTTTGCAGAGACCCATGGTTGGTCAAAAAAAAGCAATTTTGAAGAAGAGTCTTTGTAAGCTATTGCTCATATTTGTAACATACGGTTTCTAAAAAATATAAACTCTATGATTACAAAATTGACACATGTCTGCATTTATGTCCTGGATCAGGATAGCGCATATGATTTTTATGTAAATAAACTTGGGTTTAAAGTGCACACAGACGTACCCATGGGGCCAGGTATGAGATGGCTTACTGTTTGTCCTCCCGAACAACCTGAACTTGAACTTACGCTATTCCCCGTTGTAGAAGGAAGTACATTTAACAAGGAAACAGTTAAAATAATGACTGACCTTGTGAAAAAAGGTACGTTTGGTGCCGGAGTCTTTACATGCAAAGATCTGCTTGCTACCTATGAAGAGCTGAAATCTAAAGGTGTTGTTTTTAAAAAGGCGCCCACCAAGGAATTCTATGGCTTTGAAGCCTTGTTTGTTGATGATTCAGGCAATTGGTTTTCACTTTCTCAACTAAACTGAAAGCTTTGAAATCTGTATTTGAAAAAGCAACAAGAGAGGAATTGATTCAAAGGATCAATTCTCTAGGCCATAATAATAAAGCTAAGTGGGGTAAAATGAATGTTTATCAGATGCTGAAACATTGTGCGCTTTGGGAAGAAATGGTATTATTTAATAGGAGATATAAACGACCTTTTACAGGTCTTTTGCTAGGTAGGTTTTTTCTGAAAAATGAAATGAAAGGTAAGCCCATGAGGCCTAACAATCCTACTATTCCAGAATTGATGGTAAGGGACACGTCTGGTGATATTGCAAAAGAAAAGTCCAGGTGGATTTCTCTGATACAAATGTATGAATCATATAATTTTCCTGACAATAGTTTTATTCATCCTTTCTTCGGCAAGATGACCAAAGAACAAATAGGTTACCATGCATATAAACATAGTGATCACCATCTGAGACAGTTTGGAGTTTAAAAGAGAAGTATAGTCTTGTATTCCTTAGGCAGCTGGATTTAGGAATATAAGGCAAGTTTAAATGAAGAAAAGAGCATGCTCTTCTTGGACGAGAATTGCAACCTAATATTTTTTGATTCCGGATTGGGAGAAAGATAGATTGCTTTATTTTGTTCAAGTTCGGTGCTCTCAGGATATTCACAACTTTCCAATATGGAATGATTATTCAGCTTATAAATACACTTTTCAATAGCAAAGATGGATCTGCGACTACTATGTTGCATGACACATATCGAACATGGGCTTCTTTTTTATTAATACTATAGCAGGGAAAATAACTGAATGTTATTTATCCTCCCCCAAATTATATAAAGATAAAATTAATGGAGTTATAATAATGTCTCGAAGTGCTGAAGGGTTCAAGCTATTTAACGAACAGTATGGTGGTTCATTTATACAAATTATGCAGTAAGCCATTCTTAGACTTATAATGTAATGTTTGCTGGAGCTTTGACAGAACTAATAATAGAAGCTTTGAGGCAGTCAACTGATATTACACCGAAACTTATTTGGGCAATTTTGAAGAGTGAATCCCAAAACATGTTTACTTTTTGACTTTATCATTGTAGTTAATCGTCTTTAATCCATATCATTTAATGAAGCCTTTTGCTTAGGTTTATAACTCTTCGAAAGCTTTATTAAATAATGTTCAACAAATTGTGTTGATAAATTATTCATTCCAAGCTGATTTTCATTATTAAACTAAATTAGGAAATAAAAGAATTTTTATACGGAAGTTTTTAAAAGACTAAAAATTATTATGAAGTTAAAAAAGCTAAAGTCCTTTTTAAGAAGACATCTTGTTATGAGGAGAAGACGGCAAGATCCTACAAAAATATTAAGATTTCGTATCTTACATTCGGTACATAAAATTTTTTAAATACAGACATGATATCCATGGAGGCTTTGAGCCTGAAATGTTTTATGTCAATTTTAATCCCTAAATTAATTATCCTGATTTTCTCCTGCTATTATTTCATAATTTAAAAGCTGTTTTATCCAGGATATTCAATTGGTTGGAAATATTTTGCCAACTGTTGTGGTATATATTTGCTATTCATCTTATGAGGGCGCTTTGTTTCCCACTTTTACATCTGAGGAAATAAACAAATATTTTTCCGATTTATTTTCTTTAGCTCTTCATGCCGCTAGTCTGATCTCATTATACCTTAAAATCAATTTTAATTAATTGCCAATTATATTTTTTATAATTTTTTACTATAAGTGTTTACTATTTGAATCCCCATTTTGTAGGTGTGCAATTTTAAGTTTGGCTGATGTAATAGTATGTCAGCTAGTCAAATCATAAGTATGTCAATATACTTTTGAAATGATATATTTCTTAACGAACGGTTTTATAACTAAAAGATAAATACCTATTATAATTTCATTTAATGCATGATCAGGTGCCGGCCGCCAGCGGTCAGATTTTGCGAGCTATAACTCGTTAAAAATATTGATGTGGCCGTTGAAATGAATAAAGAACAAGATGAGTTAAAGGAGTGGATCAAATAAGCATGTTGTTAGTCAATTTATGTTTTTTCATCAGTGTATAAAGTGGCACGTGAGGTGTTTCTTTTTAATATCAGTTAAACGTTTTCTTTAAGTAATCAATACGAAAATTAAAATGAATATGTATCAGATTAAGCGAAATATATTTTTTGGTCTTGGAGCTATGCTTCTTTTTCTTATAGAAGTATCAGCTCAGATTTCCAATGCTCCTGGACCAAATGGTATACAATCATATGTAAATCCTATCTTACCAGGTGATCATCCCGATCAGACTATCTGGAAGCAAGGAAATGATTTTTACACAACTGGTTCCAATTTTCATTTTGCTCCTTATCTGCCTATACTTCATTCTACAGACCTGCTTCATTGGAAGGTAATCTCAAGGGTTATACCTACCTCTTCCTCTATACCCAATAACGATGCTACGCAGGCTGGGACATGGCAGGGTTCGATAGTTTTTTTTAATAACAAATTCTGGGTCTACTTCTCCAACAATGCAGGAGGTGGACAATATTTCTGTACTGCTACCAATCCCGCTGGCCCTTGGTCAGCTCCAGTGAAGGTCAATACCAACACTGGTGTGTATGGATATGACAACTCCGTATTTGTAGATAGTGACGGAACACCATATATGCTTTTAAAAAACGGACAAGCCAACAATGGCCTTCAAAAATTGGGAATGGATGGACAGCCTTCTGGACAAGCATGGAATATGAATTGGATTAATGCAAACAATCAGTATAGTTGGGCAGAAGGCCCTGTAATGTGCAAACGCAACGGCCGTTATTATATGTTTGTTGCCGGAAATGTTACAGGAGGGCAATATGTATTGAGTTCTGCAAAACTTTCCAATGTAGAATCAGATTGGACGAGACATGGTAACTTCTGGGCTAATGCTTCAAGCCCTGGTGGTTTCACCGGGCCTAACCACGTAACCAATCCGGTGATGTTGTCCGACGGCTCCTGGTGGTGTCTTTCTCATGCCTATGATAATGGGGGATGGGAAGGTCAGGGTCGTCAAAGTCATCTGCACAGGGTTAATTGGGACGCAAACGGAGTTCCTAAAGGAGAGCCTGTTAGCACAAACCCGGTTTTAGGTCCGAATCTGGCAAATTCAGCCGGTTATATTTACGATTTCGGAAAGGCTGACTATTTTGAATCAACCACTCTTAAGCAGGACTGGCATGTTTTCAATAAGGCAAATTTCGGCAAGTTCAGCCTAACTGAAAAGCCTGGTTATATGAGATTGAAAGCGGGTAGTGGTACCACTCATATATTACAGAAGGACAAAGGAAAGTATTATTCATTGACAACTAAGGTTGAACTTAATGCTACAACTAATGGACAGCAAGCGGGCCTCAGGCTGATGAATGGTAAGGATGCTGTTTATTTCACATTATATTCTGGCTACAATGGAGGGAAGAAGATAGGAATGCAGTTCACCGGAACTACTACTGTCGAAGTAAATAATACAATCGGTAATATAGTATGGCTTAGGGTTGAGCGTGCGGCTCATATCCTTACTGGCTATTACAGTGCGGATGGGATCAATTGGTCACAAATAGGCACTAAAGATGTGTCTGGTCTTGACAAGTCACAAGAAAATTATAATGAATGGGTAGGTACATCGGTAGGATTATATGCCTCAAATACTACTGCAGATTTTGACATGTACAGCTATAGATATGGCTTTACTCCAATTAAAGTAGAAGGAAGAAACAACTGGTATGGTGTAACTTATTCGAATAAAACGCCGGGTCGGACAGTTACCAATAGTACTTCGGGCGACTGGCTAATGATGGCTGGAGTGGATTTGGGAGGTGGTAATACCACTGCCAGCGGTATTGAGGTAAATGTAGCTTCAGCAAGCGGAAATGCCAGTTTGGAAATATGGCTTGATAATATAGGCGGAGATGGAAAAAAAGTTGCTACAATTCCCATTTCTAGTACAGGAGGGACTGATACATGGAAAAACTTGACTGGCTCATTTAATGCATCAGGGCAACATGATGTATATTTGAGATGGGTCGGTGGAGCAAATTCTTTTTTTGTAAATACTATTAAATTTCTCAATATAGTAGGTACACCACCCACCGTGAGCATTACTTCTCCAGCTGGCAATAGTAGTTTTACAACGTTGGAAACCATTACTCTCGCTGCAACAGCAGCAGATGCAGACGGAACTGTTTCCAGTGTTGAATTTTACGATGGTTCCGCTTTATTGGGAACCGATAACAGTGCACCATACAACTTTACCTGGACAGGTGCAAAAGCCGGAACACACACAATTACAGCAAAAGCTACAGACAATACAGGTATTAGTACAGTTTCTTCACCAATTACGATTTTAATTCAAGGGGTACAAAGTCCTTATAAAGGAACAGCACAGGTTATACCAGGGACAATTCAATTGGAGGAATATGATTTGGGAGGCAATGGTATTGCCTATTCAGATGATAGCCCAGGCAGTGCTGTAACACCTGTAGTAAATTTCAGAACAGATGAAGATGTGGATATAGAAGTTTGCACAGATGCAGGAGGAGGGTATAATTTAGGTTATGCCACAGCAGGTGAATGGCTGGAATATACTGTAAATGTAACAACTACAGGATTATATAAACTTGATTTCAGAGCTGCCTGCGATGGCGATGATCGTACTGTAACAGTTGCAATGGGTAATACTACTATTGCTAATAATATAGCCATGCCAAACACAGGAGGCTGGCAAACCTGGCAAACAGTGTCAGTAAATAATATCAGTCTGACAGCCGGTACCTATGTAATGCGCATTACGATAGGTTCTCAGGATTACATCAACCTGAACTATTTAACATTTACAGCATTGGAGACAAATAAAGCTCCAGTGGTATCTCTTGTAGGTCCATCCAGCGGAACTACATTGCAAACAATCACATTAACCGCCACTGCCACAGACTCTGATGGTAGCATTGCCAATGTTAGATTTTATGACGGAACAACATTGCTCAGCACTGACAATAGCGCACCATATAATTATGCATGGTCAGGTATGACTTCCGGAGTTCATACACTAACGGCTGTAGCGACAGATGATAAAGGACTAAGTACTACCTCCTCACCTGTAACAATAACTATTGAAGGTGTACAATCTGCTTACAATCAGACTGCCCATCAAATCCCTGGTCGTATAGAGGCTGAAGAATATGATCTTGGAGGAGAAGGTTTGGCTTATCATGAGGCCAACACAAATGGTAATGAAGGCGGGGCGACTTTAAGGAACGATGAAGTGGATATAGAAGCAACAAAGGATTTGGAAGGCTCTTACAACTTAAGCTATATTCTTAAAGACGAATGGCTGGAATATTCAGTTAATGTATCTGGAACAGGTTCATATGATCTTGATGTAAGGGTAGCTGCAGATGGAGATGGAAAAGTGTTTCATATTGAAATGGATGGCAAAGATGTTACCGGCCCAATCAATGTGGCAAATACAGCAGGTTGGCAAACATGGAAAACAGTTACAGTGAATGATATCAGTCTGACTGCAGGTGAACATATAATGAGGATAGCCTTTGATGCAAGCTATATGAATCTGAACTATGTTGAGTTCCGAGATGTGATCACAGGAGTTAAGACAAATGCTGTTGCAAACTTAGAGGTTTTTCCGAATCCATTTAGCAGTAGTGGCCTTCAAATTCATAAAGCTGATAATTTCAATTATAGAATAACCGATCTAAGCGGATCTGAAGTAGAATCTGGTGAAGGCTCGGATAGTAAGATCGTTGGTTCTGATCTGAATTCAGGAATGTATTTTCTGATAATAGAGAATAATAAAGGCGTGTTTGTTCATAAAATAGTAAGACAATAAAAATTTAGAAAGCCTTTAGTCGGTGAGATAAATGAGCCAATATGTTTTGGTCGTTTTTTGAGCGTAGTAATACTCATTTCTTTTTGCCATAATTTTTTTCTTAAATCTGTTTACTAAAATCTCTTGATGATTGTAGGGAGGAGTAAATGTCAATACTGTTTCTGTCATGAAGATACTGAAACAATAAGAAAGAGCTAAAAAAAAATCTTATTATGAACAAAGCAAGAATGATTTTTCGACTCATAGGTTTTATTTTCCTTTTTACTATATATAATTCCTTTGGTCAGACTTATCCGCCATCTGCAGTAGTTACTATGCCATTCAGCAATGCCTATTTTAAAACTGGCACCGATGTGGAAATACATGTATATGCTACGGATATTGGAAAAACCGCCAATAATGGGACGGTTTCGAAAGTGGAATTTTTTAATGGAAATACTAAACTGGGAGAAACAAGTACTCATACAAATAACACATACAGATTTGTGTGGGGGTGTGTTCCGGCTGGCGAGTATCGGATCACGGCAAAGGCTACGAATAACAAAGGTGTAGCCTTCACTTCAGCAGGTGTATTGATTACTGTTGGCAATGGAAATTTTCCGTCTCAAGGGCTGGCTGCTTGTAAAGGGAAATACATGGCTGGCTTGCATCAGAATCAGCTTTTAGGCAGTTGGAATCAATACTTCAATGGTGTTAGTGCTGAGAATGCATGTAAGTGGGGATCTGTTGAAGGTACCAGGGATGTTATGAACTGGGGTGGAGCAGATGCTGCCTATAAAGCTGCCAATGACAGAAAGATTATGTTTCGCTGGCATGCTGCCATGTGGGGAGCACAGTATCCAAATTGGTTATTTTCACTAAGTACCACAGATGCCAGAGCGGAGTTGGTAGAATATATGGAAGGGATAGCTGCGCGCTTCAAGTACATAGATCAGATTGATGTTTTAAATGAGCAGTTATTTAATCATCAGCAACCTAACCAGCAAATGCGAGATAAATTCAGTGGTAAAACCAATACAGCCATAGATGATTTTGGCTGGCAAATATGGTTGTTTACTGAAGCGAGGAGAATTTTTCCAAATACCAAACTGGTCTTGAATGATTATGGTCTTGAAGGAAGCAATACTTCTATTGACGAAATGTTGAAATTGGTTGCTGCATTGAGAGATAGAGGTATTATTGATGGATTTGGAACTCAGGCACATTGGTTTAGTGTGGATCCTCAGCCAGATGGGCGTATTACTCAGGATTGTAGCAGGATGGCCCGAGGAGGCATTCCTGTGTATGTTACTGAACTTGATATGGCAGGAGGAAATGATAACAATAACAATGAGCAACAGCAACTATCAAGCTTCCAGAATCATTTTCCTGAGTATTGGGAGCACCCCGCAGTTAAAGGGGTTACCTGGTGGGGACATGTATTAAACAGGACTTGGGTTACAGGTACCGGATTCACTTTAGAAAACGGCCAAGACAGAGCAGCTGGAACCTGGTTAAAAAGTTATATGAATGGCCGACCAAAAGTAGGTTACCCTATGTGTCCTGCTGAGGGCTGCACAAATAACGGAAAAATAAGTCTTGCAATAACCTCACCGACAGAAGGGCAGATATTTACTACCGCTGACCAGATAACCCTATCTGCAACTGCTGTAGATGAAGACGGTACTATTGCTGATGTTAAATTTTATGATGGATCTGTTTTGCTGAATAGCGATAATTCAGCTCCTTATAGTTTCATCTGGACTGGAGCTTCTGTGGGGACTCATGATATAAAAGTAATTGCTACAGATAATCAGGGTAATGTGGTGGAAGCAAAAGTAACTATCAAAGTAAACCTACCACAGGGGCCATATAATGGTTCATGGCATGTTATTCCAGGAACGATACAACTTGAGCATTTTGATGTCGGCGGCAATGGTTTTGCCTATGCCGACAGCACTCCCGGAAGCCAGGTAACTCCAATTGTCAATTTCCGCACAGATGAAGATGTAGATATTGAAAGCTGCACTGATGCCGGGGCAGGTTATAATATAGGCTGGGCTACATCCGGAGAATGGCTTGAATATAGCGTGGATGTTAAAACTGCAGGAACATATGATCTTGATTTAAGAGTAGCAGCCAATGGTGATGGACGTACTGTATCTGTAGCTATGGATGGAACGAACATAGCCGGGAATATAGCTATACCAAATACAACGGGCTGGCAAACCTGGCAAACTGTAAAGGTGAAAGGTATCAATCTTACAGCCGGTAAAAAAATCATGAGGGTTACTATAGGGGTTACCGATTTCGTAAACATGAACTATGTGACCTTTACCTTAACTAAAGAGCTGAAACAAGAACCATTCAAGGCAGCTCATCTGATTCCAGGCAGAATTGAAGCTGAAGAATATGACCTCGGGGGAGAAGGGCTGGCATATCATGAAGCTAATACAAACGGTAATGAAGGAAAAGCCACATTCAGAAATGATGAAGTGGATATTGAAACAACTCAGGATAATGAGGGGGCTTTTAATGTAGGTTATACCTTAAAGGGAGAATGGCTGGAGTATTCAGTAGTTGTAGCTGCATCAGGTAAATATGATCTGGAGGTAAGGATAGCGGCCGAAGGTGAGGGGAAAACCTTCCATATTGAAATGGATGGTGTTGATGTCACCGGCCCTGTAAATTTGCCCAATACAGGAGGATGGCAAACATGGCAGACAGTGACTCTGAATGATATAAGCCTCATCCAAGGAGAACACATCATGCGTATAGCCTTTGATACAGATTATATGAATCTGAACTATGTAGAGTTCAAAGATATTATTACGGGTATTATAGAGGATGAATCTTCAATTATTGCAGTATTCCCAAATCCATTTGCAGATACAGGTATACAGATCAATAATGCTGGAGATTTTCAATATAGAATTACCGATATAAGCGGCATCATTGTCGAATCAGGAAATGGAAGACGTGGCCATAAGGTTGGAAAAAATTTAAAAGATGGTATTTACTTCCTTATGGTTGAAAACAACAATGCAGTCACTGTGCATAAAATTGTGAAGCAGTAAAATTAAATTTTGTTCATAATACCTAACCTTCTGTCTCTTACTATTGGCCTGGTATTTTACCAGGCCAATTTTTAAGGCCAGGTACACTTCACTAATCTCATCTAAATAATGTTATCAAAGGATATGTAATCTTTGGATTCTGCATGAATACTGGAGCTTATCTGAATTGTCTAAGAATAAGCAAGAGTGTTTTATAGGTAAGATAGTGAGACTTTAATAAGTATTTAATATAATTCAAGAACGACTTTTAAACTCTATTAAGATGAAAAATAGGAGTGTTTTGTTGCTGAATATCCTGTTACTATTGCCCGGATTGCTTTCAGCACAGGTAGGGCCTGGACTGGGAAATCTCAGCTATACATCAGATGAACTATACAAAAGCATTTGGAAGTATACAGAGATAAATCATATGGGGTCAACAATGGCCACAATGCACAATGGATATATGATCACCACATTTCATCCGGATAGTGGGAAACCACCCGGAGGAATTCTTGTCTGGGATGTATCGAATCCAAGAAAACCGGTTCTGGTTTCTCGTACTTATGATTCCCGTACAGTTAATTTTCGTGAGCAACATGCTATGCCCCAGCACGACAAATACATGCTTTTTCAGGATGGGTACGGTTTTCAAATTTGGGATTTTAGTGATCCTAAAAATCCTAAGCAAATCAAAAGACATATCATGGACGGCTATGCTCATGATGATTATGGCTCTTGCTGGCAATTATTCTGGCAAGCTCCATATATTTTCATTGCTAATGGCAGCAAAGGTTTTGATGTAGTTGATGCTACGGATATAAATAATCCTGTATTGGTAAAGCATATTAATACTCCAAGACAGGTAGGGCCTATATTTGCCATTGGAAATCTTCTTTACACATCAGCGCATGATTTTGGACGAGGGTTTACCATTTATGATATAAGTAATCCGCGGGATCCGAAATTGTTGAACAGCTATAGCAATACTGAAAATATGTATGCTTCAATGGTAAATGGGAACAGACTTGTAATTTCTGCTCGAGGAAATTCAAACAATGCCATATTCGGAACTTATGATATAAGTGATCCGGTGAATATTAAGAAAATAACTACTTTAAATATCGGCAACAGCGGAGAACAATTGTATAATTCTGCTCAGGATCAATTTATCTTTCAGGGCTGCCAGTCAGAAGTTGTAAAAATAGATGCATCAAATCCAGCACAATTAAAAATTGTGGGAAGAGGATCTTTAGGTATCAATGGGGATTCAGATCATGGTCAGGTAACACCTTTTGGTAACCTTATTTTTGTTGGTAATGATCACGGCTCCAGCAGCGGATTCTGGGTTCACCAAAGGGAACCGGATACAAAAGCTCCTGAAGTTAATATGATAGTTCCAAAATCCAATGATGTAAACCGGGCACTGACATCACGAATCGGTGTAACCTTTACTGATAATATCATTCTGGAATCAGTAAACAAAAATACTTTTATCGTAAGGCCCTTGGGTGGTGCAGCACTATCAGGAAAATATAGTCATCAGTTTTCTATGGTAAATTTTTCACCTGATCAACCTCTTTTGCCGAATACAACCTATGAGGTTGTGATTCCTGCTGGGGGTATTAAAGACTATGCAGGAAATTCTGTAAGCAAAACATTTACTTCTTACTTCTCTACAGGTTCTACAGGTAATTTTCCTCCCGGAAGTGCAGGATTACCATGGATTTTTGAAGATGAAAAGAAAATTACTCTGAATTGGAATCGCACTCCTAATGCGTCTAACTATATAGTAAAAAGAAGTACGTCACCTTCAGGTCCTTTTCAAACGATTGGTACAACGAGTCAACTTTTCTATTCAGATACTAAGGTTGAAAATGATAAAGCATACTACTATACTGTTACAGGTACAAATAACTTCGGGGAGGGTGTAGCATCTTCTGTAATCAAGGGAATGCCATCTTTCTATATAACCAATCTGAATTGGACTTCCTCGTCGAACGGCTGGGGGCCTGCTGAAAAGGATCAAAGCAACGGAGAAGACGGTGTTAATGATGGTAATGCGATTGCCTTGAATGGTATTGAATATTCAAGGGGCCTGGGAGTGCATGCCCAAAGTACTATCACTTACAAACTAGATGGAAAGTATGAGCGGTTCTTATCTGATATAGGCTTGGATGATGAAGTAGGGAACTCTGGATCGGTAATATTTACAGTGCTACTTGACGGAAAACAAATATACACCAGTGGATTAATGAATGGTTCTTCCGCTACTAAAAATATTGATGTAAGTGTCGTTGGTGGAAATCTTCTTACGCTACAGGTTGCCCCAGATGGGGATAATGGTATGGATCACGCTTCCTGGGGTGGGGCAAGACTTAGGCCGAATCAAACCCCTTTTAATCAATCAGCACATATGATACCTGGTCGCATTGAAGCAGAAGAGTATGATTTTGGCGGCGAAGGAATTGCTTATCATGAAGCGAATGCTAATGGAAATGAAGGGGGAGCAAGCTTAAGAATTGACGAGGTTGATATTGAAACTGCAGGAGGCACAGAAGGAGAGTATAACATAAGCTATATCCTTCAGGGTGAATGGCTGGAATATACTGTGAATGTGGTATCGACAGGTGTGTATAATCTGGACCTTAGAATCGCTGCAGACGGAGATGGCAAGGTGTTTCACATTGAATTTGATGGAAAGGATGTTACAGGTCCGATAGCCATACCTAATACAGGAGGCTGGCAGAGCTGGGAAACGATTACATTAAATGGTATTAGTCTCAATGAGGGAAAACATGTCATGAGGCTTGCCTTTGATGCCAGCTATATGAATCTTAATTATCTGCAGTTTAATGGTGTAATTACGGGGGTGACTGAGAATAATAACAGCGATATAGTCATTTATCCAAATCCTTTTATGGACAATGGTACGATGGTCTTGACAGAAGGAGGCTTCTTTTATCGCATTGCAGATATAAGGGGTTTTGAACTGGAAAGCGGTAATGGAAGCCAAAGCCATGCTATTGGAAAAGAACTTAAGCCAGGAATTTATATTCTCACTGTGGAAAACAGAAATGGAGTAGTCATCAGAAAGATTGTAAAGGAATAACTTGTATCTGTTTATAATTTCCTTTTGTATAAAAGTGATGCTGGACTAAATCTCCTGTTTCATAAGCTTAATCTTTATAAGAACTGATTGCTATGCGATATATAATCTCTGTTATACTATTTATAATCATTAGCCGGATAGGTGTTGTACCTGAAACTGAGCAATATTCTCTTATCCAAAACAAACCAATTGAAGTTGGTACTAGTGTTACATTCACTATTTCTGCTCCTGAAGGATCAGACCCTTTTGTTGCATGGGATTTTGGAGACGGAAATGGTTTAGGCAGATATAAACGGGGGCTCACAACAACCTTTAAGTTTATGGAGCCAGGAGTGTATCAGGTGTTTGCTCGTATACAAGGGACAGACATTCCTCTTTATGTTACACAAACGGTGTACAAGGTCTTACCCAAAGATGCTCCCTCTCATTCATCCACTATCTGCATTGATACGACGCGTGATATAGTATGGGCTGTCAATGCCGACAACCATTCAGTGTCATGCATCGATGCTTCCGATTACCAACTGATTAATGAAGTTCCATCAGGCAAAAATCCAAGAACTCTTGCTTTGGATCGTCTTGGCAACGTTTGGGTAGCCAATGAAGATGACGCTACAATTTCTGTAATTTCAGCTTCCGGACAAAAGCTTCAAACAATTGAACTTCCATATGCTTCACGCCCATATGGAATTTGTTTTGACCCTATGAAGAACTATTGCTATGTAACATTACAGAGTTCAGGGCAACTTGTAAAACTTGATGCAATAGAACGTAATATTATTCAAATTACCGAGGTAGGAAGAAGCCCGAGAGGAATTGCTGTGACTTCTGATGGAAAGCGTGTTTTTCTTACACAGTTTATTTCACCGGAGGCAAATGGAGTGGTAAGAGAAATTGATGCTGAATCTATGACTCTTAAATCTGTTATAGATCTTGCTTTTGATAAGGCTGTGGATTTTGAAGACAGAGGTAGGGGGGTGCCAAATTTTATTTCTTCACTTACTATTACTCCGGACGGTTCTGAGATCTGGATTCCTTCGAAAAAGGATAATACCGCAAGAGGGCTATTCAGGGATGGCCAACCACTCACGTTTGACAATTCCGTCCGTACTATTGTTTCAAAGATTAATCTGTCTGATGGGAATGAAGATATTGATTCACGGATTGACATCAATGATGCGGACATGGCCTGTGCCGTGGAATTCAGCCCATATGGCAATATCGCATTTATAGCATTGCAGGGGAATAATAAAATCGCTATGATTGATGCAGCCACCAATTCGCGACTGGGTTTACTTGATACTACCGGGCTTGCACCTCAGGGATTAGTTTTTAACAAGGACGGTTCTAGGCTTTTTGTTCATAATTTTATGTCACGCAGTATAACGATTTTTAATACCGAAAACATTATACTTTCCAATAACTTTAATCCTGTCAAAGTTGCTACTGTTCCTATTGTAATTAAGGATTCTTTAAATGCTCAGGTGTTAAAGGGCAAGCAAATTTTTTATAATGCACAGGATGAACGTATGACATTCGCCGGTTACATCAGTTGTGCCAGCTGCCATCTGGATGGAGGAAGTGATGAAAGGGTATGGGATTTTACGGACCGTGGAGAAGGTTTGCGCAATACTCACAGTTTGTTAGGAAGAAGAGGGATGGGGATGGGTAATGTTCACTGGACTTCTAATTTTGATGAAATCCAGGATTTTGAAAATGATATACGAAATGCTTTTAGAGGAAAGGGATTTCTCCCTGACTCAGTATTTAATTCAGGCACTATAAGAGATCCACTTGGAGATCACAAAGCTGGGTTGAGTTATGAACTTGATGCGCTTGCAGCTTATGTACATTCTCTTGACAAAGTAAATCCAAGCCCATATAGAAATACTGACGGAAGTCTTACTGCTGATGGTATGGAAGGTAAATTAATTTTTGCAGAATTAGGTTGCCAGGCCTGCCATTCGGGCCCGGATTTCACTGATCGTAAATCAGGAGTACTTCATGACGTGGGCACTATTCAGACATCTTCAGGATTACGCAGATCAGAAAAACTCACGGGGTTCGGAACTCCAACTCTAAAAGGAATTTGGGAAACTGCTCCTTATTTACACGATGGCTCTGCGTCAACATTAAGAGATGTTCTTATCAAGAGGAATGTTGATAAGAAACATGGAAATCTTAGCTCACTGTCAGAAGAGCAAATCAATCAACTACTGGCATATTTGCTTCAGATAGATGAAAATGAGTCTGGAACTGTTGTTGCCAGCTTACAGGTAAAGAGAATGCCATCCAATACCTTACATGTTATGCCGAATCCTGCCTCAGATATTATAAGGGTGAGAATAGGTGAAAATGTAAGTCCCAACGGAACAGTAACTATTTGTAATTCTGTCTATGGGCAAACCTTAAGTACCACAAAGCTGAATGGTTCTAATGAAGCAAACATCGATGTAAGTATGTTCACTCCGGGTGTGTATATTCTAATCTATACAGATGGAAAAGAAAAGAGAAGTACTAAACTAGTGCTCAAATAGATTTTACGTTTTGATAAATATTAAGTCAGGATCCAGAAATATATAGATAATGAAAACCTTAATCTATTTTGTTGAAAAAAATATTCCTTCTTTGTTATCATGTATTCTATGCCTTCTTATATTAACAAGCCTGGCTCATGGACAGACGACATTTGTTTCAGGAGATAATCCGATTTTCCGTAATTCTTTTACTGCTGATCCTGCACCTCTTGTTCATAATGGCAGATTATACATATATGTAGGAAAAGATGAAGCCAAAGATGGTGAATTGTTCACTATGACTGCCTGGCTTTGCTATTCTACTAAGGATATGAAAAACTGGACTTACCACGGTCCTGTGATGACACCTGGTAATTTTACCTGGGGTGATAAAGATGCCTGGGCTGCACAGGTAGTTGAGAGAAATGGTAAATTTTATTTGTATGTAACAGTAACAGGTAAAAATCCTTATGGTGGCAGAAATATTGGAGTTGCTGTTTCTGATAGTCCTGCCGGTCCTTTTGTTGATGCACGTGGAACGCCATTGATTCGTGATAACATGACCAACAATGGAAAAGTCTGGGATGATATTGATCCTACAGTATTAATTGACGATGATGGACAGGCATACCTATGTTGGGGGAATCCGATCTGTTACCTGGTTAAACTCAAGCCTAATATGACTGAGATTGACGGTGAAATAAAAATGATAACACCACCAAATTATGCTGAAGGTCCATGGCTACATAAACGAAACGGTATTTATTATCTTACCTATCCTGCTTTTGTTGCTCCGGTAGGTTCTGAACAAATTTGCTATGCAACAGCTACTAATATAAACGGGCCCTGGACATACCGTGGTATTTTGACAGGAACTGCAAAAAACAGCTACACCATTCATCCGGGTATTGTAGAATTTAAAGGACAGTCCTATTTGTTTTACCATAATGCTACATTGACCCTCAATGGTCAAGGGCCAGCGACAGGAAGGCGCAGTGTTTGTGTAGAATACCTTTGTTACAATGCTGATGGTACAATAAAGCCTATAACTCAAACAACCTCTGGTATTACAATAAATTCTCCATGTCCACCTTCTGGTCCGCCTATTGTTAATTTCACCAGTCCATTGACTAATAGTTCGTTTGCTGCACCAGCTTCCATTACATTAACAGCGGAAGCTATAGCATATGGGGGAACTATATCTAATGTACGTTTCTACAACGGAACAACCTTGCTTAATACTGACAATACTTTACCTTATAGCTTTAACTGGGGAAATGTGGCAGCCGGTGCATACAATATAAAAGCGGTAGCAACAGACAATCAAAATCGTAGTTCGGAAACTACCATAACTATAAAAGTTAATCCGCCACAAGGGCCATATAATGGTATCATACATTCTATTCCCGGCACTATTCAATTGGAAAATTTTGATGTGGGTGGTAATGGATTTGCATATATGGATGGAACACCTGGAAGCCAGGTAACACCAATAGTTAATTTTCGAACAGATGAAGATGTAGATATAGAAAGTTGTACTGATGTCGGAGGTGGATATAACATTGGTTGGGCTACTGCTGGTGAGTGGCTTGAATATTCAGTAGACGTAATTAAGTCGGGAACCTATGATCTGGCCATTAGAGTAGCATGTAATGGAGATGGTCGTACTATTTCTGTAAAAATGGATGGTATAAGCTTAGCTGATAATGTAATCATTCCTAATACCACCGGCTGGCAAAGCTGGCAGACTGTATTAGTGAAAGGTGTTCATCTTACTCCAGGTCAGAAAATTATGAGAATCACCACAGGAGCTACAGATTTTGTGAACCTGAACTACGTCACTTTCTCCCTGACTAAAGAATTGAAGCAAGAACCTTATAAAGGTACAGCTCATCTTATTCCCGGTAGGATTGAAGCTGAAGAATATGATTTGGGGGGTGAGGGTATAGCTTATCATGAAGCCAATAAAAATGGTAATCAGGGAGGAGCTAATCTTCGAAACGATGAAGTTGATATTGAAGTAACTCAGGACTCAGAAGGCGAATATAATATTGGTTATGTCTTAAACGGCGAATGGCTGGAATATACTGTAGATATACTTTCTACCGGGGTGTATGTTCTTCAACTGAAGGTGGCTGCAGATGGAGATGGAAAGAAAATGCATGTAGAAGTAGATGGAGTGGATGCAACCGGTATGATTAACATTCCCAATACAAAAGGCTGGCAGACATGGGAAACCATACACATCAATGATGTTAATTTAAAAGAAGGCCAACATGTGGTGAGAGTGGTTTTTGATTCCGATTATATAAACCTGAATTATATCCAGTTCAATGATTTGGTTACAGGCATAGAAAGCACGGAGCTATTGAGAAATTCAGTTTATCCCAATCCTTTTTTCAGCGAGGGTTTTCAAATAAGGTCTCCTGGCAAATTCAATTATAAGATCAGAAATGTCAACGGAGTGGAGATTGAGACAGGTAGCGGAAAAGATGAACTTACCATTGGTTCTGCTCTTAGGTCAGGGGTTTATTTATTGTCCATTGAGAACAACAGTTCTGTAATTACAAGAAAGATTATAAAGCAGTAAATGAGAAGTAAAGCTATTAATGTAAGGAAAGTCATACAAGTCTAACTCTGGAACATTATGAATAAATTTTTGAAAAACGTTATATGTATAACCTCAAATAGTGAGTTGATGAGACCTTCATTTATTGTTGAAAGAAGATGGGGCAGAAGTTCAGGAGGTAGCAAATTAAATCTTTTGCTTTCAATATTCTACCTGTTATTGTTGCCTTTGATTTCAAGTGCGCAGCTGACTACACTTAATGTTGGAGGTACCAACAGAAGTTTGTTTGTTTATGCTCCTTCAGGTCTTCAGCAAAACAGACCTTTGGTGATTTCAATGCATGGGCTTAATCAGGATATTAATTATCAAAAAGGCCAGGCTAAATGGGAATTGGTGGCAGATACGGCAAAATTTGTGGTAGTTTATCCTGCAGGAATTAATAACTCCTGGGATATAAACGGAACCAGAGATACGGATTTTATTTTAGCCATAATTGAATCTATGGTTACCCGTTACGGTATCGATAGGAACAGGGTGTATGTATCGGGTTTTTCTATGGGAGGTATGATGACTTACCATACCGCCAACAAGATTGCAGATAAAGTTGCTGCAATAGGACCGGTATCAGGTTATTTGTTTTCAAATGTAGTTGCCAGTTCAAGATCCATGCCCATCATTCACGTTCACGGAACTGCAGATGACGTAGTTTATTACCAACCTAATGGCAATCAACAAGGAGTAGTGGCCATGCTTCAAAAGTGGAGAAACTGGAATCAGTGCCCCTCTTCCGGCACTAGAACAACTCCATATCCCGTCAATAAACCTAACTCTAAATCGGTAATGGAATATTGGGGACCATGCAATAATAGTGCGGTCTCATTAATCTCTCTTGATGGCAAGGGACACTGGCATTCTAATGACAATGCAGGTGTTCATACAACGATTGAACTTTGGAATTTTTTGAAAAAATTCTCTTTAAATGCAGGGCCTTCTATTACCCTGACAGCTCCCGCTAGCAATGCTACATTTGTGGCTCCAGCTACTATTAATCTAATTGCAGCTGCTACTAGTCCGAACGGCACTTTAAGCAATGTACGTTTTTATAATGGAACTACCTTGCTTAATACAGATAATACTGCTCCATATACTTTTAGTTGGACAAATGTTGCTGCTGGTACCTATACGATTCGTGCTGTGCTTACAGATAGTCAGGGGAAAACCGCAGAAGCGTCAACAACAGTTAAGGTAAACAAGCCCCAGGGCCCTTATGATGGCGCTTTTCATTCTATCCCTGGTACCATTCAATTAGAACATTATGATGTAGGAGGTAATGGTTTTGCTTACATGGATAGCAGTCCTGCCAGTGAAACTGGTGTATCCTTCAGAAATGATGAAGATGTAGATCTGGAAAATTGTACAGATGTGGGAGCTGGATATAACGTTGGCTGGACAGCAGCTGGAGAATGGCTTGAGTATACTGTTGATGTGAAAACAGCAGGAACCTATGATCTGGCAATTCGTGCAGCCTGCAATGGTGAAGGTCGTACTGTTTCGGTGACTATGGATGGAGTTAATATTGCAAACAATGTAGCTATTCCAAACACAACAGGTTGGCAAAACTGGCAAACAGTTACAGTAAAAGGTATTAACCTTACTGCGGGACAAAAGATCATGCGTGTCACTATTGGGGCTACAGATTTTGTAAATCTTAACTATTTTACATTTACTCTGACAAATGAACTGAAACAGGAGCCATTTAAAGGCAAGGCACACCTGATACCGGGGAGAATCGAAGCAGAGGAATATGATCATGGAGGAGAAGGTCTTGCTTACCATGAAAGTAATACTAATGGTAATGAGGGAAAAGCATCATTGAGGAATGATGAGGTGGACATAGAAACTACTCAGGATTCAGATGGAGGATATAATATAGGTTATATCCTGAAAGGCGAATGGCTTGAATATACTGTAGATATTGGTTCTGCCGGGTCATATGTCCTTCAGTTGCGTGTAGCTGCGGATGGAGATGGAAAACAAATGCATATTGAAATCGATGGTTCTGATGTAACTGGTCCGATCAATATTCCCAATACGGGAGGATGGCAATCCTGGGAAACCATTGCCATCAATGATATCAGTCTGAAAGAGGGAGAGCATGTGATGAGGCTGGTTTTTGATTCTGATTATCTTAATCTGAACTATGTTGAATTTAAGGATGTAATTACTGGTAATTTTTCAAGACAGCTTAAAGGTGAAGATATAAAAGTCTTTCCAAACCCATTTTATAATGAGGGCTTGCAGATAAGTTTAAGAGGAGATTTTACTTATACACTTTCACATGTCAATGGCTTGAAGATAGAATCGGGTGAGGGTAAGGATTCACTTACTATTGCTTCCGATCTTAAGCCGGGGATATATCTATTGTCCGTACAGAATACTAATGGTGTTATTGTCAGTAAAATTATAAAGCAATGAAATCTATATTATATGTAGGACTTTTTAGCCTGTTAATATTAATCTCAGAAAGGTCATATTCTCAGGATCCGAACTTTCATATTTATCTCTGTTTCGGACAGTCCAATATGGAAGGAGCCGGTACGATTGAGAATCAGGATAAAACCGTTGATAGCAGATTTCAGGTGATGGGTGCCGTCAATTGCTCATCAGGGGGCAAGACATATACTCTGGGAAAATGGCAAACAGCCACACCTCCATTGGTAAGATGCAATACCGGTTTAGGACCTTCAGATTATTTTGGACGGACCATGGTTGCCAATCTTCCTTCAAATATTAAAGTTGGTGTTGTGCCAGTGGCGATTGGAGGTTGTGATATTGCTCTTTTTGATAAATATAATTATGGCTCTTATGTTGCGACAGCTCCTTCATGGATGCAGGGGACAATTGCTCAATATGGAGGAAACCCATATGCCCGTCTGGTTGAAGTGGCAAAAATTGCACAGAAAGATGGTGTTATAAAAGGAATTCTTCTGCATCAGGGCGAAACTAATAACATGCAAAATACCTGGCCGGGAAAGGTTAAAGCAATTTATGACAATCTGATCAAAGATTTAGGTTTGGATCCTACTAAAGTTCCATTGCTGGTAGGAGAGCTTGTTACAACTGCTGAAGGCGGTGCTTGTGGTGGACATAATGGTGTAATTGCTACAATGCCGAATGTTGTTCCCAACTCCTATGTTATTTCTGCTGCGGGACTTCCTCATAAGGGAGACAATTTGCATTTTACCTCGGCTTCATATCGAACATTGGGTCAGAGGTATGCTCAGAAGATGCTAACTTTACTTCCTGCAGTAACTGCTCCTTCTATTTCATTTAATACTCCAGCAAATAATGCAGTCTTTGTTGCAGGTAGTAATATTGAACTTTCCGTATCAGCAAGTTCCCCTAATAGCAGTATCAGCAATGTGAAGTTTTATAACAACACCACCTTACTTAATACTGATAACACAATCCCTTATTCTTATACCTGGCCTAATGTACCAGCAGGGAATTACCAGGTAAAAGCTGTGGTCACCGATAATCAGGGTAAAACAGCGGAAGCAAATATAACAATCAAAGTAAACTTACCTCAAGGTCCATTCAAAGGAATTACCCATGTCATTCCTGGTATCATTCAATTAGAGGAGTTTGATGTTGGTGGAAATGGCTTTGCATATAGTGATGACAGTCCGGGTAGTCAGGTTACTCCTGTAATCAACTTCAGGAATGATGAAGATGTAGATATAGAAAACTGCACTGATGTTGGAGGTGGCTACAATATTGGCTGGACAACCGCCGGTGAATGGCTTGAATATTCAGTTGAAGTACAGAAGACTGGCACTTATAACCTTGATCTGAGGGTGGCCTGCAACGGTGATGGACGTAAGTTATCGGTAACTATGGATGAAGCCAGCGTTGCTACTGATATAACAATTCCAAATACCGGAGGGTGGCAAACATGGTCTACTGTTACATTGAAAGATATAAAACTGAATGCAGGTAAACAGATCATGCGTGTTACTATAGGAGCAACAGACTATGTGAATCTGAACTATGTTTCCTTCTCTCTGACCAAAGAACTGAAACAAGAACCATTTAATGGAGTATCTCACTTAATTCCTGGACGAATCGAAGCAGAAGAATATGATCTGGGAGGAGAAGGGCTTGCATATCATGAAAGCAATACTAATGGTAACGAAGGAAAAGCAACATTAAGAAATGATGAAGTGGATATAGAAGCTACTCAGGATATAGAGGGCACTTACAATGTAGCATATATTCTTCAGGGCGAATGGTTGGAGTATACTGTAAATGTTGCCGTCTCAGGAACATATGATCTGGGGCTAAGAGTGGCAGCAGATGGAAGTGGAAAAATACTCCATATCGAAATGGATGGAAAAGATGTTACAGGGCCTGTTACCATTCCAAATACAGGCGGTTGGCAATCCTGGCAGACGGTGACTTTAAAAGACATTAGTCTTGCGACAGGACCACATGTTATGAGGATTGCTTTCGATGCCAGTTATATGAATATTAATTATTTCGAGTTTAGCGATGTGATTACCTCCCTGCAGGCATATCCGGAGAAAGGAGTGATGGTCTATCCGAATCCATTTACAGATCAAGGTCTTCAGATCTCTAATATTACAAATGAGTCCGATTACTTCATTTCAGATTTAAGTGGTTCTGAGCTTGAAACAGGTATTGCCATTGAAGGAGATGTTATAGGGGAAAATCTTCGCAAGGGAGTTTATTTGCTGAAGATCAAAAATAGTGAAGGTATTTTAATTCAAAAGATTATAAAAGAATAAACATAAAGGTACTTGACTTATGATACAACCTAGGTTACTTGAAGAATCAAAGTTATGAGAAATGTAAACCAATTATTTTAACAGTTTTTAATTTAATCGCACTTCAGGTATACGGACAAGCTTTAGTCCATCTGCGGAAAGCAAATCAGTCATTGATGGCTTTGGTGCTTCCAGTGCCGTGTGGAGCAATTGGAGTCAATGTGATGCAGCCTCTTTATTCTTCTCTAGTTTGTTGTAGTCTATCCCATAGGAATTAATAACTCCGATATAAATTGGGACAAGGGATACAGCTTTTATTTTAGCGATTGTTGAATTGATGGTCGCCTGTTACGGTATGGGCAGAAACAGAGTATATGTATCCGGTTTTTATGGGGCAGGTAATAATTGCCGCCGGAAGCAAGTCTTTCAAATTATCAAGAATTAAGTAGCAAACCTATGGGAACAATTAATTTACTTCGATACTTTCGTTTGATTTCGAGTGTATCTTTAGTCTTTCTATCTATCACCGCTTATTCGCAGGTCAGTACACCTAAGCCCCCATTGATGGGTTGGGCCAGCTGGAACAATTATTCTTTTAACATCAGTGAATCTGTCATTAAGGGCCAGGCCGATGCCATGGTTTCATCAGGATTATCTGCAGCGGGTTACAAATACATAAACATAGACGATGGATATTTTAAAAACCGCAATAATGACGGTTCTCTTGGTATAGATGCAGCCAAATTTCCCAATGGAATGAAAGTGGTGGCCGACTATATCCATTCCAAAGGATTAAAGGCAGGTATTTATACAGATGCAGGCTCTAATACCTGTGGATATACATATGTGGGACAAGCAGGTGGGTTAGGGGCGGGGATTTACAATCATGACCAGATCGACGCCAATCTGTTTTTTAAGACCTGGGGTTACGACTTCTTAAAGGTAGATTATTGTGGAGCAGGTGTGCAGGGCTTGGATGAAAAAACGCGCTATACTGCTATAAAGAATGCTATTTTGAATACGGGTCGCACAGATGTAAACTACAATGTATGCCGCTGGCAGTTTCCCGGGACTTGGGTAACGTCGGTTGCAGACTCTTGGCGAATTTCTAATGATATCAATAATACATGGGGAGCCGTTACCAGAATCATTGACAACAATTATTACCTGGCGCCTTATTGCAGCAAAGGACATTACAATGACATGGACATGCTGGAGGTAGGAAGGGGCATGACGATGGAGGAAGACAAAAGCCATTTCAGCATGTGGTGCATCATGTCTTCTCCTTTGCTATTGGGAAATGACATGACTCGTATGTCTACACAAACCAAAACTATACTCACCAATACAGAGGTGATAGCCGTAAATCAGGACACAACAGGGTTGCAGGCTCACATAGTAACCGATAATGGAAATGGATTGCAGGTATGGGCTAAGAACCTGAACGGAAGGCAAAGTCTGGAGCGGGCGGTTGTGTTGTTCAATCGAACAGGAGCTACAGCCACAATGACAATAAAGTGGAAAGACCTGAATTTGTTAGGCGCTGCCAAGGTACGAGACCTTTGGACGCATATTGATTTAGGCACAAAAGATTCCATGTATTCAGTTTCAGTACCTTCTCATGGAGTGGTCATGCTCAAAGTGGTGGGGTCCAAATCCAAATTGCAGGAAACATTTGAAGCCGAATATGCTTGGTTGAACAACTACAATCTAACCCAAAATAACAATGTCCTTGCAAACCAAGCTAGACCAGTCGTTGATGGCTCTTCTTCCGGGGGAGCAAAAGCCAGCTACATAGGCAACCGTGCAGACAATTACATGGAATTTAGAGATGTGTATGCAAGCGTAACAGGGAAATACACATTGACGCTTACTTTTCTGAGTGGTGAAAACCGGAATGTCACAATGAGTGTCAACGGGAAAGACACACTTTTGACCAATTTAAATTCGGGAAGTTTTTCTGCATCCAAAAATGCAAGCTACACCATCCAATTGAAAAAGGACTATAACACTATACGCTTTTCAAACACATCGGGATGGGCACCAGATGTGGACAAAATACACATAGACTTAAACAAATATGGAAACTCAAGTATAAATGCGGCATTTACCGCTCTCGCAAATAATGCTTCCTTCGTGACAGGAGACGCAATTAATCTTACAGTAAATGCGACCACCACAAGCGGAAGCATCAGTAATGTCAAATTCTATAATGGCAGCACGCTTTTGTCTACCGACAACTCGGCTCCTTACAGCTTTGGCTGGACAAATGTTCCTGCGGGCAAGTATATTGTAACAGCGGTGGCCACCGATAATCAAGGGAATACCGCTGAAGCCACTATAAATATTAAGGTGACTGTTCCCCAAGGGCCTTACAACGGATTGGCGCATCCCATTCCGGGAACAATCCAAGTGGAGGAATATGACTTGGGGGGCAATGGGACAGCCTATTTTGATGACAGCCCAGGAAGCGAAGTGCCCGTGGGTTTCCGTGCAGATGAGGATGTGGACTTGGAAGCTTGCACCGATGTGGGGGGAGGTTATAACCTTGGCTATGCCACTTCGGGTGAATGGCTGGAATATACAATAGATGTATTGGCAACCGGATTTTACAAACTGGACTTGCGCGTTGCTTGCAACGGGGACGGACGAAAATTCTCTTTCGCTATAGACGGTAACAACATGGCAACAGATGTCGCCATCCCGAATACTGGGGGTTGGCAAACCTGGACAACCACCTCGGTAGACGATGTACCACTTACGGTGGGGCAGCACATTCTACGGTTGTCCATTGGATCAACAAGCTATGTAAACATCAACTACTTTACTTTTAGTGCTCTCATTACTGGAATGGACGAAAGCTCTTCTTCTATCTACCCAACAGTCATTCCAAACCCTTTTGAGAACAGCTTTATGCTGACCTATCATGGTAAATTCAATTACAATATAGTTGATCTTGCGGGTAGGCTGATGCTTCAAGGGACTGCCGAGGAGCCGGTGTCAGTGGGAGAAGAATTGCAAAACGGTGTCTATTTGCTTCAAGTAATTAGCAATGGTAGAAGCCATTTTTCGAAGATCCATAAAAAATAACCTCAAGTATCATGAAAAAAATAAGCTTGTTTTTAACATCGGTAGGGCTCTTTCTTTTGACTATTCTTGGCCATGCTCAAGCTCCCGGTGATCTAACCTTATGGTACAGCAAAGATGCTGCTGACGTATTTACCGATGCCTTGCCAATAGGAAATGGTCGTTTGGGTGGAATGGTGTACGGGATTGTGGCAAAAGATGTCATTGGTTTAAATGAAGGTACTGTTTGGAGCGGGTACCCCGGGAACAACAATAAATCAGGAGCAGCTAATTCACTCGCCACTGCGCGAAGCCAGATTTTTGCAGGCAACTACACAGCAGCCGATGCTACTGTTTCCAACATGATAGGCTCTGGACAAGAAAGATTCTTGCCGGTTGGCAACCTGTATTTGACATTCCCGGGGCATGTCGCTACCAACTATTACAGGGAGCTCGATCTTAAAACTGCCATTGCAAAAACTACTTATACCTATAATGGAGTGAACTATACCCGGGAGTATTTTGCAAGCTATCCGGATCAGGTAATGGCGGTTCGCCTAACAGCCAGCCAAACAGGTAAAATTTCATTTTCTGTGAACATGGATTCTCAGCAAACTCCTGTAACAAATTCTAATGAAGGTAACAATATACTTATTTTGAATGGACAGGCAGATGCTATCAAATTTCAAAACCGTGTAAAAGTAGAAAATGAAGGTGGGACAATTTCCGCAAATAGCACTAGCATAACAGTAACCGGAGCCAATAGCGCAACGATCTATCTGACTATCTGTACCAATTACAATGCATATAATAATGTGAGTGGAGACCAAGTTGCGAATGCGACAAAAGTTATCAATGCTATTAACGGAAAAACATATACTCAATTATTAAAAAATCACCTTCAGGATTATCAGGCCTTATTCAACAGAGTAGACCTCCATCTGGGTACGCCAAATGCTACTGCTACACAAAGTACAGACAAACGCGTCGCAGGTTTTGCCACAACGAAGGACCCAAGTTTGATAAGATTGCATTATCAATTTGGGCGCTATTTGATGATTTCTTGTTCAAGACATGGAAGTCAGCCTGCGAACTTACAAGGAATTTGGAACAGAGACATGTATCCTTCTTGGGGAAGTAAGTACACAACTAATATCAACTTCCAGATGAACTATTGGATGACAGAAACGGGAAACTTGCCCGAATGTGCCACTCCAATGATAGAGAAAACCAAGTCCTTAGTTGCTCCTGGACAACAATCAGCTCTGGCTCATTGGGGAGTGAATGCGGGTTGGGTATTACACCATAACACCGATTTATGGAATAGAACAGCTCCAATTGATGGAGCATGGGGGCATTGGCCAACTGGAGGAGCATGGCTCTGCTATAACCTTTGGGAACATTATCAATTCGAAAGAAATAACACTTATTTAACCGAGGTATATCCCACGATGAAGGGGGCAGCCCAGTTCTTTTTGAATAGTATGGTGACAGAACCTGTGAGTGGAAACGGTTATTTAGTGACATGCCCGAGTTCTTCTCCAGAAATACAACATGGTCCCTACTGGACTTGTTTTGCTCCCACCATGGACATCCAGATCATTAGAGATTTGTTTAATTCTACCATTAAAGCCTCTGAAATCTTGAACCTTGACGCTACTTTACGCACTCAGCTAAAGGCTGCTATCGCCAAATTACCCCCTCATAAAGTCGGTAAATATGGTCAGTTGCAAGAGTGGTTTGATGATTGGGACAACCCAAATGACAAGAATCGACACATTTCCCACCTTTATGGCTTGTATCCGAGTAACCAGATTTCAGTAAGAGGCACTCCTACTTTGTACAATGCTGCGAAAATCACCTTGGCTGAACGAGGGGATGATGCTACTGGCTGGTCATTGGCTTGGAAAATTAACTTCTGGGCTCGAATGGAAGACGGAAATCACGCCTTTAAATTGATCCAATTGTTATTGACGCCTGATAAGACGTATAATAACTTGTTCGATGCCCACCCTCCATTCCAGATAGATGGCAATTTTGGAGCTGTATCAGGAATTAACGAGATGCTGTTGCAAAGCCAGAATAATGAACTACAATTCTTGCCTGCCTTGCCGTCGGCTTGGCCAACAGGCTATATCAAAGGACTAAGGGCCAGAAAAGGATTTTTGGTTGACGACATAACATGGAACAGTGGGAAGCTGACCCAAACAACTGTCACCTCGCTCTTAGGTGATACACTTCGTGTGAGGTATGGAAATATTACCAAAACCTATTTGACAAAACCTGGTGAAAAATATGTGCTTGATGCTTCACTCAACATAAAAGGAGACAACAATAGTACAATGCCTTTCGGAGGCACTCCCTGGCCTATTCCCGGTAAAATAGAAGCTGAAGATTATGACATAGGAGGTGAGGGAATAGCTTTTCATGAGGCAAATACCAGCGGCAACCAAGGTGGCGCGAATTATAGAAACGATGAAGTGGATGTCGAAATGACCAGGGACGTGGACGGAACTTACAATGTCGGCTACATTCTAAATGGGGAGTGGCTGGAATACACCGTCAATGTCGGGACAACTGATAAGTATAATTTGTTACTAAGAGTGGCAACAGACGGAACAGGTAAAACCATGCATGCTGAAATGGACGGGCAGGACATAACGGGTGCCGTGAGTATCCCTAATACGGGTGGGTTTCAAACATGGCAGACAGTCACTATTCCAAATCTGTCCCTTACCTCAGGGAAGCATACTTTACGACTTGTCTTTGATGCAGATTACTTCAACCTCAATTACGTGAGATTTGACAATGCGATAGTCACTTCGCTCGAAGAAAGTGATTTGGAAACAGATGCCAACCTTGTCTATCCCAATCCTTTCGATCATTTCTTCACAATGGATTTGGAAGGCGAATACAATTACCAATTGCTTGACGTTGCGGGGCGTGAAATCACAAGAGGAAAAGCTATTGGCAGAACAACGCTAAGCCCAGATGTACAGCAAGGCATTTATTTTCTAGTGCTGAGTGGATCGAAAGGGAACAAGATTATGAAACTAAACAAACGATAAACTTAAAGCTCTGTTAATTCATCCATGTATCAGTTGTTTACTGGAGTTTTCATAAAGAAGATAGCGTTTTATTTATGCTAGTGCTTTTTATATGGATTGCATCGATGGGCCAAATGTTCTCCACTTCATAGAAAACGGCTAATGCCATGTCCTTTGGTTGGGATATTGGCAATACAAACGTGGCACAAATTATTGAGCATAGCAGTAGTCAGAAGGTAATTAAAAATATGAGGTAGTAAAATCAGATATCTTTCAAAAGTTAGCAACCATAATAGGCTTTTCAACTCAAAGGGGCTATCATGTCCTGGCTATTTAGCAGTGTGAGCTTTGAGAAGGTAGTAATGACTCCTTTGGTTTTTATAGTAAAAGACAAGGTTCGGGGATTTGTTAAATTCCCGAACCTTGTCTTTTAACCTGAGTATAATTAAAATTTTTTATACTATCTTGATCTTTTTGATAAATGACTAAAATGGTTTAGAGGACCTAATACCATAAATTTTATCTGGAGCTTGCAATTCGTTGAACCAGTTTTTTACCACCTGAAGTATAAAGACTAAGTATATAAATTCCATTATTTAACCCGCTAAAATAAATCTGATTTTCGTTTGAAATTCCTGAAAGAATCATTTTGCCAGACATATCAGTAAGTTCGTATTTTTCGATTTTTCCAATACTTAAGTTTGAGATGTCTATTGAATTTTCAGAAAGCATTATGGTAGTTCCAGGGTTATCAGCTTGTTCCTTGATAGAAGTCACTACTGCTGTTTTTGTCTTCAGGAAAAAAGTAACCATTCTCTGCAGATTAGCTTGTACATCATTTACACCAGGTCCATGCTGGCCATTTGGGACTAATACAAATTCGCTTTCTACACCTGCTTTTGTCAGAGCTGTATTAAGAAACTGCCCCTGGCAATATGGAACCACATTGTCCTTGTCTCCATGAAAAATCAGGAATGGAGGATCTGTTGGATCTACATAGGTTATAGGACCTAAAAGTGCAAGCTTGTCCAAGTTAGATGGTAGTGGTCCTCCTATTATATCAGACTCCGGAGAATTCCCTGATTTATATGTATTACAACCTTCCATTTTGAAAAAATCTATAGGGCCAAACCAATCGCAAACAGCATCCACAGAACTATTATATTGGGTATAATTACCTAAAGTCCCCTCTATATTCATGGTAACAGCTCCCACTGTGTAATCTATTATGTTATTAGTTGTTCCTGCTAAAGACGCCAGATGTCCTCCGGATGAGCTTCCACTGATGCCAATAAAAGTTGTATCAAATTTAAACTCTGTGCTTTTGCCTCTGATAAATCTAATTACAGCTTTAATATCATTTATCTGAGCAGGAAATTTCGCATCGCTACTTGATCGATGGTTTGGAGTCACTACTGCAAAGCCAGCATCAAGTAATGCGGCACCTATAGTGTTCATGTCAGCTCCTTTGGAGTTATTGCTATACCAGGCACTGCCATATATGTATACCACCACAGGGTATTTGTCCTTAACTGTTTTAGGTAAATATATGTCTAGGTTATGGTACCCTTTACCGTCTCCAGCATAATTTATATCAGACCATTTTTGTGAGTATTGCTGGCCATAACAGTCAAGGTTGAAGAATAAAAATGCCAATAGAATAAGTTTTTTCATATTCCGGTTTTTTTAAGTGATTAAATGAGTTGAAGAGATGGCTACACTTGTTTGCCGGAAAAGTAAACAGGAAATATTTTTTATGAAGAGAATTATTGTCTTATACAATCAATGATTAAGATTGTGAGCATCACTTGTATGGATATTCTTTTTATAATCAACATTCTTTCAGAAGTAAATTTCTTTAGCTAAAAATTCAGTATATCCACTGAGATTAATTTTGGCTAACAATCCCCGCCAAACAGGCATTGCAGTATCTTCATATTAAAATATTATTTTAATAAATATATCTATCTTAAAAATCCCCTAAGCTTTATAGAAAAAAAATGTTTACTTTTTTTTCATAAGTGTGTACTGCCAGAGTTTTGTTTATAGTTAGTAGGCGGAATTTCCCATTCCTGCTTTAAATTATTTTTCATGATCTGGAAAATCAGGTTATGAATTGAGAATCTATATGCTTTTATAAACCATTAAAAATTTCCCAAAATTTAAACAGATTAGCTTATGAAGAATCTTTTTCCCAGAAAAATTAATTTGCTAAGGGGATTACTATTGGTGCTTGCACTATGCACCTATAGGAATACCCAGGCACAGGATCTCTGTAATGAAACCGGACAGGGAGCTTATTTTACAGGAGTTTACAGGAACATGTTCAAAGAACTTCTGAATAAAAATGACACTGAAATCAATACCAAGGTTAACAATGCCTTTCAACAGATTTTCCACGGAAACTCAAATCAGCAGTTATATTATGAAGTAGGTCAGGACATGGCTTATATTCTGGATGTAGCCAATAATGATGTTCGTTCAGAAGGGATGTCTTACGGATTGATGATTTGTGTTCAGCTCGATAAACAGACTGAATTTAACAAGATATGGAAATGGGCTAAAACCTATATGCATCATACCTCCGGAAACCTTGATGGATACTTTAGATGGTCACTAAATACAAGTGGAAGTGCGAAAGACAATAATCCAGCTCCAGATGGAGAAGCGTATTTTGTAACAGCCTTGTTCTTTGCCGCCAACCGTTGGGGTAATGGAACAGGAATTTACAATTATTATGCTGAAGCCCAATCTATATTAAATAAAATACAGAGCAAAACAGGTGCAGGTGGTATCAATAATCTGTTCAATGCCAATTCAAAATTAATCACATTTGGACCTAATTCAGGGTCGTACGATTATACTGACCCTTCTTATAACTTACCTGCTTTTTGGGAATTGTGGTCTCGTTGGTCAACAACAAACAAAACATTTTGGGCTCAGACGCCAGCAGCTGCAAGGAAGTTGCTTCGCGATGCATCTCATTCCAGCTCCGGCTTAACTACTGACTACTCTAACTTTGACGGAACTCCTAAAACGACGTCTTTCAATGGAGATAGTCATAAATTTATGTATGACGCTTGGCGTTCTATTATGAATATAGGCATGGACTACCATTGGTTCAAGGCAGACGCTCAACAGCCGGTGATCGCTGAGCGCTATCTTACTTTCTTTAAAAACCAGGGAGCCAACTACAATAGTCATTACGACTGGAATGGCTCCAATGGAAATGGAGGACAATCCGGTGGTCTTGTTGCCTGTAATGCGGTAGCATCTCTGGCCACCTCTAATACAGCGCTTTCTACACCTTTCGTGCAAGCATTCTGGAACATGGCAATTCCTAGTGGGCAATGGAGATACTATGACGGTATGCTGTATATGCTTGCCTTATTGAATGTTTCTGGAAATTTCAAAGTTTGGAAGCCAGCATGTGCTAATCCTTGCGCTACTCCAGCTCCGGTAGTTACAGCTACTTTATCATATGAGCTAGGTGATGCCGCTACTGCATTGACAGCATCGGGTACAAGCCTTAAGTGGTATACGGTAGCGACTGACGGTACTCCACTGACTTCTGCTCCTGTACCAAATACATCAGCTCCTGGAAGTGTGACATATTATGTATCCCAAACATTAAATGGATGCGAAGGTCCAAGAGCTGCTATTACTGTTACCGTTACCTATACCTACAAAATCTTTAATACAAACATAGCACCGATAATAGATGGGACTATAGATGAGGTATGGAATGATCCTCTTATCGAATCTATCAGCGCTACTAAAATTCTTACCGGAACTATTTCTAACAGTAACGATTTAAGCGGTACTGCTAAAATAATGTGGGATAATACAAATGTATATGTTTTGGCTATTGTAACGGACAATGTAAAAACCAACGACAGTCCTAACAGCTATGAAGATGACGCAGTAGAATTTTACTTCGATATAAATAATGATAAAGCTAAAGCATATGGAGCTAACGATGTGCAATATTCATTTGGATGGAATGACGGCGGTGTGGTAGGGGCATTACCCTCAGGAAGGTCAATCGAAGGAATTTCCTTTAACAGCGTAGGCACCTCAAACGGATATATCGTTGAGGCCAGTATTCCATGGAGTACTTTGCAGGGTACGCCAGTCAAAGGTCAGAACATTGGTATTGACTTTATGATCAATGATGATGACGACGGTAGTGGAAGGGATAAAAAACTGTCATGGAATGCTGCTGAAGATAATGCATGGCAAGATCCTTCCCTTTTTGGAACTGCGGTTCTGGCAGAAAGGGTTATAACAAGCGTACAGAATAGCAGTCAACTTAATATCGCCATATATCCAAACCCTGCAGAAGAATTTATCCAGGTCCAAGGATTGCAGGGGAATTTTGGATACACCATTTTGGATAATTCAGGCAGAACGCTCCAGCAAGGCAGAAGCGAAGGTCAAATTAAAATAGGTGATCTGAGCTCCGGGATATATGCTCTGATGATTCAGCAAGAGGGCTTAAATAGTGTAGTGAAGGTAGTGGTTAAATAATGTTTAAATTATAAAGTTTATTTCCCTTTAAAACAATAATACTATTGACATCTCCGGATGTTAATAGTATTATTTAAAATCATTTTAACAGATCTCTGTTAAATGGTAAGAGATTAAAGGAAAAGGGGAGGGTTATTTTTAGGATTTGGATTTTTTATGATTCTTAAGAAAAATTTTAAGATAAAAATTCATACTAGAAGAATGGGTGAAGATTCACTTTACACTTCTTCTGTAAATATTAAATCTGTAATAGAATCCAACTTTAAAAACTACTGCATTGACGTTTAAATTGTAAAGAGCATTTTCATAGATTGGATTTAAGGAATACATATATGTCAAGCCACCTTTGAAAATAAATCTCTTCCTCCAATTATATCCTATAGCAATATCTGCAAATAACTCAGGCATCAATTTTTTATAAGTATCAAAATAACCCTTTGTTGAGGTTGAATCATTATAATATTTCTTAAGTTTATTTCTCATGGCTTCATTTCCGTTAATGATATTAAAACGAACGCCACCACCTATACCAAACCAAAGGTTTTTCCGGCATTTGTTGTACATAATTGTTACAGGTATAGAAACCAAGGAATATCTTTCCGTTACATATAAGTTAGTGTTTTCTGGTACTGGAGCAGGCGGAGTTGGCGGCTTAGGCGATTCTTTTTTGGTATCTCTGAGAGTATTATGAATTCTGATATTCTGAAATCCCAGCCCGGTACTAAACATAAAAGACTTTACATTTATTCCGAAAAGAAATGTTGGATAGATGCTGATCTCAGATTTACTTTTCCAAAGAAGATCATCCTTCCAGCGAAGTTGTGAATTGCTTTGATACTTTAAAAGATTGGTGTGTAGAGCCAAATCTGTGGAAATGAAATAACGAAAATTTCCATCATTATTTAGTGGTTTGTAAGCCTTCGCGTTTTTTTCTGAGTTAACAGTGTCCCTGTTTTCTTTCTGTTTTCTGTAACGAGCTGCCCACCTTAATTCCTTTCTGTATATGCGATTGAGTATTTTCCTTTCACGCCTGGGTAACTCTTGTGTGTTTGCCGGAGTATAAACTTGGCTCATCGCTGGATCTTTCTCATTTGATTTGATCTTTGTAGAATCGGGAGTAACATCTTTAGAAGGTATGTTTTTTTCATCCCTATATACTGCGACTATTCTCCCAACCAGCACATAATTAAAGCCTGTATTTTTAAAAATCTGATAAAGCAAATCAGAGAACTTCGCTGAGCTGAAATTACAGGGTGCTACTTTAACATCAGCAATAGTACTGTTCGAGAAAGAAAATTTTATTTCATTTTCATCTCCGATTTTATTTAAAGCATCTGCCAAACTACCACCGTTCCAGGAGAAGTTAATGGTTTTTTCCAGGATTGATTCAGAGAATTTGTTCACGAATTGTGAATTCTCTGATTGGGTTTGAGAAAGAGCAATAAAAGAAAATAAAAAAAACGCCAGGAAGAATCCCAGCTTACTTACATCCTTCTCCCGAAATGTAAATTTCATCCTTTCTTTTTTCTACCTTATACGAAGTTGTGATCTTTAAGATTTGAATAGCTTCATCCAGATGGAGTTGCGTAAAATCTCCTGTAAAGGTACATTTTGAAATGGAATGTGCAATATTTATTTTTTGGTTATAGCGCCTTGACATAAGTACAGCAACATCTTCCATAGTTGAATTTTTGAATTCAAGAATACCAACTTTCCAGAAGATAAAACTGTAGGAATCTGTTTTTACTGATTCGGTTAATCCTTCCGGATTTATTTTTAATTGTTCTCCGGCTTTTACTTCTATGCCTTTTCCCTGATTATTAGGAAATACCTTAACAATCCCTTCAGTCACTGAAATTTCTTTGTAAATTTCTTCTTTTATATTCCGCACATTGAATTTGGTACCTACCACAAGCAAGCGATGATTGCCAAAATAAATGTTAAATGGGTGTGTCTTGTCTGGCTCAATTTCAAAGTATACTTCTCCTTGCATTGAGAGACTTCTTTCCTTTTTAAAATTAGGTTTAACCTCTACAGAAGCTAGTTTATTTAAGGTAAGATGGGAGCCATCTGGTAAATCATATTCACTAATTTTATCTTCAGAAGCAATCTGAGTCGTAAGTTCTGTTGATTTATTATTATTAATATTAACATCTGATTCCGCAGATATCTTTTTATCAACAGTTGGTGAATTGATTACACTTATTTCTGTTTTCTTATTCTCAATAATTTGAGATGATTCTTTCTGATGTTGTTTACTAGTAGCTACCACTCCGGTATCTTGCTTTTCCTTCCAATAGAGCATACCTATAAATAAACTGACCATGACTAATGCGGCAGAAGCATACCAGATATACGGATGAATTTTTATGATAACAGATTTTTCTTTTGCTTCATTTTCTTCAATGTTATCAATCACCTTTGACCATAAAAGGTCTTCCGAGCCTTTATATACAGGACTGTCATCCATTTTATTTTTTATTCGATCCTTGAAAGAATCTATTTTTCCGAGCTCTTTCATTTATTTAGATAGTAGAGTCTTTATTAATAAGATTAGCTTTATTGTTATTTCGCAGCCCTGCTAGTAATTTTTTTATATGTTTACGAGCTTTTGAATATTGCGAACGGGCACTTCCTTCTGAGATACCAAGGGCTTGCCCGATTTCTTTATGTGAATACTCTTCTAATACGTACAGATTCATTACAAGTCTGTATCCATTGGGGAGTTTCTGTAAGATGGATAAAAGTTCTGAAGATTCAACTTCATCAATATCTTTGGCCTCTTCAGATCCTAGTTCTTCTTCTTCATAGATTTCAATATTATCAAGCTGGTAGTCTTTTTTATATTTGTCGTAGTGATTTAATGCAGTATTGATCACAATTCTTTTAATCCAGCCTTCAAAGGATCCTTCGAACTTATATGTTTTCAGGTTACGATAAACTTTTACAAACGCTTCCTGAAGGATGTCTTCTGCTTCAAATTCCGTTCTTGCATATCTCAGTGCTATGGGCCTCAATCTTGGCACAAAATAATTGAATATAGTTCTGAAAGCTTGTTTATCACCCTCTGCCGCAGCTGTTATTATTGATTTGTCCATAAATGCACTTTGCTTTGGTATACAAGAGATACTTATAAATCGAAATAGAATATAGTCATATTTCCAAGAAAAAACAAAACTGAAACTTTAATAATTAGTTCTGATTTTTTATAAATAGTAAATCAGGATTTGTTAAGAAAAATCGGCATATCTGCTTTTTAAATAAAGAATAATTTTAGATACAGGAACCCCACATTTATAGTTTTTTTATTTATAAAAATGGGGACAAGGTATTCTCTTCATGATTTTCTTTTTCTTTCTGGATATATCGTATAAGTATGTTATGTTAAGTTCATGTGATCCTCCTGTTTTCGCGAGAGCAAGTTTTGATACTGTGTAATCATAGCTATAACTTATGCTCAAACTATTTACACGCCATCCTGCAAGCAATACAATTGATTCATTATTTTGCAGGCCCCACCTGTAGTGCTTCATTAAAGGAATACCTCTATACCAGAATCCAGTAATCAGGTGATCGTATAGAAGATAAAGGCCAAGGTCAAACTGATCTGATTTCCCCTGAAGCTTATAATGAGCAGTAGGGGTCAGATAAATATCTCTTCCCTGATAGCCTTCTTTAAATTCGTTTTTCTTTTCAAAGTCTATGCGAAAGCCTCCGATAAAATCAAGTTTATATGGAAGACGACTTTCTTCTCCGTAAAAGGATTGATTTGGTTGATTCATATGAGCATATGTAACTCCAACCCAATAGTTGTCTGAGTAAAATATACCACCAGAGGTAAAGTCCCAATATTGAAGGATATCATTGTTGGTCGGTTGATTGGTTTGTTTACCAAGGTATCCATTTGAACTATACTGATCTGGAAAATACAATCCGGAATAATTGATATTGCGGGATACATAACTTGTCTGTATTCCTGCCCGGAAAGAATGTTTATTGCTAAGGTGAAGTTCATAGGCATATTGCAATGCAGATTCTGTTGATGAAATAATATTTGCTCCTTGCCAGTCTTTATATACCATAAACCCAATTCCACTGTTGGCTTTGGTGAAATAACTGTCTACAGAAACGTGAGAAGTAATATATTTTGCATCCAGTGCTGGCCATTGAATACGTTGATGGAACATTCCTCTTAGTGCATGAGCATTACCTGCAAATGCCGGATTCAGGTACAATACATTTGCATAAAACTGAGAATATTGAATGTCTTGTGCAATGCAGTTATTTATATTGAATATCCAATAAATCAGAAATGTAGTCAATAAGAAAGGAAATTGAGCTCGCAACATATTCTTAATAAAATTTAAAATTGCCTTTGTGCTTATTTACTGGAGCAACTTTACTTGTTCTTTTATTGGCTTCATTAAGCTCTTTTTGTAGCTTTTCCTGTCTTTTTCTGTCTTTCTTTTCTGTGTTTTCTCTGTTTTCTATATTTCCCTGCGTAAGCTCAATAGCTTGTTTAGCAAGATAATCACTTGCTTTAATCGTGTGTTTGCTCAACTTGTTTTTTCTGTCTTTTCTATACCTTTCGCTTTGGCACGCAGTAAAAAGGAGGCTTGCCAATGTTAGAAGTATTATTGTTGATTTCTCTCTTATCATAATTCATTACCTGACAACAGTAACACTTCCTTCTAGTTTATAAGGCCCTCTGTATTCCTCGGAATCTCCTTCATAGGTGATGATCCATGCATAAACTCCCACTGGCATTGGTTCTTCTCTGTATATTCCATCCCAGTAGTGATCGGGATCTCTTGATTCAAAAATAATTTCTCCCCAGCGGTTAAAGATAAGCAACTGAAACTTTCCAACATGTGCGTAATGTGTAATGTACCGGTCATTAATTCCATCACCATCAGGACTAAATGCATTTCCCACAAAGAGTCGTGGCGGACAGACCTCTCTTACGTTTACAAGTTCAGATGCTGAACAGTTATTTTCGTCTGTAACAGTTACATTATACGTCCCGGGTTTGTAGACATATATGGTTTGTACAGTGTCTCCCGTAGGCTTCCATAAATATTTCCTTCCTGGACCTGCATTTAGCATTCTGGATGCGTTTATTTCAATCTCAGTACATATTTTCTGATCAGGTCCTAAATCGACAGAAGGTTTCTTATAAACCTTGACAATATCTGGAATGGTCAGTTGCGATGAACATTCATGATTGGAAGTTACCTTAAGAGTTGCGTCATAGGTTCCCGGTTGATTGTAGCAATGAGTTGGGTTTTTCTGATTCGAAGTATTATTAGGGTTATTCGGATCTCCAAAATTCCAAGACCAGCTTTGAATAAAACCATTGATAACAGTGGAGGAATCTTTGAAATCCACACAGATTGCACCACAGCCTTTTTCGAATGGCCCAAATTTAACTACTGGTATTGGATAAACTTCTACCGGTTTAAGGATAGTATCTTTACACCCGAGATTTGATGTTACTATTAATCTTGTATTGAATGTTCCGAAAGTTCCATATGTATGTGAAGGAGCGTCTTCTATGGAGAAATTATGAATCCCCGAGACCTGATCTCCGAAGTCCCATTCTCTTTTAATGATATCTCCTGAGCTCAGCGTAGAATGATCTTTGTATGTGGTAGGAGAGCCCACACAAGGGCTATTGAAACTAAAATCAGCAATTGGTTCGGGTGGAGCAGCCAGAATAACAGTTGTATCCATCTGGCAATTATTAATATCTGTAACAGTTACAACAAAATTTCCTACAGGTAAATTTATTGCTGTAGCTGTTGTCTGTTCTGGACTGGAATTCCATCTATAAGAGTAAGAAGGTGTTCCTCCTGCTGCAGTAACGGTGGCCTCTCCACTCGAAATACAAGTTGGATTTGCAGAACTCACATAAAGCGATAAGGGATCCGGCTCTTTGACTGTTGCAGTAGCGGTAGAAATACATCCATTAGCATCTGTTACGGTTGCAGTATAAACACCAGCCTGAAGATTTACCGCTTGTGCTGTAGTTTGAGCAGGAATAGTATTCCAACTATAAGAATATGCAGGTATTCCTCCCGAAGGACTTACAATAGCAGAACCATCTGAACCTCCGTTGCAGGATACATTTGAGGACGTCATGGTTAATGTCATCGTGTGAAATTCCGCAATTGATGCTGATGCGATGATTGAACAAGCATTGGTATCAGTAATTGTTACTATATAATTACCTGATGAAAGGTTTATTGCCTTAGAAGTTGTCTGAATTGGATTGGTGTTCCAACTATAAGAATAAAAAGGCGTGCCTCCTGCAACAGTAACTGTGGCAGATCCATCATTGCTGTTGCAAAGTGCATTGGTGCTTAAGACAGTTGCAGAAAGTGGATCCGGTTGATTAATTGAAACAGATGCGACTGAAGAACAGCCTGCTATATCAGTTATTTTAACCGTATAATTTCCAGCTGGCAAGCCTATAGCTTGGGCGGTGGTTTGTACAGGATTGCTGTTCCAACTATATGAATATTCAGGTATCCCGCCGCTCAAATTAACGGTGGCCCTTCCATCAGATCCTCCAGAACAAGTAACATTGGTAGATATCACGGCAGGTATTAGCAGAGGACTTACAGTTATTGTGGCAGTGTCTCTTGAAATACAACCATCTTTAGCCCCCTTTACAATATAGCTTGTGGTGGTTGTGGGTTTAACACTAATCGAACTGGAAGTTGCTCCTGTAGACCATGAATACGTGGTTGCTCCGGAAGCAGTTAATAATATAGACTCGCCAAGACAAATAGTATCTGAGTTTACTTTAATATCAGGTAAAGGCCTTACTGTAATAATCTTTACAATTGTATCAGAACAGCTTGGATCGGTACCGGAAATAAGAGTGACTGTAAAGTTTCCTGCAGCACTGAAAATGAGAGAAGGATTCTTAACAGAAGATGTATTGCCGGCACCCAATGCCGGGTCTCCGAAATTCCATTGCCAATAATTTGAATTGGAAGATTGGTTTGTAAACGTAGTAACCTCTCCCTGACAAACAGTTGTATTGGTGAACTGGGCAACAGGCTTAGGTGCTACAATTACTCTTACTGTATCTATTGCAATACAGGTATTGATTACCTGTAATTTATAAGTGGTTGTGATTTTGGGTTTAGCAACTGGATTTGGGCATGTTGTGCAGCTAAGACCTTCAGGCGGGCTCCATAAAAAGGTTGAGCCAGGAGGGCCAACCTCTGTGCATCCTAATCTAACACTATCTGTACAGCTTAGTATATGGCTTGGCTCACCGGCATTTGCCCAAATTCCGTGTGTGTTTCCACTAGGAATTAAAGAAGCGTTGAGATATAAACGTAAATCGTTGACACTGGCCATATTGGTGAGATTGGGGGTGGTATTTTGTTTGCCACCACTTTTTGAGTAATCGTGGCCTCCAAGATAAAAGACATTTCCACCAGGAGCAGAAGGAGCAATAAGGTGTGCTCCTGTCGCTATGATGGTGTCTGAACTTAAATTGGTTATGATGGGGTAGGTGTAAGGTCTCCAGCTTGATCCGGCTTTTAGCCTGTAGTTATCTATGGAACCACCGGAATTTTCCATAGCTGGACCGTTGATCTGGGCAAAAGCCATATTGGCATTTGGGTAATGATGTGAAACTTTTATATTAACACTTTCAATACCAGCAGTTGTCTGGAAAAATCCCCTGCTTTCGTATGTGTCTATAGCATGGCACTGGGCCAGAAAGTTTCCTCCACTCATTACAAATGCCTTTACACCATCAATAACTGCCTGGCTTACTTGTGAAACTTCAGCATGTGGTTCTGAAGCAAAGGTGTAACAGTTTTTAAGTTCTTCAATATGTGCGGCATCCATTATATCATAACTGATGCCTGCTGCATCAAGTATTTTCATGTGTATTTGCTGATTGCCTCCGTTATTAAATACTGCTATTTTAGGTCTGTGCGTGACTGTGTATCTAACATCTGCGGAAGTATTGCTAAGTAGTTTATAGACTACTACATTATTTCCGAAAGCATTTATAATCTCTGTTGTAGTTTGTCCACAAGGCAAAACTGTATCCGGAACTATAAAAGGACCTCCTCTGAAATCAATTGTGGTACCTGCTATGAATCCCGGTGCTACCCTTTCTGCTAAAGCAGTAAGGTCAACATCATCTCTTTGTTTATTTGAGTTGATGATCCATTTAACAGGTATTCCATTTTGAAGCAATGAATTAACCAGGCCATATGCCTTCAGGTTAAAGGGAGCCTGTCCGGCGGGCACAATGGATTGATAATTATTATCCATGGGAATTATAAAACTTCCTGCTGGAATGGTTTGATAATTTGCCTGAGGAGCTGGTAGATCGTTCTGGGATAATGCATTAACATGAATTAGTATAAACAAGCAAACAAGTGCCCTTTTGCAAATGCCTGAGCAGAAAAAGGAAAATGCGGTTTTTTTCATACTAAATAGTTTTAAAATCAGGAAACTCTTTTTTTATTAAAGCTAAAATAGGCCTCCTATAAAATGGACAGGTACTTTTTTTTAAACGTCGCCTGTGAATATTAAAAAAATGCAAGTTGCGCAAAAGTGTTTGATCTTCAGTATTGTATGAATTTTGGAAATATAATAGGAGGAGTGATTCTGGGCTGAGAGGTTATATAATGGATATCTCCGGATTTGCTATAAATGTGTTTGCAATGGGACTTTTATAATGAGCCTTATATTTTTAATAAAAAGCCCATTGATCTCGCGACCAATGGGCTCAATTTATTCATTATAACCTGCACTTAATAAATCATGATTCTTCCTTTAGATACTATGTCTCCCTTGGCATTCACAACAGTGTAAAAGTGAATTCCGGAATCCAGTGTTGGAGGAAGTAAAGTAACACCACCAGTTATAGGTTGTGTTGAAACAAGATCTGCTGCATCATAAATATTTAAGGTAAATATTTCAGAAGCAGGTGCGTCAATGGAAATATTTGCTTCTCCCGCATTTGATGGATTTGGAGCTATAAGAGTATGAACTTTTGGAGGATGTATAGCTATTTTACCTTGTGATACTTTGTATCCATCACTGTTCAATAGTTCATATTGATAAAATCCTGAAGAAAGAGTTGGCAATGTATTGGAACCTCCATTGACAGTTAATGTCTGTACAAGACTATCACTTATTGTATAAATATTTAATGTAAATGATTGTGCTACATCGGCATCTATCTGGATGGATAAGGTGTCGCCTGAGTGAACATGTCCAGGACGGATGGAGCTTTTAATTTTCGGAGCTTTTACATCTATTTTACCTTTAGAAACAATAATTCCTTGATCATCTGCGAGTGCATAGGAATAATGTCCTATTGGAAGAACAGGAAGTGCATTCTCTCCACCATGCACGCTTAAAGTATTTATAACAACCTTGGCAGTGTCGGAAATCGTCAAAGTGAAGATTTCTGATAGTGGTGCATCTATAACAAGAATAAGAGAGTCGCTCTCTGCTGGAGGATTATGTTTTACATGTGAATGTACATGTGGAGCCTTAACATCTATTTTGCCTTTGGAAACAATAAGTCCCTGAGCGTCTGTCAGCGTATAGGAATAATGTCCTATTGGAAGAACAGGAAGTGCATTCTCTCCACCATGTACGCTTAATATATTGATTACAACATCTGCAGTATCTGAAATCGTCAAAGTGAAGATTTCTGATAGTGGTGCATCTATAACAAGAATAAGAGAGTCGCTCTCTGCTGGAGGACTATGTTTTACATGCGAATGTACATGTGGAGCCTTAACGTCTATTTTGCCTTTGGAAACAATAAGTCCCTGAGCGTCTGTCAGCGTATAGGAATATTGGCCTATCGGAAGAACTGGAAGTGCATTCTCTCCACCATGTACGCTTAATGTATAGATTACAACATCTGCAGTATCTGAAATCGTCAAAGTGAAGATTTCTGATAGTGGTGCATCTATAACAAGAGTAAGAGAATCGCTCTCTGCATGAGGATTCTGTTTTACATGCGAATGTATATGCGGAGCCTTAATATCTATTTTGCCTTTAGAAACAACAAGTCCTTGTGTATCTGTCAGCGTATAGGAATAACGGCCTATTGGAAGAACAGGAAGCACATTCTCTCCACCATGTACGCTTAATGAATTGATTACAATATTTGCAGAATCCGAGATTGTCAAAGTGAAGATTGATGCTAGAGGGGCATCCACCACAAGAATAAGCGAATCACTTTCAGCATGAGGATTTTGTTTTACATGTGAATGTACATGCGGAGCCTTTACATCAATTTTGCCTTTAGAAACAATAAGTCCTTGTGCATCTGTCAGAGTATAGGAATAATGACCTATTGGAAGAAGAAGTGCATTCTCTCCGCCATGTACGCTTACTGTATCAATTACAACATTTGCAGTATCAGAGATTGTCAAAGTGAAGATTGATGTGAGAGGGGCATCTATTACAAGCGAAAGCGAATCACTTTCTGTATGAGGATTTTGTTTTATATGCGAATGTACATGCGGATTGGCCAATGGGCTGGGAGGTACACTGTTTATCATGCTCTTGAGTCCCTGCGGCTCGGTTTTTTGAGCATTGACGTTGATTGAAAAGACAGGAACAATTGCTAGCGTGAGCAATCCCTTCAAGTAGAGTTTTGTTTTCATAGTTTTTTTGTCGATAGATTGGTTCTTTATTATAAGGACCGGAAAGAAAAATGAAACGTCGCCTGCAGGAATGTATAATAGTTATAAATTTTCAATGTTAAATCATATAAAATTGCATTTATAATAATCTTCTTAGTGATTACATTCCTCATTTATCTTTGAAGAATGATCCTATCCCTTTCAGTTGCATCGTTAGGTTTTTCATTTTAAAAAAAAAGAATTTAAAGGTGACTGGGCTCTAACTAGTGTAGATTTTTAAAAGTAATTCAAGATATTCATTGGCAATAAAAAAGCTTTGTTTCAACATTATTTCTATTGACTACTAAATGTAATAGGGATCTTTTCCTTATAAAGGAGCTACTGGCTTGGAACCAGTGACCCTTCCGACTTTTATGTCGGGATGCTCTGAACCAGCTGAGCTAAAAGCAAAAAAGAGATGAAGTATTTACTACATCTCTTTCATTTGTGTGTGGGGCAATTAGAAAGTAATTGAACTTACGTATTTTACTTGTTTAAAAATGATGTCTAAAAAGAAAATTCAAATGTGGTTTTTCGATAGTAATATATTGGGAATTTAAAGTGAAATCCTATAGAAATAAATTTTAGCTGGAATGTATTAATTTGCTTTAATTGATATTAACGATGCAACCACTGGGCTTAGAATCTTTGCAGATCAAAGACTAGTGATGTAAAATTTTCCATAGATTTACTATCTAATTTTGTATCACTAGTTAAGCTGGAACAACAGCAATAATAACCTCTCAATTTGAGAGATCTTTAGTTTTTAATCATCCTACCTATTTACCTCAAATTTTTAAGCTAGGCATGTAAGCATGGCTTTGTGGACAAAGTAGGAAAATTTGATTAAATGGAGGGTCGCCAAACTCAAAATATAAATTATTGACTAATAGTTTTGCTCTGAGAGATATATAGATCTTCCAAAGTATCCTTCAAATACACCAAGATTGTTCTGCTTCTGCTAAAAAAAAAAATTTAATCTATCGAAGAAATTAAACGACCCTATTAAGCCTTAGCTTTTAAAAGCTGCCACTTGAATAAGCGTATCTTAATCAAGAATATGTAAATAAAATTAACGGGCTCTTTTCGCCTCAGTATTTTTGTAATAAATTTACTATCAGCATTTTACTGTTGAAAATCTATTGTCGTTATTTTAGTTTTGAATTTCAGCGGTGCACAGCTGTATTCTTAATAGTTTAATTTTTTACCAACAAAAACTTAAAAATTTATGAAAATCAGTTCTTTTTTTTATCTGGTAATTTCAGCAGTATTACTATCTAATTTAGTACATGGACAGGAATGTCCTACCCAATGGTACATAAGTATTAATGGTTATACGAGTAATGTTCCTAGTATTTGCAGCAACGGCATATATATACACGGAGAAGCCAGTGCGAGCTCTTGCTCTATTTATCAAGATACTTATGATACACCTATAAGATTTAGATTAATAAAAGATAATGTAGATATTACCTCTGAAGTCCCGGCCCCAACTCTGACTTATGGTAGTACTTCTGTTAAGGCCGATTTCTTAATTCCTTACAATAATCCTCATTTTGGACCTGGTAGTTATAAAATCAAAGCTCATTTCGTTTATATGAGTCAATATAACTATCAGAATTATACAGCCATCGTCTTCTCCGATCCATTAACTTTGAACCAAATGACCGAAATTGGTGGTAGTGGATTCACAAAAACCCTTAGTCCCATAAACCCGGACCAGAATAAGCAAGCAAGTTTCATTCTTAAGGGAGATTTTGCAGGAGACTCCGGGACAGATATTCTTTATCACTGGAGGGCCAGTGGTGCTAATAACCTACATATTAGCAATGCTTCCGGAAGTTTCACTTCAACTGCTTCTGCTATTAATCCAACATCTTCCAATAACTATCCTGACTATGCAATAGCAGGGGATTTCAGAGGGAGTGGCAAAACTGATATTTTCTTTCACTGGAAGTCTTCAGGGGCAAATACGTTATTTACAAGTCTTGACAATGGTACATTTTCCCAGTCAACATCTGCAGTGAACCCTGTAGCTATCAATGGAAGTCCGGATCTTGTACTATCAGGAGATTTTAGCGGAGATGCCAAGTCTGACCTTCTTTTTGTATGGAGGTCAACAGGTGCGAATAACTTGCAAACCAGTAATGGTACTTCCTTTATACAAACTAACTCCGTAATACCTGCTGCTGCAATCAATGGTTATCCGGATGTTGTGATAGCAGGAGACTTTGGAGGTAACAGTAAAGAAGATCTTTTCATATACTGGAAGTCTACCGGAACCAATAGAATCCTGATTAACAATGGTAATGGAAACTTCACTGCTCAATATTCCAACCCTATTTCTTCGAGCTCGATCAATGGAAGCCCTGAAAATATATTGATTGGTGATTTTGCCGGAGACACTAAAAAAGATTTGTACTTCCACTGGAAATCTACAGGAACGAATAAGCTGATGGTAGCGAATGGTGTAATAAACGCAACTTATTCTTTTACTGAATATATAAACCCTATCGCGCAAGCCGCAGCGAATGAAAGCCCAGATCATGCCTTTTCAACAGACTTTAATGCAGATGGAAAATCTGATCTTTACTTTCATTGGGGGAATACTGGCAGAAATAGAATTCATCTTTCCCAGAACGATGGCACTTTCACTCACTGTAAAAACAAGGTTGAAACCTGTTCTACCAATGAGTTTCCAAGTCATATCATCTCAGGAAACTTTAACTCGGATGCAGGTTCAGACTTATTATTTTATTGGATTAATACAGGAGCTAACAGACTTTTTAAACTCATACCAAGTCTTACATGTACTACCACTTATAGAGTTGCATCTGTTGATCAGGAAAACAACCTTTCTGAGGAGATGAATGGAAGCGTGTTGATATATCCAAACCCTAATGATGGTTCGTTCGATCTAGAAGGATTAGATAATACACTATTTACAGGTACCATTTCAATTCTGAACACTCAAGGAGTCCTTGTATACAGGGAGCATTCTGACAACATTTTTGCAAGAAAACACTTAAGTCTGTCAAATCTTGAAAACGGTTTGTATCATTTGGTAATTAATAACGGAAGTGATAAATCAATAACTAAATCTTTTATCATCAAAAAGTAAGATTTAACTATTTATTTTGTAAATAGTTAAACGAGGTAAAGTCAACTTAAAAAAAACAATCATTGTCTCAAAGCCTGGACATATTCCAGGCTTTGATGTTTATATGCCTGTACCAATTGAAGAAATAAAGCCTTTGGGTTAGATAGCTGAAGAAACTTGCAATAAAATAATTAATAAACTTAGAGAAGAAAAGATTCAATACAGTGTAAAATTGGCAGGAGTAGACTTCGAATTATCAAACCATAAAGAATATATAAAACTAACATCAATATTTGGCTTATTGGATTTGTTTTGAAAGGAAGAGTTATTGCTTAAGTGAAGAAATTCAAAATTTGGTACCTCCAGAAGGCATCTGCTATAATCATGAAAATGATGCTTAACGAATTTCAAAAGTAAATTCTTCTTGAATAAATACAGAGTAGAAAGGGTTTTAGAGGAGGGAAAAATAGAAAAAGCTAGTAAAGTGACTAACTTTTTCTATATGTGGGAGCTATTGGGTTCGAACCAGCACTTTAAAATCGATTCTTAAAGTTATCTAAAACAAAAAAGACAATTCTTATGAAGTTGTCTTTTGTTTGTGTGGGGCCAATTAGGAAATTGTCGAACTTTTATGTTCAAGACTTATTGGAATGAGACAAAAAGAAAATATTAAATCAATGATTGTTTTAATATAAAATGATCTTTGATTTTTAATGGAGTAATTGCATTTACCTATTATCATTGGTATTTCATATAATCCTAAATGGAAAAGTATTTCACCTTGATTTATATTGAAGTAATTCTTTGAATATATTTAGTTTTATTGATTGGCCTTATCTGTATAAATGTTGATAGGTATGATAAAATTCTCCCTTTCGTTTTTCTAGTTTTTCAATCAGCTTTAGAAGTGCAAAAATTAATTCTCAATAATTGATATTAGCCTGAAATTGATCACAATAGCGGAACTTATAGAATATTTCAATAACAAGCCCTGAAAATACTTTTTGCAAATTGAATCAGCGATAAAACAAATATCAGAGCCTGGATGAATAGCATTTGTCAATTTTTTCTGAAGACAAAGCATGTAACAAATTGTAATTAGTGCGTCTTAATTCTGATTTCATACTATACTTCATAATGGGAATTAATTTTAACTTTAAATATTTAATCATGAAAAAAATTTTTATTGGAATTTTTATGCTGACTGTACTGGCTACTGCCTGTAAAAAAAACAAAGATGATGTTAGACCTCCTGAAGAAAATACAACCTATAGAGATATCATTTCCTCCTTAGGATTTGACCCAAATAAGGCAGTTGAACAGGACGACCACTATTTAGTAGAGGGAGATATTATATTTACTAAAAAAGAACTTAAATCTCTAAAAGAACAAAGTGGAGAAGGTCTTCAGCTTAGGCTAAACCAGACAAAATACAAATGGATTGTATCTGATACGTACATTGGCAATGTAAAAGTTTTTATTCCTTCCACTATTAATCCATCCTGGCAAACTGCTGTGAGAGGGGCAATAAACAATTGGAATACTTTAACAAATACCAAAATCCATTTCTCAGAAGTTACTACTTCCTCCACTGCAAATATCATAGTATCTGAAATCAATAATGGCAACATCACGGATGTAGCCAGTGCATCAATGCCTCAACAGTATTCAGCCACTGACACAAGGCCGGGGAGCTCATTGATTGTAAATAACTATTATCTATATTTAGGGTCAGCCAATTTATTGTATACCGCAACTCATGAACTTGGGCATTCAATTGGCTTTCTTCACTCAAACCAGCAATATAATGCTTCAAGCGGTTCACAGATCCCCAATACTCCTTTGGCAGGATTTGATCCAAAGTCTGTAATGCACCAGTACAGTCAGCCATGGGAAGGTTTTACAAACGGAGACAGAAGAGCTGCAGAAGCTTTGTACTTAAAGCCTGGCGCAGCCACCACTCCTAGTGTTGTAAGCGATCAGCTACAAATCCTATATAGGTATTTTATCAATGGAAGACACTATATCTCATATAGTAATCAGGAATATAATGGTCAGTACCTAGAAGGGCCTATTGGTAAAATATATAAATATCCCGTTCCAAATACAATGGGAATTCACCACTTATATAACACCCAGACCGGTGATCATCTTTATACCATATACAAATCTGAATATAAGTATCCATTCGAGGACCGTGGTGTTATTGGATACGCATATCCCAATAGTGGTGAAGCAAATTTTGTACCTCTACATAGATATTTCAATGGGATAGATCATTATCCCTCAAGGAACGGTAATGAAAATCCTTCTGGCTACGTCTATGAAGGAGTTTCCTTCTACCTCCTTCCACATGAACTATAATTTTAACAAAAAGAAAAGTCAGTTTTAGCTTGGCTTTTCTTTTTACACCATATTCAACAATAACTAATTTTGCATTATAATGAATCAGGATGTATTACTAAGCATCTTCACATTCCTGTTGCTATACAAAACCTTTTTTGCTTCTGAATTTTCATCTCCCTTTGATCCGTTAATAGCCGAAACGTCCGATACAGTCAGTGAATTATTGATTTGGAGTTAGTTGTGAAAGATGTGCGTGTTTTTTTACACGTATCTAAAGAACTCAAAAGGGCAAAAACAAGAAAACCTCATCGTCTGATGAAGTTAACTGTTTGATAATCTTGTGGGAGTTACTGGGTCCGAACCAGTGATTCTCCCGACTTTTATGTCAGGATGTTCTAAGCCAATTGAGCTAAAAGCAAAAAGAGATGCAGTTTTTACTACATCTCTTTTTATATGTGTGGGAGCTACTAGGTTCGAACCAGTGCCCCCCGACTTTAAGTCGGGAGGGGCAGAATCAGCACTTCAAAATCGATTCTTAAAGTTATCTAAAACAAAAAAGACAACTCTTGTGAAGTTGTCTTTTGTTTGTGTGGGGCCAATTAGGAAATTATCGAACTTTTATCCTCAGGATTTGCTGCCAATAAGGCATATGACAAAGATTCTATTTTACCTGCGGTAATTAACCCTACTTTGTACTATATATGTTTGCTATGTTAATTCTCAGTGCAGTTAGTGAGAAAATAATGAATTACACAGTGCTACACAGAGTGTACCTGTTATTGTTAAAATTTTCCTCTTAGATTCAAATCTTTAGTATACTTAGGACAGAATAGTGTCACTTTGCTAATTGGTAGATTATTACAAAATTTCCTAAGCACCACCACTTTCCTATAAAATTTAATTTTATTTATCCCAGGAAAATATTTTCTTCCAATTTTCTTTCATGCTTACAACTAACCAACCATTCTTTGGAGCTGCATCTAGTGCCTGATCTAATTTACCAACGGGCGACTTACGGTCATACGCCCATTCCCGTTCTGCATCATCATGATGCACTATCAGACCCAATGTAGGTCCCTTTCCTTTTGTAGTCCATTCGAGCATTTGAAAATCTCCATCAGAATTACCGAAAGCTGCAATTGGTCTCTTTCCTATATGTGAGTGAATTCCTTCTGGCTTGCCCGCCTTATCATCAATGAAATCTATTTTGCGTTGACGGAAAAGTTCTGGCTTTCCATCTTTTACTTGGTACTTAGCCTTGATGCTGCTCCCAATTACCTGTTCCGGTGAAACACCATATACTCGCTGAGTCCAGGGACGCATAAACTCTATTCCCCCACCTGATGCTATAAAGGTTTTAAATCCATTTGCTCTTAAATAAGTCATTAATTCAAGCATAGGCTGATAAACACACTCGGTATATGGCTTATTAAAACGTGGATGCTTTGCCTTAGCGACCCAGGCAAGCACTTCTTGTTCAAACTCTTCAGTGTTCATTCCCGCATGTGTGTCCATGATTAATTCCATAACTGCCAATTCTCCCCCTTTATCCAGAACTTCCATATTGCCCGCCAGAAGAGATTTGAATGGTTCTTTATTTTTCCATTCAGGGTGGTCGAGTGCAACCTTATTTATTGCAAACACTACCTGAGAATACATTGGTTGCTCTACCCATAGCGTACCATCATTATCAAATACGGTAATACGATCTTCCTCTTTTACAAAAGACGGTCCTTCTTTGGTTACTAGCTTAACGAAGTTTATAATTGAATCTTTTATTTTGCCATCTGCCCATGAAGGGAGTGGATCAGATGCATTAATTGGTTGCTGCGCAGTAGCAGGAGGTGTGGAGTCTTGTGCTGTTCCCTCTTCTTTTGCATCATTATTACATCCGATCAGTAACGAGCTGATGAGCACAATTTGCAAAATTAAATTCCTATTGATCATTGATGATATTTTACTAGTAAAGAATACGTTTATATATTTATCACTCACTTTTCACACAACGAAAACCTACATGGGAAGCTCCTGAATCATATGCTGTCCCTTGCCTCGCGCTTGGCCTGTAATTGATACAAAAGTTCTCTGCACACAGAAATGACCCACCTTTAGTGACGAGTTTAATAGAGTATGGTTCTTCAGGATCATTTGACTTTGAAGGACCTTTAGGGTTTATAAGTACAAGGTTTTGATCTATATTCTTATATTCATAAAGATCAAACCAGTTGGATGTAAGTTCCCAAACATTGCCTATCATATCATACACCCCCAATTGATTAGGACAAAAGCTTTTTACAGGCGCAGTTGAAGAGAAGCCATCTTCTTTGGTGTTATTATGAGGGAATTTCCCTTGAAAAGTATTTGCCATAAAAATACCATTAGGCCTTAGCACTGCTCCCCATGCATATCTGGCGTTATTATTATTTCCTCCTCTTGCAGCAAACTCCCACTCAGCTTCGGTAGGTAATCGCTTGCCCGCCCATTTTGCATAAGCATTGGCATCTTCAAATGCAATATGTACAACAGGATGATCCCACCGCCCTTCTAAATTACTCTCAGGCCCCTCCGGGTGCTTCCAATTGGCGCCAGGTAACCATTTCCACCACTGTGAATAATCTGATGTTGAGATACTATAACTTGGAGGGCTGAATACCAATGATGCTGCCACTAGTTTATCATCGCTTGGTTTAGGCGTACCCGGGGGCAATTGTTTTTGCAACTCTTCCCATACCGGCTTTTTCTCTGCCACAGTTATATAACCTGTGGCATCTACGAATTCTTTAAATTGTAAATTAGTAACTTCTGTTTCATCTATCCAGAATCCGTCTACTTTTACTTTGTGTGCCGGCCTTTCTGTTGCATATGATTGTGGATCATTGGTTCCCATGGTAAACTCTCCCCCAGGAACCCATATCATGCCTTTAGTACTGTCGCTATTAGTAGTATCAAATCGAGATGCCTTTTTTTCACAACAGGATTTTTTTTGTGAGAGATCAAAAGTTGATTCAATCATTTCGGTATCTGATCTTTCGGGCTTGCATGCGTGAAAAAATAGAAGAATTAATAAAAGATTATAAGGTGAATAGTATCCTCTTTTTATAAAAACATTTCTCCAGTATAGGAACATCATATATAGGATTTATCTAAAAAAAAACGGGCGTTTATTGATCCAACATTTTTATAGGCCAAATGTTTTCGAAAGAAAAACATTAAACATTTTACCTAAATTAATGCATAAGTCCTCCATTTTATGAATAAACAAAAATCAACTTTTTGGAGGGCATTCTCTTAGCCCTCTCCGATGAATAGCCTATTTTGATCAAAGAAGTTCTTTCCTGTATTATCACCAAAGCGTATAAAAATTTCATCATAAGCATTCAGATATGATTCATTTGCATCTACTGTATGTTCCTTTAAATGCAAAGTCAAATTTCAACTGATATCTGACCTTTTTTTATAATCCCATCCGATAATTTTATGATGGGTGCTATCAGTAAACTGAGTAACGAATCTTTGTTTTAGTCTTATTCGATTTTCAAATTCAAATTTCCAATATGAATTTTTAACTTCAGATCTCCATAGATCCTGTTTTCAGGATAAGGTTCTTTAGTAGATGGGTGATCACCATATGGATAAGTCTCTACAAAAACATATCCTAATGCAGCAGAAAGTCGATTGGTAATATTATAGGTGAGGCTTGCCCTTGCAAGGAATTGTTGCCAGGTAGTGATAAAATGCATTCTTCTCCATTGGTATTCTGTATGCAAGCCAAATTTTTTATTAAAGGTGATCGCCAAAATAAGAATACTAGCCTATATTATTATACTCTTTAATTCTGTTCTGTGCATTCGCTTTAAATATAAAAAAGCATAAAAATGAAAATACAAGTTCTACTTTCATTGGAAAGGGATATTTTGGATTGGCATTTTAATCACTCCAAACCATTGAACCCGATTACAATTATGTTGTTAGAAAACGTGATAAAGGGAAAATTTAAAGGTCCTTATATTATGTCACATGCTCTCGTGGCGAGAGCTAGGGGCTTGGTTTGAGAACCACCCTCTAAATTCAGATTGGTTGTATTTTTTCAATATTTTGAAAGAAAATTATGAATTTCATTCGTGTGAGTTAATAAAAAACTAACGTCATACATTGCTGCTTAACGTTAGTTTTTAAACTTCTTGATCAATAACTTTTAGTTACCTCCAACTCTCATTGCAGGTGGATTTGGATCCAATGCAGGAACTGGACTTTCAGGACTTTGTAGATTTGGTCTAATATCAGAAGATGCACCGCCAGGAATACGTTTGATACTTGGATATTTCATGATAGATTTATCAAAAGCTACAACAACGGGCTCGATCAATGCCAAAACCCAACCATTATCCTGACCAGCATATTTACCTGGAGAAGTGGATACGTTTCTCATAGACGCAGCTCCATTAAATGTCATATCGTATTTTTCATAAGGATCCAAAGTCAAGTTGTAAGCGGAACCTATTCCTCCTAAATCTTGAGTTGATCCTAACCAAGAATCTTTAGAAGTCCATAAATACTTCCAGGCAATTCTAAGTTCCGGATTGTTTGGATCACCGCCAATATCAGCACGTGCACCTCCAAAATTTTCCCCATCAATATAAATAAATGAATTTCTTGCGGAGTGTTTTGATTTTCCGGTTACATATTCACTATTGTCCACTCCATCAAAGTAAATGGGTTTTCCATTATCATCCTTCCATTCACCAGTCGGAGGAGGAGTTAATCCTACTATTTTTGCCAATGTAGGCCAAACATCCATGTGTGACATCATTTCATTCAATTGTACTCCAGCAGGAATAGTACCTGGTGACCACATAATACCAGGGACTCTGAAAGCTCCTTCAAAAGCACTCCCTTTTTCTCCACGGAAAGGTGTTACACCCGCATCTGGCCAAGCATCTTGCCAAGCGCCATTATCAGCTGTAAAAACAACTATTGTATTAGGTGCTACTTTTCTGATGGCATCCATTATACGACCTATATTATGGTCTAATTCCATTACTGCATCTGAATAATTACCTAAATGTGATTTTCCAACAAATGCTTTCGCAGGGTGATTAGGATTATGTAATTTCATGAAATTAACATCCATAAAAAAAGGTTTGCCATCTTTAGCGTGTTGATTGATGTAATCTACCGCACTGGTAGCCTGACGTATGTCAAACTCTTGTAAATAATCATAAGTGATTAAAGCCACTTTGTTGGCAGGTTTTCCTGCAACGCCTTCCCATTCATACAAATTAACTGTCTCATTGTAAGTTTTATTAAATTCGGGATTATAAGAAGGAAACCAAGGATGCATATCATTTGAAGTATTATTATAAGAATAAACCCCTGGATAATAGGCTGCAAATTGTTTCATCTCATCAAAACCATGAGCTATTGGGTACATCTCAGGTTTGTCGCCTAAATGCCATTTTCCAGAAAAATAAGTACTATAGCCATTTTTTTGGAAAAACTCTGCAATTGTTGGCGTCTCCGCTTTTAAACCGTTTTTATCGGCTGGAGCTACCACAACTGAAAGTGCAGTACGAATTGGAATTCGTCCCGTAATAAATGAACTTCGCCCTGCGGTACAGCTTGATTGCCCATACCAACTGGTAAAATGAGTCCCTTCTTTAGCTAATCGATCTACATTAGGTGTTGGATGTCCCAGTGCGGCACCACCTCCAGAAATGTAGCCAAAGTCGCCCCAGCCAAGATCATCACACATAATCACTACTATATTCGGCTTTTGCTTATCCTTTTGTGCAAATACCGAATATCCTGAACCAAAACAAAAGAGTAAAAAAGCACAATTCATTAGTAGGCTTTTTCTTTTAAGCCAGCAAAAAGAAAGATGAGTTTTCATGTTAATTTAAATTTTGTGTTTGTTATGGTTTGAATTTTATGTTATAACATAATTTCAAAGAATTCGAAATGTTTTATTTCCTGAGAACCTATAACACATAAAGAAGTTATGCAATTAAGATTTGCTTTTGCTACTCGGGCAATAATTACGTGGTTATGATAATGAACATTTAATACTCGTAGATATGTAGTTTTATAAAAAAGAGATTATTTTATCCTGTTTATATTTTTTTTCTCATACTTACACCTATATCTTCTGCGAACTTGAAAAAAGGAGGAACATATTGATGGGTAAAGGAGGAAATTATTTCAAACGTTGCAGTGGTGAGATGCCCCAAAGGAATGGTTTGGATTCAGGGGGGAGATTTCATAATGGTGGGAACCAATTATCCTAAATCTTACACAACAGAAAGACCTGCTCATGCTGTAAAAGTTGATGGATTCTGAATGGATGAAACAGAAGTAACCAATTTACAATTCAAGGAGTTTGTTGAAGTCACAGGATATATAACAGCAATCTGGAAGGAAGGTGGAATCACCCCGTTGTTCATATTTCATACCCAGATGCAAATGCTTACGTGAAGCAGAATGGAGTTTGCTGCAAGGGGAGGCAGTAAGAATAATACCAGATATGTCTGGGGCTCTGAATTCACACCCTAATGACAAATCAACCCAACTTTAATCAACAAAAAAGCCTTCAAATTTAAAATTTAAAGGCTTTTTGAAAATGTGGGAGCTACTGGGTTCGAACCAGTGACCCCCTGCTTGTAAGGCAGGTGCTCTGAACCAGCTGAGCTAAGCTCCCAAAATATTTTGAATTTTTGTTTTAGATATTTTGAAAGTAACAACTTTGCTTTCGTTTTCCCTGATTGGGAGATAAAAAAAGCCTCATCATTTGAAGAGGCTTTATACTTTAAAAGTATGTGGGAGCTACTGGGTTCGAACCAGTGACCCCCTGCTTGTAAGGCAGGTGCTCTGAACCAGCTGAGCTAAGCTCCCAATAAGTCTAGAATTCGTTCGTTTTCTGGGTTGAAAAAGCAACTTCTTTGCTATCTCTTTTCCTATTCCCGAATTGCGAGTGCAAAGCTAAATGGTTTTTCCATAAAAGCAAAACGGTTGTCAAAAAAAATTAAATATTTTTCTTCAACAGTTCTAAAAAATGGAAATACTCGTAGAAATACGCAAAAAAAATTTTTGATTTGTAGTCTCAAATAATTGAATTGAAAGTACTCAGAATAATCGGGAAGGTAGTGCTCGCCATTGCACTAGTTTTGCTGCTACTGGTTGGAATCGTAGCCGGGATTGTGGCTTTTTATAAAAAAGAAATTATAGCTCTTACTATTAAAGAGTTAAATACTTATTTAACGGCAAAAGTTGATGTAGATCCTGATGTCAATGTCTCAATTTTTCAAAAATTTCCTCAGATTACTCTTGAATTTAAAAAGGTTAAAATAGCAGAAAGTATAGAAGGGAGTGAATTGAAGCTTGCCGAAGCCGGCGAAATCTTTCTTGCTTTCGATCCTTGGGATTTGCTCCAGAAGAGATATGTGATCAGTCAGCTTTATATTGAAGATGGAAAAATTGCCATCCGCACAGATGCTCAGGGAAGGGCCAATTACGAAATATTTAAAAGTGATACGTCTTCTGCGTCAGAGGAAGTTGGATTTAATCTGAAAAAGATAAAGCTCAATAATGTTGAACTGTCTTTTGTAAATGAAATTAAGAATCAAGGGTATTATTTGCTGGCAAAAGATTTAGCTGCTAAAATAAAGCTGGAGCAAAAGAAATATAACATTGGGCTGGATGGCAAATTAGTATCTCATAAAATACGTGCGGCAGGTCATGATTATTTCAAAGAAAAAAATCTTGAAATCCTGAGCGAATTAATTCTGGACAATGAAAGAGATCAGTTTATTGTACTCCCTTCTAATCTCAAGGTTGAAAAATCGGAATTCGATCTTACGGGTTCTTTCTCCTATAAAGATAAAAAATTCATTGATTTTGAATTTAAAGGTAAACAGGGACAAATACAGACGCTTGTAAGCCTGATGCCGAAAAAGATCGCTGAAAATTTTTCTTCATATGCCAGTTCAGGAAATATCTTTTTCAAATCAACAGTAAAAGGTGAAATCAGCGAAACTAAAAGTCCATTGATAGTAGTGGAATTTGGGATAAGTAATGCATCCATTTTTCACCCTGATTATAAAGGCCGTCTGGAAAAAGTAAACCTTGTAGGATATTTTTCTAATGGAAATAAGCATCATGCAAAGACTTCCTTTCTGAAGCTGTCAGACATCAGTTTTACTCTGAATAATAAACCTGTAAAAGGCGATTTCCTTCTTGAGAATTTTGAAAATCCTTTTATTCGCTTCAAGGCCGAAGGCTCCTTGTCATTAGAGTCCATATTTTCTTTTTATCCGGTAGAGAAAGTAAAAGAAGCTACAGGTAATTTGGATTTTGATATCAACTTTACAGGCAGTTCTGAAGAGTTAAGAAAAAATCCTGATCAGTTTAATGCAGGTGGACAAATCATTGCCAGTAAAATTAATGTGCTGATAGACAATCTGCCATACAGGCTTTCGAATATCAGTGGCGATTTTCTGTTCAATAACAATGATATTGCAGTAAATGACTTTAAAGGAAATATAGGACGGAGCGATTTTGCTATCAATGGATTATTTAAGAATGTCTTGGCAAGGATGTTTAATAAAAAGAGAAAGCTATTTGTGGATGCCGATTTTGTATCAAGTTATCTGGATGTTGAAGAGCTCTTAAGCGCAGGCGGAAAGGAGTCTAAAAAATCTTCTGATAATACCCAAGACGAAGGAGAGGAAAAAGAAGAAAAGGTCTTTCCTTTCTTCAAAAAATATGAAGTCCATCTTAACTGTGAAATAGAGAAGTTTAGCTATAAGAAATTCCATGCTAAAAAAGTCAAAGGTATCTATACTATGAAAGATCCTTGGATTTCGTTGGAAAGAGCTTCCTGCAGATTGGCCGGAGGAAAGCTAGTAGTAAATGGAAACCTTAATTTTGCAAGCCCTTCAAATATTGAACTTACTTCAGAAACAGTACTAGACGGAATTCAGGTCGATAGTATCTTTTACATGTGTGATAACTTTGATCAGAAATTTATTATAAATAAAAATCTGAAAGGTGAAATCACTGGTAATGTTGATTTGTTCATGAGCATGAACGAGAAGTTTTCTATAGATGATAAAAGCGTTGTAGCTAAAGTCGATGTGAAAATCCTGAATGGCGAACTTAATAATTTTGAACCTATGCAAAGTCTTTCACGCTTCATTGAAGAAAAAGAGCTGGAGCATGTGAGATTCTCTGAATTGAAAAATACCATCTACATCGAGAACAGGCTCATCACGATTCCAGAAATGACGATAGTTACAAACGTTTCCACTATTTCAGTTTCTGGTACACATACATTTGATCATGTAATGGACTACAGATTAACAGTGCCTTTGAAAAACTTCAAAAGAAAGCATAAAGATAAAGATGAAGCATTTGGCGCGATTGAAGATGACAAGAGAGGGCAGTCAGTTGTATTCCTCACTGTAAAAGGAACAACAGATAACTATAAGATTGCTTACGATACTAAAAGGACTAAGAACAAGATTAAAGAGGACATAAAGAAAGAGAAAAGGGAGTTCTTGGATATATTCAAACCAAAAAGAAGAGAGAATATATCAGAGGATGCTCCGGAGCCTTTAGAGGAAAATCAACCTAAAGATGATGGGCCTAAGTTTTTTGATTTTGGTGATTAATGCAGGTATAATGAAATATAGGATTCACCTTGTGTAATGAGGTAACTAAACCTTCAGAACAGGGATTTAGAGTGAGGTCGTTTGGAAGCTTTGATAAAAAAAGTCCTTCGCATTTTGTGAAGGACTTTTTTATTAATATTCAATGTCGTTGAGTTTTCTGTTTCCCGGATAAAAATCAAAACTATAAGATTCTGGAAGGTCTTCATCTCGGTAGACATTAACATATTTTACTATGTCCTTATCTTTAAACTTAGCTCCTGATCTTTTAAAGATATCTGCAAGTAATATCAGGTTTGAATTCTTTTTAACCCGTATGTAATTGTTGTCATTGGAAACAAGTTTGGCTTGCTCAGTCAGTTGGTTCTCCAGATTTTTAGGAGTAAATGCCTCATTTAGTATTGGAGCAGAGCCGATCATTCCTGATGAAATCACAAAAACCAGTCTGATGTCATTGTATTGACTGAAAATTTTTTTCTTTTCAATTTCAGCTAGTGACAGGTTCTCTCCTGCAACAGTAAATTTGGTGGTAAAGAAATCATCAATATCCTGTGGAGATTCAATTGGATAATTATCTGCGATTTCTTTAATAACAAGGATATTGTATGCATTAATATAAAAGGCCTTTTTTTCTGTTGTGTCCGAAGAAGAGAGGTCGGCCTTTGCAATAAGATTGCTAAGCTCAATCAGAGATTTGTCATTCTGACTGAGCTTTTGATAATTTACTTTTCCCTTCTCTACATATTTTGAAAATAATTTATCGCTTTTGCTGAAAAACATAGACAGCTTTTCAGCCCGCAGGCCTTGAAAAGTAAAGAACATTAATATAAGTAAAGCCTTTATCTTCATCGCTGATAATCCTATTAAATATGTTTCCGGAATATTCCGGATAACTTTTATAAGAAGTAGTTAAATAGATTAGGATCTTTGTTTAATTCTATATAACTGATATTCTTCTTATTCATCCTCTCAATCAATTGAGTATAATCTTCTCTGTGTTTGAGTTCAATGCCTACAAAGGCAGGGCCTTCTTCCTTTATATTCTTCTTGGTGTATTCAAACCTTGTGATATCGTCATTAGGGCCTAGCACTTCATCCAAAAATTCTCTTAAAGCTCCTGCGCGTTGCGGAAATGTTACTATAAAATAGTGTTTTAGGCCTTCGTAAAGCAGAGACCTTTCTTTGATTTCGCCCATCCTGGCAATGTCATTATTGCTGCCACTAACAATACAAACAACAGTCTTTCCCTTTATTTGTTCACGATAGTAATCAAGTGCAGATATGCTTAGCGCACCAGCTGGCTCAGCAACTATAGCTTCTTCATTATATAGCTTAATTATAAATGAACATACTTTTCCTTCCGGAATCACTACCACATCATCTAATAGCTTCTTACAGATATTAAAGTTAAGTTCTCCAACTCGCTTCACTGCGGCGCCATCAACAAATTTGTCTATTTGCTGAAGTGTTACAACTTTGCCTTGCTTGATTGACTCTGACATTGAGGGTGCGCCAAGTGGCTCGGCACCTATTATTTTCGTGTCAGGACTTTTACTTTTTATGTAGGATGAAACTCCGGCTGAAAGTCCGCCACCGCCTATCGGAACAAAGACATAATCTATCTTTGTGTCAATATCTTCCATGATCTCCATTGCCACGGTGCCCTGTCCTTCAATTACCTTTCGGTCTTCAAATGGATGGATGAATACCATTCCGTGGTCTTTACAATATTTCATCGATTCAAAGTAGGCATCATCAAAAGTGTCTCCGGTAAGGATAACTTCCACAAATTCTCTTCCGAATAGTTTTACCTGACTTACCTTTTGTTTAGGAGTAGTCGTAGGCATAAATATTTTGCCCTGAATCTTCAAGAGATTGCAGGAATATGCAACTCCCTGTGCGTGGTTGCCTGCACTGGCACAAATTACACCCTTCTTAAGTTGATCAGGACTCAGGCTACTAATTAGGTTGTAGGCACCTCTTAATTTATAAGACCTTACAATTTGTAAATCTTCTCTCTTTAAGTAAATATTAGCCTGGTATTCTTCCGAAAGGTTATTGTTCCGGGTTAGGGATGTGTGTGTTACCACTCCCTGCAGCCTTTTATAGGCGCTTTCTATCTCTTTAAGTTCGATCAGATCACTCATTGTAGTAGGTATTAGAAAAGTAAAATTATGGTTTTTCTGGTATTTATTCAGAAAAAAAGGAGCGTTTATGCACCTCTTCTACAAATTTTCATCACTTTAATAGAGTTTATCTGTGCATTTGCTGAAAAAGTCCACAATTGGCGCATCTTTCATTGGCATGTTTAATTGTGATATAAAAACACCAATTTATTGTAGATTTGAGTCTAAATAAGTTTTCTCTAAAATGAAGATTGTTGAAGTTGCTGATAGTCAAACCAGGAAAGAGTTCCTGATGTTCCCAGTCCGGCTATATAAAGAAGATAAAAACTGGATCCGTCCGTTGGACAAAGACATTGAGGGAATTTTTGACCCTGAGGTGAATAAATTTTTCCGTCATGGAGAAGCCATTCGCTGGCTTTTAAAGGATGAACATAATAATACAATGGGAAGGGTTGCTGCATTTATTAATAACAAGACAGCCAAGGCTACTGACTACGTTACAGGCGGCATGGGCTTTTTTGAATGTATAAACAATGAAAAGGCCGCATTCACTTTGTTTGATACTTGCAAGAAATGGCTAGAGGAGAGAGGAATGGAAGCCATGGATGGTCCTATAAATTTTGGAGAAAGACTTAACTGGTGGGGATTATTAGTGGATGGTTTTGTAGAACCCAATTACGGAATGCCTTACCATTTTCCTTACTACAAAAATCTTTTTGAAGCTTATGGTTGGAAGACATATTTTGAACAATATACTTACCATCGTTCTGTAGATTCTCCACTTCCGGAACTCTACGCTGAAAAAGCTGACAGGATAAACAGAGATCCTAAATATAGATTTGAGCGAATTAAAAAGAAGCAGCTTGAAAAATATGCCGAGGACTTCAGAATCATCTATAATAAAGCATGGGTAAAGCATACTGGTGTAAGAGAAACTTCTAAGGCCTTGGCCTTGGCTCAGATGAATAAGATGAAACCTGTCATGGATGAAGATCTTGTCTGGTTTGCATACTATGATAATGAACCGGTAGCTTTCTTCATTATGATTCCTGAGGTTAATCAGATTTTCAAACATGTCAATGGCAAAATGGATCTGCTGGGTAAATTGAAATTTCTCTATTACAAATATACAGGCGCTTGCAAGAAAATGTTCGGGGTGGTGTTCGGTGTAGTTCCGGAATTTCAGGGAAGGGGGCTTGAGGGCGCAATTGTAATGGCTGCAGCAAAAGTCATTCAGCCTTCAGGAAGATATACTGATTTTGAAATGAACTGGATTGGTAGCTTCAATCCTAAGATGATGAAGATATGTGAATCTGTTGGAAGTAAAATCTTAAAGACACATATTACATACAGATATATCTTCGACCCAACCAAGGAATTCAGGCCAGCGCCTATTATTGAATAGATAATTTGCTAATTGTAATTGATTGGTCGATATTTGGTTACCAGTAATTAAACTTTTTAAAAATCTTAACTTAAAGAAATGAGTCTATTAGTTGTAGGTTCGGTTGCATTTGATGCTATCGAGACACCATTTGGTAAAACGGATAAAATCGTAGGTGGAGCAGCTACCTATATCTCAATTGCTTCTTCATATTTTACTAAAAATGTAAATCTTATTGCTGTTGTTGGCGGCGATTTTCCTAAGTCTGATATCAAGATGCTTCAGAATCACGGAATCAATACCCAGGGTTTACAAATTAAAGAGAGTGAAAAAACTTTCTTCTGGTCTGGTAAATATCATAATGATATGAACTCCAGAGATACTCTGGTAACCGAGCTGAATGTGCTGGGTGACTTTGATCCTATCGTTCCGGAATCCTATCAGGATTGCGAATACTTGATGCTTGGCAACCTTTCTCCAAAAGTTCAAAGCACTTTAATCAAACGTTTGAAAAAACGTCCAAAGCTTATTGTAATGGACACAATGAACTTTTGGATGGACATCGCACTCGATGATTTGAAAGAAACACTAAGTCTTGTGGATGTACTTTCTATTAATGATGAAGAGGCAAGACAACTTTCAAAGGAATATTCTCTTGTAAAAGCAGCTAAAAAAATTATGGCTATGGGGCCTAAAGTCCTTGTCATTAAAAAGGGCGAGCATGGTGCTTTACTCTTTAATAAGGAGCAAGTTTTCTTCGCACCTGCATTGCCACTAGAAGAAGTCTTTGATCCAACTGGTGCAGGTGATACATTTGCAGGAGGATTTATCGGTTACATAGCAAGTACTGATGATATCTCTTTCGATAATATGAAAAGAGCAATTATATATGGCTCAGGCCTTGCATCTTTCTGTGTGGAAAAATTCGGTGTAGAAAGAATTGTAAATCTTTCTGAAAGAGAACTGGAAGAAAGAATTCAGGATTTCGTGGAACTTGTACAGTTCGAAATCCCATTTGAGTCATAGAATTATTTCATTTAAATGTTATTTAATAAATCTTTTTGTAGAACAGTATTCCCATTGTATCTGGGAATACTGATTTTTCTATTTTCTTGTAAAACAATCAAAACCACAGCTCCAACTGAATCATATGAGAAAGTTGTAATACCACCAGAGGTTTCCGAACTTGTTTTGCCTGTCGAATTAAAAGTTAAAGACCTGGAAGCAAAAGTTAACAAGGAGATTAACGGACTGGTCTTTGAAGATAAAGATTATGCTGACGACAATCTCCTTGTAAAAGTGTGGAAGTATGAGAATATTAAAATTGAAGTAGATGGTCCTTATATTTTATATACAGTTCCAGTAAAGGTATGGCTGAAAGCCGGATATGGTTTTAATAAATTTGGGATCACGTTTAATGAATCCGGAGAAACAGATTTCGCCATAAAACTAAAATTCAAAACGCTTTTTGCTCTGGATCCATTCTGGAATTTTGCCCCCAAAACAAGTGCTGTAGAACATCAGTGGATAAAAGAACCTGATCTGAAATTTATCGGCCTTGATATTCCACTTACTTTTATTGCTGATAAAATTGTCAAAGGACAGCTTAACAAGCTTGCAGTATTGATTGATGACCTTGCAAAGAAGAATCTGGATGTGAGAAAATATGTACTCAGCGCATGGGAAGAGTTGCATAAACCAATGGCTGTTTCAACAGATCCGGAAGTCTGGGTAAGAATAGCTCCAAAAGATCTTTTCCTGACTCCCATTGAAGGCAGAGGGGGAATCATCCGCACAGCTATTGGAATGAAAGCTGCAGTAGAAACCTTTTTAGGCCATAAACCTCAATTTACCTTGTCTAGTCTTCCCAATAAAAGGGAAGAGAAAAACTATGATGGTAAATTTAAACTCCTTATTAATGCAGAGGTCCCTTTCGATAAAGCAACGGAGCTGGCACGAAAAAGACTGGTGGGGCAGGTATATGAATTTGACGAGGGAAAGAAAAAAATTAAAATAGAAAATGTAGACCTGTACGGAAGCGAAATGAGGTTAGTCGTGAAGGTAGATATTTCCGGAAGTCTTAAAGGGACGATTTATCTTTCAGGATTACCCAGTCTTGATATCGCCAATAAAGTTATTTCTGTAAAGTCTCTTGATTTCGACATAGATACCAGAAATAAATTGCTAAAATCGGCAAATTGGCTTTCTCATCAGCTATTTGTGAAAAAGATTCAGCCATACTTTTCATATAGCTTTGAAAAAGATCTAATAGAAAGTAAAAAAGAAATTCAAAAATTTTTAACTCATAATAAGGTTCATCCTGATCTGGAAATTAATGGAGAGATTCAGGATGTCCTGCCTAAAGATGTTTATTTAACAGAGCAATCTTTGAAAGCCGTAATGTTATTCACAGGCGTCATTAATGCAGATATCCAGGGGTTGGATTTTTAGCAGAATGATAGTTACTATAAAAGCAAAATTCCTTCCGGTTTTACTGAGAAGGAATTTTGCTTATTATGGCTAATTTGACAATTGGGATTTATTACCAGATTAGCAATTACCATTGCAAAATCAAGCTTTAAGTGGTTAAATAACATTTATTTATTGATTAATCCCGATTAAAATTCATGCTTCAGCCATTTTTTAAAGTTGTTTTTCTCCTGCTCTGAAGCATCTTCATTTTTAGCGATTTTGTATTGCTTAAAATAAGTTTTTGTCCCGGTTGCATTTAAAGTTACCTGTTTGATTTTTCCAAAACGTTGAATAACCAATTCGGAAGTTTTTTTGCCTCTTAATAAATCATTAAGATTTCCGCTGACATTGGTCCCATCAATGGCAATGATCTCATCTTCTCTTGCCAAAACTTTATCCCCAGGAGAGTCTGGTTCTAAAATTTCTACAAATGTTCTACCTTCTTTTGTACTTGTTCGGAACCCGAAAACCTTCTCAAATTCATGCTTTGCATCCTGTACCTGAAGTTGGCATCCGACATAGGTTAATGATTTTTTGAGGGCATCAGTTAACGGTTTTGTGCCGAATATAAAATCGTTGAAAAAATTCTTGAGCTTTTTATCTGAAATATTTTCTGCGATTTTCTGAAAGTCGTCTGTTGTATACCCTAAAGATTTCTTGCCGTGAAGCTTCCACATCTGTTTCATCACATCATCAAGACTCTTTTTATTATTAGTTTCTTTTCTTATAAAAAGGTCTAAAAGCAATGCAATCATTGCACCTTTTACATAAATGGAAACTTTTCTATTAGGAATTCCTGAAACATATCCGTCTACCCATAAATCAAAGGAAGAATCAGCAACCGACATATTAGCATCTCCAAAATTTTCAAAATGCCTTTTAAATAAAAGATTTATTTCCAGAAAATATTGCTGGACACTATATGCTTTTGAGCGGACAAGAAAATAATCTCCATAATATGTGGTAACACCTTCCGCAATGAAGCCGGAATTAAAATAATTTTCTCTTGTGAAATCATAAGGGAGCATTTCTGCTGGCCTTATTTTTATAATGTTCCAGGCGTGGTATAACTCGTGAGAACTGATACTAAGAAAGTCATTGTAGAATGATTCGGAATTAAACTGCTCTCCCGGACCCAGGCAAATAATTGTCGAGTTCCTATGCTCTACCCCGTGGTGATATTTATAAGGTAGTATTTGATATAAGAAATGATAATCCTTTTCGGGGAAATCGCCCATACTATTGATTTGCTCTTCGGAAAATTTCTTAAAATCTGAAAGTACCAACTGCCAGTCAGGTTGGCATTCTCCCTGAATCCAAATGTGAAAATTGGTAGACTCAATTGTGTATTGCTTGTGTTTCAGATTGGCGCTCGCAATCATAGGACTGTCAACCAGTTCATAATAATCTTTTGCGAGAAGCTGGAAACCTTTCTTTTTAAGTCCGCATGCTATTTGGTAATTGGATGGGAGATTTAAGTTTACTATACAAGCGGAGTTTATTTTTTCTGGTAAATGAGGCAGGCAACAGATAAAGTTTAAGTAAAGTTGATCTTCATCTAGCCAGCATCCACCAGCATCCATTTGAGCACAGTAATACTGGAACGAGAAAATAATAGCTGATTCTCCGTTAGTTTTTATTGCCCAGCTATTTCTGGTTGTTTTTCTTACTTCAAGGGCTGTAGTTTGGCCTTTCGAATATGCTTTTACTTGATGGAAGTTCTTTGCGTAATTCTGTAGCTCATATCGACCCGGCCTCCATGCGGGAATTTGTAAATCAATAATATCTGATTTAACTTCTTCCAAATGAAGTTCTACTGTAATAAAGTGTTTGTGTGGTTCAGTATAAGAAATGAAATATTCCATCAACGGATTATAGTATTTTTTTAAGTTGCTAAATTAACGTTTAAGGTCGGTTGGAGGTCTAATAATTCTCGTTTTATTTAAAAAAGTAAGATACTTTAAATAATTTCGCGAGGTGATTTGGTAATGACGAATTCAATCTGTATTTTTGCAGGCCAATTTTAATTGTAATTCAAAATGAAAAGAACGTTTCAGCCTTCAGTAAGAAAAAGAAGAAACAAACACGGTTTCATGGAAAGAAACTCTACTGCAAACGGAAGAAGAGTGCTTGCTAGCAGAAGAGCGAGAGGCAGAAAGAAATTGACTGTTTCTGACGAAAAAAGACATAAAGGTTAATAAATATTGACCTTTATGTCTTACTACCTTCATTTCATTATATGAATGAGGAACATAATGGTCGTATATTGAAGGCTACATTGCCTTCAGAGGAAAGGCTTAAAAGTATTAAGTTGATAGAAGAACTTTTTAAAAAAGGTTCTTCTTATTTTTTACATCCTTTTAAAATTGTCTATCTCATAGACAGTAAGGATAATTGTGTTCCCCCTAAAATTCTGGTTAGCGTCCCCAAAAAAAGTTTTAAAAGGGCAGTAGACAGAAATCTCTTAAAAAGAAGAATAAAAGAAGCTTATAGAAAGAACAAATCGGGAATCTTTTCTACTCCGGATATTGTTATGCCATCACATCTTGCGATAATTTATATCGGAAAAGATAAATTAGACTTTGATACGATAGAAAAAAAACTAATTTTAATACTCAATCGTTTAAAGTCTACTTGAACTCCACCATTTTATTTAGTCTTAGCTAAAATCATGAAGAAAAACGTAAAGAAAATTGCTTTTTTTATTGTTCTCATTGCTTCCGTAACGCTTGTAGCTTTTAATCGCCCGGACGATAAATATTTCGAAATAGCAAAGAACATAGACATTTTTGCCTCTCTTTTTAAAGAAGTAAATGCATATTATGTCGACGAGGTTAATCCTAATCAGGTGATGAAAAAGGGTATTGATGCAATGCTTGAGTCATTGGATCCATATACGAACTACATTCCTGAAGATGAAATAGAGGACTTCAGAACAATGACAACTGGCCAGTATGGTGGAATTGGCGCAGTGATTGGTAAGAGGAATGAAAGACCTATTATACTAATGCCTTATGAAGGTTTTCCAGCACACAAGGCTGGTCTGATGGTTGGAGATGAAATCGTTTCGGTTGATGGTATTGAAGTAACTAGTAAAGCTACTTCTGATATCAGTAAATTATTGAAGGGGCAGTCTAACACTCAGGTTAAAGTGGTGGTAAAGAGGCTTGGTACTCCTGATAAATTTGAGGTGGTTCTTACCAGAGAAAAAATTAAGATTGACAATGTGCCGTACTATGGCATGGTTAATAATAACACTGGGTATATTAAATTGTCCGATTTCACAAGCAATGCTTCAAAAGAGGTTAAAAAAGCGCTTGTTGAACTAAAAGAAAAAGGAGCTAAAAATATTATTCTTGATTTAAGAGATAATCCAGGTGGACTTTTAAGCGAAGCAATTAATATTAGTAACCTGTTTATTGCTAAAGATAAGGAGATTGTAAGAACCAAAGGCAAGATTTCTGAATGGAATAAAATTTATAATGCCTTAAATTCTCCTGTAGATACAGAAATGCCATTAGTGGTATTGACTTCTAGCAGAAGCGCATCTGCTTCAGAAATTGTATCAGGAGTTATTCAGGATTATGATAGAGGTGTTTTGATTGGTGAAAGAACTTACGGAAAAGGTTTGGTTCAAGCTACAAGACCCCTTACTTATAACAGTCAGTTGAAAATTACAACGGCTAAATATTATACTCCAAGCGGAAGATGTATTCAGGCTATTGATTATAGTCACAGAAATGAAGATGGCAGCGTTGGTAAAATTCCAGATTCTCTGAGAGTAGCATTTAAAACTAAAAATGGAAGAACTGTGTATGACGGAGGCGGAATAAGCCCTGATATTGAAGTGGAAGACAGAACGATTGCTCCGATCACTACCAGTCTTATTAGCAAAGGTCTTTTGTTTGATTATGCCGGAGCTTATGTGTTGGATCACAAAAAGATAAAAGGTGCGAAAGAGTATGAAATGACAGATGCAGAATATCAGGATTTTATAAAGTGGTTAGCTAATAAAGAGTATGATTACTCAACTAAAGTTGAAAATACACTTGAGGATCTTGTGAATTTCTCTAAAAAAGAAAAATATTATGATGCAATCAAACCTCAAGTAGAGTCCTTGAAAGCTCAGATTTCACATAATAAAGAAAAGGATTTGATGACATTTAAAGATGAAATCAAAGAGTACCTTGAAGAAGAAATCGTGTCAAGGTTCTACCTTCAGAAAGGGGTAGTAGAAGCGTCATTCGATGATGATGAGGATGTGACTGCAGCTATTAAGATTTTCAATAATCCTACTGAATTTAATAAACTGCTGCAAGGCAAATAGTTGAATTAGGCAAATATGTAGTATAAATATGACCGGGCAATTTCTTGTCCGGTCATATTTTTTTGCTAATTCTGAGGATCTTGAATATAGGCCAGCTGCGAATAGTCTGTTTCAAATTTCCTTTTCAAAAATTCAATTTATCATCATCCATTGCATTTAATTATATTTGTCATCTCTTCCCATTTTACTTATGGGTTTTAGGTTCTAATTATTTTAATTAATGGCATTAATATTAAGTCTAGAAACATCGACGAAAGTTTGTTCTGTCGCAATACATAAGGATGGAAACCTTTTGTCGGTATATGAATTCCGCGTCGAAAGGTCTCATTCAAAATTAATTACTCAGGCCATTTCTTTTTTGATGGAAGGGTTGGATCTTAAAATGTCAGACCTTGATGCCATTGCAGTTTCAAAGGGGCCAGGTTCCTATACCGGTCTTAGAATTGGTGTTTCTACAGCAAAGGGACTTTGTTATGGGTTGGATAAGCCATTAATTGCTGTTGACACTCTTGAAGCAATGGCAAGAAAGGTCAATAAATATAATCTTAGGAATTCATTAATATGTCCAATGATTGATGCCAGAAGGTTGGAAGTTTATTGTGCATTATATAATAAGGAGAATGAAACTATTTTTCCTGTCTCTGCAGTTATACTTAATGAATTCTCTTTTAGTAACTTCTTAAACTCTAGTGAAATTATCTTTCTCGGCGATGGAGCTGGGAAATTTGCTCCATTGGTTGCAGCAAGATGTAACGCGATTTTTCTGCAGAATGAAAATCCATCCGCGGAGTATGTAGGAATAATTGCAGAAGAAAAATACCTAGAAGGGCTATTTGAAGATGTAGCATATTTTGAGCCTTTTTATTTAAAAGACTTTATTTCGACTGGTTCAACTCAAAATTAATTATGGAGAATAGCGGAAATGAAATTGTGAATCGTGTCGCAAACAGCGATTTAGTTTTACTCAACCTTGAAGATTATTATGATAAAGGAGAACGAGTAGTTTGTGATATTAAAGATAATCTTTACCAAGGATTAATTCTGAGAGAAAAGGAGTTTAGAGCTTTTGTAAAGGAAAACGATTGGTCCGTTTATACCGGAAAAAATGTTGCTATTATTTGTAGTGAAGATGCAATAGTGCCATCCTGGGCATATATGCTTTTGATTTCAAAAATTGAACCTTATGCCAATTATGTAATGGTTGGAAATTTGGAGCATCTAGAGCAGGCATTATTTCAGGCAGCTCTTCGGAATATTGACGCCTCTACTTACAAAGATGCCAAAGTTATTATCAAGGGGTGCAGTAATTTTCCTGTTCCATTATTTGCATATGGAGAATTAACAAGAATGCTTAGGCCTTTTGTACAAAGTTTGATGTATGGAGAACCTTGTAGCACTGTTCCGATTTATAAGGCGGCAAAAAAGTGATTTGTTAAAAGTTTACGGGGTTATATGGACTGATAATCATTTTGTTGAAAAGTATAATACGGAAATGTTGTATTTTTGTTAACTTTTTTCTTGAGGATATTTGGAAATTAGATGTTGACCATATACCTTTGCACTCCCTTCTGAAAGGAAGTGGGGAGTTGATCAAAAAGCAGTAGGCTTTTGAGAATTTTACTGAAGGAAGTATAACTCGGAAATAGATAAAGAGTTTTAAGAATTGTAAAATAAATTTTTAAAATTTCTTGACACGAGTTGATAAGTTTCTTACCTTTGCACCCGCTAAATGAGAGAGGGTTTAAGTGAAGTGGTTTAGTGAAGCTGATTGAGAAGAAATTAGCGACGAATATCGAGACTCAAAAGAGAGTGAGTAGATAAAAAGTTCTTTGAGAATATTGAAATGAATAGCGAACCGCTTGAGGACAAAGTCAATTTGTTTTTGAGAAATTAAAAAAGAGTAGTCACGCGGTCAAACAGACATTAAGCTATAGTAATATAGCCCGTATCATTCACGAGTTTAGTAGGTCTGATACGAGAAAAATACTTTACAATGGAGAGTTTGATCCTGGCTCAGGATGAACGCTAGCGGCAGGCCTAATA